>NZ_JAHEWN010000010.1 GCF_018598555.1 Curtobacterium aurantiacum
GCCTCCAGTCGGGCACGGGGTTGCGGGTACGGCACGGTGCGGTGTTGGTCACCGGGTGCAGCGGTGACCGCCGGGTGCGCACTCGCATCGCAGCACCAGGCCGCCAGGCTCGCACCGAGTGGCGCACCGCGCACGGTGCGGGATCGCACAGACCGCGCACGGTGCGGACTGGAGGCGCGGCGCGGGGCCTGCCACGGGCCTCCAGTCGGGCACGGGGTTGCGGGTACGGCACGGTGCGGTGTTGGTCACCGGGTGCAGCGGTGACCGCCGGGTGAGCGCTCGCAGCGCAGCACCGGGCCGCCAGGCTCGCACCGAGTGACGCACCGCGCGCGGTGCGCGGGGCCGCGTGGACTACGCGGCGGGAGCTGCGCCGACCCAATCAGCCAGTTTGCGCGCACCGGCGCCCGAGTCGATCGCCTCGGCGGCGACGACGAGCTGTTCGCGGAAGCGCTGCAGGATGGGCCGGTCGGACTCGTTCGGGTCCTGCGCGAGCCGGAACGAGACGAGGCCGGCCGCGGCGTTCAGCAGGACGATGTCGCGGACGGGTCCGGTCTCCCCCGCGAGCACCCGGTGCACGACGGCGGCGTTGTGCTCGGGGTCGCCGCCGAGCAGGTCCTCGGTCCGCGCTCGGGCGATGCCGAGGTCCCGCGGGTCGAGGTCGTGTTCGGTCACGCGCCCCCCGGTGACCTCCCAGATGTGGCTGTGCCCGGTGGTGGTCAGCTCGTCCAGGCCGTCGTCCCCGCGGAACACGAGCGCCGTCGCGCCGCGCGTCTGGAACACGCCCGTGATGATCGGCACGAGGTCGAGCTGGGCGACGCCGACAGCGTTGGCCTCGCACCGTGCGGGGTTGACCAGCGGCCCGAGGAAGTTGAACACCGTCGGCACCCCGATCTCCCGGCGGACCGGGCCTGCGTGGGCGAAACCGGGGTGGAACGCGTTGGCGAACGCGAAGGTCAGCCCGACACGCCGGAAGGTGTCCGCGACACGCGCGGCGTCCATCGTGAGATCGAGTCCGAGGGCGGCGAGCACGTCGCTCGACCCGGACTTCGACGAGCTGGCCTTGTTGCCGTGCTTGACGACGGGGACCCCGGCTGCGGCGATCACGATGGCCGCCATCGTGGAGACGTTCACCGTGCCGACCACGTCGCCGCCCGTCCCGACGATGTCGAGCGCCATCGGGTCGACGTCGAGCGGGACGGCGGCGTCCAGGATCGCGTCGCGGAAGCCGACGACCTCGTCGACGGTCTCGCCCTTCGCGCGGAGGGTCACGGCGAAGGCGGCGATCTGCGCCTGGGTGGCTCGCCCGTGGACGATCTCCTCCATGGCCCATGTGGATTGCCTGATCGTCAGGTCCTCGCGCGCCATGAGCGCGCTGATCACCGCTGGCCAAGAAAGTGCATCAGGCATGGCTCGATCGTAGTGAATTCGAGAGACCCGCCAGTCTCCTGCGAAAACACTGTCGGGGGTTTCGGCCATAATGGTGGACGTGACTAGCACCTCTCTCTCCAGATCAGCCAGCGGTCCGGCCCTCAACAGGCCGAACGCCGTGGCCGTGGGGACGATCGTGTGGCTGGGCAGCGAGGTCATGTTCTTCGCCGGCCTGTTCGCGATCTACTTCACGCTCCGCAGCACGTCCCCTGAGCTCTGGGCGACCGAGACCGCGAAGCTCGAGGTGCCCTTCGCCTCCGTGAACACGATCATCCTGGTGCTGTCCAGCTTCGCCTGCCAGTTCGCGGTGTTCGCAGCGGAGCGCTTCCAGGTGCACCGGACGAGCTGGAACCCGCGCCACTGGGGCATGACGGAGTGGTTCTTCGTCACCTACGCGATGGGCGCGATCTTCGTGTGCGGCCAGATCTTCGAGTACGCCAACCTCTGGCACGAGGGCGTGACGCTCTCCTCCAGCGCGTACGGCTCGGCGTTCTACATGACCACCGGGTTCCACGGCCTGCACGTGACCGGCGGCCTCATCGCCTTCCTGCTGACGCTCGGCCGCGGTTTCGCCGCCAAGAACTTCGGCCACAAGGAAGCGACCACCGCCATCGTCGTGTCGTACTACTGGCACTTCGTCGACGTCGTGTGGATCTTCCTCTTCGCCGTCATCTACCTTCTCAAGTAGGAACTGGACACCCCCCAGCACATGTTCAACAGAACCAAGTCCAAGAAGGGCCGCCGTTCACCGATGGCGACCGTGTCGCTCATCGTCGTGGGTCTCATGACCACCGGTGGCGCGTACGCACTGTTCAGCTCCACGGCGAACGCCGACGACAGCACGAGCACCGTCGCCGCCTCGAGCCAGTCGCAGGTGAACGAGGGCGAGAAGCTCTTCGCATCGAACTGCGCCACCTGCCACGGTCTCTCCGCGCAGGGCACGAGCGAGGGCCCGTCCCTCATCGGTGTCGGCGCCGCGTCGGTCGACTTCCAGGTCGGCACCGGCCGCATGCCGATGGCGGCGCAGGGCCCGCAGGCCGAAGAGAAGCCCGCGCAGTTCACGGACGAGCAGGTCGACGCCCTGGCCCAGTACGTCGCCTCCCTCGGCCCCGGCCCGTCGGTCCCGTCCGCCGAGCTCACCAACGGTGAAGAAGGCGACGCCGCCGAAGGCGCCGAACTGTTCCGCATCAACTGCGCCATGTGCCACAACGTGGCCGGCGCTGGCGGTGCGCTGACGGAGGGCAAGTACGCCCCGAACCTCGAGACGGTCTCCGGCAAGCACATCTACGAGGCCATGCTCACCGGCCCGCAGAACATGCCGGTCTTCAACGACCTGAACCTGACGCCGGAGCAGAAGGCCGACATCATCACGTACCTGAAGTACGTGCAGGACAACAAGTCCCCCGGCGGCTTCGCACTCGGCTCCCTGGGGCCGGTCGCCGAGGGTCTGTTCATCTGGATCTTCGGACTCGGCGCGGTCGTCGCGATGACCGTCTGGCTGACCGCGAAGTCCAACTGATCGTCCGTGTCGAACGACACTGAAGGGAACACCATGGCAGAGCACGACGACGAGACGCTGAACTCGTCCTCGGCTGTCGAGAAGCACGGCACGACCACCTCCCCCGGGATCGCGGTCCTCCCCGCCGACCCGTTCGAGAACCCGGGCGAGCCGCCGCACCGCCCGCGTCGCACCGACGTCGACCCCAAGAAGCAGCGTCTGGCCGAGCGCCAGGTCGCCGCCTACTTCTACCTGTCGATCGTCGGCAGCGTCCTGTCGATCGCGGCGTACGTCGCCTTCCCGATCGACCCGAGCGACTTCGGGACGGTCCGCACCGCGAACCTCTTCCTGGGCCTGTCGATCGCCCTCGCGCTCCTCGCCCTCGGCCTCGGCGCCGTCTACTGGTCGAAGTCGCTCGTCGTCGATCGTGAGATCACCGAGCTCCGTCACGGCACCCGCGGCACCGACGAGACCCGCGCCAAGGCGGTCGAGGCGTTCCAGCTCGCCGACAAGGAGTCCGGCTTCAGCCGTCGCAAGCTGATCCGCAACTCGATGATCGGTGCCCTGGCCGCGTTCCCGCTCCCCGGCATCGTCCTGGTCCGTGACCTCGCTCCGGCCGAGGACCCCAACGAGCTGCTCCGTCACACCTTCTGGAAGCAGGGCCTGCGCCTGACGAAGGACCCGACGGGTCTGCCGATCAAGGCCTCCGACGTCACCATCGGGTCGGTGTTCCACGTCATCCCCGAGGGCATGCTCGAGTCCGAGCACATGCTGGAAGAGAAGGCGAAGGCCTCCGTCCTCCTGATGCGCCTGGACCCGAAGGACCTCAACCCGTCCAAGGGCCACGAGAACTGGGGCTACGACGGCATCGTCGCGTACTCCAAGATCTGCACCCACGTCGGCTGCCCCGTCGCGCTCTACGAACAGCAGACGCACCACCTGCTGTGCCCGTGCCACCAGTCCACCTTCGATGTCTCGAACAACTGCGAGGTCATCTTCGGTCCGGCAGCACGCCCCCTCCCCCAACTTCCGATCGCGATCGACGACGACGGCTACCTGGTTGCCCAGAGCGACTTCCACGAGCCGGTCGGACCGTCCTTCTGGGAGCGTGAACGCTGATGAGCAGCACCACCACCACCGCACCGAACACGTCGACGAACAAGCCGGCGCCGGAGCGCGGATCCCGCATCATCGGCGGGGTCGCCAACTACATCGACGAGCGCACCAGCATCTCGGGTCTCGTCAAGGAAGTCGGCCGCAAGATCTTCCCGGACCACTGGAGCTTCATGCTCGGCGAGGTGGCGCTGTACAGCTTCGTCGTCGTGCTGCTCTCCGGGACCTTCCTGACGTTCTTCTTCCAGGCGTCGATGACCGAGGTCGTCTACAACGGCTCGTACGTGCCACTCAAGGGCGTCGCGATGTCGACGGCCCTGCAGTCCACGCTCGACATCTCGTTCGACATCCGTGGCGGGCTCTTCGTCCGACAGATCCACCACTGGGCAGCCCTGCTGTTCGTGGCGTCGGTGATGCTGCACATGGCCCGCGTGTTCTTCACCGGTGCCTTCCGCAAGCCGCGTGAGCTCAACTGGGTCTTCGGATTCCTGCTCTGGGTCCTCGCCATGGCCGAGGGCTTCACCGGCTACTCGCTCCCCGACGACCTGCTCTCCGGCAACGGTCTCCGGATCATCGTCGGCATGATCGAGGGCGTCCCGGTCATCGGCGTCTGGATCGCCTACCTGCTCTTCGGTGGCGAGTTCCCCGGTACCGACATCGTCGGCCGCCTGTACACGCTGCACATCCTGCTGCTGCCGGCGATCCTCGTCGCTGTTCTGGGTGTCCACCTCGTCCTCGTCGTGATCAACAAGCACACGCAGTTCGCGGGTCCGGGCAAGACGAACGAGAACGTGGTCGGTGTCCCGATCCTCCCGGCGTTCGCCGCGAAGGCCGGTGGCTTCTTCTTCATCGTCGCGGGCATCCTCGCCCTCATCGCGTCGCTGTTCACGATCAACCCGATCTGGAACTACGGCCCGTACGACCCGTCCCCGGTGTCCGCCGGTACCCAGCCCGACTGGTACATCGGCTTCGCCGACGGTGCGCTCCGTCTGGTGCCGCCGCACTGGGAGGTCGTGTGGTTCGGCTACACGGTGTCGTTCAACATCCTCGTGCCGATCGCCGTCCTGGTCGCTCTCATCGTCGCCATCCTCATGTACCCGTTCCTCGAGTCGTGGGTGACCGGAGACAAGCGTGAGCACCACATCCTCGACCGCCCGCGCAACGCTCCGACGCGCACCGCGATCGGCGCCGCCGGCATCACGCTCTACCTGAGCCTGATGTTCGCCGCCTCGTCCGACATCATCGCGACGCACTTCATGGTGTCGATCGAACACGTGATCCACGTGATCCAGGCGACGACGGTCCTCGGCCCGTTCATCGCCTTCTGGATCACGAAGCGTGTCTGCCTCGCCCTCCAGAAGAAGGACCGCGAGATCGTCCTGCACGGCTACGAGTCGGGCCGTATCGTCCGACTCCCCCACGGCGAGTACATCGAGGTGCACGAGCAGCTCGACGAGTACGAGCGGTGGAAGCTGCTGCAGTTCAACGAGTACAAGCCGCTGATGATCCGCCCGAACGCCAAGGGCAAGATCACCGGTCTGCAGAAGGTCCGCGCTGGCGTCTCCCGCTTCTTCTTCGAGGACCGCATCGAGCCGGTCTCGAAGGCCGAGCTCGAGGCAGCGCACGCCGCGCACCACGGCCCGGACCTCGAGGGTAGCCACCAGGCACCCCAGGTCGGCCCCGGCGATCACTGACACTGCGACATTCCTCGGCAAGAAACAGGGAAACCCCTCGTCCACTTCGTGGGCGGGGGGTTTCCCCGTCTCGCCTCAACACGCCGCCCCCAGTTCACGGCTGGTTCACTCCGGCGTGCTGGACTCGTCCAGGACGGTGTGGCAACGTGTTGCACCACGCATCCGCCAACGGAATGAGACCCCGATGGACAGCCGGACGGCCGAACACCCCAGGCCGAACCACTTCCTGCTCCACCTCAGCGACACCCACCTCGTCTCCGGGGGTGGGAACCTGTACGGCGACGTCGACTCCGCCGCTCGCCTGACCGAGATCGTCGCCGACATCGAAGCTTCGGGCACGCGCCCGGAAGCGATCGTCGTCACCGGCGACGTCGCCGACAAGGGCGAGCCGGGTGCGTACGCCCGGGTGCGCGAGATCCTCGAGCCGGCCGCCGAGCGCATCGGTGCGCAGGTGATCTGGGCGATGGGGAACCACGACGAGCGCGGCGCCTTCCGCCAGGAGCTCTTCGGCCTGCAGCCCACCGATCGCCCGGTGGACTTCGTCTACGACGTCAACGGCCTGCGCGTGATCACCCTGGACACCAGCGTGCCCGGCCACCACCACGGTGAGGTCTCCCCCGAGCAGCTCGACTGGCTCGCCGAGGTCCTGTCCGAGGCGGCCCCGCACGGCACGATCCTCGCGATGCACCACCCGCCCGTGCCGAGCGTGCAGGACCTCACCGTCCTCGTCGAACTGCGCGACCAGCAGGCCCTGGCCGAGGTCGTCGAGGGCAGCGACGTCCTCGCCATCATCGCCGGGCACCTGCACTACTCGACCAGTGCGGTGTTCGCCGGCGTCCCGGTGTCCGTCGCCAGCGCCACCTGCTACACCCAGGACCTCACGGAGTACCAGGGCGGAACGCGTGGGCGGGACGGCGCGCAGTCGTTCAACCTCGTGCACGTCTACGGCCGCAACGTCGTCCACTCGGTGGTGCCGATCGGGCACTACGCGACCGTCGGGCAGCCGGTCTCGGCCGCCGAGACCGAGGCGAAGCTCGCGGCGCACGGTGTGACGATCCCCGCGGCGGTCGAGCCTGCTCCGGTCACCTCGAGCATCCCCGTGTTCACGCTGGACTCGGTGCCCGTCTCCCCCATCCACCGCTAGCGCCGCGCACTTCGAGTGCAGAAGAGGTCGGGTCCGTCATCCGGACCCGACCTCTTCTGCGCACCAAGCGGGACGGGTGTGTCCGGGGCGCGCACCGGGGCGGTGGACTACCCGCCGGACGGTCGGGAGGCCCGTGGCGGGGCCGACTCGCGCCTCCCGGCCGTCGAGGTGGTCGCGACACACCGCGGGTGCTGCGTCGCGTGGTCACGTTGTGTTGGTCGCGGGAGGCGGAGTCGGCGGTTTGCGACCGCTCGGCGTGGGGGTGGCGGTGTGTCGTGACCGGTGGAGCGGGCGGTGGAGCGTGCGGGTGCGTCTGAACCTCGTGGCTGGGTTCCGGCGCCGGGCTCGCAGGCTCGCCCGGAGCGCCCCAGCAGGCCGCTGGCGCGTCCTGAGCGCTGGGACGCTCCCAGCAGGCCGCTGGCGCGTCCTAGACGGTGGGGCGCTCCCACGGCGCGGGGAACGGGAAGTAGCGCTCGAGGAAGTCGGTAACGCGCTGCGTACGTTCCTCGTCGCTGACCTCCGGGAAGCTGCCGTCGTTGAGGCAGAAGAAGTCGGCGTTCCGCTTCTTCAGCAGCTCGTCGAGGGAGCGGAGCCCGGACTGCATCGTGGTGTCGATGTAGCGGACGTCGGCGGTCTCCTGCACGATCGCCCGACCGGTGAGGAGCGAGTAGTAGTGGTACAGCGAGTTCGTCACCGAGATGTTGTCCGCAGCACGGAAGCGCGAGGCTGCCGTCGACGCGAACTCGGCGGCGAACTCGTGCTCCATCTCGGTCATGATCGAGGCACGCAGTGGGGTCGGAGCGTGCTCGAGGTGCCGCGTCGTCACCGCGCCGAAGCGCTGCTGCAGCAGGCGACGGTTGACCCGGGCGGAGTTCTCGAAACCGCTGCGCGCCGGGTTGTTCGAACCGAGCCCGATGCGGGTGGTGGCGAGGATGAACTTCGTCACCGACCCCGGGCTGAAGAACATCGACGGGTCGGTCAGGCGCCCGAAGAACATGTCGTCGTTCGAGTAGATGAAGTGCTCGCTGATGCCCGGGATGTGGTGCAGCTGCGACTCGACGGCCTGCGAGTTGTGCGTCGGCAGGACGGACGGGTCGGCGAAGAACTCTTCGCTGCGGACGATCCGGACCTTCGGGTGCTCGGCGAGCCAGTGCGGCGCCGGGGAGTCCGTTGCGATGTAGATCTGACGGATCCACGGCGCGAAGGTGTGCACCGAACGGAGCGCGTACTTCAGTTCGTCGATCTGCCGGAACCGGGCGGGAGCGTCGTCGCCCTCACCCAGGACGGCGTTCGACTGCGCAGCCTGACGGGCCCGCTGGTACTCGACGGCGTTGCCGTCGACCCACGAGAAGACGATGTCGATCGGGAAGCGGATGTCCGAGACGTGGTCGTCGAACATGTGCTCGACGGTGCGCCAGGTTCGGCCGTACCGTTCGATGTCGACGAGCACGAACTCGTCGATCGGCAGGCTGCGGCGCATGAGGGCGTTCTCGACGGGAGCGAGGACCTCGGTGTCGGTGACCCGCCAGAACTCGAGCTGGACGCTCGTCTCAGCGCCGTAGCGCAGGCGTCCGAGGGGCTCGAGGCGGGGACGGAACACGCGCAGCACGGGTTCTTCGACGGAGCCGAGCCCGTCGTCCTGCACGAGCACGGCCGGCTTGCCCGGCGGCTTCGCGTAGAACGGCTCGTTGACGGCCGCGGACATCACGGCGCTCTCCGCACGCTGGCGGTCGCGCTCGTCGAGGGCGATCACCGGACGCTGGTCGTTGCCCCGGATGAGCAGGTGGTCGACATCAGCCGCGGTGAGCGCGTCGTCGAGGAACAGCAGGTCCTCGATCATCGACTGCTGCGGCGTGAGGTGTCCGTTGATCAGGGTCAGCCGCCCCTTGCGGACGACGACGTCGGATCGGTCGAGACCGCCGGAGGACGGTCGAGGGTTCAGCAGAGGACTCTCGGTCACCGGCTCGGTCTCGTCGTTCATCCATGCCCTTCGGGTCGTGCGGCCGGGTCCTGTACCCGACCTCCCGATCCTACCGTCCGCCCGCGCCCGACGGTGCTCGCAGGCGCGACGGCCGTGCGGGAGCGCTGCAGCAGGCCGGTCAGGAGGCCCGGGGTGCGTCCGTCTCGCGGGGCACCTTCACGACGATGCCCACCACGATGAACAGCGCGGCGGCCACCAGCTGCAGTCCCGCCCACACCTGGCCCGGGATCGGGACGGTGACGAGGGGATTCCAGCAGACCGCCACGGCCGCCATCAGGAGTGCGGCCCACCAGGTCCGGCCGCGGATCGCGAACACGAGCACGATCAGCGCGAGCACGGTGACACCCCAGCGCGCGAAGACGAAGCCCGACGAGTCGACGATGGCGACGCACGACAGCAGCACGATCGCCGCGATCAGCGACGGCGCCAGTGCCGGACGGGTGAACGGCGGTGTCTCGCGGGCACGGTCGGCCGGTGCGGCGGCGGCGGCCGGTCGTGGCGACCCCGCGGGCACGCCGTGCTGGGACGACCCCACCGGGGGCCGTCCCTTGCGAGCGGCCATCAGTTTGCGGAGCCGTCGAGGTCGATCGCCTGGATCGACCGCGACATCGGCGGCAGGTCGCGGACACGCTCGAGCGCCGGGACCAGTTCACCGACCAGTGCGCGGTAGCCCTCTTCGGTCAGGTGCAGGCCGTCCTCGGTGAAGCGGTCGTCCAGGTGGTCGCCGTCGGCCAGGGCGGGCCAGGCGTCGAGGTACTGCGCGTGGCAGGTGGCGACGAACTGGCGGAGGTGCCGGTTGGCCTGCTCGATCTTCGCGGCGTACTCGGCCTGCCGCGGCAGGATCGAGACGAGCAGGAGGCGGACGCCCGGCAGCTCACGGCGGAGCGTGACCAGGATGGTCTCCACGTTCCGGACGACGTGCTCGGCGCTCGCCCGGTGGTTGCCGAAGTCGTTCGTGCCGATGAGCAACACGATCACCTCGGGCTGCTCGGCGACCACGGCGTCGAGGCGCGTCAGCACGCCGTCGGTCGTGTCGCCGCCGATGCCCTGGTTCAGGGTCTGCTCGTCGGGGAGCCAGGTGTCCCAGTCGCCCTGTTCGGTGATGCTGTCCCCCAGGAAGAGGACGGGGCTGCGGTCGTCGGTCATGCTGCCTCCTCGTGCGCCGGCTCGGGGGTCCCGGTCTGCTGCGTGCGGTTGCGCTGCGTGGACTCGGTGTGGTCGGACTCCCGCTCGGCGGCGGCGGTGATGCGCTCGACCATACCGGGGAAGATGATCCCGTGGAACGGCAGGATGCCGTACCAGTACAGCCGACCGGCGAGTCCCTGCGGGAAGTAGATCGCCCGCTGGTGGTAGTCGCTGCCGCCGTCGGGGTTCGGTGTGACCGTCATCTCGAGCCAGGCGCGACCGGGTGACTTGAACTCGGCGCGGAGCCGCAGGTAGCGACCGCGCTCCAGGCGTTCGACGCGCCACCAGTCGAGGGCGTCGCCCTGCTCGAGCCGCTGCTGGTCACGGCGACCGCGGTTCAGGCCGACACCGCCGGCGATCTTGTCCATCCAGCCGCGGGCGACCCAGGCGAGCGGGAACGAGTACCAGCCGTTCTCGCCGCCGATCGACTCGATGACACGCCAGACGTCCTCGGCGGAGGCGTTGGAGTGCCGCTTCCGGTCGTCGACGTACACGGTGTGGCCCGCCCAGTCCGGATCGTTCGGCATCGGGTCCGCCGAGGCGCTCGAGAGCGTCGCGCTGCGCCAGCTCGTCTGCACCTGCCCGCTCCGCATCTTGTTCAGGGCGAGCCGGACGGCCCGGCGGTACGAGGTGAGCCCGCCCTCGGGCTGCGGCACCACGTCGTCGATGTCGTGCTCGCGCTGGACGCACTCGAACTGCAGCGACTCGATGATCGGGGTCGCGAGCTTGCGCGGGATCGGCGTGACGGCGTTGAACCAGTGCGCGGCGAGGCGCGGGGTGAGCACGGGCAGGACCGTGATCGGGCGCTGCGGGAGCTTCGCCTCGACCGCGTACCCGTTCAGCATCTGGCCGTAGCGCAGGACGTCGGGGCCGCCGATGTCGAAGGTGCGGTTGACGTCGGTGGGGACGTCGAGCGCGGCCACCAGGTAGTACAGGACGTCGCGGACCGCGATCGGCTGGATGCGGTTGCGGACCCAGCGGGGAGCGGGCATCCACGGCAGGACGTCGGTGAGGTGCCGGATCATCTCGAAGGAGGTGCTGCCCGAGCCGATGACGACCCCGGCCTGGTACGCCACGGTCGGCACACCGGAACCGATCAGGATGTCCCCCACCTCCTTGCGGCTGCGGAGGTGCTTGGAGAGGTCGCCGTCCGGGTGCAGCCCGCCCAGGTAGACGAACCGGCCCACACCCGCCGCCTTCGCCTCGCGTGCGATGGTCTGCGCGGCCTCGCGCTCGGCCGACTCGAAGTCGCCGTCGGCGCCCATCGCGTGCGCCAGGTAGTAGACCGCCTCGACCCCGTCGACGGCGCCGCGCACCGCATCGGCGTCCTGGAGGTCGCCTTCCGCGACGTCGACGTCGCTGCTCCAGGGGACGTCCTGGAGCTTCCGGGGGTTGCGGACGAACACGCGCACTGAGTGGCCGGCTTCGAGGAGACGAGGGACGAGACGACCACCGATGTAGCCGGTGGCGCCGGTGACGAGGACCTGCATGCCCTGCACGCTACGCGGCACGCCTGACGGGTAGGCTTGCCGGGTGGACAACGCAGCCTTCCCCGTCACCGCCGATGCCGTCCGCGGCCTCATCGACCACGCGATCCTGAAGCCCGAACTCACCCGCGCGGACGTCGACGCCCAGCTCGACGAAGCCGCCGCGTACCGCGTCTTCAGCGTCTGCGTCCGTCCGAGTGACGTCGCCCACGCCGTCGAGCGTCTCCACGGCACCGGCGTCGGCGTCGGGACCGTGATCGGCTTCCCGCACGGCACCACCTCGACCGCGGCCAAGGTCGCCGAGTCGCTGCAGGCCCTGGCCGACGGTGCGTTCGAGCTCGACATGGTGCAGAACATCGGCGCCGCGAAGTCCGGCGACTGGGAGCGCGTCGAGCAGGACGTCCGTGCGGTCGTCGACGCCGCCGGCGACACCGTCGTCAAGGTGATCCTCGAGACCGCGTTCCTGACCGACGACGAGATCGTCGCCGCATCGCGCGCGGCACAGACCGCCGGTGCCGCGTTCGTGAAGACCTCGACCGGGTTCGCCGGCGGCGGTGCGACGGCCGAGCACATCGCCCTGATGCGTCGCACGGTCGGCGCCGACACCGGCGTGAAGGCCTCCGGCGGCGTCCGCGGCCTCGACACCCTGCTCGAGATGGTCGAGGCGGGCGCGGACCGCATCGGCACGAGTGCCTCGGCTCGCATCCTCGACGACGTCGCGCACCGCGCCGAGACCGGCGCCGCGTCGACGCTCGGTGACGACACCTCGTCCTACTGAACCGACGCGACCGGGCCGACTCGGCCGGTCGAGACGACCGGACGACCGGGCCGAACCGGTCCGGCGAACCCGACCCGGCTGCACCACAGCCACCAGCCCACCCAGCAGCACCCACCACGACCAGGCCGGCGCCCACCGGACGCGACGACGCGTCGGTGACCCGCACCGGGCCTCCAGACCGCCGCATCGGAGCGCGCATGTCCAGCACCGCACCCCAGTCCCCCGCCCTCGCCCTGGCCGTCGACCTCGGCGGCACGAAGGTCGAGGCCGCACTCGTCACCGACCAGGGTGCCGTGCTCCCCGCGACCCGTTTCCGCAGTCCCACCGGACCGCAGCGCACGTCGGACGAGTTGCAGGCCGCCGTCGACGAGGTCGTCACGGCCGCGCTCGGCGCGCTGCCGGCCGACGCGACGCTCGTCGGTGTCGGGATCGGCTCGGCCGGACCGGTCGACGAGGAGCACGGCCTGGTCTCCCCGCTCAACATGCCGGTGTGGCGCGGCCACCCGCTGCGCGATCGGGTCGCGGCACTCGTGCCCGAGGGTGTCCCGGTGACGCTCCGCATGGACGGCCTGGCGATCACGCTCGCCGAGCACTGGGTCGGCGCGGCCCAGGGGTACGACCACGTGATGGGCATGATCGTCTCGACCGGTGTCGGTGGCGGGCTCATCCTGCACGGCCGCACCGTCAGCGGACCGACGGGCAACGCCGGGCACATCGGCCACGTCGAGTGCGGTGGCTACGACGACCCCTGCGCCTGCGGCGGCACCGGTTGCCTCGAGGCGATCGCCAGCGGCCCGAAGACCGTGGCCTGGGCGCGTCGCCAGGGCTTCGCGGGCACCACCGGCGAGGAGCTGTCCGCCGCGTACGCCGCCGGGGACGAGATCGCCGTCGCCGCTGTCCAGCGGAGCGGTCGGGCGCTCGGACAGGCGATCGCCGCCGCGACGAGCCTGGTCGACCTCGAGATCGTCGCCATCGGCGGCGGGTTCTCGCACGTCACCCCGGACCTGTTCGAGTACGCCCGGCAGGCCGTGGCGGAGCGCGTCGAGTTCGGGTTCGTCACGAAGGTGCAGATCGTCCCGACCGGGCTGTCGCAGGACGGTCCGCTCATCGGTGCCGCGGCGCTCGTGCACCGCGCTGACGTCCTGCGCTGAGCTTCCTGCGCTGAGCGCGCTGCGCTCCGTCTGGTCATCCGCCCCGCCCGCGGGTCCGTGCGTTGTCGACGCGGCCCATGCCGTGGTGGCGACCGGTTGACGGCCTGGAGGCGCGGTGCGGGCCCGCCACGAGCCTCCCGGCCCGTCCGTGGCTTGTCCACAGGCCTGTCGATGGCGTCCGCAGGTCGGGCAGGATGTGCGGGTGCCCCGCCCGCGACTGCTGACCAGTGACGACTGGCCGGAGCCCGAGTTGCGTGCGGCGGCCCTGGCCGGCGAGCTGGTCGCGGTCGGTCCCTGCTGGGCCTCCCCTGCCGAACCGCAGACGCCGTCGTTGCGCGCCGCCGCTGCCGCGTGGGTCCTCCGGGACGCGCGCCTGATCGCCTGCACGCTGACCGCCGCGTGGATCTGGGGTGCGGTGTCCCGGCCGCCCGCGCCGCTCGAGGCGTGCATCCCGCCGCAGGTCCGGGTCCACGTCGGGCCGGACGTCCGCCTGCGGGAGGTCCGGATCGACGCCGACGACGCCGTCGAGCTCTCGCGGCTGCGGGTCACACTGCCGGCGCGGACCGCGGTCGACCTGCTGCGGACGCCGGGCCCCTCGGCCGGTGCGTTCGGGGAGGCCGAGGCGACGGCCGTACACGGGCTGCTCGCGATCGGGGCGGTCACGGCTGCCGAGCTGCAGGCGCGCCTGACGTCCCTCGGGACGATCCCCATGGTGCGGCAGGCCGAGCGGCGGTTGTGGGGGCTGTCGGGGCTGCAGGGGCTGCAGGGGCTGCAGAACGGGGCTGGGGGCGCTGCCCGCTAGTGCGTCGAGCGGGCGTTCGCCGAGTGGTCACAACACCCCGCTCACGTTCGCCGAGTGGTCGCGGACCGTCGGTTCGCAGGGCCGCAGCCGACGGTCCGTGACCGGTCGACGGTGCCCGTGCGACGTGTCGTGACCGGTCGACGGGCGGGAGGCACGGGGCGGGGCTGCCACGGGCCTCCGGTCCGGCGCGTGCGCGCGGTCAGGACACCCCGCTCGCGTCCGCCGAGTGGTCACGGACTGTCGGTTGGCAGGGCCGCGGCCGACGGTTCCTGACCGGTCGACGGACGGGCCGCGCGGGGCCCTGCCGCTAGCCGGCGCTGACGCGGTAGACGTCGTAGACGGCGTCGATGCGTCGCACCGCGTTCAGCACGCGGTCGAGGTGGATGGTGTCGCCCATCTCGAACACGAACCGGCTGAGCGCGAGACGGTCGGACGAGGTCGACACCGTCGCGGACAGGATGTTCACGTGGTGATCGGTCAGCACCCGGGTGACGTCGCTGAGCAGGCCCGACCGATCGAGCGCCTCGATCTGGATCTGCACCAGGAACACCGACTTCGACGACGGGGCCCACTCGACCTCGATCATCCGGTCGGGCTCGTTCATGAGCGACTTCACGTTGGTGCACGACGACTGGTGCACCGAGACGCCCTGGCCGCGGGTGATGAAGCCCACGATCTGGTCGCCAGGCACCGGCGTGCAGCACTTCGCGAGCTTCACGAGGATGTCGGGCGCACCGCGGACCAGCACGCCGCTGTCGCTCGTGCGCAGCTGACGACTGGTGACCTGGCGCGGGAACGCGAGCTCGGGCTCGTCCGTCTCGGTCTCGGTCTGGACGTTGCCGAGGACCTTCTCGATCACGGACTGCGTCGAGACGTGACCCTCGCCGATCGCGGCGTACAGGGCGGAGACGTCCTCGTACCGCATCGAGGAGGCGACCTCGGCGATGCTGTCCTGGCTCATGATGCGCTGGAGCGGCAGGTTCTGCTTGCGCATCGCGCGGGCGATGGCGTCACGGCCCTGCTCGATCGCCTCTTCGCGGCGCTCCTTGGTGAACCACTGCTTGATCTTGTTGCGGGCGCGGGGACTGCGGACGAACTGCAGCCAGTCCTGCGAGGGGCCGGAGTCGGGGTTCTTCGACGTGAAGATCTCGACGACGTCGCCGCTGGACAGCTGGCTCTCGAGCGGGACCAGGCGACCGTTGACCTTCGCACCCATCGTGCGGTGCCCGATCTCGGTGTGCACGGCGTAGGCGAAGTCGACCGGGGTGGCGCCGGCGGGGAGACCGATGACCTTGCCCTGCGGCGTGAAGACGTAGGTCTCCTTGGCGCCGATCTCGTAGCGCAGGGAGTCGAGGAACTCACCAGGGTCGCTGGTCTCGGCCTGCCAGTCGGTGATGTGGGCGAGCCACGCCATGTCCTGGTCGTCCGTGGTCGACGAGGTGCCGGCGTCACGACCGGCAGCGCGCTGCTTGTACTTCCAGTGCGCCGCAACACCGAACTCGGCGCGCTGGTGCATCTCGTGCGTGCGGATCTGGATCTCGACCGCACGGCCCTGCGGCCCGAGCACGGTGGTGTGCAGCGACTGGTACAGGTTGAACTTCGGGGTCGCGATGTAGTCCTTGAAGCGACCGGGCAGCGGCGTCCACCGGGCGTGCACCGAGCCGAGCATGGCGTAGCAGTCGCGCACGGTCGGCACGAGCACGCGGATGCCGACGAGGTCGTAGATCTCGTCGAACTCGCGGCCTCGCACGATCATCTTCTGGTAGATCGAGTAGTACTGCTTCGGCCGCCCCATGACGTCGCCCCGGACCTTGGCGGCCTTGAGGTCCTTCTTCAGGGTGCCGATAACGTTCTGCACGAACTGCTCGCGCTTCGGCTGCCGTTCCTTGACGAGGCTGTCGATCTCGACGTAGAGCTTCGGGTGCAGGACCGCGAAGGACAGGTCCTCGAGCTCGAGCTTGATCATCTGGATGCCGAGCCGGTGCGCGAGGGGCGCGTAGATCTCGAGCGTCTCCTTCGCCTTGCGCGTGGCGGAGGTGGACTCCACGAAGCCCCAGGTGCGGGCGTTGTGCAGACGGTCGGCGAGCTTGATGACGAGGACGCGGATGTCCTTCGACATCGCGATGACCATCTTGCGGACCGTCTCGGCCTGCGCGCTGTCGCCGTACTTGACCTTGTCGAGCTTGGTGACGCCGTCGACGAGCATCGCGATCTCGTCGCCGAAGTCGGCCCGCAGCTGGTCGAGCTGGTAGTCGGTGTCCTCCACCGTGTCGTGCAGCAGCGCCGCCGCGATGGTGATCGTGCCGATGCCGAGGTCGGCGAGGATCTGTGCGACCGCCACCGGGTGCGTGATGTACGGCTCACCGGACTTGCGCTTCTGGCCGTCGTGCGCCCGCTCGGCGACCGAGTACGCGCGCTCGATGAGCGTCACGTCGGCCTTGGGGTGGTGCGAACGGACCGTGCGGATCAGCGTGTCCACCGCGCCGGCCGGCTGTGCGCGCGAGAACAGCCGCGGCAGCAGGGAGCGGAGGGAACCGAGGTTGCCGGTGGTGTTCGGACCGATCGGGCTCGAGGGCCGCGGGGCGGAGCCCGGGCGGCTCGGCGCGGACGGCTCTTCGCGGGTGTCCGTCATCGTGCGCCTCCCAGGACTCGGTCCGAGAGCTCGATCCGAGCTCGATCCGACAAGACTACGCGTCCGCGGTCAGTGCCCGTGACGCGGTTCGCCCTGGGCGTCGCGCTCCACCGGTGCCCCCGCCTGCTCCCAGGCGAGCATCCCGCCGGAGAGGTTGACGGCCGGGACACCCGACTGCTCGAGGGCTGCGACGATGCGCGAGGACCGGCCGCCGGAGTGGCAGACGATGATGGCCGGCTGGTCGCCGCCGTCGATCTCCTGCCAGCGGTCGACGAACTCGGACATCGGCACGAGCGTGGCCTGCGGAGCGTGGACCTCGTCCCACTCCCCCTGCTCGCGGACGTCGAACAGGCGGGCTCCGGCGTCGATGCGGCGCCGGGCCTCGGCGACGTCGATCTCCTGGATGTCGATGGGCATCAGACGCTCGCCTCTGCTGCGTCGACCTCACGCCGGCGCTTCTCGGCCGCCTGGGTCTTCTTGGCGTCCGACTCCTTGATCTTCGGCTCGCTCTCGCGCAGGTGTGCGTACATCGGCGATGCGATGAAGATCGTCGAGTAGGTGCCGACGATGATGCCGATGAACAGGGCGAGGGAGATGTCGCGCAGCGTGCCGGCACCGAGCACGTACGACCCGATGAAGAGGATCGCCGCGACCGGCAGCAGGGCCACGACCGAGGTGTTGATCGAACGGACGAGCGTCTGGTTGACCGCGAGGTTGACCGACTGCTTGAACGTGCGGATCGATTCCTGCGCGGTGTTCTCACGCACCTTGTCGAAGACCACCACGGTGTCGTAGAGCGAGTACCCGAGGATCGTCAGGAAGCCGATGACCGCCGCCGGCGTGACCTCGAGCCCGACGATGCCGTACACACCGGCGGTGATGAGCAGGTCGTGCAGCAGCGCGGCCATCGCGGACAGCGACATCTTCCAGGTGCGGAAGTACAGCGTCATGAAGACCGCGGCGAGGGCGAGGAAGATCACCAGACCGCGGATGGCCTGCGCGAGGACGTCGGCGCCCCACGTGGCCCCGATGAAGGTGCCGGCGACCTGGCTCTCGGGGACGTCGTAGGCCTTCGCCAGGGCGTCCTGCACCTCGCTCGTCTGCCGGTCGGTCAGCTGGCCGGTCTGCACCCGGATGCCGTGCGTGCCGAGCTGCGAGACGCGCGGGAACGACTCCGGGACGACGCCCTCGACGGTCTCGGTCGCGATGTTCTGGTCGAGCGTCTTGACGTCGGAGATCGTGAACTCCGAGCCGCCGGTGAACTCGATGCCGAGCTGGTACCCGCCGCGGAGCCACGGCGTGACGAGTGAGATCACGATCATCACGAGCGCGATGAGGTACCAGGTCTTCCGGCGCCCGATGATGTCGTACGACCGCTTCCCCGTGTAGAGGTCGCTGCCGAACTGGCTGAAGCTGGCCATCAGTCGTCCTTCCCGTCCGGCGTCGAGCCGTTGTCGCCGGAGGCCTGCTGGGCCTTCCGCTCCGCGATCGTCTGTCGGCGCTGCGCCTCACCGGCACTGCGCTGGCGCTTGCCGTCCACCACGGGTGCGCGGAACTGCGCACGCCCCCGGTAGACGGCGCCGAGTGCTGCCGGGTCGAGACCGCTGAATCGGTGCCCCTCGCCGAAGAACCGGCTGCGGGCGATGAGCTGCATCATCGGGTGGGTGAAGAGCGCGACCACCACGATGTCGATGAGGGTCGTGAGGAGCAGCGTGAACGCGAAGCCCTTCACGTCGGCGACCGCGAGCACGTACAGCGTGACGGCGGCGAGGAAGTTCACCGCGTCGGACGCCAGGATCGTGCGGAGGGCACGCTTCCAGCCGGACTCGACCGCGCTCTCGAGGGCACGGCCGTCACGGAGTTCGTCACGGATGCGCTCGAAGTAGACGATGAACGAGTCCGCCGTGATGCCGATGGCGACGATCAGACCCGCCACACCGGCCAACGAGAGACGGTAGTCGACGCGCCACGACATGATCGCGATCACCAGGTAGGTCAGGATCGCGGCGATCCCGAGCGACAGCACCGTGACGAACGCCAGGGCCCGGTACTGGATGACCGAGTAGATGATCACCAGGATCAGGCCGATCAGACCAGCGACGAGACCGCCGATGAGCTGCGCGGTGCCGAGCGTCGCCGAGATGTTCTCGTTCGACTGCACCTGGAAGTTGATCGGCAGCGCACCGTACTTGAGCTGGTCGGCGAGGGTCTTCGACGACTCGGCGGTGAAGTTGCCGGTGATCTGCGCCTTGCCGTTCGTGATCGCCGAGTTCGTGGTCGGCGCGGTGATGACCGATCCGTCGAGCACGATGGCGAACTGGTTCTGCGGCTGCTGGAGCGAGACGAGACGGTTCGTGACGGAGCGGAAGTCCTTCGAGCCCTCGCCGTTGAACGTCAGGTTGACGGCCCACTGACCGGTCGAGGTGCCCTGCGAGTCGGTGGCGAGACCCGAGGTGGCGTTGCTGATGTCGGCACCGGAGACCTCCACGGGGCCGAGGATGTACTTCCCCGCGCCGTCCTGGTCACAGGTGACCAGGGGCTCGTCGTCCGGCGCCGTCGTGACGTCGTCCGGAGCCGCGCAGTTGTAGTTCGTGTACAGGTCCTGCAGCTTCGGCGTGACCCAGTTCAGGTCGCTCGCGTTCGAGGGCTTCGCGCTGGGCGTCGCCTCGAGCGAGGCCGGCGGCGAGTACGGCGTGGCCGATGCGGTTCCCTTGCCGTCGTCACCGACGGCGGAGTTCGTCGCGGCCTCGGTGAAGAGCACCGGCCGGAAGGTCAGCTTGGCCGCGGCCTCGATGCGGTCGATCGTGGCCTTGTCGGGGCGGCCCGGGATCGAGACGACGATGTTGTTCGCGCCCTGCGTGTTGATCTCCGACTCGGAGACACCGGTGGCGTCGATGCGCTGGCGGATGATGTTCACCGCCTGCTGCAGCTGCTGCGAGGTGACCGAGTCACCCTCGGTGTTCTGCGCCGCGAGGGTCAGCTGCGTGCCGCCCTGCAGGTCCAGAGCCAGCTCCGGCACCCAGCTCGCGCCCTGGTACCACTTGTCGGTGTCGTCCTTCGAAGAGCCGGCGAGGATCGACGCGGCGGTGTTCAGGCCGGCGAGGATCGCCATCAGGATCACCAACCAGGTGAGCGAGCGCAGCGCCTTCTTGACGGGTGTCGATCGTGCCACCGGTCGTCTCGTCTTTCTGTTCAGGACCGTCGGCACACCGTGCGACGGCAGAGGGAAGCCGCCGGGTCAGACGACCCGGCGGCCGAGGGCGTCAGTCGTCGGACTTGCGCTTCATGGCGTCGGTCTCGTCGACGCGGTCGGTGTCGACCCGCTCGCCGTAGACCGGCTCGCCGTTGAGCTCGGCCACCGGCTTCGGCTCGTCCTCGGTGGTCGTGGTGGTCTCGACGTCGGACGCGTTGTCGTCGACGACTCGCGAGAGGGTCTGACGGTGCACGGTGACGATGGTCCCCGGTGCGATCTCGACGTCAGCGGTGACCTTCTCCTCGTTCACGGAGAGGAGCGTGCCGTAGAGGCCGAAGGACAGCATGACCTTGGCGCCCGGGACCATCTTGTCCACGAGTTCGGCCTGCTGCTTCTTGCGCTTGCGGCTGTTGTAGAACATGAAGGCCGCGAACGCCACGACGATGACGATGAGGATGACTTCTTGACCCATGATGCGTTGCCTTCTCTGGTTGCTCGGTTTCGGGCCGTAGCAGTCTAGGGCACGCCGGTGTCCGTGGCATGTCACCCGACTGATCGGCTTCAGTCTGTGGTCTCGGTGTCGTCGAAGAGCCCGGGCTGCCCGCCGTCGCCCTGCCCCGGGGTGAGGCCGAGGTGCCGCCAGGCCCGAGGTGTCGCGATGCGCCCGCGCGGGGTGCGGGTGACGAGCCCGACGCGGACGAGGAAGGGTTCGACGACGGACTCGATCGTCTCGGACTCTTCGCCGACGGACACCGCGAGGGTGTTCAGGCCCACCGGTCCGCCGTCGAAGCGGGTCAGCATGGTCTCGACGACGGCGCGGTCGAGTCGGTCGAGCCCGAGTTCGTCGACGTCGTACAGGTCGAGCGCACCCTGGACGGCGGCCATGCCGTCGGTGGTGCGGTGCACGAGCGCGTAGTCGCGCACCCGGCGCAGCAGGCGGTTCGCGATGCGCGGGGTGCCCCGCGAGCGGCCGGCGATCTCGCGCAGCGCGGTCCGGTCGATGTCGAGTTCGAGCAGGTGCGCCGCACGGATCAGGACCTGCTCGAGCTCGTCCTTCTCGTAGAACTCGAGGTGGGCGGTGAACCCGAAGCGGTCGCGCAGCGGGTTCGGCAGCAGCCCGGCCCGGGTGGTGGCACCGACGAGCGTGAACGGCGCGAGGTCGAGCGGGATGCTCGTGGCACCGGCGCCCTTGCCCACCATCACGTCGATGCGGAAGTCCTCCATCGCCAGGTAGAGCATCTCTTCCGCCGAGCGGGCCATCCGGTGGATCTCGTCGATGAACAGGACTTCACCGGGGACCAGGGACGAGAGCACGGCGGCGAGGTCGCCGGCGTGCTGGATCGCCGGACCGCTCGACATGCGCAGCGGTCGACCGGTCTCGTGCGCGACGATCATCGCCAGCGTGGTCTTGCCGAGGCCGGGAGGACCCGCCATCAGGATGTGGTCGGGCGTCCGGTCCTGCATGCCGGCGGCCTTGAGGAGCAGGTCCAGCTGCCCGCGCACCTTGCGCTGGCCGACGAACTCGTCGAGCGAGCGGGGACGGAGCGCGCCTTCGAACGCGAGTTCCTCCGGCGACTCGGCGCCGGCGGACGTGATACCGCTCACCGGCCGGCAGCCGCGGGTCGGAGCGCGCCGAGGGCAGCGCGCAGCAGGGCCTGGGTGCCCATCGCCGCAGCGCCCGGCTCGTTCGCGACGGCGTCGTCGACGGCGGTCTGTGCCGCGTCCTCACGCCAACCGAGACCGATGAGCGCCGAGACGACGTCGACCGCTGCGGGGTGCGCTGCGGTCCCCCGTGCGGCGGCGACCACGGCGGCCTGTTCGAACGCGACGAGCTTGCCGGAGAGCGCGACGATGATGAGCTTGGCGGTCTTCGGGCCGATGCCGGAGACCTTGCGGAACGCGCCGTCGTCCTCGTGCGCGACGGCGTTCGCGATCTGGGCCGGGTCCATGTGGGCGAGCACGCCCATCGCGGACTTCGGGCCGACGCCGGAGACCCCGCGGAGCAGGTCGAACACCTGCAGCGCGTCGGTCGACTCGAAGCCGAAGAGCAGGTGCTCGTCCTCGCGCACGATCATCGCGGTCCGCACGAACACCTCGGACCCGTGACGCATCGTCAGCGCGTGCGCGGGTGTGACGGTGACGGCGTAGCCGACTCCCCCGACCTCGATCACCACGGCCGAGCCGGCGATGTCGATGCAGGTGCCCCGGAGACTCGCGATCATGCTCCGAGCCTAGGGCCGGCCACCGACGGCGCCGACCTGCCACGCTGCGGGCGGGCCGCCGCGGCGGCCGCGCGCGCCAGCGGCGAGTCGACGGTGCCGCCCTGGGCGTCCCGCCATGCGCGCTGTGCCGGGGTGAGGTTCGTGGCACGTGAGCCGGCGGCGTCGGGTGATCCGAGCCTCCAGGCATGGCACACGGCCAACGCGAGCGCGTCGGCGGCGTCGGCCGGTTTCGGGGCCTCGTCGAGACCGAGCACGCGCGCGATCATCGTCTGCACCTGGCGCTTGTCGGCGTTGCCGTAGCCGGTGACGGCGGCCTTGACCTCGGACGGGGTGTGCAGCCCGACGGGCAGGCCGCGCGCCGCCGCCGCGTGCAACGCGAGGCCGGCCGCCTGGGCCGTGCCCATCACGGTGCGGACGTTCGCCTGCGCGAACACGCGCTCGACGGCGACCGCGTCCGGGTGGTGCTCGTCGATCTCGGCGGCGATGCCGTCGGCGATGCGGAGCAGCCGCTGTTCGAGCGGCATGTCCGGCGGGGTGCGCACGACCGTCACGTGGACGAGCCGTGCGCGCCGGTTCGGTGCGACCTCGACGACGCCGACGCCGCACCGGGTGAGCCCGGGGTCCACCCCGAGCACACGGAGCACGGCTACTCGCCCTCGTCCTCGTCGAGCTCGGCCTGGACGTCCGCGGGGACCTCGAAGTTCGAGTAGACGTTCTGCACGTCGTCCGAGTCCTCGAGCGCGTCGATCAGGCGGAACACCTTGCGGGCGGTCTCGGCGTCGACCGGGACCTTGAGGCCGGGGACGAACTCGGCGTCGGCCGAGTCGTAGTCGATGCCGGCCTCCTGCAGGGCCGTGCGGGCGGCGACCAGGTCGCTCGCCTCGGTGATGATCTCGAAGCCGCCGCCCTGGTCGATGACGTCCTCGACGCCGGCGTCCAGCACCGCGGTCATCACGGTGTCCTCGTCGAGGCCGTCGGTCTTCGTGACCGAGATGACGCCCTTGCGCGAGAAGTTGTAGGCGACGCTGCCCGGGTCGGCCATGGTGCCGCCGTTGCGCGACATCGCGGTCCGGACCTCGGCCGCCGCACGGTTCTTGTTGTCCGTGAGGCACTCGATGAGCATCGCGACGCCGTTGGGGCCGTAGCCCTCGTACATGATCGTCGTGTACTCGATGGTCTCGCCCGTGAGACCCGCACCGCGCTTGACGGCGCGGTCGATGTTGTCGTTGGGGACCGAGGTCTTCTTCGCCTTCTGCACGGCGTCGACCAGGGTCGGGTTGCCGGACATGTCGGCACCGCCCATCTTCGCGGCGACCTCGATGTTCTTGATCAGCTTGGCGAACGACTTGGCACGGCGCTGGTCGATGACCGCCTTCTTGTGCTTGGTCGTTGCCCACTTGGAATGCCCGGACACGGTTCTCCTTGCGTATTGCGGAAAGTCCCGCTCAGTTTAGCGGCCCCGTGGGCCGAACACCGGCCTGGAGGCGCGGCGCGGCTTCCGTCCCGCCGGTGCGGCGGGTGGGCGGTCACGCCTCAGGCGTTGCGCACCAGGTCGAGGAACCGGCGGTGGAAGCGGTCCTCCCCCGCGACCTCGGGGTGGAACGCGCTGGCGATGACGTTGCCCTGCTGCACCGCCACGACCTGGCCGTCGGGCAGGGCGCCGAGGACGTGGACGTCGTCGCCTCGCTGCTCCACGACGGGGGCGCGGATGAACACCGCGTGCACCGGGGCCTCGCCGAGGTCGGGCATCGGGATGTCGATCTCGAACGAGTCGTTCTGCGCGCCGAACGCGTTGCGGCGCACGGTGGTGTCGAGCACGTCGAGGGTCTGCTGGCCGCTGATGCCGTCGGTGATGCGCGACGACAGCATGATCATCCCGGCGCACGTGCCGTAGGTGGGCAGGCCACCGCGGATCGCGTCGGCGAGGGGCTCGGCGACGCCGAACGCGCGGGACAGCTTGTCCATCACGCTCGACTCGCCGCCCGGGATCACGACACCGTCGAGGGTCTCGATCTCCTCCGGGCGACGGAGCGGCACCACGTCCGCGCCGAGCTCGGTCAGCGAGGCGATGTGCTCGCGGAAGTCTCCCTGCAGCGCCAGGACCCCGATGCGGGGCCGGGCGCCGCTCGTCGGACTACCAGCCACGCTCGGCGAGGCGGTGCGGTGCGGGGACGTCGGCGACGTTGATGCCGACCATCGCCTCGCCCAGACCACGCGAGACCTCGGCGATGACCTTGGGGTCGTCGTGGAAGGTCGTCGCCTTGACGATCGCGGCGGCGCGCTTGGCCGGGTCGCCGGACTTGAAGATGCCGGAACCGACGAAGACACCGTCGGCGCCGAGCTGCATCATCATCGCGGCGTCGGCCGGGGTGGCGACACCGCCCGCGGTGAAGAGGACGACCGGGAGCTTGCCGGTGCGGGCGACTTCCTGCACGACGTCGATCGGGGCCTGGAGCTCCTTGGCGGCGACGTAGAGCTCGTCGTCGCGCAGGTTCCGGAGTGCCGCGATCTCCTGGCTGATGGTGCGGATGTGCTTGGTGGCCTCGGACACGTCACCCGTACCGGCTTCACCCTTGGAACGGATCATCGCCGCGCCCTCGGTGATGCGACGGAGCGCCTCGCCCAGGTTCGTGGCACCGCAGACGAATGGGGTGGTGAACTTCCACTTGTCGATGTGGTTGACGTAGTCGGCGGGCGACAGCACTTCGGACTCGTCGATGTAGTCGACGCCGAGCTCCTGCAGCACCTGCGCCTCGACGAAGTGGCCGATGCGGGCCTTCGCCATGACCGGGATCGACACCGCGGCGATGATCTCCTCGATCATCGAGGGGTCGGACATGCGGGCGACGCCGCCCTGGGCACGGATGTCGGCGGGGACGCGCTCGAGGGCCATGACGGCGGTCGCGCCGGCTTCTTCCGCGATGCGGGCCTGCTCGGCGTCGACGACGTCCATGATCACGCCGCCCTTGAGCATCTCGGCGAGGCCGCGCTTGACGCGGTCGGAGCCGGTGATCGAGGTGCCAGGGGTGCCGGAGGTGCTGGTGCTGTCGCTCATGATGCCGACCAGTCTAGTCCGCCTGGGGCCACCCGTCGGCGACGAGTCGACGCGTCTCGCCGAGCAGCTGCGACATGGACTTGGTCCGGGCGATGATCGGGAAGAAGTTCGCGTCGGACTGCCACCGCGGCACGATGTGCTGGTGCAGGTGCGCTGCCACCCCGGCGCCGGCGACCTCGCCCTGGTTCATGCCGATGTTGAATCCGTCGCAGTGCGAGACCTCGCGGAGCACCCGCATCGCCGTCTGGGTCAGCTCACCGATCTCACGCAGTTCGTCCGCTGTGGCCTCGTCGTAGAGCGGGACGTGCCGGTACGGGCAGACGAGCAGGTGCCCGTTGTTGTACGGGAACAGGTTGAGCAGCACGTAGGCGTGCTCACCCCGGGCCACGATCAGACCGTCCTCGTCGGACATCCCGGGTGCCGCGCAGAACGGGCAGTCGTCGTCGTGCCCGCGACCCCGGCCTTCGCGGCCGGCGTCGATGTAGGCCATCCGGTGCGGGTTCCAGAGTCGCTGGAACGCGTCCGGGACGGCTGCGCCCGTGGCCGCGTCGCGGATCACCAGCGGGTCGGTGTCCGCGCCTTCGGAGACCGCGGCGGCGGTGGGACCGGCCACGTCGTCGACGTCACCGGTCCCCGGGGCCTGCTCCGGGCCTCTCCCCACCGGCACGGCCGTCCCGCCGCTGGCGCGTCGGCCCGGAACCGGCGGCATGGGCCCCGACTGTGCCATCAGACCTGCGCGCGCTCGCGGATCGCGGTGAGGATGCGGTCCACGGCCTCGTCGACGGGCACCGCATTGTCCTGGCGGCCGTCGCGGAAGCGGAAGCTGACCGCACCGGCGTCGCGGTCGTCGCCACCGGCGATGAGCTGGAACGGCACCTTCGCCTTGGTGTGCGTGCGGATCTTCTTCTGCATGCGGTCGTCGGAGTGGTCGACCTCGGCGCGGACGCCGTGGGTGCGGAGCTTCGCGATGACCTCGTCGAGGTAGTCGCCGTACTCGGCCGCGACCGGGATGCCGACGACCTGCACCGGCGACAGCCACGCCGGGAAGGCACCCGCGTAGTGCTCGGTGAGGACACCGAAGAAGCGCTCGATCGAGCCGAACAGCGCGCGGTGGATCATCACCGGACGCTGGCGCGAGCCGTCGGCCGCGGTGTAGTCGATGCCGAAGCGCTCGGGCAGGTTGAAGTCGAGCTGCACGGTCGACATCTGCCAGGTGCGGCCGATCGCGTCGCGGGCCTGCACCGAGATCTTCGGGCCGTAGAACGCCGCACCGGCCGGGTCCGGCACCAGCTCGAGACCCGATTCCTCGGCGACCTGGCGCAGGGTCTCCGTCGCGACGTCCCAGATCTCGTCGTCGCCGACGTACTTCTCCGGGTCCTTCGTCGACAGCTCGAGGTAGAAGTCGTCGAGGCCGTAGTCGCGCAGGAGCGAGAGCACGAACGCGAGGGTCGTGGTCAGCTCCTCCTTCATCTTCTCCTGCGTGGTGAAGATGTGCGCGTCGTCCTGGGTCAGGCCGCGCACGCGGGTCAGGCCGTGGATGACTCCGGACTTCTCGTTGCGGTACACCGTGCCGAACTCGAACATCCGGAGCGGCAGGTCGCGGTAGGAGCGGGGCTGCGATCGGTACGCCAGGATGTGCATCGGGCAGTTCATCGGCTTGAGGTAGTAGTCGGCACCCTGCCGCGTGACGTTGCCGTCCTCGTCCTTCGCCTCGTCCATGTGCATGGCCGGGAACATGCCGTCCTTGTACCAGCCGAGGTGCCCGGAGGTCTCGAACAGGTCGCCCTTGGTGATGTGGGGCGTGTAGACGAACGAGTAGCCGTTCTCCTCGTGCCGACGGCGGGAGTAGTCCTCCATCTCACGGCGGATGATGCCGCCCTTCGGGTGGAAGATCGCCAGACCGGAACCGATCTCGTCGGGGAACGAGAACAGGTCGAGTTCGGCGCCGAGCTTGCGGTGGTCGCGCTTGGCGGCTTCCTCGAGGCGCACCAGGTACGCCTTGAGCTGGTCCTTGTCGGGCCAGGCGGTGCCGTAGATGCGCTGCAGCTGCGGGTTCTTCTCGGAGCCGCGCCAGTACGCAGCGGCGACGCGCATGAGCTTCGCGGCGTTGCCGATCCAGCGGGTGTGCGGGACGTGCGGGCCCCGGCAGAGGTCCTGCCAGAGCACCTCGCCCGACTTCGGGTCGACGTTCTCGTACACGGTCAGTTCGCCGGCACCGACCTCGACGCTCTCGCCGGAGTCGCCGTCGGTCGCCGCACCCTTGAGGCCGATGAGTTCCTGCTTGTAGGGCTCCCCCGCCATCAGCTCGCGTGCCTGCTCGTCGGTGACGACCACGCGACGGAAGCGCTGGGCCTGCTTGACGATGCGGTCCATGCCCTTCTCGATCGCCTTGAGGTCTTCGGGGGTGAAGGGCTCGGCGACGTCGAAGTCGTAGTAGAAGCCGTCGGTGACGGGCGGCCCGATGCCGAGCTTGGCGTCCGGGTTGATCTGCTGCACGGCCTGCGCCAGCACGTGGGCGGCCGAGTGGCGGAGGATGTCGAGGCCGTCCTGTTCCTGCAGGGTGACCGCCTCGGCGGTCTCGCCGGCCTGCACGTCCGCCGCGAGGTCCTTCAGGACGCCGTCGACGCGGATGGCGACGACGCCGCGCTCTCCGTCGAAGAGCTCGGTGCCCGTCGTGGTCGTCGTCGCGGTCCGGGGCTCGGGTGCCTGGGGAAGCTCGGCGGGCGCGGGTGCGACTGACTCGGTCACGATGATGGGACTCCTCGATCGAAATGGTGCGTCAAGACTAGTGCGAGACGTGCTCGCGCGCGGACGCCGGGAAGGTGCCTGTGGAGAGGACGGATGCGCGGCGCGACAGCGCGGTTGCCCGTGCTCAGGCCGGGACGGCGCCGAGCGTCGCGACGGGCAGCCGCGGCTCGAGTCGCTCGCGCCCGTTCAGCCCGTCGAGCTCGAGCAGCGCGGCGAACCCGATCGCCTGGTAGCCGGCTCGTTCGAGCAGCGTGATCGTGGCGGCGCCGGTGCCCCCGGTGGCGAGGACGTCGTCGACGACGAGGACACGGGTCCCGGCGGGCAGCTGGCCCGGGCGGAGCTCGAGCTCGGCCTCGCCGTACTCGAGCGCGTACTGCTCGCTGAGCACCTCGCCGGGGAGCTTGCCGGCCTTGCGGACGGTGAGCACGCCGACCTGGTGCTGCGCGGCGATGCCACCGGCCAGCGCGAAGCCCCGGGCTTCGATGCCGGCGACGGCGTCGAACCCGGCCCCGACCGCGAACGGCGCGGCGAGTGCTTCGCACACGCGGCCGAACGCGACGGCGTCGGAGAACACCGGCGTCACGTCACGGAACAGCACCCCCGGCTTCGGGAAGTCCGGCACGAGGGCGGTGAGGCGTTCGACGAGTGCAGCTGCGGTTTCGGTCACCCGCCAACGGTACGGGAGGCCCGGGGTGCGTCCGACACGTCGGCGCACGGTGCGAGGGTGGTCGCCTCGTGCGGGGTCGGCCGTTCGCTGCACGGTGCGGGTTACGTCGGCCGGTCTGCCGAAGGTGGCTCGGTGCGAGGTTGTTTCCTCGCACCGAGCCGTTCAGGGCGCACGGGCTTCTGAACGACGCACCGTGCGTGCGCCGCCGACGCGCAGTGCCGACGCGCAGTGCCGGAGCGCCGGAGCGTGCGGATCAGCGCCACATCCGCATGGCGGCCCCCTGGGAGATCCAGTCGAGCTCGCGCTGCTGGCGCTCCCGCTCGAGGCGGGCCACCGTGGCGAGGTCGATCTCGGGCCGCTCCTTGCGGGTGCGTCGGCTCCAGATGATGAGCGACATCCCGACACGGAGTGCGATGCGGTCGGCGAGGGAGACCCGGCGGCGCACCGCGCGGGTATCGGGTGGACGGGTGGTGGTCTTCGTGGACACGGTGTTCCCCTTCAGGGCACGGCAGAGCTGCCCGGGTGTCGGGCAGGGCGAATCCGCCCGGGTTGCGGGCAGCGGGAATTGAATGCGTGAGAATGCACTCCGGGACGGTCCGGAAATGTTCGGACAACGATCGCGGAATGCTCGTCGACACCGAGAACGTCGCACTGTCCACCGACATTCTTCCGGCGTCGTCCGCGCAGATCGGACGGCACGCATCAACGAGCCGTCGAGCCGTTCAGCAGACGAACGAACCGGTGCTGCGCGAGCCTGGTCGGCTCAGCGCACGGTGCCCGGAGGCACAGGTGTCAGGAGAGTGGGACGCCCCGGGTCAGCGGACGCGGAACGGGGTACCGACGAGTCCACGGATTCCACGGAACGGAGTGGTTGCGGAGATGATCATGGTCGGCCCCCTTTCGGTCTCGAGCTGGCGGAGTCGTCCGGGCCGATTGTTCGACCGTTCGCGACGAGTGAACACTATCGGCACCGCAATTCGGAGCGCAACCCCTTTCTCGCAAAAGGTTCGGAATTGCATTCCCGAACAGGGTGATCACGGTGCGACGTTCGTGGTCTCGCGTCGACGTGCCGGCTGCGTGCCGAGTTCCCGTCGTGCACCGGCGTCGGGCTTCCCGGCTGCACCGTGCGCCGTTCGCGAACCGGTGGCAGCTTGCGCGCTCGGTGCGGGGCGGCAGGCGTACACGGTGCGGGCAACCTCGCACCGGGTGACGGAACACGCACCGGGTGACGGAGCACGCACCCTGCGCCGCGCACGGCGAAGGCCCGGTACCGAATCGGTACCGGGCCTTCGTGTGTGCGTGCGACCGGACTAGACCGCCGCGTGCTCCGCGACGGTCGCCGTCAGGGAGTCACCCTCGACGTCGATCCGCACGGTGTCCCCCGCGCCGACCCCGCCCTCGACCACCAGGGTCGCGATGCGGTCGTCGACCTCGCTCTGGATGAGCCGACGGAGCGGGCGTGCGCCGTACTCCGGCTCGTACCCGTGCTCGGCGAGCCAGTCGACCGCCGCGTCGGACACCGACAGGAGCATGTCCTGCGCGACGAGCCGGAGCGCCGTGTCCTGCAGCAGCAGCGAGACGATCGCGTGCAGCTGCGCGGGCTCGAGCTTGCGGAACAGCACGATCTCGTCGATGCGGTTGATGAACTCGGGCCGCATCGCCTCGCGCAGCTTGCCCATCACGCGGGCCCGCAGGTCGTCCTCGGCGTACCCACCGGCGGCACCGACGGGCGCGAACCCGAGCGCTCCCGAGCGGGAGGCCAGGAACTCCGAGCCGATGTTCGACGTCATGATGACGACCGTGTTCCGGAAGTCGACCGTGCGTCCCTGCCCATCGGTGAGCCGGCCGTCGTCGAGCACCTGCAGCAGCAGGTTGAAGACGTCCGGGTGGGCCTTCTCGACCTCGTCGAGCAGGATCACCGAGTACGGGTTGCGACGGACACGCTCGGTGAGCTGGCCGGCCTCGTCGTAGCCGACGTACCCGGGAGGGGCACCGACCAGGCGGGACACGGTGTGGCGTTCGCCGAACTCGCTCATGTCGAAGCGGAGCATGGCGGACTCGTCACCGAACAGTGACGACGCCAGGGCCTTCGCGAGCTCGGTCTTGCCGACGCCCGTCGGGCCGAGGAACAGGAAGCTGCCCACCGGACGACGCGGGTCGCCCATGCCGGTCCGGCTGCGTCGCACCGCCTTCGCGATCGCCCGCACGGCGTCGTCCTGGCCGACGACTCGGTCGTGCAGCTCGGACTCGAGCGCGGCGAGCCGCGTCTTGTCGGCCGAGCCGAGGCGGGTCACCGGGATCCCGGTGGCACGCGACACGACGGCGGCGATGTCGGCTTCCGTGATCGACGTGTCCGCGGACTCCGGACGGGAGGTGCGGGTCGCGTCCGCCGACGAGGCGGCGGTGATCCGGGCCTCCAGTCCGACGATCTCGTCGCGCAGGTCGGACGCTTCCTCGTAGTGCTCCTCGGCGACCGCGCGGTCCTTGCGGGCCGTCAGGTCGGTGACCTGGGCACGCAGTGCCTCGACGTCGACGTCGCCCGACAGGGCGAGACGACGGCGTGCGCCGGCCTGGTCGATGAGGTCGATGGCCTTGTCCGGCAGGTGCCGGTCGGTCACGTAGCGGTGCGAGAGCTCGACGGCGGCGCGGAGCGCCTCGGACGTGTACTCGACGCCGTGGTGCTCGGCGTAGCGCGGGGCGAGGCCGGTCAGGATCGCGACGGCGTCCTCGACGTTGGGCTCCCCCACCGTGACGGGCTGGAAACGGCGCTCGAGCGCGGCGTCCTTCTCGATCCGGCGGTACTCGTTGAGCGTCGTCGCGCCGACCAGGTGCAGGTCGCCGCGGGCCAGTCGGGGCTTGAGGATGTTGCCGGCGTCCATCGAGCCGCCCTCGCCGCCGCCACCGGCGCCGACGACGGTGTGGAGCTCGTCGACGAAGACGATGAGCTCGTCGGCGTGCGCCGCGATCTCGTCCATCGCCTTGGTGAGGCGCTCCTCGAAGTCACCGCGGTAGCGGGTGCCGGAGAGCATGCCGGGCAGGTCGAGCGCGACGACCCGCTTGCCCTGCAGCAGGGCGGGGACGTCACCGTCGACGATGCGCTGGGCGAGGCCCTCGACGATCGCGGTCTTGCCGACGCCGGGCTCACCGATCAGCACCGGGTTGTTCTTGGTGCGGCGGAGCAGGATCTCGACGGTCTGCTCGATCTCGTCGGCGCGGCCGATCACCGGGTCGACGTGCCCGTCACGGGCGCGCTCGGTCAGGTCGGTGCCGAACTGGTCGAGCGTCGGGGTGTCGCTGTCGGAACCGGACTCGGCCGTTCCGGTCGTCGCACCGGTTCCTGGCATGGGGCGCCCCTCTCGTGCTGCTGCCGCGGCCTGCTGGGCGTAGTCCTGCATGACCTGCGGGGTGATGCCGGCGCTGGCGAGCAGCTGGCCGGTCACGGTCTCCTGGTCCATCACGAGCGCGAAGAAGACGTGCTCGGGGTCGGTGTAGGTGCTGCCGAAGCCCCGCGCGGCCTGCGTCGCCTCGACGAGGATGCGCTGAGCGGTGCCCGTCAGTGCGGGACGGCCGGTCGGCTCGCTCTGCGGCTCGTGCGCCATCGGCAGGCGCTGCTCGATCTCCTCGGCGAGGCGCTCGGGGTCGACCCCCGCGGATCGCACGACGGCGTCGAACGGTTCGGTGCGGACGAGCACGTGCAGGATGTGCAGTGCGTCGATCTCGCGCTGCCCCTGCGCGACCGCGTACTCGGCGGTGTGCTGGAGCAGCTCGTGGGTCCGGCGGCTGAGCAGCCGGGTGATGTCGACCGGTCGACCGAACGCGCGGACGCGCTGCTGGTCACCGGTGCGCTGTGCCGCGAGCAGGCGGGCGAGGAACTCGTCGAACGAGTCGTTGCTGCCGGTCGGGCCGAACGTCTCTGGCAAAGGGACCTCCTGGGGAACTTGAGTGCCTTCGACTCAATGCAACGCAGGAGGGCCCGGGTCATTCCCGGGTGCCGAAAAAACTTGCGGCGACTCGACTCAGGTCCGCGCGATCGGCGCCGCGACCGCCTCGGTGATCCGGGCCAGGTCCGTCGGTGCCACCTCGACGTCGAAGCCGCGACGCCCGCCGGACACGAAGATGCTCGCGTACGACAGTGCCGACTCGTCGAGCACGGTGCGGAGCCGGGTCTTCTGACCGACCGGGCTGATGCCGCCGACGACGTACCCGGTCCGCTTCTCGGCGAGGGTCGGGTCCGCCAGGGTCGCCTTCTTGCCCCCGACCGCGGCGGCGATGGCCTTGAGGTCGAGCCGGTTCGCCACCGGCACGATGGCCACGGCGAGGGCACCGTCCACGGACACGACGAGGGTCTTGAAGACCTGCTCCTCGCGCAGCCCGAGGGCGGCGGCGGCCTCTTCTCCGAAGTTGGTGGCGCTCTCGTGGTGCTCGTACACGTGCGGCGTGTACGCAACCCCGGCCGCCTCGAGCGCGACGGTCGCTGGGGTGCTCGGCGAACCTGCGGTCATGCGGCGATCCTCCCCCGTCGCACCTTCCGGTCCTCGACGGCACGCGGGCGTTACGCTGAACGGACCATGACCGCCGTCCTGCTCGTGCTCCGCGCCACCGCCGCGCTGGTGCTCGGCGACCCCGGCGCCGGCGTGCTGCCCCTGCTGGCCATGGCGGCGCTCGGGCTGACCGCGGTCGCCGTGACCGTCGTCGTCGCCCGGCTGCTCGTCGCCGTGCTGGCGGCCGTCCTCGGGGTCGGCTCGGCATCCGTGTCGGAGCGGTCGGCGGTGCCCGACCTGGTCACCCGGATCGGGTGGAGCCACCCCGACGCCGACGGACACGTCCGCTCACGGGCACCGGGGGTCGCGACCCCGGCCTGACCACCGACCGGTGGCCGGGCCGCTCGCGCACCCCGCTGGCCCACCACCGATCGGAACCGTCATGGACCTGTCCACCCTGCCCCTCGTCGGCCCGCTGCTGCACGGCGGCGCGGACCTCGTCGCCGCCCTCACCGCGGCGCTCTCCCCCGTCGCCGGCTCGTTCGCCGCGGCGATCGCCGTCGTGCTCCTCACCCTGGCTGTCCGCCTGGTGCTCGTCCCGCTGTCCGTGCTGCAGGTGCGGGCCGAGCGCGACCGTCGGCGCCTCGCACCACAGCTCGCGGCGCTGCGGAAGCGGTACGGCCGCGACACCCAGCGCCTGCAGCGGGCGATGCAGCAGCTCTACACCGACGAGAAGGTCTCGCCGCTGGCCGGCTGCCTGCCCGTCCTCGCGCAGGCACCCGTCGTGTCGCTCGTCTACGCCCTGTTCACGCAGGCCTCGATCGGCGGCACCGCGAACGCGCTGCTCGAGGCGACGCTCGTCGGCGTGCCGCTCGGCCACTCGCTGTTCGTCACGCTCACGTCGCCGCTGTGGGCCCACGCCTGGGTGGTGCTGCTCCTGCTGGCGGTGCTCGCCGTCGTCGTCGAGCTCAGCCGCCGGTCGAACGCGCGCTGGAACCCGGTGCCGTCCCCGGAGCCGGGCGTTCCCGGGGCCGCCGCGACCGCGGCGATCGGTCGGTACGTGCCGTTCGTCACGGTCGTGTTCGCGGCGATCGCGCCGCTCGCCGCCGCACTGTACGTCGTGACGAGTGCGGCCTGGACGTACGGCGAACGCGCCGTGCTGCGCCGCGTGGTCCGCTAGCCGCCCTGGCCCTCCTGCTGCGGGCCCTGGTCGACCGGGTCGTACTCGGTGCCGCGACCCTGCTCTTCGTCGGCGGTCGGCACGTGGCGTTCGGTCCCGGCGCCGCCGGGGCTCGTCGCGACGTAGTCGGCCTCGCCGGACTGGGTGTCGTGGCTCAGCGGCTCGAGGGTGTCGGCGTCGGGGTCGTGCTGCGGCATGGGGTCGGTGCTCATGCACCACGCCTACTCCCCCGTTCTGGGTGCGCGCGCACGGGTGCGCCGGTGCACGATGGACGGGTCCACGCGACCGGCAGAGCGGGAGTGCGCATGGCCCACGACGACGTGGCAGCGGAACGGGACCGGCTCGAGGCCGTCGCCTGGGGAGCAGGATCGAGCCCGGCGGACGCGGCGCGCGCCCGGATCGCGCTGCAGGACCTGGAACGCGGGCGGCGGTCGCGCGTGCGTGCGGTCGTGACGGCGCGGGATCCACTGCCGGGAGGCCCGGGTCCGGTCCGCACGTCCGTCCCGTCCGCGACGCGATCGGGTCCAGAGCCGGTGCCGGTGTCGGTGCCCGTGTCCTCGCCGGCTGACGCGGCGGTCCTGTCCTTGCCCGCCAGCGCGGCGGCGGTGCCTGCCGAAGCCGACGTGCCGGAGGGGACCGACGGCGGTGGGGGCGACCACGTGGACGACGCGCGCGGCGACGGCGGGGATGCGCCGGGCCTCCAGGCCGTGCCGACCGGACGGTCCCGGTGGCGACAGTGGCTGTGGACGGAGCGGCCACGCGCCTGGATCGCCGGCGGTGCCGCCGCAGCGGTGGGTGTGGCGTTCGCGGCCGGGACGCTCGTCGGCACCGCGCAGCCCGACGTCGCCGCAGCGCCGAGTGTCACGCCGACGGCGGGGACCGTGACGCTCGAGCAGCTGCTCGACGTCCCGCAGACGTACGCCGACCAGCTGCCGGGGCCGGTCGCGGCACCGGTGAGCCTGCACACGACGCGACTGGTCTTCACGAACCGGGCACTCGACGGTGGGACCGCCGAGACGCCGTGGAACGTCTGGGCCGGCGTCGGGACGGACCGGTCGACGATCTGCCTGGTGGCGACGGCGGACCGGATCGAGTCGTCGACGGCGTGCTTCCCGCGGCAGGACGCGCTGCACGGATCGGTGTCGATGTCGGCGCAGTCCAGGAGCGGCACGCTCACGATCGAGCTGCGAGGCGGCGGGGTACAGGGCCGGGTGACGAACGAGTACTGAGTGGCGGTCCGGCACCTGAGTGTTTCGTTGGAGCGCTCCGATGTATCTGCCGGATGCCCTCGCGAGAGTCGTTCCATCGTGCAACACTGGATGAGCGCACTCGTCGTGGAGTCGTACCCACATCATCCACATCCGCCAGCGAGCGCGCCCCGCAGACCCTCCCGGTCACCGCCGTCAGAACGAACGGCATCGTCGCGCGCTCCACCGTGCCTCGGAGGAGGTCAGCAGCGTGTCCACCAACACCACCACCTCGGCCGTGTCGACCCACACGCGGCCGATCACCGTCACCAGTCAGTCCATCGTCGGCATCGCCGTGCTCGGGCTGGCCACGTTCTTCGCCATCACCACCGAGCTCATGCCCGTCGGGCTGCTCGGCACGATGAGCGCCGACCTCGGCGTGACCGAGGCCACCATGGGCATCGTCATCACCGTGTACGCCGCGGCCGTCGCGCTCCTCGCGCTGCCGCTCACCGCGTTCACCGCGAAGCTGCCCCGCAAGACCGTGCTCGTCGCCACGCTCGTCGGCTACACCGTGTCGAACCTGATGGTCGCGCTCGCGCCGTCGTTCGCCGTGGTCTGCGCCGGACGCGTCGTCGGCGGCATCGCGCACGCACTGTTCTTCTCGGTCGCCTCGGCGTACGCCACCCGGATCGTGCCACCGCGGCTGGCGGGACGGGCGATCGCGTTCGTGTACTCGGGCAGCTCGCTCGGGTTCGTGCTCGGCGTGCCCGTCGCGACCTGGGTGGCGCAGCACATCGGCTGGCGCCAGGCGGTCTTCTCCGTCGGGATCGCCGCAGCAGCACTCGCGGTCGTCGCCCTGCTGTTCCTGCCCGCCGTCCGCGGAGCCTCGTCGCCGCACATCGGGTCGCCGAAGGCCTGGGCGCGCACCGGACTGCTGTCCGTCGTGATCGCCGACATGCTCCTGTTCGGCGGCCACTACGTCGTCTACACCTACATCGGGCCGTACTCCATCGACGCCGGGCTCGACGCCGGCATGGTGAGCGGGGCGCTGCTCGTGCTCGGCGGCACCGGCGTCGTCGGGCTCTGGCTCGCCGGCATGTTCGTCGACCGAGCACCCCGGCAGACCCTGATCGCCTCGGTCGCGGTGATGGCCGTGGCCTTCGCGACGATGCCGTTCGTGCACGGCTCGCTGATGGGCACGATGGTCGTCGCAGGCGTCTGGATGGCGGCGAACGGCACCACCGGCACGCTCTTCATGGCCGCGGCGATCCGGGCCGGGGGCGTCTCCCCCGACATCGCCGGTGCGCTCGTCAACGGGGCGTCGAACATCGGCATCGCCGGTGGTGCGGCGTTCGGCGGGCAGGCGCTCGGGATCGTCGGGCTGCAGTACCTGCCGTTCGCCGGGGCCGCGGTGCTCGTCGGGGCGCTCGGGGTCGTCGTGATGGCGCGTCGTGGGTTCCCGGTGCACTCGCACACGCAGGAGCACCTGTCGACCTCGTCGATCGAGGCGATCACGTCGTCGCTCGCCGTCGTCACCACGTCGGTGCCGGTGGTCGGGCGGGCGATCCAGACGATGACCGGGTCGATCGGCGTCGTGACCGGTTCGGTGCGGCGGCCGCGGACGCGGTAGGGGCGGGCGCGGGCGCGCGCTTCGGCCCGGGCTCGGTCGCCGAGCGGTCACGACATGCCGTTGGCGTGGTGTCGGGGTCGCACGAAGTGTCGGCTGGAGGCCCGTCGGACGACAGTTCGTGCCCCCTCGACGAACACGAGCGGCGCGTCAGGACCCGCCAGCACCGCAGCCGAGCGCGACGAGGGCGTCGATCGCCGCGACCTGCCCGGCCACCACGAGCTCCCGCGCCTCGTCGAGGCCGAACCACCGTGCGTCGTCCACCTCGGGCACCTCGACGAACCGCGCCGACCCACGCGGCAGCTCGAGGCGAACGGTGTTGCTCCGCACCGTGTCGACCGAGAACCCTGACGCCTCGGCCGCGAAGACCCGCACGCGCTTGCCTGACGCCTGACGGAATTCCCCCAGGTCGGTCAGGTCCGCGGCGGTCACCGGGGCGGGCACGCCGATCTCCTCGGCGAACTCGCGCAGCGCGGTGCCGAGCGGCTCCTCGCCCGCCTCGACCAGCCCCTTCGGGATCGACCAGGCACGCGGTCTGTTCCGCCAGAACGGTCCGCCCATGTGCGCGAGGAAGACCTCCGGCCCGGACGGACCGGCCCGGTGCAGCAACAGTCCGGCGCTCACGACCACGTCCCGAGACTACGCAGGACCGGCCGGGAGGCCCGGATCACCACAGACGCACCGCGCACCACCCGACGGGCCCGGTTCCACCGCCGGTTCCCCACACCCACCCCGGGAGTACCGTGTGGCGCACGGAGCGCCGTGTGACGCCCCCGGAGGACCTGCGATGGAGGAGGCCGATCGGGATGGACGAACGATGGACGACGGTGACGCTTGCCGCGGACGCCGCGATGCCGCACGACGAGGCGCTGCGGTGGATCGCTGCCCGCGCGGGCAGCGGGATCGAGCGGATCCGGATCATCGGTGCCGACCCGGCGATCGAGGGTCCCGGGCCGGTGGCCGACCGCCTGGCCGAAGCCGCTCGCGCCGCCCTGCCCGCAGCCACCGTCGAGGTGCACCGGCATGCCGGGCCGTTCGCCAGCGCCCTGGTCGAGGAGTCGGACGGCGGTGACGTCCTGGTCATCGGGACCTTCCGCAGCCGACGGGGCTCCACCGCCGGTGGGGATCCCGCACGGGTGGCGGTCCGCGCCGCCGTGCCGACCGTGATCGTGCCGGAGGGACCGCACCCGATCGACGGCGACGTCGTGCTGGCCGTCGAGGAGCCGGTCGACGAACGGGCCGTGTCGATCGCCGTCGCCGAGGCTGTCCGGATGCGCCGACGTCTCACGCTCCTCCGGGCCTGGGAGATGCCGGTGCTGACCCGGACCGGGCTCACCGACTTCGCCGAGGACCCCCTGCGGTGGCGTACCCGGAACGCCGAGCTGCTCCAGCGCGTCACCGACGACTTGACGGCGCGGTACCCGACGCTGCGGATCCGGCCGCTGCTCGTCGAGGGGCACCCCGGGCACGCCATCGCGTCGCGCACCCGTCGGGCCTCGCTCGTCGTGCTCGGGCGCGGGCACGTGCGGGTGCTGTCCGGCGCACTGCTGCACGACGTCGTGCGGGAGACCGCGGCGCCGGTCTGCGTCGTCCCGCCGGCGGCCCACACGGACAGCGCGGGGTCCGAACGGGTCAGCCGGCGAGTTCCCGGATCGCGTCGGCCATCTGGTCGGTGAGGTACGCGACGCCGCGGCCGTTCGGGTGCAGGGCGCCGGCCTCCAGGTCGATGCGTCGCAGGTCTCTCGAGCCGGAGAGACTCACCCCGGCGACGTAGCGCTCGTCGGCATCGGCGCAGGCGGAGTGGGCCTCGGTGCGTTCGAGCACGTCGACGAACCGCACCCCGGCGGCGTCCGCGGCGGAGGCGGACACGGCGTCGAGCTCCTCCTGCACACCGTGCAGGTACTCGACGTCGTCGTCGGTGAAGGGGAAGGTGTCCTCCGGGAACGAGCCGGCGAGCGTGCCGAGGTCGAGCGCCGAGCGGAAGCAGCCCTCCGCCGGCGTGTGGTCGGCGTCCGGGAAGATCGCCGGGTACCCGAGGAACACCACGACGGCGTTCGGTGCGGCGCGCTGCACGGCTGCGAGGGTGTCGGCGATCCCGAGCGCGACCCGCGACTGGATCTTCGCGCTGAGCTGATCTTCACCGTCCTGCACGAGTGTGCTCTCGCACGACGGCGCGTCACGGCCCGAGAACACCGGACCGTCCGCCGAGATCGCGAGGCACGAGGCGGCCGTGCCGAACAGGTCCGCGTCGTTGCCACCGATCGTCAGGGTCACGAGCCGGGTGCGCGAGGACAGCGACTGGATCTGCGGTGGGACGCCCGTGAACTGGTGTCCGGTCGTGACGTCCGCGCTGGTGGCGCCCGCGCACGTGACGTCGGTCAGGTCGAGGCCGAACCGGGCGGCGAGGCGGTGCGGGTAGTCGCGGGCCGACTGCACGCACGCGCTCGTGGGCAGCCGGGTCCGGTCGCCGAGGCCGTAGCCGGCGGAGTAGGAGTCGCCGAGGGCGACGTACTCGCTGCCCGGCGGGACGTCGGCGAGTGACTCGATCGGTTCGTCCGGCACCGGGTAGGGCTGCGGGACGGGCCACATCGGAGCAGCCGAAGCGGACGGCACCGGACCGGGGACCGCGACACCCGCCACCACCAGCCCGGCGACGGCGACCGCTGCCAGGGCGGCGAGCAGCGTCGTACGTGCGGTGCGGAGCAGTTGCGGCCTCCGGGCTGGTGTGGCGGGTCTGTCGGGTCGTTCGATGTGTCGGACGGGCTCAGCGGCGCCCGAGTCGGCGTTCGCCGCCGCTGCCGGTGCGGTACTCCAGGCCGTAGTGCTGGAACAGCACCGGCTCGGTGGCGGCGTCGAGCTCGCCGTCGGTGGAGATCGAGGGGGCGTCCTTCACGAGCTTCTTCGGGAACGCCACACGGAGGTGCTTCGGGGCCACGGTCGCGCCGAACAGCGGCACGAAGACGAGCTTCTGGAACCCGACCATCCCGGTCGTGAGGGCACCGAAGGCGGGCTCGGACGTGGCGGTGTCGTAGTAGATGCTCTCGAGCGTGCCGACCTTGTCGTCGGCCTCGTCGACGACCGGCAGACCGATCCAGTCACGGATGTTCGCGGCTTCGAACACGAAGGACTCCCTCCGAGCGTCCGGCAGGTCCGGGTGGCTCTCGGTCGACGCTACCGCCCGGCCGCCTGAGCGGTCACCCGGAGCTGGTCCACCGCGCCGAGCACGTCGTCCGCGGTCACGGCCAGGATCGCCGGGTCCGGGTCCTCGGCGAACACGTCGCCGCGACGGACCGAGGCGTCGGTGAGCACGATGTGCGGGCCGGTCGCCGGCGGGCCCCACGCCTCGGGCGGTGCCGGGCCGAACAGCACGACCGAGGGCACCCCGTAGGCGGTCGCCAGGTGCGCAGCGCCGGTGTCGACGGTGACGACGAGCCGCGCGGCGGCGATCACCGCGGCGAACGCCTGCAGGTCCAGGGTGCCGGCCAGCACCGCCTCCGGCGCCAGGCCGGCCGCGTCGGCGACGGCACGGGCGCGCACGACGTCGTCCGCGCCTCCCGTCAGGACCACGTGGGCACCGCGCGCTCGGAGTCCGCGCACCACGTCGGCGAAGCGGTCCGTCGGCCAGTGCCGCGCCCCGTGGAAGGCCCCCACGTGCACGACGGCCGCGTCGGCGACGACGGGCGGTGCCGCGGGTCGGTCGATGTGCACCTCGGTCGCGTCCGCCTCGATCCCGTGCCAGGTGAGCAGGTCGGCCCAGCGGTCCCGTTCGTGCACGTCGTCCGGCCACTCCGGACCCGCGTAGTCGTGCGTCGGGTCGGCGTGGCCGATCACCCGGCGGGGTGCGAGCGCGGCGACGAGGTCGGAGGACTCCGGACCGGCGCCGTGCAGGTTGACGGCGACGTCGACCGCTCCGTGCGGTGCCGCGATCGGGTGGTCGAGGCCGTGCTGGGCCAGGTGCACGTCCACCGACGGCACGAGCTCCACGACCGGCGCCAGCCACGCCGTGGTGGCGAGCGTGATCCGGTGGTCGGGGAACGCGCGGCGCAGCGCGTGCAGTGCGGGGACGGCGACGAGCAGGTCGCCGAGCTTGATGGCTCGGAGGACGAGCAGTTCCGGGCGTCCGTCGGCGTCGGGCAGGTTCTCGAGGGCGGTCACCGCCGCGACGGTAGACCCGACACGCTGGTGGCCCTGTCGGGACCGCGCTCCGCGGCTCTTCCTGGGGCGGTGCCCGGCGGCCGACCGGTAGTCACGGAGCATGGCCCTCGCTCCGGACCGCGTCATCCGCGGCCTGCTCCTCGACCGCGACGACACCCTCGTGGTGGACGTCCCCTACAACGCCGACCCGCACCTGGTCGTCCCCGTCCCCGGCGCCCGCCGCGCCGTGGAGCGTGCGCGGGCCGCCGGGCTCCGGCTCGGCGTCGTGACGAACCAGTCGGTGATCGCGAAGGGCATGGCCACACGGGAGCAGGTCGACGCCACGAACGCCCGGGTCGACGAGCTCGTCGGCCCGTTCGACGTCTGGTGCGTCTGCCCGCACGACGCGGGCGACGCCTGCGCCTGCCGGAAGCCGCGGCCCGGGATGGTGCTCGACGCCGCCGAGCGGCTCGGCATCCCGCCGGAGTCGATCGTCGTCGTCGGCGACATCGGGGCCGACGTGCAGGCCGCACGGAACGCCGGCGCCCAGGGCATCCTGGTGCCCACACCCCGCACGCGCACCGAGGAGGTCGACGCCGCGGAGACCGTCGCCGCCGACCTCGACGAGGCCGTCGCCCTCGTGCTCGAGCACGTCGGCAGCGCGGCGGACCGGGCGTGAGCGCCGGACGCCGCGTCCTCGTCGCCCGGCTCGACTCGTTCGGCGACGTCCTGGTCGCCGGACCCGCCGTGCGCGCGGTCGCCGCCGGCGCCGCGCACGTCACGATGCTGTGCGGGCCGCAGGGCGCGCCGGCTGCCGACCTGCTGCCCGGCATCGACCGGGTCCGGGTGTGGGCGGCGCCCTGGGTCACCGAGACCGCTCGCCCGATCGACGACGCCCTGCTCGCCGAGTTCCGTGCCCTGGTCGCCGAGGAGCGCCCCGACGAGGCCGTCGTCCTGACCTCCTTCCACCAGTCCCCCCTCCCCCTCGCGCTGCTCCTGCGCCTGGCCGGCGTCGCCCGCGTCTCCGGTGCCTCCGTCGACCACCCCGGGTCCCTGCTCGACGTGCGCCTGCGCCCCGGCGAGGACCTGCCGGAGGACCTCCCCGAGCCCGAGCGGGCGCTGCGGATCGCCGAGGCGGCCGGGTTCCGGCTGCCGCCGGACGACGACGGGAGGCTCGTGGTGCGCCACGACGCCGCCCTGCCCCCGTCCGTGGCCGCGCTCGACCGCTACGTGGTCGTGCACCCCGGAGCCAGCGTCCCGGCACGCTCGTGGCCGGAGTCGCACCACCGCGCGCTCGTCGCCGCCTACGCCGGACGCGGCGTCCCCGTCGTCGTCACGGGCTCCCCTGGCGAACGCACGCTCACCGCCGCCGTCGCCGGCGACACCGGCATCGACCTCGGCGGCCGGACCAGCCCCGCCGAGCTCGCCGCGGTGCTCGCCGGGGCCGAGGTCGTCGTGGTCGGCAACACCGGCCCGGCACACCTCGCCGCCGCCGTCGGGGCACCCGTCGTCAGCCTGTTCTCGCCCGTCGTCCCCGCCGTCAAGTGGGCGCCGTACGCCCCGCTCGTCGAACTGCTCGGCGACCAGTCCGCCCCGTGCCGTCTGAGCCGCGCCAGGGAGTGCCCCGTGCCCGGCCACCCGTGCCTGTCCGGAGTGCGCATCGAGGACGTCCTGGCCGCCCACGAACGGCTCCTCGACCGCGTTTCGCGGATGGACCAGAGAAGTCTGCGGGGAGGCCCAGAAGGCGCTGCGTAGCGTGCGCCACTGCTTCTCCTGCTCCTTCTCCTGCTGCTCCGGCAGCGGCGGGGAGCGACCCCATCGACACCGACCGGAAGGCCCTGCATGCGGATCCTCGTGTGGCACGTGCACGGCGGCTGGATGGACGCCTTCGTCCGCGGCCCGCACGAGTACCTCATCCCGACCACCCCGGCGCGCGACGCCTGGGGACTCGGCCGCGGCGGGCGCGACTGGCCCGACCGAGCGATCGAGATCGACCCGGCGGACGTCGCCGAGGCCGAGGTCGACGTGGTCGTCCTGCAGCGCACCGAGGAGCTCGAGGAAGCCCGCAGACTGCTCGGCGGCCGAGACGTCCCGATCGTCTTCGTCGAGCACAACGCACCCCGGGTCGACGTGCCGAACAGCCTGCACCCGATGCGCGACCGCGACGACCTGACGATCGCGCACGTGACGCACTGGAACGCCCTCATGTGGGACTGCGGCACCACCCGCACCACCGTCGTCGAACACGGCGTCGTCGACCCCGGCCCGCTGTACACGGGTGCGCTCGAGCGCCTCGGCGTCGTCATCAACGAACCCGTCCGACGGAACCGCGTCGTCGGCACCGACCTGCTCCCCCGCTTCGCCGAGGTCGCCCCGGTCGACGTCTGGGGCATCGGCACCGAACGCCTGCCGGAGCTCGGGTTCGGCGACCGCGTCGTCGCCCAGGGTGACGTCAAGGCCGACCCGATGCACGCGGCGCTCGCCGAACGGCGGGCCTACGTGCACCCGAACCGCTGGACCTCGCTCGGGCTGTCGCTCATCGAGTCGATGCACATGGCCATGCCGGTGCTCGTGCTCGCGACGACGGACGCGGCCCGCACGGTGCCCGGTGAGGCCGGCGCCATCGCGACCGACGTCGAGGACCTGGTCCGGGCCTCCAGGACCCTGATCGAGGACCCGGAGGAGGCGCGCCGACGGGGCCTCGTGGCACGCGAAGCCGTGCTCGCACGGCACGCGCTCGGCCGGTTCCTCGCCGACTGGGACGACCTGCTCGACGACGCCGTCGCGCGCGGTGCGCGACGGAACCGTGCGGCGGGAGCCGCGCTCGAAGGGAGCCTGCGATGAAGATCGCCATGGTGTCCGAACACGCGAGCCCGCTCGCGGTGCTCGGCGGGGTCGACGCCGGTGGACAGAACGTCCACGTCGCCGAACTGTCCGGTGCGTTGGCCGACCGCGGCCACCACGTGACCGTCTACACGCGGCGCGACGACGCGTCGCAGCCGGTGCGGGTGCCCCTGCGACCCGGTGTGGACGTCGTGCACGTCGACGCCGGTCCCGCACGCTCCGTGCCGAAGGACGAACTGTTCCCGTTCATGGGGACGTTCGCCTCGGTGCTCGCCGCCGAGTGGTTCCTCGACCGCCCCGACGTGGTGCACGCGCACTTCTGGATGTCCGGCCACGCCGCGCTCGACGCCGTGAGCCAGGTGCAGGCCCGGACCGGTGGCGTCCGGATCCCGGTCGTGCAGACCTTCCACGCCCTCGGCGTCGTGAAGCGCCGGCACCAGGGGGCCGCGGACACCAGCCCGGCCGAGCGCGAGTGGGTCGAACCCGCCGCCGGTCGGAGCGTCGACCAGGTCGTCGCCACGTGCTCCGACGAGGCGTTCGAGCTCAAGGCGCTGGGCGTCCCGCTGCACCGCATCTCCGTGGTGCCGTGCGGTGTCGACGTCTCGCTCTTCCGACCGGACGGCCCCGTCGAACAGCGCGACCGCCCGCTCCGGGTGCTCACCGCGTCGCGCCTCGTGCAGCGGAAGGGCGTCGGGACGACGATCGCGGCGCTCGCGGCCCTGGTCGGACAGGGCCGCGACGTCGAGCTCGTCGTGGTGGGCGGTGCTGGTGTCGCCGGTGCCGACCTGGTGGACGACCCCGAGTACCAGCGGCTCGACGCCCTGGCGCGGTCCCTCGGGGTGCGCGACCACGTGACCTTCCGCGGGCAGCTCGGCCAGCACGACATGCCGGCGGTCTACCGCAGCGCCGACGTCGTCGTCTGCGCCCCCTGGTACGAGCCGTTCGGCATCGTGCCGCTCGAGGCGATGGCGTGCGGTCGACCGGTGGTCGCGTCGAGTGTCGGCGGGCTCATCGACACCGTCGTCGAGGACGCCACCGGCCTGCACGTGCCGCCGCGCGACGAGACCGCGGTCGCCGATGCCGTCGGCGCCCTGCTCGACGACCCGGAGCGCCGCGAGGCGTACGGCCGGGCCGGGCGGAAGCGCGCCGAGTCCCGCTACACGTGGCAGAAGGTCGCCGCCGACAGCGAGCGCGTCTACGAGCGGCTGCTCGCCGGCGCGACGTCGTCCGCCAGCACGACCGGGCCCGCCGCCGGCCGCTCGCGCACCACCCACGCCGGCCGGGTCGCCCGCGCCGCACAGTCGACGGAGAGGACCGCACGATGACCATCGACCAGCAGACCGGACTCGAGGAACGCGCCGTCACCGACAGTGCCCGCATCGTCGTCGACCACGTCGCGGCGTCGGTCCCCGTGATCGCATCCCTCGTCGACCACCGGGACCACATCGCCGCGTGGGCGGACGACATCGCGGCGCGGCTCGTCGCGGGGCGCCGTCTGCTCGCCGCGGGCAACGGCGGATCGGCTGCTGAGGCCCAGCACCTGACGTCGGAGCTCACCGGGCGCTTCGAGGGCGACCGCCCCGCGTACTCGGCGATCGCGCTGCACGCGGAGACCTCGGCCGTGACCGCGATCGGGAACGACTACGGCTACGACCAGGTGTTCGCGCGCCAGGTCTCGGCACACGCCCGCGCCGGGGACGTCGTCGTGCTGCTGTCGACGAGCGGCAAGAGCCCGAACCTGCTCCGTGCAGCCGAGGCCGCGCGGGCCGTCGGTGCCCGTTCGCTCGCCTTGACCGGATCCGGCCCGAACCCGCTCGCCGACCTGGTCGACGACGCGATCTGCATCGAGGGGCCGTCCGCCAACGTGCAGGAGGCGCAGCTCGTCCTGGTGCACGCCCTGTGCAAGGCGATGGAGCCGACGCTGCGTCGCGGAGGGCGTCGATGAGCGGGGCCGCCGCGGGTCCGCGTCCCGGCGCCGCTACCGCTCCGCGTTCCGGTGCTGCCGCCGGCCGCGTCACTGCTCCGCGCTTCCGCATCGCCGTCGTCGGGGACACCCTGCTCGACGTCGACGTCTCCGGCACGAGCGAGCGCCTGAGCCCGGACGCACCCGTGCCCGTGGTCGACGTGGCCACCGACGACCGCCGTGCCGGCGGTGCTGGTCTCGTCGCGACGATGCTCTCCCGTGACGGTCACGACGTCACCCTGGTCACCGTCCTGAGCGACGACGGCCGTGCGCAGGAGATCCGCGACCTGCTCCCCGGCGTCACGGTCGTCGCCGGGCCCTCGGGCGTGCCCACCCCCGTGAAGACCCGGGTGCGCGTCGTCGACCACGCCCTCGTCCGCATCGACGAGGGCTGCGCGACCCCACCCGTGCCCGATGCCACCGAGGCGATGACCGCTGCTCTCGACGAGGTCGACGCGATCGTCGTCGCCGACTACGGCCGCGGGGTCGCCGCAGCCCCCGCCCTCCGCGACGCGATCGCGCGCGCTGCCGAGCGCCTGCCGGTCGTGTGGGACCCGCACCCCAAGGGCGCCGCCCCGGTGCCGGGCATCACCGTCGCCACCCCGAACGCGGCCGAGGCCCGGCGCTTCACCGACGTCGAGGGCCACGGTGTGCCCTTCGCCACCGTCGCCGCAGCGCAGCTCGTCGAGCAGTGGCAGGCCGGCGCGGTCGCCGTGACCATGGGTGACCGCGGAGCGCTCCTCGCCGACGCGCAGGGCGACAGCCGCTTCGTGCCGGCACCGTCCGTCAGCGCCGGGGACCCCTGCGGAGCCGGCGACCGGCTCGCAGCCGGAGTCGCCGTGGCGCTGGCCTCGGGGGCGGACGTCCCGGACGCCGTCTCCGCCGGGGTGGTCGCCGCGTCCGAGTACCTGGCCGCCGGTGGCGTCACCGCGCTCTTCGCCGACGACGGTCCCGCGCCGCTCGCCGTGCCCGGGGCCGACCGCGACGCCATGCGCCTGGTGCACGACGTCCGGAGCGCCGGCGGCACCGTCGTCGCGACCGGAGGCTGCTTCGACCTGCTGCACGCCGGGCACGCCCGCACCCTGTCGGCCGCCCGTGCCCTCGGCGACTGCCTGGTCGTTTGCCTCAACTCGGACTCGTCCGTCCGCGGGCTCAAGGGCCCCGACCGGCCGATCATGACCCAGGACGACCGGGTCGAGCTGCTGCTCGCCCTGGACTGCGTCGACGCCGTCGTGGTGTTCGACGAGTCCACCCCCGACGAGGCCCTGCGCCGCTTCCGCCCGGACGTCTGGGCCAAGGGCGGCGACTACACCGCGAGCGAGCTGCCCGAGACGGCGACGCTCGCCGAGTGGGGTGGCCGCGTCGTCACCGTGCCGTTCCACCCGGGTCGGTCCACCACCCGGCTCGCCGCCGCGATCGCACGCGTCGGCTGAGCGTCCGCTCGCCTGCCCACACCTGCTCGACCACTTCCCGCACCACTACGCAAAGGACATCCATGCCCGTCCCCACCACCCCCATCGGCCGCGTCCTCGTCACCGGCGGCGCCTCCGGACTCGGCGCAGCCGTCGTCGCTGCCGTCACCGAGGCCGGCGGTACCCCGATCGTCCTCGACCTGCGGATCGACGCCGTCCCCGAGGGCGTCGACGCCGTCGCCGTGGACGTCTCGGACACCGACGCCGTCGAGCAGGCTGTCCGTGACGCCGCCGAGCGTCACGGTGGCCTCGACGCCGTCGTCACCGCCGCGGGCATCGACACCCCCGCCCCCATCGACGCGATCTCCTCCGGCAAGTGGGAGCAGATCGTCGGCGTCAACCTGATCGGCACCGCCTCGACCGTGCGCGCCGCCCTGCCCGCCCTCGAGGCCACGCACGGCCGCGTCGTCACCATCTCCTCGTCGCTCGCCCTGCGCGGCGTCGGCGACGGCACCGCGTACTCCGCGTCGAAGTTCGGGGTCCGCGGGTTCTCGCAGGCGCTGGCCGCCGAGACCGCCGGTCGCATCGGGGTCACGAACATCATCCCCGCCGGCATGCGCACCAACTTCTTCGCGGACCGCACCGAGCAGTACAAGCCGGGCCCGGACGCCCAGCTGATCGAGCCGGAGTACGTCGCGAACTCGATCATCTTCGCGCTCTCGCAGCCGTCCGGCTGCGAGATCCGCGAGCTGTCGATCATGCCGGCGACGGAGCCGAGCTGGCCGTAGCCGCTCGCCGCTGACGGACGGGAGGCGCGGTGCCGGCTGGCACCGCGCCTCCCGTGTGTGCGTGTGCCGTGCACGGTGCGCGGTGCGTCGCCTGGTGCAGCGTTGACGGCTGGGTGCGCGCTTCCAGCGCCGCACGCAGCGGGCAACCGCGCACGGGGTGACGGCGTGCGCACGAGACCGAAGCTCGCACGGTGCGAGGCTCGTCAGGTCGTGCGGAGCAGGTCCTCGACGTCGGCGAGGACGGCCTCGGGCTCGACCTGGTCCACGTAGGAGGGGTCGTGCTCGCAGCGCTGGGCGGTCCAGCCGACCTGGGTGACGTCCGCACCGCAGACCGGGCACCGCGTCACGAAGGACAGGTGCACCCGGTGCCGGCCGCGGTCGAAGGGGCCGGCGTTGATGACGTTGCCGAACCAGAACACGCCCACGGTCGGGGTGCCGACGGCCACGGCGAGGTGCCGCGGGCCGGAGTCGTCGCCGACCATGACGTCGGCCGCGGCGAGGACCTCGGGGAGTTCGCGGAGCGGCAGCGCCGCGGTCAGGTCGTGGACCCGGTCGCGCAGCGCCGTCGGCAGCGCCGCGACGATGGCGGATGATGCCGGGACGTCCGTCGCGTCCCCCACGAGCACGACGTCGTCGCCGGCCTCGAGCCGGGCACGGGCGACCTCGGCGAAGCGCGAGGGGCTCCAGCGTCGACGGGGGTCGGTGGCGCCGGGGTGGATCGCGACGAGTCGACCCTCGACACCGAGGCGCTGTCGGACCCCGGCCCGAGCGGCCTCGGACACGTGCAGTCGGGGGTCGAGGGTGACCGGTTCGGCGCCGGCGAGCGAGGCCACCTCGAGCGCCCGGACGACCTCGTGCTGGTAGTAGACGTAGCGGACCCAGCGCTCCAGGACCTCGGCGTCCTCGGTCGCGGTCCCGACGGTGTGGCGGGCGCCGAGCCGGAGCAGGAAGGGGTTGGAGTTCCGGCCGCCGCCGTGCACCTGCACCGCGAGGTCGAAGCGGCCGTGCAGCCGCTCGAAGAAGTCGTGTTCGCTCGGTGCACCGTCGCCCGACTCCCGAACGCCGGGCACGACGGGGAGCTCCTCGAAGGCGTGGACGGCATCGGTCCGGCCCTCGAGCACCGGGCGTGCCGACGGTGGGCCGAGCAGCGTGATCCGGGCGTCGGGGTACGCGGCGGCGAGGGCCTCGAACGCCGGGAGGGCGAACATCAGGTCGCCCAGTCCTCCGCCGCGGAGCACCGCGATCTCTCGGACATCGTCGAACCGTTCTCCGCCCACACCGATCTGTTGCACAGCTCCACGTCTACCGGTCGTACCCGGTCGGACGCCCAGCAGCGGCCCCGGATGGACGAGAAGCGCGATGCCGTGATCGCACACAGCGAAGGTCGAGCACCGTGTGAGGCCCCGCCCGCCTCCGGAAGGACCCCATGACGATCGCACCCCCCGCCGCCGACGACCTCGTGGTGACCGACCCGGTCAACGGATCGATCGCGTCGACCGTGCAGCGCTCGACCGAGGACGACGTGCGCAACGCCGTCGCCCGTGCTCGTGCCGCTGCCGGAGCCTGGGCCCGGACGGCACCCGCCGAGCGCGGCGCCCTGCTGCACGCCGCGGCCGAGCACCTCCGTGCACACGCGCAGGAGCTGGCGGACCTGAACACCCGCGAGACCGGCAAGGTGCCCGGCGACGCGCTCGGTGGGGTCGAAGCCGGCATCGGGACGCTCGTGCAATACGCCGAGCTCGGCCCGGTGCACCGCGGTGAGGCGCTCCGTGGGCAGTTCGGTGCCGCCGACTGGTCGGTGCCGCACCCCCGCGGCGTGGTGCTCGCCCTGACGCCGTGGAACGACCCGGTCGCCGTGGCCTGCGGGATCCTCGGTGCCGCGATCGTCACCGGCAACACCGTCGTGCACAAGGGCAGCGAGCGGTGCCCCGCGACGTTCGCCCGACTGAACGCCCTGCTCGCCGAGGTCCTGCCCGACGGCGTCCTGATCGGCGTCGACGGCGACGCGACCACGGGCGAGCAGCTCCTGGCCCAGGAGGGCATCGACGTCTACGCCCACGTCGGCTCCACCGCGACCGGTGACCGGCTGAGCGAGGTGGCCGCGACCACCCGTGCCCACGTCATCCGCGAGAACGGCGGCAACGACCCCGTCATCGTCGACGCCGACGTCGACCCCGAGTGGGCCGCCGCACAGGTCGCCCTCGGTGCCTTCGCCAACACCGGCCAGATCTGCACCAGCGTGGAGCGGGTCTACGTGCACCAGGACGTCGCCGAGTCCTTCGTCGCCGCGCTCGTCGCCGAGGCGGAGCGCCGCACCGCAGCACCCGCCGCCGAGTTCGGCCCGCTGGTCGACGACCGTCTGCGCGACCTCGTGCAGGCCCACGTCGACGACGCGATCGCCCGCGGTGCCTCCGCCCGGACCGGCGGCGTCACGCCGGGCGGTCTCGGGTCGTTCTACCCCGCCACCGTCCTGACCGGCTGCACCGACGACATGCTCGTGCTGACCGAGGAGACCTTCGGCCCCGTCGCCCCGGTCCGCGTCGTGTCGGACTTCGAGGAGGGCCTCCGGCTCGCCGCTGCCGACCGCTACGGCCTCGCCGCCACCGTGTTGACGAACGACACCGCACACGCCCTGCGTGCGGCGGCCGAGCTGCCCGTCGGCACCGTCAAGGTGAACGCGGTGTTCGGCGGTGCCCCGGGTGGCAGCGCCCAGCCCCGCGGTGCCTCGGGCGCCGGCTTCGGGTACGGCCCGCACCTGCTCGACGAGATGACGACGACGACCGTGGTGCACCTCGAGGCAGCCCCGCCGCGCCGCACCGCCGAGCCGTCGACCGCAGCAGCCAGCAGCACCGCAGCAGCCAGCAGCACCGCGGCAGCCAGCAGCCCCGCCACCAGCCCCGCTGCCGCTGCCGGTGCCGCCGCTGGCAGCGCCGACACCGTGGGAGGCACCCGATGACCGCCGACGTCCGACTGGTCCGCGACCTCGTCGCGACCGTCGACGACCGCGAGCCGCTCGTCGTCGTCATCGGCGACTGCATCCTCGACCGCTGGACGGTCGGCGAGGCCGAGCGGGTCTCCCGCGAGGCCCCGGCCCCCGTCGTCCGCGTCACCGAGACGATCGCGGTGCCCGGCGGCGCCGCCAACACCGCCGTGAACGCCCGTGCTCTCGGCGCCCGGGTCCGCATGGTCGGGCTCATCGGCGACGACGAGGCCGGCGACGTGCTGCGCCAGCGACTCGAGGCAGCCGGCGTCGACACGTCGTTCCTGGTCGAGATCCCCGGCGCCCGCACCACCACGAAGTCCCGTGTGGTCGGCGGTGACCGCGTCGTCGTCCGGGTCGACGAGCTCGCCGCGACCCCGACCGCCGAGCACGGCGAACGCCTCGCCCGCTCGGTCGCCCGCGCCGTCCGGTGCGCCGACGCCGCCGTCGTGTGCGACTACGGCCTGGGTGTCCGCGCCGAGGACGTCGTGCCCATGCTCGACCGTGACCGCCCCGGCGCCGTCGTGGTCGACGCCCACGACCTGACCCGCTGGGCAGCACTGCACCCCGACCTCGTCACGCCGAACGCCGGTGAGACCGCCGCGCTGCTCGGCACGGAACTCGGCACCGGTTCGGACCGTGTCACCACCGTCGTCGCTGCCCGTGCCGAGGTGCTCGCCCGCAGCGGTGCCCGCGCCGCGGTGGTCACGCTCGACCGCGACGGCACGGTGCTGCTCGAGCCCGGTTCCGACCAGGGCTACCGCACACGTGCGACGCCCGCCTCGGAGCAGCAGGCCTCCGGTGCCGGTGACACCTTCTGCGCCGCGGCGACCGTCGCCCTCGCCGTGCAGGCGCCCCTGCGCGACGCCGTCTCGGTCGCCCAGGCGGCCGCCGACGTCGTCGTCCGCGAGGCCGGCACCTCGGTCTGCACCGCCGCTGCCCTGCTCGGCTCGGTCACCGCACCGGCCGCCACCGTGGTCGACCACGACGAACTCGCCACCGCGGTCGAGGCGGCACGGCAGGCCGGTCGTCGCGTGGTCTTCACGAACGGCTGCTTCGACGTCGTGCACCGCGGCCACACCACGTACCTGCGGCAGGCCCGCGACCTCGGTGACCTGCTCGTCGTCGCCCTGAACGACGACGACTCGGTGCGCCGGTTGAAGGGTCCGGAACGGCCGATCAACCCCGCCGAGGACCGCGCCGGCGTGCTCGCGGCGCTCGCCTGTGTCGACCTGGTCACGGTGTTCGCCACGGACACCCCGATCCCGCTCATCGAACGGCTGCGGCCCGAGGTCTACGTCAAGGGCGGCGACTACTCCCCCGAGATGCTGACCGAGACCGAGGTCGTCCGCGGCTACGGCGGCGAGGTCGTCATGGTCGACTACGTGCCCGAGCACTCCACGAGCGCCGTCGTCCGCCGCATCCGCGAGGCCGCCGCCCGCACCGAACCGGACCCGGCACCGTGACCGCCCGCTGGTCCGGGTCCTGGGCGAAGGCCCCCGATCCAGCGGACACGAGCACGGTCGACGTCGACGTGCTCATCCCCACCGTCGGCAGGCCGGCCGAGCTCGCCACGACGCTCGCCGGCCTCGCCGCCCAGACCGACGTCGACCTGCGCGTCGTGCTGAGCGACCAGTCGGCGGACGGAGACGCCGCCAGCGCGCCGGCGGTCGCCGCCATGCTCCGCGTCCTGGAGGCCCAGGGCCGGCCCGTCGTGCTCCTCACGCACCGGGAACGGCGTGGCCTGGCAGAGCACCGGCAGTTCCTGCTCGACCACGCCGAGGCAGCCGCGGTGCTGTTCCTCGACGACGACGTCTGGCTCGAGCCGGGGTCGATCGCGCGGATGCTCGACGCGCTGCGCACCCTGGGCTGCGGGTTCGTCGGCAGCGCGGTGCAGGGGTTGTCGTACCTGCAGGACCGCCGCCCCCACGAGACCTCGGTGTTCGAGCGGTGGGACGGCCCCGTCGTGCCCGAGGTGGTGCGCCGCGGCACCCCCGGCTTCGACCGCTGGTCGCTGCACAACGCCGCGAACCCGACGCACGTCGCCGCCGACCTCGACCTGCGCCCCGGCGAGTGGGTGCCCTACCGCGTCGCGTGGGTCGGTGCCTGCGCGCTGTACGACCGTCGTGCGCTCGAGGAGGTCGGGGGCTTCCGGTTCTGGGACACCCTGCCGCCCGAGCACGCCGGTGAGGACGTCGTCGCGCAGTGGCGGGTGATGGAACGATTCGGCGGTGCGGGCATCATGCCCTCGGGTGCCGTGCACCTGGAGGCCCCGACCACCGTCGTCGACCGCCGTGTGGACGCACCCGACGTGGTGTTCGCGGACGGGAACGTCATACCGCGGTAGGGGGTGGTCGAGACCACCGCGGGATGGCCAGCGCGCGCCGGCTCCGTAGCGTCGTCCTCGTCGACGAGTTCCGTCGGCGGGAGGGAGCACCCCGTGTTCGACCAGATCACCCCGCTCGTCGTCGAGCTGGCCGCGAGTCCGCTCGTCTACGTCGTCCTCTTCGCCCTGTGCCTGGTGGACGGCTTCTTCCCGCCGGTGCCGAGCGAGTCCGCCCTCGTCGCGATCGCCGCCATCGCCGCGACGTCCGGACAACCCGTCCTCGCCGTGGTGCTCGTCGCCGCCGCCCTCGGAGCGATCGCCGGCGACTCGATCGCGTACTGGATCGGGCGCCGGATCGGGTTCGCCCGGCTGGCCCGGTCGAAGCGACCACGGATCGCGGCGGCCTTCGCGTTCGCGGAGCGGCAGATGCAGCGCCGCTCCGCCAGCCTCATCCTGACCGGGCGCTTCATCCCGGTCGGCCGGGTCGCGGTCAACATGACCGCCGGCGCGACCGGCCTGCCCTACCGCCGGTTCCTCGCGATCAGTGCGATCGCGGGGCTGGCGTGGTCGGCGGTGTCGATCGGCATCGCCCTGGCCGCGTCGAGCGTGCTGCACGAACCGATCGTCGCGGCCCTGGTGTCGATGGTGGTCGCCGCCGGGCTCGGGATCGCGGTCGACCGGGTGCTCGGTACCATCAGCCGCAGGCGCGAAGCCCGCGAGGCCCGCGCTGCTGCCGCTGCCGCTGCCGCTGCCACACCCGCCCCCGCCACCGCCCCCGAACCCTGCCTCGTCCGAACCGGAGAGACCGCCCGCCCGTGACCGTCGTCCCGAAGCCCCGACCCACCTGGGTCCGGCCTGCCGTGCAGATCGGCTTCGTCGTCGTCGTGGTGTCCCTGTTCGCCGTCGCCGCACCCGTCACCGCCGTGTTCTACGGTGTCCCCGTGCCGCTCGCGATGCTCGCGACCGCCGTGCTGTCGGCGAGCATCGGGCTCGCACCGCTCGTCCCCCGCACGGCGTCGGTCGCGCACCTCGTCGCCCTCGCCGGCCTCGGGGTCCTGACGGCACCCGGCACCGTCGGGCCCTGGCCGGTCTCGGTCACGAGCATCATCGGCCTGAGCGTGCTGCTCGTCGTGCTGGGCGTCCGCACCACCTGGCGGCTCACCGCGGTGGTCTGGGTCGCGGCGACGCTGCTCACCCTGCTGCTCATCGGCGTGACCCCCGACCGGTGGGGGCAGGTCGACGTCTGGGCGACGAGCTTCGTGGTGAGCGCCGGCGACACCCTCGTCGTGGCCACCGCGGCGGTCGTGATCGGGCAGCGCCGGAGCGTGCGCGAGGAGCTCGCCGCCGCCCGCCGCGACACCGAGCTCGAGCAGGCCCGACGCCGGACGGTCGAGGAGCGCTCCCGGATCGCCCGTGAGCTCCACGACGTCGTCGCCCACAGCATGTCCGTCGTGCACATGCAGGCCGAGTCCGCCCCGTACCGCGTCTCGGACCTGCCGCCGGAGGCCCGCACCGAGTTCGCCGCGATCGCCGAGACCTCGCGCACGGCCCTGCGGGAGATGCGGCAGCTGCTCGGCACCCTGCGTGGTGACGCCGACGCCGAGCGCGCACCGCAGCCGCGGCTCGCCGACCTGCACGCGCTCGTGCAGGCCACCCGCGCGGCCGGGATCCCCGTCGAGCTCCGGCTCGACGAGGGGCTCGACCCAGACCTCGACGACGTCGACCGGCTGGCACAGCTCACCGTGTACCGGGTCGTGCAGGAAGCGCTCGGCAACGTGGCCCGGCACGCGCCCGGTGCGACCACCGTCGTGACGGTCGGGAGGCACGGCTCGGCCCTCACAGTCGAGGTCGCGAACACAGCGCCACCGGTCGGCAGCGTGCCCGGTGCGCCGCCGGACGACGGCGGCTTCGGCCTGGCGGGGATGCGCGAGCGCGTCGCCGCGCTCCGCGGCACGATCGACCACGGGCCGGACCCGGACGGCGGCTTCCGCGTCGCCGTGCGCCTGCCCACCCGGCCCGCCGCGACCACGTCGCAGCCGACGGCCGACGGGGCAAGCCGATGACGCGGGTGATGGTGGTCGACGACCAGCAGATGTTCCGTGTCGGACTGCGGGCGATCCTCCAGGCCCAGGACGACGTCGAGGTCGTCGGCGAGGCCGCGAACGGGGCCGAGGCGGTCGTGATGGCGATCCGGCTCCGGCCGGACGTGATCCTGATGGACGTCCGGATGCCGGAGCTCGACGGGATCGAGGCGACCCGGCGGATCACCGCGGCGCCCGCGGAGTCGCCCGTCCGCGTGGTGATGCTCACGACGTTCGACATCGACGACTACGTGTTCGACGCGCTCCGTGCCGGGGCGAGCGGGTTCCTGCTCAAGGACGCGAGCGCCGAGGAGCTCGTGCAGGCCGTGCGGACCGTCGCAGCCGGCGACTCCCTGCTCGCACCGAGGGTGACCCGGCACCTCGTCGAGGCCTTCGTCGCCGGTCCGCAGCCGACGGCCCCGCGGACCGAGGTGCTCGACGTGCTGACCGACCGGGAGCGTGACGTGTTCCTGCTGATGGCGCGGGGCCGGTCGAACGGCGAGATCGCGGCGGAGCTGTTCATCGCCGAGCAGACCGTGAAGACCCACGTCGGCCGGGTCCTGGCGAAGCTGCAGCTGCGGGACCGGGTGCACGCCGTCGTGCTGGCCTACGAGAGCGGGCTGGTCACGCCGTCCGCGTGAGGTGCGGGCCCGAGACGTGACCGCAGACGGACGGGAGGCCCGGTGCCAGCTGGCACCGGGCCTCCCGTCCGTCTGCGGGGTGGTCGCGACTCAGGCGGCGAGGTGCGCCTGCAGGAACCAGCGGTCCTTCGTCAGCGCGCGCTCGATCTCGATCGCGACGTCCTGGCTGTTGAGGTCGACCTCGTCGAGGCCGTCGACCGCGCGGCGGACCTGCAGCAGGACGGCGTCGATCTGGGCGATCACCTCGGTGATGGTGACGTCGGAGTTCTGGAAGCCCTGCGACAGCGGCGGCAGCGTGGTGTTCGCGGCGACCGTTGCGATGCGGGAGTCGACGGGCAGCCCGAGGGCGACGATGCGCTCCGCGGCGTTGTCCGCGTAGTCCTGCGCGTGCTCGACGATCTCGTCGAGGAGCTCGTGCACGCCGACGAAGTTGCGGCCACGGACGTGCCAGTGCGCCTGCTTGCCGTTGACGACGAGCGCCTCGAGGTCGATGACGACGGGGGCGAGGAACTGGGCGACCCCGGCTGCGAGCTCCGGCGTGGTCGAGAACGGGGACGTGGTGCTGGTGGTGGTGGTGCTCTGCGTGGTCATGGCGTTTCCTCCTCCTTCGTGGCTCCTCCGCGTCCTGGCCCGGTCCGGACCGGCGCGGTGCTGCCGTTGGTCACAACCATGCCCGCTGCTCGTGTGTGCCACAAGGAAGAGCAGGCTCCCCTTACCCGCCGTACTCGACCTGGACCTGCTGGCCGGCGTCGGTGAGTTCGAGCTGCACCATCGACCGCGCGCGCTCGATCCAGGGGCTGTCGGCACACCCGATCCAGACCGAGGTGCGGGGTTCGCAGTCCGTCACACACCACTCGGCGGCCCACCCGGTCAGGGCGTGCGCCAGGGCCTCACCGTGGTCGGCGAAGACGAGCGGTGCGACGGCCGAGCTGCGGGCGCTCCGGACCAGCCAGGTCACGGTGACGCGTGGCGGTGCCGGGAGGACGCGGATCTGCTCGTCGAGGGCGATCTCGACGAAGACCTGCCCGTAGGCGTTCTCCGGGAGGTCCTCGAGCTGGCGGTGGATCTCGACGAGGTCCTCGGCACCGCCCGCGATGAGGATGCGTTCGCTGGGCTGTCGCCGGGTCCGTGCCATGTGCCCACGGTAAGGGAAGCCTTACCTCATCACAAGGGGGAACGACCGGTTCCGGCGATGTCCACAGCGGGCACGCCGAGTTCGTGCGACAGGAAGCGCCACATCCACGACAGGGCGACCGTGTTCGTCAGACCCGGGACGCCCTGGGCGATCTGGGTGGCCACGCCGTCGCTGTACGCGGCGAGCTGCAGCGCGACGGTGTCGGGCTCGACCGCGTGGCGGAACACCCCGCTGTGCACCCCGCGCCGGATGACCCGCACCAGGCAGGCCTCCCACACGCGGATCCGTTCCGCGTACTCGGCCGCGACCTCCGGCCGCCGCACCACGGCCGTCCAGTAGTCCGACCAGATCCGCCAGTGCTGCCGGACCTGCTCGGTGTCGCCGAACAGCGGGGCCACGAGCATCCGGAGCCCCGCCAGCACGTCCGGCTCGGCATCGACGGCAGCCACGATCGCGCCGTAGAACCGCTCCGTCTCGAGCACCACGACCTCGTTGAGGATCTCCGCGACGCTGCCGAAGTGGTAGGTGACGGTGCCGACGGAGACGCCGGCCTCGGCCGCGATGTCCCGCAGTCCGGTGGCGCCGACGCCGTTCCGGACGATCACCGCGCGGGCCGCCTCGACGATCATCGCGCGCCGCACCTCCGGACGCTGCCGGACCCGAGCCGCCGCGGTCACGCCGAGGTCCTCGGCACGTCGTCGACGAAGGTCCGCTCGGTGACGAGCACCTCGGGTTCGTCGGGTCCGCCGTCGCGGGCCCAGGCACGCACGGTGTTGACGACGTGGAAGGCCTCGGCGTCGGCGGTGATGTCGGACGCGGTCTCCAGACGAGCGGCCCACTCCGGCTTGGTCAGACCGATCGACCATCGGGACGTCGCCCGCGCGCTCGTCGGGTCGTCGGAACGGATCCGGTACGTCTCGCGGGCGTCCTCGGTGAACACCAGGCCGTCCGGGTAGACCCGCCCGCCGCCGTACCCGGGGTCGACGTCGAGCGTCCACTCCCCCGTCTCGACGTCGTGCGTCACGGTGCGCTGCGGCAGGGGCTCGGCCGGGGCGACGCGCTCGATCACGAGGGGCTCGGACCGCTCGGGCTCGCCGAAGGCCACCCCGTCGTCGGTCGACCGGGTCCAGGTGGGCAGGGTCACGCTCGACCCCGCGGGGTCGATCGTCACCGTGGCCTCGGTGCCGTGCGGCCACACCCACGGCCAGTACGACGACGAGACCGCGATGCGCAGGCGGTGTCCGGCCTCGAACCGGTGGCCCGTCGACACCAGACGCACGGGCAGCTCGGCCGGTGTGCCCGGGACCAGCGGCTCGTCGCGGTCCATGCCGTCGCGCTTCGCCGCGTTGAGCACCCCGCGGGTCACGAGCGTCGACGCCCCGTCCGGCGCGACGTCGCACAGGCGGACGGTCAGCGTGGCGCGGGGCTGGTCGCTCGTGACCGACAACCGGACGAGCACGTTGCCGAGCAGGTCGAACGCCTTGCCGACGGGCAGGTCGAACGTGACCGACCGGCCGTCCTCGGCGCGCTGGTCCGGCGGCAGGTCGGTCGCGTTGCCGAACGGGAAGAACCTGCCGGCGTCCACGCCGGTGTGCTGCGGCGACCGCACGACGACCGGCCCGAGGTCGCCGCCGCGCAGTGCGGCGAGTGGCAGCACGCGCTCGTGGGTCGCGGCGGACGGCCACGCCTCGGCACCGACCCAGCGGCCACGGCGGCCGGCGTAGTACGGCGCGGGGGCTTCGCCCTCGTTGATCCAGGCGCGCAGTGCGGGGTCGTCCTCGACGCCCGTGTCGACCCCGCGCAGCCAGCGGTCCCACCACCGCAGGGTCTCCTGCAGGAACCCGATCGACGGTCCCGGCGCGAGCCCCCGGTCCGGGTACTGGTGCGACCACGGCCCGACGATGCCCTTCACCGGGGCGTCGACGTTGGCCACGAGGCGGAGCACGGCGTCACGGTAGGGGTCCGCCCAGCCGCCGACCGCGAGCACCGCCGCGCGGATGCCGTCGTAGTCCTCGGCGGCGCTGCCGTGCCGCCAGTAGTCGTCGCGCTCCTGGTGTGCCAACCAGACCGGCGTCATCGGGCGGTTCGCCTCGAGGCGCTCCCGCCACCGGTCGACCCAGTCCGCGCCGACGACCTCGGGCCGGGGCGGGCGGGAGTTGAAGGCGAACATCGTCGCGCCCCACGCGGCCATGTCGATGCCGAGCACCGCGCCGCCGACGTAGTGCACGTCGTTGTCGTACCGGTCGTCCGTCGAGCAGACCGTCACGATCGCCTTGAGCGCAGCGGGTGCCCGGGCCGCGAGCTGCAGTGCGTTGAAGCCGCCCCAGGAGATGCCGAACATGCCGACGGCGCCCGTCGACCAGGGCTGCTCGGCGAGCCAGGCGATCACGGCCTCACCGTCGCGGAGCTCCTGCTCGCTGTACTCGTCGTCGAAGAACCCGTCCGACGACCCGGTGCCCCGGATGTCCACCCGCACCGAGGTGTACCCGTGCTGGGCGTACCAGGGGTGCCGCTCGGAGTCACGCGGCGCCGTCCAGTCGTCGAGCCGGTACGGCAGGTACTCGAGCAGCACCGGCGTCGGACCGATCGGCTCACCCGGCTGCGTCGGCGACTGCGACGGCGCCCAGATCCGGGCGTGCAGCCGGACGCCGTCGGGCATCGGGATCCACTCGTCGCGGACGGTCACGCCCGCCGGCACCGAGCCGGGGTCTCCGATGGCGGTGAAGGTGGCGGCGGCGGTGCCGTGGTCGGTGCCGTCGTCGGTCGTCATGCGTCCTCCCAGTTGCGGGTGCGGTGTCCGTCGCCGTGGTCCGTCCAGCCGTCGGTGTGCCGCCAGCGCGGCACCCCGTCGCCGACGTCGGGCAGGGTCGTGCTGCCGGGTTCGAGCGTCGCGGCGAGCAGCGTCGAGGTGTACGGGTGGTTCGGGCCGGTGAACACGCGCTCGGTCGGCCCGATCTCGACGATCCGGCCGCCGGTCATCACCGCCACCCGGTCGGCCACGCCCCGCACCACGGCGAGGTCGTGGCTGATGAAGAGGCAGGCGAGCCCCCGCTCGCGCTGCAGGTCGGCCAGCAGCGCGAGGATCCCGGCCTGCACCTGCACGTCGAGCGCGGTGGTGATCTCGTCCGCGATGACGAGCGATGGTTCGGCCGCCAGCGCCCGTGCGATCCCGACGCGCTGCCGCTGCCCGCCGGACAGCTGCGCGGGCAGTCGGTCGGCGAACTCCGGGCCGAGCCCGACCTGCGTCAGGAGGGCCGCGACGCGTTCTCGGGAGGACGAGCCGCTGAACAGCCGGAGCGGCCGTGCGATCGCGGCTCCGACGGTGCGCCGCGGGTTGAGCGAGGTGTCCGCGTTCTGGAACACGAGCTGCACGGCGCGGCGCAGGTCCGCCGACCGCGCGGCGATCGGCTCGCGCAGGTCGCCACGGGTCGCGCCGTCGTCGTAGGTGAACGTCCCCGACTCGGCCGGCACCAGGCCGGCCAGCGCCGTGGCGAGCGTCGACTTGCCGCTGCCGGACTCGCCGACGACGGCGAGCGTCTCGTGCGCGGCGATCGTGAACGAGACGCCGTCGACGGCGGCCGGCAGGCCGCGGCCGTAGCGGATCACGAGGTCGTCCGCGGTCACCACGGGGCGGGCTGCGCGCTCGGGAGGCGCGGTGCGGGTGGCCGTGGAGCTGACCGTCCCGGGGACGGTCACGTCGTCGGGCGCGGCTCGCGTTCCTCCCGGCCGTCGCCCGTCCGGCACCGCGGCCAGCAGGGCGCGCGTGTACTCGTGCTGCGGAGCGGCGAAGAGCGCCGCCGTGGCGGCGTGCTCGACGACCTCGCCGTCGCGCATCACGGCGATCTCGTCCGCCATGGCGGACACCACCCCGAGGTCGTGGCTGACGAGCAGGACGGCCATGCCGAGCTGCCGACCGAGGGCGGCGACCAGGTCGAGGACCGCGGCCTGGGTGACCACGTCGAGGGCGGTGGTCGGTTCGTCGAGGACGAGCACGCGCGGCCGGGCGGCGACGGCCATCGCGATGGCGATGCGCTGCTGCTGTCCGCCGGACAGCTGGTGCGGGTACCGGCGGACGATCGCGTCGGGGTCCGGCAGCCGGACCAACCGGACCAGCTCGGCGACGCGTTCGGGGCCGTCGGGCTCGCCGTGGGCGCGGAGGGCCTCGCGGATCTGCTCGCCCACACGCATCGACGGGGTCAGGGCCTGCCCGGCGTTCTGGGCGACGACCGAGGCGGTACCGCCACGGAGTTCCCGACGGCCGGCCGGTGACAGCGCGAAGACGTCGGCGCCGTCGACCCGGACCGTGCCGTTGTCGATCGACGATCCGGCGCGGAGGTGCGCGAGCAGGGTCCGCGCGACGGTGGACTTGCCGCTGCCGGACTCGCCGACCAGGCCGAGCGTGCGACCGGCCTCGATCGCGAACGAGACACCCCGGACGACGGGGACGCGCCGCTTGCCGGCGGCGTACGAGATGGACAGGTCGTCGACGCGCACGATCGCGTCGGGCGTGGTCGTCGTCGCTGCGGACGTGGTGGCGGTGTCGGTGCGGGTCATGCGCTGACTCCCTGCTTGGCACGGTCGACGCCGAGCGACTTGCTCAGGCCGTCGGCCGCGAGGTTCAGTCCGATCACCAGCGTGGCGAGCGCCACGATCGGGGCGAGCGTGCCGAGCGGCACCACGGTGAGCGCGGTGCGGTTCTCCTGCACCATGAGGCCCCAGTCCGGCGTCGGCGGGTTCGCGCCGAAGCCCAGGAAGGACAGCGACGCGACGAGCAGGACGATCCACGAGGCCCGCATCGCGTACTCGACGAGCACGACGTCGAGCACGTTCGGCAGGATCTCGCGGAACACGATCGACAGCGGCCGCTCGCCCTGGGCGCGGGCGGCGGTGACGTAGTCCTGGGTGATCACGGTGCGGGCGGCACCCCGGACGACCCGGGTCACCGCGGGCGCGTAGACGACCGTGACGGCGAGGACGATGACCCAGAGGCCGGCGTCGAAGACCGTCACGACGACCAGGAGCGCCAGGATCGAGGGCACGCTGAGCAGGGCGTCGACGACGCGCATGACGACCTCGTCGAACCAGTTGTCGGCGTAGGCCGTGACGCAGCCGAGCACGGTGCCGACCGCGACCGCGATCGTGGTCGCGAGGAACGTCACGGACAGGGCGTACCGGCCGCCGTTCAGGGTGCGGGACAGCACGTCACGCCCGTACTGGTCGGTGCCGAGCCAGTGCGTCCACGTCGGACCGGCGAGCACGTCACCGGCGTTCGTGGCCACCGGGTCGTGCCCGGCGATGACGGGCGCGAGCAGGGCGAGGACGACGTGCACGGCGATGAGGCCGAGGCCGATGCTCAGTGCCGTCGATCCGCGGAGCGGTGCGACGGCTCCGGCGAGCACGGCGCGTCCCCGGCGGCTGGGTGCGGTGGCAGTCATGCTGCGGCCTTCCTGGTGCTGCGCGTGCTGCGGATGCGCGTGCGGGGTCGTCGCTGACGGGTCCGGAGCTTCGGGTCGAGTGCGAGCGCGACGAGGTCGGCGGCGAGGTTGCAGACGACGTAGATCAGTGCGCTCAGCAGTGCGATCGCCTCGATCGTGGGCAGGTCGCGGTTGAACACCGACTCGAGCATGAGCTTGCCCATGCCCGGGTAGTTGAAGACGTTCTCGACCACCACGACGCCGCCGAGCAGCCACGCGACGTTGAGCGCGACGACGTTGAGCGTCGGCAGCAGGGCGCTCGGCACCGCGTGCTTCCAGACCACCCGGCGCATCGTCAGGCCCTTGAGCTCGGCCGTCGTGACGAACTCCGACGCCATCACGTCGATCGTCGAGGAGCGAGCCGTCCGCACGATGTAGGCGGCCATCGCGAGGGTCAGCACGATGATCGGCAGCCAGATGGTGGGCAGCAGCTCGGCGACGGTGGCGTCGCTCCCCCGCAGCACGACGGCGGGGAAGACCGGCAGGCCGATGGCGAACAGCAGGACCAGGACGGTGGCGACCATGAACTCCGGCACGCTCATCACGACGAGGCTGACGATCGAGATGACCTTGTCGGTCGGGCGGCCGCGGCGGACACCGGCGACCACGCCGAGCGTCAGGGACACGGTGACGCCGACGAGCATCGCGGGCACGGCGATGAGCATGCTGTTCCGGAAGGCCGTGAACAGCGTCGGGGCGACCGGTTCGCCGCTGACGAGCGAGGTGCCGAAGTCGCCGTGCACCGCGCCGCCGAGCCACTGCAGGTAGCGGAGCCAGACGTTCTGGTCGAGACCGAGGGTCTCGCGCAGCTGCTTGACGGCGTCGGGGGTGGCGTTCTGCCCGAGCAGCTGCTGGGCGACGTCACCGGGGAGCGCCTGCACCGCGAGGAACACGAAGAGCGAGGCGAGCACCACCGTGAGCACGGCGATGCCGACCCGGCGGAGGACGGGGACGAGGACGTCCGACGGTGTGTTCGTGGTCGTCATCGGCGCAGTCCGATCCGCAGGTAGTCGAACTCGAAGCCGTACTCCGAGTAGTTCACGACGTCGCGGGACAGTCCCACGAGCCGGTCGCCGAACATGGGCGTCATGTCTGCGCCGTCCTCGACGACGAGCCGCTGCGCGTCCTGGTACAGGGTCAGGCGCTTGGCGTCGTCCATCTCGGCACGGGCGTCGTCGAGCAGCCCGTCGAAGGTCTCGTTCGACCACGCGCTCTCGTTGTACGACGACCCGGAGCGGAAGATCTGGTTGAGCAGCTGGTCGATCGGCCGTCCGGTGAACCAGTAGCTCACCATGAGCGGCTTCTGCATCCAGATCTGCGTGTAGTACGAGTCGGAGCTCGCGTTGCGGACGGTCAGCCGGATGCCCGCGTCGGCGACGGCGTCCCGGTAGGCCACGGCCATCGGGGTGAACACCGACTCGTAGGACGACGTGTAGATCGCGGCGCGGAAGTCCTCGCGCCCGGCCTGCTTGAGCAGCGCCCGGGCCTTGTCCGGGTCGTACTCGCGGTGGTCGTCCACGAAGGCGGCGAGCTGCGGCGGCACGGGGTTGTCCCACCCGGCCGACCCGGTGCCCTGCAGCGCGGTGTCGACGATCTTCCGGGGGTCGTAGGCGAGCTTCATCGCCTGGCGCACCCGCGGGTCGCTGAACTCGTCGCTCGTGGCGAGCATCGGGATCGTGTACCACTGGGCGTTCTTCGACCGGGCGACGGTGGCGCGGTCGGACGCCGACACCACGCGGGCGGTCGCGAAGTCCAGGTTCGTCTGCGAGATGAGGTCGATCTGCCCGGCGAGCAGGGCGTTCACCCGCGCGGTCGTGTCCTGGATCGAGTAGAAGTCGATGCCGTCGAGCGCCGGGCGGCCGGCGAAGTGGTCCGGGAACGCCTCGACGCTGCCGGCACCTGCAGGGGTGAACGACGACAGCCGGAACGGCCCCGTCCCGATCCCGGTGCGGCCGATGTCGGCGATGGCGTCGGCCGGCACGATGTAGCACTGGTAGGCGGTGAGCAGCGACGGGAACTCGGCGTTCGGCTTCGTCAGCGAGAAGCGCAGCGTGTACGGGTCGACGGCGCGCATCGAGTCGGCGTCCATGACCTCGCCGAGCACCCCGGCCTGCGGGCTGCCGGTCTTCTCGTCGAGGATGTGCCGGATGCTCGCGATGGCGTCGTCGGCGGTGAACCGGGAGCCGTCGTGGAAGACCACACCTCGACGGAGCGAGAAGGTCCACTCGGTGCCGTCGGCGTTCGCGGACCAGTCCTCGGCCAGGTCCGGCACCGGGGTGCCCTGCTGGTCGAGCTTGACGAGCCGGTTGTAGAGCGCGCCGAGGTACTCGTAGGCCGACAGTGAGCTGGCGGAGTCGAGGGTCTCGGCGGCCGACGCCGCGGGTCGGGCGATGCGGAGGCGTCCGCCACGACGGGCGACGCCGGTGACCGCGGCCTCGGGGATGGTGGGGGTGCCTGCGGAGGATCCGGAGCTGCACCCGGCCAGCGTGAGCAGGCCGAGACCGGCGAGACCGGCGGCACCGGTGATGAGCGCGCGACGGCTCGGACCGTGCGTGTTCCGGGGTTCGGGGACGATGGGCTGCATTCGGGGTGACCCCTCCTGTAATCGTTCCGGTGAACGATAGAGGTCCGGAGCCGATCCCCCAAGCCCGACCCCCGCGCCCGGATCGGCACCGAGAGCGACGGGATCCCCAAACCCGTGCCGATCCGTCGCCGCGCACGAGGGTTCCGTCCCCGGGTGGAACGTTTACCAACCCGTTACACGACACCACCCGGTACACGGCATGATCGGGAACGCACCGACGTCCACGAGGAGGACCATGGCCACGTTCACCCGCGGGTTCGGCGGTCGACGCGACGACCGCGACGACACCCGCATCCCGCCCGGTCAGACCCTGGTCCGCGACTGGCCCGTCCTGTCCGCCGGAGCGACGCCGGACATCGAACCGACCGACTGGGCCTTCTCGATCCGCACCGAGTCCGGCCTGCACCAGTGGACCTGGGACGAGGTGCACGCGCTCGGCGTCGAGGACGTCACCGTTGACATCCACTGCGTCACGCACTGGACCAAGCTCGACATGCCGTGGCGGGGCGTCCCGCTCGACCGCCTGTTCGAGGACGTCGAGACCGAACTCGACTACTGCACGGTGCACAGCTACGGCGGGTACACGACGAACGTCCCGCTCGACGAGCTGCTCGACGGCAAGTCATGGATAGCCTTCGAAGCGGACGGCGAGCCCCTGACGCCCGAGCACGGCGGTCCGGCCCGCCTGCTGGTACCCCACCTGTACTTCTGGAAGAGCGCCAAGTGGGTGCGCGGCATCGTCATGCAGTCCGACGACGAACCCGGCTTCTGGGAGAACGCGGGCTACAACCTGCACGGCGACCCGTGGAAGGAAGAGCGGTACTGGTGACGCTCCCCGACACCGGCCTGGAGGCACGGATCACCCCCGTCGTTCGTCCCGCTCCGCGCCGGCGGCCGGCCTGGCACCCCGCGACCGTCGCCTCCGTCGGCCGCGAGACGACGAACGCGCGCCGGATCGTCCTCGACGTCCCGACCTGGCCGGGCAACGACCCCGGGCAGCACCTGGACCTGCGACTGACCGCCGAGGACGGCTACCAAGCGCAGCGCTCGTACTCCATCGCGTCGGCCGGCGACGCGACCGACGTCGTGCTCGCCGTCGACCGGGTGGACGGCGGCGAGGTCTCCCCGTTCCTCGTCGACGCCGTCGAGGTCGGTGACGCGCTCGAGGTCCACGGGCCCCTCGGCGGCTGGTTCGTCTGGCGGCCGGGCGAGTCCGACCGCCCCGTGCAGCTCATCGCCGGCGGCTCCGGCATCGTGCCGCTCGTCGCGATGGTGACGGCCCACGCCGAAGTGGCCGACCCCGCTCCGTTCCGGCTCCTCGCCGCCGTCCGCACGCCCGAAGACGTCTTCTTCCGCGCGGAGGTCGAGCAGGCGCTCGCGAGCCGGGCACCGCTCGAGGTGACCCACGTGTACAGCCGCACCGCGCCTCCAGGCTCGTCCGTGCCGGCCGGACGGCTGACGCGGGACGCGCTCGCTGCCGCGGTGTTCCCGCCGGACGCGGGCGCCCTGGTCTACGTGTGCGGGTCGACGCCGTTCGTCGAGCAGGTGCTGCGCTGGCTCACCGAGCTCGGACACGACACGAGTGACGTGCGCGCCGAACGGTTCGGGGGCAACTGATGGTCGTCGTGGACGGCAACGCGCTGGCGGGGACGCTGGCCGACAGTCTGGGACCCGAGCCGACCGTGGTCGCCCTGCGCTGCGCCGGGTGCGGTTCGCTCGGGGTGCTCGGGCAGACCACCGTCTACCGCACCGCGATGGGCGCCGTCGCCCGCTGCCGCGGGTGCGACACGGTGCTCGTCACGGTCGTCGAGTCCGGAGCCCGGCGCTGGGTCGGGCTGCCGGGAGCACGCGCGATGGCGACCTCGATACCGGACGGAATCAATTAGCACAAGGCTCGATCGGCGGGTCGTTCGACATTCTTGCGGGTTCCCGCATCGTCGAATCCGAGGCCCACCCGAACGGGGGACGGCTCCGGATACATCCTCGGAACTGCGCCGGGCCACCCACCCGGCGCGTACCAGTGGGGGCACGGTCGCCCTCGCGCCGGTGGGCGCGGGAACCCGAACCCTGCGCCCGCCGGGTCCCCGAACGACGAAACCCCCGTCGCTCTGGTGAGCGATCGGGGGTTCCGGTGGTGCTTCGTTCGTGTGTGCTCGGTCGTGATCGACCCGAGCGGATGACGAGATTCGAACTCGCGACCCTCACCTTGGCAAGGTGATGCGCTACCACTGCGCCACATCCGCATTCCACACGCCGTGCTGGCCGTGCGGACATGACTCTACCTGATCATGGACGTCCGCACCGGTTCCGCGCTGGTTCCGGGCGTGTCCGGCGCGGCGCGGGCCGTCCGCCAGGCGGACGGAGTTCGATCAGTCCATGAGCTACGTGCACGACAATCCCGGCGGGACCGATGCCCACGGCGTCGACCTGGTCGACGGCGACGCCCCCGCGATCCGGATCCTGGTGCACGGCGACCTGCCGACCACCATCGAGCACGAGGGCCGCACCTGGCTCGCGACGGGCGACGCACACGACGCGGGCGACGACGACACCCCGCCGATCGCGATCTACCGCCCGGTCTGAACCGGCGCCGGGGCGACCCGGTCAGTGTCCGCGGACGTCACCTGTCAGGATCGCGTGCTCGACGCCCGCCGACAGCTCGTCGTGCAGGGCGTCCGCGAAGAACTCCCCCGCACCCAGGCTGATGAGGTGCGCGACCGCGGCCTCCGCGGCCGGGAACCCGGGCTCCCACTCGTCGTGCAGGAACGCGCGGACGTGTCCGGACTCGTGCACGACGACCACGCCGATGTGCTCGTGCCGGGTGCCGTCCTCGAGCACGGCGTCGAAGACGATGGGCTCGGTGTCCTCGCCGAGTTCCTCGAGCAGGACGGTGCCGGTGCCCGGCCACTCCGTCCGGTACGGCGGCAGGTCGGGTGCGTGCAGGTGCCCGGCGAGCTCGTCCGACGCCGACTCGATGTGTCCGGTGGACAGGTACTCGTCGACGACGTCGTGGATGCGGGCGTGCAGGTCCGGCTCGTACTGCCACCAGCGCTGGTGCACGGTGCGGAGCCACTCCTGGGTCGCCGCGTCGGCCGAGGCCGAGATCCCCACGAGCTGCGGGGCGGTCCCCGGCGAGCCGACGACCTCGAGCTGTTCGTCGTGCGTCTCGACCGTGATCGACCCGGTCGTCTCGTCCGGGTGCACGCCGTGGACGTCCTCGGGCGCCGCGGCCCAGATGCTGGCGGGGAGCTTCGGCGGCAGGTCGAACGGCACCGCGATCGCGGGCTGGGTCATCGCGTGGTCGATCGCGTCGCCGAGGTGCACCTCGTCCGAGCGCGACCCCATCACGATGCCACCGGCCGGCGGCACGAGGGACAGGCGTTCCAGGTCGTCGGGTGCAGCGTTCATCGAGGTGACCACCGCGGTGTCGGCCCACTGCACGAAGCCACCGGCTGACCGGTCGCCCTCGCCGAACGGCACGTCCCACACCGTCGGGTCGGCGAGGACCCACGATGCGGTGCGCCCGGCCGGTCCGTGGCGGACGGCATCGACGAGCGCCGGCACCAGGCCGGGCAGCCCCCGGTACGCCGGACGGACCGTGAGCCGGTCGACCGCGAGCAGGTCGGGCTTGCCGAGCATCTCGGCGGCGTGGGACTGCAACGAGAAGAACGTCTCCCCCGTCGCGTCCTGCGCGGCGACGGCCGACGCGAAGGACCCGGCGACGTCGGACACCTGGTACCCGAGCACCAGGGCCTCGAGCGACTCGGGCGCACGGCTCGTGAACGCCGTGACCTCGGCGACGGAGACCGCTTCGGTCTCGTCGTCGGTGATGGGGACGCGCACGTCGATCACCCACCGGTCGACGTCCTGCCCGGGGTAGGCGTCCCCGTCCTCGTCCGAGATGGTGATGTGGACGAGGCGCAGGGAACCGTCCCAGGCGTCGTGGACGTGCTGGGCGATGGCGGCATCGGAGTCGTCGGTCACGGACGCAACGGTACCGGTGTGCGCACCGGGACACCGCGCCACCGGGAGGCGCCGTACCCCCGGACGTGGTGGACTGTCCCTGACGGGGTTCCCCACGCCGGGCGGCGTGTCGCCCGGCTCATCGAGAGGACGTTGACGTGGACACGGACGCAGGGCGCGTTGCGGTGGTCGGCGGCGTGGTCGCGGCGATCGCGTTCGGCACGTCCCTGGCGCTCTACGGCTTCGGCCCGTTCGGGAACCTCCTGCTGGCGGCGTTCGCTGGCGCCCTCCTGGCGCTCATCGCCTTCATCGCCGCGCTCGTCGCCGGGGTGCTCACCCTCGCCGGTCTGCGGTGGGGACGACGGCCCGCCCGGTGGTGGGCCTCCCTGCTCGGAGCCGCGGGAGCCGGGGCGGTGACGGCGGTGCTCGCCGACGCAGCAGCCCTGGTCGACCCGTGGCTGATCACCCTCATCGCGACGCTGGTGATCGGCGTGCCGAACTGGTTCGTCGTGGCCCGCCGTGCACGCCGTCAGCCGTCCGGAGCCAGCCCGTCAGGACGCTGAGGAACTGAGCACGAACAGCGCGCCGGTGCGCCTTCCGGCGGACGATCGCCGCTCAGATCAGGGCGCGGGCGGCGAGCACGACGGCCGCTCCCCCGACGGTCAGTGCCGCGAGCACCGACAGCACCACCGCGACGGTGTCCCGACGGGCCGGGGCACTCGAGCGGACGGCACCGGCGACGAGCTGCTGAGCCGCCGCCAGGGACGCTGCGCTCCCGAGCGGCCGGTCGTCCTGGTCGAACGCCACGAACCGCTCACGGACGTGCAGCACGAGCCCGACGCAGGACCCGTGGTCGCGCGCCACCCACGACTTCGGCCCCTGCTGCTCCCACCGGACGGCGAGCATCAGGGGCCCGTGACCGGGACGCCGACCACCCGGACCGTCCTGAACCGGCTGACGTCACCTTCGTCACGCATGTCCGCCCGACCTTCCTGCAGGTCTCAACTGGTGCTGTGGTGCTGTGGTGCTGGCTGGTGCTGGCGGCCCGGGACCGCCCGTGCAGTGCGTCCTCGGCACAGGACTACACCCGAAGGTGAGCACTTGTCCACGTCCGATGCATGCGCATGAGGACGGTAGCGTGACCCGCCGGACGCCGAACCATCGGCGCTCGCGATCGCAGACCAGACGGAGGACCACGGTGCCAGCACTCGGAGACGGCCGCGCCGACGGTGTGTGGTGCACCCTCGGCGAATCCCGCACCACCGCGCAGATCGCGCAGAACGGGTTCGCCTGGCTCGGCCTCGACGCCCAGCACGGCGCCTTCGGCGACGCCACGCTCCTTGCGACGATGCCGGCCCTCGCCGCGGTCGCACCGCAGGTCCCCGTCGCCATCCGGGTCGCCGAGGGCTCGGACGCCGCGATCGGCAGGGCGCTCGACCTCGGCGCCGACATCGTGATCGTCCCGATGATCGAGACCGTCGAGCAGGCCGAGCACGCCGTCCGCGCCGCGCACTACCCACCGCGGGGTCGACGGAGCTGGGGGCCGATGGCGGGACTCTGGGGCGGCGCGGCACCGTCCGCCGCCGCTGCCGACCCCGAGGTGTGGGTGATGCTCGAGACACTCGAGGGGCTCCGTGCCGCCGAGCAGATCCTGGCGGTCCCGGGCGTCTCGGCGGTGTTCGTCGGTCCCTTCGACCTGTCGATCGGGCTCGGCATGGAACTGCCCGAGCTGCTCGAGGCCGACCGCGCCACGGACCCCCTCCCCGCGATCGTCGCCGCAGCCCGCCGCGCCGGCAAGCACACCGGTGCCTTCGCCGGCGACCTGGCCCGCGCCGAACGGCTCCGCGCACTCGGGTTCGACCGCGTCGCCGTCGTCACCGACGGGACCCTGCTCGCCCACGGTGCGGCCGCGGTGCTCGGTGCCGCAGCCACGGGTCGCACCTCGTACTGACCGGTCGTCAGCGGCGAAGTACTGACGGGCCGTCAGCGGCGACCGCACCAGCGAGCGGTTCACGTCCGCGTCCTCGACGCCGCTGAGAGGGCGTGCCCGCGCCCCGGTCCAGACTCGGTCGGGAACCCGAGCCGACCGCGACCGCAGAGAGGACGAGACACATGACCGACGTCTCCAGCCAACCGCCCGCCGAGGGCGACGACCGCCGCATCCTGACGAACCGCCAGGGCCACCCCGTCTACGACAACCAGAACCAGCGCACCGTCGGGGCGCGTGGCCCGGCGACGCTCGAGAACTACCAGTTCCTCGAGAAGATCAGCCACTTCGACCGCGAGCGCATCCCGGAACGGGTCGTGCACGCCCGCGGTGCCGTCGCCTTCGGGTACTTCGAGGCCACCGGCACGTGGGGTGACGAGCCCATCGCGCAGTACACCCGCGCGAAGCTGTTCCAGGAGCCTGGCAAGCGCACCGACCTGGCGATCCGGTTCTCCACCGTGATCGGCGGCCGTGATTCCTCGGAGGCTGCCCGCGACCCGCGCGGCTTCGCCGTGAAGTTCTACACCGAGGACGGCAACTGGGACCTCGTCGGCAACAACCTCGGCGTCTTCTTCATCCGCGACGCCATCAAGTTCCCCGACGTCATCCACTCCCTCAAGCCCGACCCCGTGACCTTCCGACAGGAACCGGCGCGCATCTTCGACTTCATGTCGCAGACCCCCGAGTCGATGCACATGCTGATGAACCTCTTCAGCCCTCGCGGGATCCCGGCGAACTACCGGACACAGCAGGGCTTCGGCGTGAACACCTACAAGTGGGTGAACGCCGACGGGGACACCAAGCTCGTCAAGTACCACTGGATCCCGTCGGTGGGCGTGTCCTCGATGACGGAGGCCGACGCCGCCGCGGTGCAGGCCGGTGACCTCGGGCACGCGTCGAAGGACCTGTACGAGGCGATCGAGCGCGGCGAGTACCCCGAGTGGGAGCTCCGCGTGCAGCTCATGGACGACCACGACCACCCGGAGCTCGACTTCGACCCGCTCGACGACACGAAGGTCTGGCCGGAGAACGAGTTCCCGCCGAAGCCCGTCGGCAAGATGGTCCTGAACCGCAACGTCACGAACCACTTCGCCGAGAACGAGCAGCTCTCGTTCGGCACCGGCGTGCTCGTCGACGGACTGGACTTCTCCGACGACAAGATGCTCGTCGGCCGCACGTTCTCGTACTCGGACACGCAGCGGTACCGCGTCGGGCCGAACTACCTGCAGCTGCCGGTGAACGCCCCGAAGAACGGCAACGTCGCGACGAACCAGCGCGACGGGCAGATGGCGTACCACCAGGACCACGGCGGCGAGAACCCGCACGTCAACTACGAGCCGTCGATCACCGGCGGCCTGCGCGAGGCGGAGTACCCCACCCACGACGACCAGGGGCCGGAGATCGTCGGACGCCTCACCCGCAAGCGCATCCCCCGGACGAACGACTACACGCAAGCGGGTCAGCGGTACCTGCTGCTGGAGGACTGGGAGCGCGACGACCTGGTCGCGAACTTCGTCGACCTCATCTCGCAGGCCGCCCGCCCCGTGCAGGAGCGCATGCTCTGGCACTTCTACATGGTCGAGGACGACCTGGGTCGTCGCGTCGGCGAGGGCCTCGGCATCACCCTCGAAGCGGTCAAGGACCTGCCACCGCTGCAGTCCCAGACACTCAGTGACGACGAACTCGCCCGCCTGGCGAACCTCGGGAACAACGGTCCCCGTGACGTCGAGGGGCTGATGATGACGCACTGTGTCCCCGACGAGCGCGCCGTGCGCGTCTGAGACGCGACCCCGTGACGGACGGGAGGCCCGGTGCCAGCTGGCACCGGGCCTCCCGTCCGTCTCCTCCGCACGCCCGAGCGCCGGGCGCGACGCGTGGATCAGGCCGGCTCGGGCGCGTCGAGGTCGCGCACGTCGAGGACGAAGCGGTAGCGCACGTCTCCGCGCGCGAGGCGCGCGAGTGCCGTGTCGGCCTGGGTGGCGGGCAGGACCTCGACGTCCGCGACGATGCCGTGCTCGCCTCAGAAGTCGAGCAGGTCCTGCGTCCAGCGGTGGCCGCCGCTGCCCGCCGACGCGAGGCGCTTGCGCCCGATCAGCAGGTCGGTCGTCGGGATCGTGACGGGGCCGAGGTACCCGATGCTGAAGAGCGTGCCGTCGAGGTCGAGCACGCCGAGGTACGGCGCCAGGTCGTGCTCCACGGCGACGGTGTCGAGCACGACGTCGAGGGAGCCGCGGGCCGCCTGCATCGCCGCCGGGTCGGTCGAGACGACGACGTGGTCGGCCCCGAGTCGCTCGGCGTCCGCCGCCTTCGCCGGGGTGGTCGTGAACGCGGTGACCTCGGCCCCGAGCGCTCGTCCGAGCCGGACGGCGAGGTGCCCCAGGCCCCCGATCCCGACCACACCGAGTCGCGTGCCGGCACCGACCCCTGCGGACCGCAGCGGTTCCCAGACCGTGATGCCGGCGCACATGAGCGGGGCCACCGCGGCGGGGTCCAGCCCGGCCGGACGGTGGTACACGAACCGGTCCCGCACGACGTACCGGCCGGCCCAGGCGCCGGCGGTGACGGAGCCGTCGACGCGGTCCCGGCCGGCGTAGGTCAGGGTGGGGAACTCGGCGCAGAAGTTCTCCTGTCCGCGTCGGCACATCGTGCAGGTGCCGCACGAGTCGACGATGTTCCCGACCGCGACCGGGTCACCCGGCCGGAAGTCCGTGACCGCTACTCCGACGGCCACGACCTCGCCCACGAACTCGTGCCCGGGGACGACCGGGAACGTCCCACCGTGGTCGGCTGGCGTGGCGAGGGCGTGCAGGTCGCTGTGGCACACCCCGCAGAACGTCACGCGCACGTCGACGTCGTCCGGGCGGAGGTCGCGTCGGCGGATCTGGGTGGGGTGGAGCGGATCACGGAGCGCGTCCGAGACGAGTGCGGTGGTGAGCATGGGACTGATACTACCTACTAGTTGGTAGCCCGCTACGCTGGATCTCGTGAGCACCGCCGACGACACCCGAGCACGCATCCTCGACGCGGCCACCACGGAGTTCGCCGCGCACGGCATCGCCGGGGCGCGCGTTGACCGGATCGCCGAGCGTTCCGGCATGAGCAAGCCGATGATCTACACGTACTTCGGCGGCAAGAGTGCGCTCTTCGACGCCGTCTTCCGCGCCCACGTCCTCGGCAACGGGGACCGGGTGCCGTTCGACGCCGCCGACCTGCCCGGGTACGCGGCACGGCTGTACGACGACTACCTGGCCGATCCGGCGCTCGTCCGCCTGCTCATGTGGAAGCGTCTCGAGCAGGACGGAGCGGGGTACCTGTACCCGGGGTTCGAAGAGCACGACGAGCAGCACCTCCGCGACATCGCAGCGGAGCAGGGCGCCGGACGGGTCCGTGACGACCTCGAGCCCGCGGACGTCTGGGCGCTGCTCGTCGCCAGCGCGGCGACCTGGGCCCAGGGGTCCATCACCGTGGTCGCGACGGCGGAGGACTCCCCCGCCGAGCACGACCGTCGGCGGCACGCGCTCGTGCGGTACGTCGAGGGCGCGCTGCGGCCACCCGGCTGAGCAGGGGCGATCTGACGCGTCGGAGTCGATCCGGACCGTCAGAGCTCGGTCGGCGCGTCCGCGTCGATCACGACGGCGAAGGCGGCGATCTCGTCGGCGACCGTGCCGGGTGCCTGCCACGCGGTGAAGTGCCCGCCGCGGTCGAGGTCGTGCCAGCTCCGGATGTCCCGGTACGTCCGTGCGCCGTACGACCGGGGCAGCCCGCGTTCACCGGTCTGCACGGCCACCGCGACCGGCACGTCGACGACCGGGAGCTCCGGTTGCCGGGGATGGTCGAGGTACGGGCGGAACGACGAGCCGATGCTCCGCGTGAACCAGTAGAGCGAGACCGTGCGCAGGAGCTCGTCGTCGGTCCACCACGACCCTTCGCCCGTCCAGGCCAGCAGCTTCTCGGTGATCCACGCGGCCAGCCCGAGCGGCGAGTCCGTGAGGGCCGCCGCCAGGATCTCGGGGCGGGTCGCCTGCACCTTCGCGTAGCCGAGACCACGCGCCCACTCGGCGTCGTGCTGACGGAGCCAAGCGGCCTCCTCGTCCGTGAGGTCCTGCGCGCGGGAGGGCGGCGGGAACGCGGCGTGCGTGGCGAACAACCCGAGGGTCGACTCCGGGTGCAGCGCCGCGAGCCAGTCGCTCGTCGTCGAGCCGACGTCCTCGCCGTACGTCAGGAAACGGTCGTAGCCGAGGGCCTCGGTCATGAGCCCGTGCATCAACTCGGCGACCACGGGCCCCGTGAAGGGACGGTCAGCCAGCGGTGCCGAGGCGCCGAAACCGGGCAGTGACGGGACGACGACGTCGAACCCCGCGGTCCGGCCTTCGGCGAGGTCGACCGTGCGTCCGGCGAGCTCACGGGCGAACGGGAGCATCTCGACGAAGGAGTACGGCCACCCGTGGATCGCGATGACGGGGATGCGCACCGTCGGACTCCCCGTCGCGGTCAGCCGGGCGAAGTGCAGTCGTTGGCCGTCGACCTCGGCCTGGAACTGCGGCACCGCGCCGAGCTCGTCCTCGACGCGGCGCCAGTCGAACGCGGACCGCCAGTGGTCGAGCAGGCCGTCCAGCCGTTCCATCGACAGCGCGCTGCCGGCGGCCGCGTCGCCGATGGGTTCGGGGACGCGCGCCCGCCGCAGACGGGACCGCAGGTCGGCGAGGTCGTCGTCGGACACCTGGAGGCGGATCGAACGCATGCGTCGGACGCTAGCGGTGTCGACCGACACTGCCGGGAACGCCACCAGAACGCGGGTGCTGCCCGTCGGTTGTTCGCCCCCTACGCTGGGCTGCGGCCACCCAGCCACCCCGGCCTCTGGCCTTCCTCGTTTCTGGCGAACGGACGATCGACGTGACCGACACCGCACCAGCCGCAGCGCGCATGATCGCACCGGCGGCCCCTGCACCCGTCCCGCCCCTGAGCCTGCTCGCGGTGGCGGCGATCGTCCTCGCGTTCCTCGCGCCGATCGGCGGCGTCGTCGTCGGGTTCATCGCCCGGCGCGACGTGCGGCTGACCGGCGACCGGGGCGACGGGATCGCGTTCGCAGCGATCCTGATCGGGGCGACGCTGACCTTGTTCGGGATCATCGTGCCGCTGTTCCTCGGCGGCGCCGGCCTCCTCGACCTGGATCTCCAGCTCTGAAGACTCGCCGCCGATCGCTACCCTGACGGGGTGGGGAACGAGGATGACGTCTCGACGCTGATCCGGCCGGCGACGCTCGCCGACGCGGACGCGATCGCCCACGTGCACACGACGTCGTGGCGGGAGACCTACGGGCGGTTCGTCGACGACCCGGACACGAACCCGTGGTTCGACACGGTACGGCGGGTCGGCATGTGGCGGTCGACGCTCGCGAGCCCGGATGTCCGAGGGGTTGTCCGGGTCGCCCTGGACAGCACGGGGATCGTCGGGTTCGCTGCGGTGCAGCCGACTCCCGAGCCGGACGCCGTCCGTCCCGAGGAACTGACGACGCTCTACGTCCTGGCGCGTGCGCACGGGACCGGAACCGGCCAGGCACTCTTCGACACCGTGCTCGCCGATCGCCCGGCGTCGCTGTGGGTGGCTGCGGACAACCCACGGGCGCACGCCTTCTACCGGCGGAACGGGTTCACACCCGACGGTGCGGAGTCGGCGTTCGGGCCCGTCCCGCGGACCGTCCGGCTGGTGCGCTGACGCGTCAGTCCGCCACGGGCGCGGAGATGTCCCAGACGGTGGTCTCCTCGTACTGCTCGGACCAGCCGCGGCGCATCCGGGCGACCGCACGGTCGAACGCGTCGACGACGTCGGTGTCCGGGGTCAGGAGCGCCTGCAGACGGATGCCGTCGTAGAGGGCGAGGAGCTGCTGCGCCCCGCGGATCGGGTCCATCGTCGCGGGCTCCCGGCCGGCCCGGACGTCCTCCTGCAGCGCGGTGCGGACGGTCTCGCGGAACTGCAGGTACGCCGACCGGTAGTAGTCGGCACCGTCCGTCGACGGGTCGGTCGAGATCGCGAGCGTCGCGGCGATCAGCCGCATGAGGGACGGGTCCTCGGCGTGGGCGGAGAGCAGCGCGTGCAGGAACGCCACCGTGCCCTTCTCGCCGGCGAGCGGCAGCAGCGGTGCCGACACCGCGCGGGTCCACCGCATCACGGCGGCGGCCAGCAGCGCGTGTTCGGAGGGGAACAGCTCGAGGATCTCGGCAGGGCGCATCCCCGACCGCGACGCGACACCGTCGAGTGAGAAGCGCGACAGGCCCCCGTCGTGGATGACCGCGATCGCACCGTTGATCGCCCGGGTGCGCGGGACCTCCTCGTCCGCGGCGTTCTGGTTCGTCAGCGGGGCCAGCGGGTGTTTCCGGAACCAGTCCAGCAGTGCGCGGGCCCGGGATGCGCCGAACGCCGAATCGGTCGGGCGACCTGCGCTGAACAGGTCGCTGAACCCCGGCACGTCGTGCATCAGCGGGTCGAGCGACTGGAACGCCATCGACCAGTCCGGGAACGAGCGCTGGGTGATCGGTTCGTCGAGCAACACCCGCACGTTCGTGTGCCGCGGATCGGCCCGGACCTGCTCGAAGCGCTGCCGGACGACGTCGTCCTCACCCTCGATGATCCCGATGCAGTTGTCGTCGCGGTGCGCGAGCATGCCCGTGACGCCGAGTCGTGTGTTCTTCTCGCGGCCGACCGCCAGGATCTGGGCGAGCTCGGAATCCGTGATCGGACGGGTCTGGGTACTGGTGTAGACGAGCGATCGCATCGTTCTGCTTCCTGGTCGGACGGTCCACCGGTGGGAGGGAGGTGCCGCCGTGTCGAACCCGAATCGACGCGACGGCACCTCGTGATCACCGTAACCAGCGGCGACCACCTTCACTGCGACGCGAGACGGTCCGTGGCTGCTCGGCACCCGGAGGATGCCGACCTCTGAATGGAACCATCCCGGGCATGATCAGCGGTACCCCCACAACGGGGAACGCACGTTCTCCGGATGGGTACCGCGGTGGCGTCAGTTCGCGCGGTCGCCCTGTGCTGGAGTCTCGACGATGCGCTCGCCCGTCGTCGGGTCCCATCCGATCGTGCGCGGTTCCGCCGCCCGTGCGCGTCGCTCCTCACGCGGGAAGAACGGTCGAGCGCTCGGCAGGTAGCTGAGCACCGCCGCGACGATGACGCACACGGCGGGGAGGAGACGCCAGTCCACCCCGACGGCAGGGACGTCGGCCCCCGAGTTGCAGGCGGCGATGCCGGCCACGATCGCGAGCCACAGTCGTGCCGTCCCGGATCCACGGCCCATCCGCGACGCCAGCCACACGAGCAGGGCCGACCAGGCGAGGACGACGACGAGTCCGACGGACGCCCCGAGGATCGCGCCGCCGGCACTGCGCACGGACTCGACGATGCCGGGGGCGGCGACCACGAGACTGACGGCCACGGACACCCACCAGAGCGTGACGGCGATCGTGACGACCCTCGGACGTGTGCGCTGCGTCGTGTCGTGTTCCATCCGTGTTCCCCCGTCGTCCCGCCGGTTGCGGCCCGACGATCCTACGGTGACCGACGCGGTGCTCCGGTGCCGCGGGACCGACGGAGGATCACCAGTCCGACGGTCAGCCCGACTGCCGCCAGCGCAGGGGTTGCGAACCACCCGAGGAGGATCGGGATCACGCGGTCGGTCGGAGCCTCGATGCCGAGGAGCAGGCGGAGCACCAGGAGCGGGAGCACGACGGTCGCCACCCAGGAGACGGTCACCAGGACGGTGAGCAGGATGACGGCTCCCCGATGCGGAGCCGTCCCGGGAGCGTTGACCATGCAGCCATCCAACCAGTGGGCCGGTGCCGACGGACTACGGCCGGTAGTCCTCGGGGCGGGGCCGGTGCTCCGCTGCGTGGGAGTCGGTGAACGGCTTCGCGCCCCGCATCCCGCCGATCGTCCACGCGACCGTCGTGAGCAACGCGCCCAGCCCTCGTGCCACTGCGCCCAGGATCCTCATGGTGCCCCCTCGTGGAACGGACCCGGTGGTCCGTCCCGTAGCGGAGAGCGTACGCGTTCTGGCCGGTCGGCCCACGGGCTACTCGTCCTGGTGGTCGGCAGCCTTCGACGGCAGCCGCGACGCCACGAGCGTCCCGACCAGCGCCACCACCGCGAACGCCGCGAACCCGAACGGCAGCCCGATCGCGCTGCCGACACCGCCGACGACGAGCGGCCCGACGGCGTCCCCGGTCTCACGGCCGAGCTCCGCTGAGCCCATCGTGCGTCCGAGCCGTTCCGGCGACGTCGTCCCGGCGAGGTGGGCGAACGCGACCGGCGTCAACGTGGCGACGCCAGCACCGGCCAGCAGCGCCGCGATGAAGACCGCGACCGCGGACGGTGCCACGGCGACGACCAGGAACGCTGTGGCGACCGCGGCCGTCCCGGCGACACCAGCCACCCCGGTGCCGAGGCGCCCGGCGTCGTGCAGTCGACCGGCGACGGGCTGCACGAGCGACGACGTCACCGCGAGGACCGCGACGGCGAGCGTCGCCACGAGGAGCGGGATGCCGACCTCGCTGCCGAGCGCCGGGAGCATGCCGGTCAGGGCGCCGATCGCCGCGCTGCCCACGGCCAGGACCACGACCGGGACGAGGAACTGCCGGTCGGTGGCTGCCCGGACCATCACCGCGAACGTGGCCCGCTGACGAGGCAGCGGCACGATCGGCTCGACGGCGACCAGCACCGCGACCGCCGTCACGAGGGCCATCACCACCAGGATCCCGAACAGCCACTGGGTGCTGCCGACCTGCACCACGAGGGCCCCGATGACCGGTCCGCCGGCGTACCCGAGTCCCTTCCAGGAGCCGTACCGGCCGAAGTAGGTCCCCCGGCGGTGCACCGGCACGAGCCGAGCGACCGCTGCGGACGACGCCGGCGAGAACGCGGAGGCACCGGCACCCTGCAGCAGACGCGCGAGCCCGAGCCAGAACGGTCCGGCGCCGAAGACCCCGATGAGCGAGGCCGCGGCGAAGACGACCAGACCGCCGACGATCACCGGGCGCGGCCCGATCCGGTCGGACAGTGCGCCGAAGACCGGCTTCAGGACGAGTTCGGCGACGTCGTACAGCGCGAGGAACACCCCGAGCCAGGCCAACGTCAGACCGAGCTCGAGGTGCTCGCCACCGACGGCCGCGGCGATGCCGTTCGCCCCGAAGGCGGTCACGAACCCGGCGGCGTACAGCGGCGCGAGGCGCGGGGTCGAGGTCGTCGTCTCGGCGGTCACGTGACCACCATGGCCGACCGCGCGCCGGACCACCAGCGAGGTCAGTGCGTGTCGGTCACCCCGCCGCGCACGAAGGTCGAGTGCACCGTGTCGTCCGTGAGCGTGCACGTGTAGATCGCCCACTCGTCAGTGTGCCCGTCGACGAACCGTGCGATCGGGTAGACCAGCTGGTAGTCATCGGCGGCCGCGTACCCCGAGGGCTCGGCCGTGAACTCCAGGACGACCCCGGCATCGGCGGCCCCCTTGTTGCACTCGTCGAAGATGTGCTGCGCGAGCGCGGAACGTGTCGGCGTGGCAGTCGGCTGCTCGGTCGGCGCGGTCGTCGGTGCGGTCGTGGGTGCCGGCGCGCTGGTCGTCGTCGGGGCCGTCGTCGGCGCAGCGGCGGTGGTGGTGGCCGCCTGCGTCGGGCTCGGCGATCCCGACCCTTCCGCCGGGGAGGCCGTGCATCCGGCGAGGGCCGCGAGGACGGTGCCGGCCGCGGCGGCAGCGATGACGAAACGGGTGCTGTTGCGCATGATGGGACTCCTTCGGGGTGGTGGTGCTCTCCCTGAGGAGTGTCGTGAACAGCCCCGATCCTGACGGCCCGGGTACTCATCGTCGCCGAGCACGCGCAGCGTGAGCAGCGGCAGCACCAGGGCGGCCGTCCAGGCGACGATCACCGGGACGGTCAGCAGGACCACGGCGCCACGGTGCTCCGCCGTCCCGGGAGCGTTCGACATGCAGCCGTCCGACCAGCCGAGCGGTCCGGTCCGCGCTGGGAACGGTGGTCCGCACGACGTGGTGGGAGCGCCGCTGGGTGGGAGTCGGTGAACGGCTTTGCATCCGCCTGGAGGGTCGTTCCGCGTGACGTGGAGAGGGGTCAGGCCGACCTCGTCTCGCCGGCCCGGTCGTCGTAGGCCGCGTCCAGATCACCCTGCGCCGCGGCGCGGACCCGCCCATGCAGGTCCACGAGTGCGTCGAGGTCGACGGTGGCGAGGTCCGTCGAGGCCTGTTCGAGCACCAGGTCTGCCTGGCGGAGGAGTTCCTTGCCCTGCTCCGCGTGCTCCTGCGCCGCCGCACAGTCGCGGAGCATGCGGAGCAGCCCGCCCAGCACGATCGGTTCAGAGGACCCGTAGCGGCGAACCGGGCCGCAGACGAGGTCGAGCCAGTACCGCAGGTCGCGGTCCAGCACCACGACACGCAGGGCTTCGGTACGGTCACCCAGTGCGCGTGAGCCCTCGACGACGCGCTCCAGCCGCACGAGGAGATCCGCGCAGTACCCGATGGCGTGCACGGCGGTCACCGGGTCGTTGATGGCCGGTGAGACGGCCTTCACGGCGATGTCGGTCAGCTGGCGGAAACCGTACGCGATGTCCTGCTCCATGGTCCGCTCGTACCCGACCTCGACCGCCCGTTGCACCGCATCCGGTGCGACAACGGGGGCGTCGGCCCCCCAGACGCGGGCGATCGGCGACCCCACGGTCACGTGGTCTCCGGGCATCACCCGGAGTTGCACGACGAGGCCCTCCCGCTGGGCGGTACGAGCGAGTTCCTCGGCGTGCACCCGCCGGACGAAGCCCGTGTGCGCGGCACGGACGTCGCAGTCCGGTGCCCGGCCCGGAACGGTGGGGTCGGCCTCCGGGTGGCCCCGTTCCCGTCCCGACGCACGCCCGGACCCGTACGTCGACGCGATCATCGCCGCGGTCTCGACGTGGACGGCCCGCATGAGCGAATCGATCCGGAGGGAACGCACGATGTGCCCGACGAAGGCGATGAGTGCCCCGGCGGAGGCGATCCCGAGGACGAAGACCAGCGCGAGGGCGAGCGCCGGCAGCGACCGGTCCCCGATGCCGAGCACGCACGTGACGGCCGACACGAACGTGGACAGCAGGATCGCGAGCACCACCTGGGTCACACGATCGCGAGCGAACTCCCTGAGTAGTCGCGGCGAGAACTGCTGCGATGACAGCTGCAGCGCGACGATGGTCAGCGAGAAGGTCACCGTCACCGCGGCCATCACGCTGGACGCGACGACCTGCAGCAGCACGGCCGCGGAGTCCTGACCACCCGGCCAGTGCCAGCCCGTCCACGTCGGCGGCACGGCGAGCAGGAGCAGGGTCGTGACGAGGGCCGCCGCCGCCCAGACGGAGGGCCAGAACCACAGCGCCGCACGGGCGCTCTCCCGGGTGACGTGGCGGACGGCGATATGACCGGACATGCGTTCCACAGTGCGGACGACCGCCTCAGGGTGCGTGCAGGAGCCGCGCGGAGTGGCTGCCGATCCGCGCGACATCCGCCCGTGGTCCGCCCGCGATCCGCCCGCGATCCGGGAAGCGAACCACGCGCACGTTCTCCGAAGGCGCCCTCATCATCGGGGTGGTCTCGTGGACCGATGAGCACCATCGAGCAGACCCCGCCGCCCCTGGAGGCACTGGACGATGTCGAGCAGTTGATCCGGACGAGCACCGAGCCGCTGTACGTGCGCGTCTCCGAGGGGCCGGCCGCGGATGCGAGCGAATCGAGCCGCGACCACGAGAGCGGCCTCGAGCTGCCGGGCCTGTCCGTGAACCCGCTCTCGCCCGAGCCGTGGTGGACCCGTCCGCTCCGCGACTGGATCAGTCGACAGCTGCGGCAGTACGAGCACCTCCGACACCACGGCGGGGGACGACGCGCCTGGGTCCCGCTGGGCGGGTGGTCGGACACGGCCCCGACTGCGAGCCGCTCGTCCGGAGCGTGCGGCCGGTCGCCATCGTGTCCGACCGGGCGGTCGACGAGGCTGGCGTCGTGTACCGGTCCCGGTTCTCGGTCGCGGACGACGGCTGACCGTCCGCCGTGCACGAGGCCCGGCACCAGGAGCACCTCGATGCCCGTTCGGCCGATGCGTGGCAACGTCGGAGGCATGCGAGGCGACATCGAGACGTACCACCAGAACGGGCAGTGGCAGAGCAAGGTCGAGGGCACCGACGACGTGTTCGGCGTGGCGCGCACGAAGCGCGACGCCGTGGTGCTCGGTCGGGACCGGGCGCGGGCGCAGAAGGTCGAACACATCATCCGCAACGAGGACGGCACCATCCACGAGCGCTCCACGTACGGCCACGATCCGCGGAACATCCCCGGCTGATCACAGCGCGAACGACGAAACCCCCGGCCGAGGCCGGGGGTTCCAGGTGGTGGGCGATACTGGGATCGAACCAGTGACCTCTTCCGTGTCAGGGAAGCGCGCTACCGCTGCGCCAATCGCCCAAGTCCCTGCGTGGACCGGAGTCCATCAAGGTCTTGGAGGGTGGATCTGGAGGTGGGGACGGGATTCGAACCCGCGTGGACGGCTTTGCAGGCCGCTGCCTAGCCTCTCGGCCACCCCACCATCGAGGTTCACGTCTCCGTGAGTACCCGAACGGTGGGATACCCTCTGGTGAGTCGCGGGCCTTCGAGAAGACCCACACTCGAGCGGATGACGAGATTCGAACTCGCGACCCTCACCTTGGCAAGGTGATGCGCTACCACTGCGCCACATCCGCACTTGTCGTTCCGCTGTCGCGGCGACGACGTAAACTCTATACGCACCGGGGTGCTTCCACCAAAATCCTCCCCGTTCACCGGGCGTGTCCCCCGAGTTCATGCGGATCGGGGCGGTTCGACACCCCCTGCGGACAGCTCGCCACACCCGGGCAGCGCGACGTGTTCGATGCACCGCCGGACTTCCGCTAGTATCGATCCGCACGAACAGTGCAGGGGGCGATTGGCGCAGTTGGTAGCGCGCTTCGTTCACACCGAAGAGGTCATCAGTTCGAGTCTGGTATCGCCCACACAGCAACACGAACACCACCGACAAGAGCCCGACGCAGCAGCGTCGGGCTCTTGTCATCTCATCAGGCCGCACCACGCGGGCCACACCACGAGCACGATCGGACGAAGGGGCGCATGACCGACGTCGACCTCGAGTTCGCCCGGGTCCGAGCGGTCCTCGACCGTCCGACCCTGCGGCTCATGTCCCGGCCGACCAGCGCCACGGTCCTCGCCGTGTTCCGCACGGTCTTCGACCGCGACGTGCAGTACGTCCCCGCCGACCGCATGCACCTGCAGGTCGAGGAGCACGTCGCGCGCCTGCAGGCCGCCGGCGCACGCGTCCCCGCGAGTGAGCAGACCGACGGCGACCAGGACGCCCGACCGAACGGCCGCGCCCTGTGCCGCGAGTGGGTCGGCGCCCAGTGGCTCGTCCGCTCGAACTCCCCCGACGGCGACGAGCAGTACTCCCTGACCAGCCACGCCCTCGAGGCGCTGAGCCTCGTCGACGCCCTGTCGGCCGACCGCGCCCTGATCAGCGAGAGCCGGCTGGCGATGATCGTGGACGCCGTGCACCGGTGGGCGGCCCGCGCCGAGCCCGACCCCGACGTGCAGATCCGCCGGATCGACGCCCAGATCGCCGAGCTGCAGGCCGAGCGGGACCGCCTGGAGCACGGCGACGACGTCGTGGCCGTCGACGACGACCGGATGCGCGACGGGTACACGAACATCTCCGACCTGATCCGACAGCTGCCGAGCGACTTCAAGCGGGTGGAAGAAGCGGTCGCGACGATGCACCGCTCGATCGTCGAGGACTTCCGGCAGGAGGTCCGCCCCATCGGCGAGATCCTCGACGACTACCTCGCGCGCACGGACAACCTGATGGAGGCAACGCCCGAGGGCCGTGCCTTCGAGGGCGCCTTCGAGCTCCTCCGTGACGACGCCCTGCTCCTCCGGCTCCGTGACGACATCGCCACGATCCTGACGCACCCGTTCGCACAGGGCCTCGGCGCCGGCGAACGTCGGGCGTTCCGCAACACCGTGACGATCCTGCGCCAGGGCATCGAGGACGTCCTCGCCCAGCGCCGCCAGCTCACCGCCACGCTCCGCGACCAGATCGTCGCGCACGACGTCGTCCGCGACCGCGAGCTCGATGCCGTGCTCCGGTCGATCAACCGTGGCCTCGCCACCCTGATGGACCAGGGCGGTGCACGCGACCGGATCCCGCTGCCGCTCCTGCCGGCGGCGGCCGAGGTCGGCACCCTGCGCGAGCGCTTCTACGACCCGGACGCCGAGTCCGTGCCGCCGCCCATCGAAGAACCCGACGACGACGTCTTCGAGGACCTCGACGTCGAGATGCTCCGCAAGCACGGCGGACCGCTCCTGACCGAGCTGCGGGCGGCGCTCCGGTTCGCCGAGGCCGACTCCAGCGTCGACGCGTTCCACGGGCTGCCGCCCGAGCAGCGCCGACCGGTCGAGCTCTTCGGGCTCGCGCACCTGTTGACCGGGCGCGACGACTTCGAGTCCGCCGCCCGCGTCGCCGAGCACCGCACGGTCCGGCCCGACGGCACCCCCATCACCTTCCACATGCCCACCGCTGCGCTCGACGACGAGCGCGCACCGGTCGGCGACGCACACGACGAGAACGCACAGGAGGCACGGTGAGCGACACGACGCCGGCACCGGTCGACGACACGGTCCCCTACGACGACCCCGCATCCGTGATGCAGGACGACGAGCGCGACGAGTCCAGCTTCGCCCTCTTCGAGGGCGACGAGGGCCGACTCGACGAGCACCAGCGACGCGCCCTGGTGGCGCTGCTGCGGCACTCGTACGTCAGCTCCCGCACGCACCCCGACGAGTGGCGTGCCGTCCTCGACGCCGAGCACCAGCTGCGCTCGCGCCTGAACGACCTGTTCCTCGAACTGCACGTCGACCGTGACCGCGAGGTCGCCTGGAAGCGCCAGGCCCGTTCGGAGAGCCAGCGCCGCACGTTCCCGACGCTGCTCCGCGACCTGCCGTACACGCGCGAGGAGACGATCGTCCTCGTCTACCTGCGGATGCGTCTGCGCGCCGACGCCCGACCGGGCCCGGACCAGGTCGTCGTCGACCGGTCCGAGATCCTCGGGCACGTGGCGGGCTTCCGTCCGGCGACCGCGACCGACCGCACCCGCGACGAGGGCCGGGTGGCGAAGGCCATCGAGCGCCTGGTGACCGCGCGCATCCTGATCCGCACCTCCGACCCGGACCGCTTCCGGGTGGCGAGCGTCGTCGAGGTGCTGCTCCCCCTGGAGCGCCTGCTCGAACTGGACGCCTGGTTGCGGACCACCACCGCGCAGGGTGACGCGACCGCCCCGGGCGGCGAGCCGACCGACGGGGACGACCCGCGCCTCCCGACTGACGACACCGACACCGACGACGAAGGCGAGACGGAAGCGTGACCGACACGTTCGAGATCCCGGCGCTCTTCGACACGGTCGCGCAGTGGCGCGCCGAGTCGATGCAGGTCGTCAACTGGGGTGGTTTCCACGGCCACCGGCAGGTCGAGCTCTCCGGCACGGCGACGCTCATCTCGGGCGCCTCGGGCACGGGCAAGTCCACGCTGATGGACGCCTACCTGGCCGTGATGATGCCGTCCGACGTGCCGTTCAACGGCGCCTCGAACGACGCCACCACCGGCCGCGCCCGCAGTGCCGACCAGCGCAACCTGCTGACGTACCTGCGCGGCAAGGTCGACACCCGGCGCGACCCCGAGACCGGCAGCCTGCGCGACGTGAACCTGCGCGGCGACGACCAGACCACGTGGGGTGCGGCGGCGGTCACGTTCCGGAACGACGACGAGCGGCGCTTCACGGTGCTGCGCGCGTACATCGTGCCGAAGCGAGCCCGCGGTGTCGGCGACATCCAGATGACCATGGCGACGGTCGACGACACCTTCGACCTGCGCCGGCTCGAGGAGTTCGTGCCGTCGCGGTTCCACCACCTCGAGCTGACCGGCCGCGTGCCGGGGCTCGTGATCCGCGACACGTACCAGGAGCTCGCGTACACGCTGCAGACGCGGCTCGGGATCGGTGACTCCGGCGGCGGCAACCGCGCGATGCGCCTGCTCGCCCGGATCCAGGCCGGCCAGCACCTGCCCACCGTCGACGCGCTGTACAAGTCGCTCGTGCTCGAGACCCCGGGCACGTACGAGGCGGCCGACCGGGCGCTCGCGCACTTCTCCGCCCTCGACGAGGCGTACGAGGCGATGGACACCGAGGAGCGCAAGGTCCGCATCCTCTCCCCCATCACCGACCTGCACACCGAGATCGCGCGCGCCACCGAGGCCGCAGCGGCCCTGGACGGCATCGCGACCGGCGCCGAGGTCTCCCCGTTCGCGCACTGGACGGCCTCGCGGAAGCGTGACCTGCTCGACGCCGAGGTGTCCCGCAACGCCCGGGAGCGCACGGCATCGCGCGCCGAGGTCGCCGCGGCCGAGGCCCGGCACGCCGCCGTCGAGATCGAGCTGCGGGACGCCGAGGCCCGGCTCCGCGACCAGGGCGGCAACGCGCTCGCCCAGCTCGAGGACCGCATCGAGCGGCTGACCCGCGAGCGCGACGGGGTCGTCCGCACCCGCGCCACGTTCGACGAGCGCACCGCGGTGCTCGGGACGTCCGTCACGACCGAGGCCGACTTCACCGCGGCGCAGCGCAGCTCGCACGAGTTCCTCGGGTCGTACGCCGACGCGCGCACCGCCCTCGACGAGCGCCGCGACGCGCTGACCCGCGAGGAGTACCCGCTCCTCGACCGTGAGCGGACCCTGCGCCAGGAACGCCAGTCGCTCGAGCACCGGCAGGGCGCCATGCCGCTGCCGATGCACGAAGCCCGCCTCGCGATGGCCCGCGCCGCCGGCATCGACCCGGCCGAAGTGCCCTTCGTGGCCGAGCTCCTCGACGTGCTGCCCGGTGAGGAGCGCTGGCGCACGGCCATCGAGTCGGTCCTGGCACCCGTCGCCCGCACGCTGCTCGTCGACCAGGACCGCCTGGCCGACTTCAGCGAGGCGATCGACGCACTCCGCCTGCCGGTCCGCGTGCAGTTCGAGGGTGTGCCGACCGGCCCGCACCTGGACCTCGACGGCGACCCGGCGATGGTGTCCGGCAAGCTCGCGATCAAGCCGTCGCCCTTCAGCACCTGGGTGCGCGAGCGGATCGAGTCCGACCGCACCGACGCACGCTGTGTCGCCTCGGCATCGGACCTCGGCGGTGGTGGCCGCCGGGTCACCGAGTCCGGGCAGCTGCGCGACGGTCGTCGTGGCGCGCACGGCGACCGCCGCCAGTCGAACGTCATCGGCTTCACGAACGAGGCCCGCGTCGCCGCGGTCGAGCAGGAGCTCGCCTCGATCGCGCAGGACCTCGCCACGCTCGAGGCCCGCCGCACCGACGTCGCGCAGGACCTCACCGCGCTCGACGTCCTCCGCGCCGCGCACCAGCACGTGGTCGACGTCACGTGGGCCGCGATCGACGTCGACGGGCTGGGGACGTCCCTCGCCCGGCTCGACGAGGAACGGCAGGCACTGCTCGCCGCCGATGACGGGCTCCGGACGCTCCGGGCCTCGGTCGCCCGGCTGCGGAAGTCCCTCGACGAGGCCGCCGACCGCCGGTCCGCCGCACGGCTCTCCGTCCAGCGGCTCGAGGAACGCCACGCGGTGCTCGTCGACGGCCAGGACGCCGCCGCCGAGATCCTGGAGCGCTTCGAGTCCTCGCCCGGTTCGCTGCCGGACGACCAGCAGGCCCGCCTGCTCGAGGAGACCTTCGAGGAGATCGGTGCCCCGGACGGCGTCGACGGGTTCGACGATGCCACCCGACGGCTCAAGCGCCGGCTCGAAGAACGCCTCTCGCAGGCGCTCGACGGTGCGGCCGCAGCCTCGACCTCGTTGACGCTGACGTTCCAGCGGTACCAGGACGCCTGGCCCGACCCGAACCTCGGCACCGGGGTCGCGTCGTACCCGGACTACTTTCGCGTCCTCGACCAGATCGTGGCGACCGGCCTGCACGCGCGCCGCACCGAGTGGCGTCGACGGCTGTCCCAGTGGAGCGGCGAGGACCTCGTGCCGCTCGCGGGGGCCTTCGACCGTGCCGTCGTCGAGATCGAGGAGCGCCTCGAACCGGTCAACGAGATCCTGCGGGAGCTGCCCTTCGGCGCGAACCGGGACCGCCTGAAGATCCAGATCCGCCGGGTCACCCGCGAGGACGTCACCGCGTTCCGCCGCGAACTCCGCGCCCTGTCCGCCTCGGTCGACACCGAGCTGACCGACGACGTGCTCGAGACCCGGTTCCGTCGACTCCGACGGTTCATGGCGGTCATCCGGCCCGACCCTTCCGTTCCGCGTGGCGGCCGCACCACCCAGCGGGACGCGGTGCTCGACGTCCGCCGGCACATGGAGATCACGGCCGTCCGGTACGACACGTCCGGCAACGACCTCGGCGTGTACTCGTCGCTCGGCGACAAGTCCGGCGGTGAGACGCAGGAACTCGTGGCGTTCATCGTCGGCGCCGCACTGCGCTACCAGCTCGGAGACGAGACCCGTCCGCGGCCCCGGTTCGCGCCGGTGTTCCTCGACGAGGCGTTCATCAAGGCGGACTCGGAGTTCGCCGGCCGTGCCGTGACCGCGTGGCTCCGGCTCGGGTTCCAGCTCGTCGTGAGTGCGCCGCTCGACAAGGTCACGGCGCTCGAACCCTCGATGGAGCGGCTGCTCTCGATGCGCAAGCACCCCGAGACCGGGCACTCGTCGATCACCGAGATCGCCCGGGTCGAGCCGGGGGCCGTCTGACGCGGGCGGGGTGGCGGTCACGAGGTGGTCGCAACACCCCGCTCAGGTTCGCCGAGGGGTCACGCACCGTCGGATGGCGGCCGCGCCGCCGACAGTTCGGGACCACTCGACGCGCTGGCAGCGGGGTGTCCTGACCACCCGGCCCGCGCTCTGGACGCGACCGACAGCGGCCTGGAGGCGCGGTGCGGGCCCGCCACGGGCCTCCCGGCCGCCCTTCCTCCGGTCGCAACACCCCGCTCAGGTTCGCCGAGCGGTCACGAACCGTCGGATGGCGGCGCCGCCGCCGACAGTTCGGGACCACTCGACGCGCTGCAGGTGGGGTGTCCCGACCACCCGGCGGCCTGGCCGTCAGCGTGTCGGCAGGTGCCGCACAGACGTTCCATGACCACGCGCCGCTACGGTGAGGGCGTGTTCGGACGCCGCCGCTCCCCCAGCCCCCGCCCCGACGACGCCCCCGGTCTCGGCATCGGCGCCCTCGTGCAGGTCGTCGACACCGATCGGGGTGGCGAGCAGTGGGCCGACGAGCCGATCGGGGTGATCGTGGCTCCCGGCGGGAGTCAGATCGGCGGGACACAGCGCACGTGGACCGTCGCGTTCGAGGAGCCCGTGTACACGAAGGACGGCCGCGGCCCCTTCGAGCGCGCGACCGTCCTGAGTCGTCAGCTGGTGCCGGTCACGACCGACAGCGGCGAGTAGTCCGGGTCAGGGACTCAGTACTCTTCGGAGCCGCTCTTCATCATGGCGGCCACGGCCATGCAGCACCCCACGCCACCGAGGACGCCGACGCCGATGATGATGCCTGCGATGAGTTCGAGCATGGGTGGTGACTCCTTGGTTGCGTCGGCCGTGTGGCTCCGCTCAGGTTACCGGATGCCGCGCATGAGCCGCAGCACCGGCTTGGCCAGGAACAGCAGGACCACGCCCACCGCGACGGCGACCAGGCCGAGGATCGTGAAGTACGGGGCCTCGTCCGCCGGGTCGTAGTAGCGGGACAGCACCCCGGTGACGGCGGTGCCGAGCGACACCGACAGGAAGAACAGCGCGACCATCTGCGTCTGGAACTTCGGCGGTGCGAGCTTCGTGGCGACGGACTGCCCGACCGGCGAGAGCAGCAGCTCGGCGAGCGTGAACACCAGCAGAATGGCGACGAGGGCGAGCAGCGGTGTGCCGTTCTCGCCCGAGCCGGTGAACGGCAGGAAGAGCAGGAACGCGAGCCCCATGATCCCGGTGCCGAGGGCGAACTTCGTCGGGGTGGACGGCTGGCGGTCGCCGAGCTTGGTCCACAGCGCCGCGAAGACGCCGGACAGCACGATGATGAAGACCGGGTTGATCGACTGCACCCACGACACCGGCATCTCCCAGCCGAACAGCGAGCGGTCGAGGCGTTCGTCGGAGTAGACGGTCACGACGGTGAACTGCTGCTGGTACAACGACCAGAACACGGCGCTGCCGATGAACAGCGGGATGAACGCGAACACCCGCGACCGTTCGTCACGGGTGAGGCCGCTCGACAGGATGACGACGAAGTACCCGATGGTGGCCAGCACGACGACCGCGACCACGACGGTGGGCAGGTTGCCCACGTTGAGCAGACCGGTCAGCACGGCGACGACGATGACGACCAGTGCGACGACGACGCCGGCGCCGATGAGCGGCAGGCGGCGGCGGTCGACGGGGTTGGCGACGTGGCGGACCACCTCGGGCAGCTTCTTCCGACGGATCGCGTACTGCACGAGGCCGGCGGCCATGCCCACGGCGGCCAGGCCGAAGCCCCAGTGGAAGCCGAGCGAGCTCTGCAGCAGCCCGGTGAGCAGCGGCCCGAAGAACGCCCCGAGGTTCACGCCGAGGTAGTAGAGCGAGAAGCCGGCGTCGCGGCGCGGGTCCTCGCGGCTGTAGAGGCCGCCGACGATCGTGGTGGCGGTGGCCTTGAGCCCACCGGAGCCGAGCGCGATGAGCACGAGGCCGACCCCGACGCCGGCCACACCGGGGATGAGCGCGAGGGCGATGTGCCCGAGCATCACGACGATCGCGCTGCCGAACAGGGTCCGGTCCGCACCGATCAGCCGATCGGCGATCCACGCCCCGATGATCGTGAACAGGTACACCGCACCGCCGTAGGCGCCCATGATGCCGGCCGCGATGCCCTTGTCGATCCCCAGGCCGCCCTGCGAGAGGGTGTAGTACATGTAGATGAGGACGATGCCCTGCATCCCGTAGAACGAGAACCGCTCCCAGAGCTCCACCGCGAACGGGGTCGAGAGCTCGAACGGTTGCCCGAAGAAGGTGCGTCCGGGACGGGCTTCGCGGTCCGCGGGGGTGGTACGTGACATGGCGGCAAGTCTGCCCCGGGCCGGGTGGACGCGCCCAATCGTCGAAGGTCGCTCATCTCTTTGGAGGGTTTCCACGACCTCGTGACGGTACCGGCGACACGAGGTTGTGCGGCCCGCACGGCGTTCCCGCCACTGTCGGCACCGGTGTCTAGCGTGGACGGTGCAACACGGACACCGCAGTTCAGGAGGACTCCGCCCATGGTCGACACCGCACCCGCCCAGCGCACCACCCCCGCCGGCGGCACCAGGCCCGCCCCGGACGTCGACGCGCCGAACGCCGACGCCACCGGCGACCCGGCAGCGGGCACACCGACCGCCGGCACGGACACCGACGTCCGGATCGACGTCGAGCTGGTGCAGGAGCTCCTGCTCGGACGCTGGGCCGAGGACCGCCGGATCTCCCGCCGGCTCGCACTGGACCCCGCGATGCAGAAGATCGAGGGCCAGCCGATCCCCGAGCACCGGGCACGGGTGCTCGAGCAGCTCCGGGTCCTCGTCGACGCCGGGGCCATCCAGCGCCCCTACCCCACGGAGTTCGGCGGCCAGGACAACCACGGCGGCAACCTCGCGGCGTTCGAGGAACTCGTCACCGCCGACCCGTCGATGCAGATCAAGGCCGGCGTGCAGTGGGGCCTGTTCGGGTCCGCCGTGCACCACCTGGGCACCGAGGCCAACCACCGCGAGTTCCTGCCGGGCATCGTCTCGTTCGAGGTCCCCGGCTGCTTCGCGATGACCGAGACCGGCCACGGCTCGGACGTGCAGAGCATCGCCACGACGGCCACGTACGACCCCGCGACCGAGGAGTTCGAGATCCACACACCCTTCCGCGGTGCGTGGAAGGACTACATCGGCAACGCTGCCCTGCACGGACACGCCGCCGTCGTGTTCGCGAAGCTCGTGACCGCCGGCGTCGACCACGGCGTGCACGCCTTCTACGTGCCACTGCGGAACGCCGAGGGGGCCTTCCTGCCCGGCGTCAGCGGCGAGGACGACGGGCCGAAGGGCGGCCTGAACGGCATCGACAACGGCCGGCTCGCGTTCGACCACGTCCGAGTCCCCCGCACCAACCTGCTGAACCGGTACGGCGACGTCGCCGCGGACGGCACGTACTCGTCGCCGATCGCCTCGCCCGGTCGCCGGTTCTTCACGATGCTCGGCACCCTGGTGCAGGGCCGGGTGTCGCTCGACGGCGCCGCGGTCGTCGCCCAGAAGATCGCGCTGCAGATCGCGCTGACCTACGCGATGCAGCGCCGCCAGTTCCCCACCGGCGACGGCACCGAGGGTGTGCTGCTCGACTACGGCCGGCACCAGCGCCGTCTCATCCCGCGCCTGGCGACGGTGTTCGCCCAGTCGTTCGCGCACGAGAAGCTCCTGCGCACCTTCGACGACGTCTTCAGCGGGCGCGAGGACACCCCGGAGCGCCGGGAGGACCTGGAGACCCAGGCCGCTGCCTTCAAGTCGATGTCGACCTGGTCGGCGCTCGACACCCTGCAGGAGGCCCGTGAGGCCTGCGGCGGTGCCGGGTTCCTCGCCGAGAACCGTCTGACCGGGCTCCGTGCCGACCTCGATGTCTACGTGACGTTCGAGGGCGACAACACCGTGCTGCTGCAGCTCGTCGGCAAGCGCCTGCTCACCGAGTTCCGCGCGAAGGCCCCGAAGGATGCTGCCGCCACCGCGAAGTTCGTCGCGGCCGTCGCGGCGTCGAAGCTCGCCGACGCGTCCGGCATCCGTCGCCTCGGCCAGACCGTGGCCGACCGGGGCTCCCTGGCCGCCAGCGTCGCCGACCTGCAGGACCCCCGGACGCAGCGTGACCTGCTCGCCGGTCGGGTGGACACCATGGTCGCCGAGATCGGCATGCGCCTGGCATCGGCCGGCAAGGACCGCGCCCGCGCCGCCCGCCTGCTGAACCGCTCGCAGCACGAGCTCATCGAGGCGTCGAAGGCGCACGCCGAACTCATGCAGTGGGACGCCTTCACCGAGGCGCTCGACGAGGTCACCGAGGGCGACACCCGCCGCGTGCTCGTCTGGCTGCGCGACCTGTTCGCACTCGGCCTGCTCGAGCAGCACCTGGACTGGTACCTGCTGCACGGCCGGCTGTCGGCGCAGCGTGCCCGCGCCGTGTCGGCGTACATCGACCGGCTCGTCGCCCGCGTCCGGCCGATCGTCCCGCAGCTGATCGAGACCTTCGGGTACGAACCCGGTCACGTCCGGGCGCCGATCGCGCTCGGTGCCGAGCAGGCCCGACAGGACGAGGCACGCGCCTGGTTCGCCGCCGAGGCCGCTGCCGGCCGCCTGCCCGAGCAGGAGAAGAAACCCCGTCCCTGACGGACGGGGAACCACGTTCGCGACGGACGAGCAGCCGCGCCCCCGACGGGCGTGGCTGCTCCGGGCCGCTAGGAGTCGGTCGGCTCGGGCGCCGCCCGGCCAGCGGCAGCCCCGCCCCGCGCACCGAGCGCCGCGCGCAACTGCGCCTCGGCGTCGTCGCCGGCCGCAGCGGCCTCGGCGTTCGCCTCGGCGACCGCACGCACGACCTCTTCGCGCTGGATCTTCACGCCCCGGGGGGCGTCGATGCCGATCCGGACGCCGTCGCCCCGGGAGTCGAGCACCGTGATGACGATGTCGTCGCCGACGAGGATCCGCTCGCCGACCTTCCGCGTGAGTACCAGCACCCGTTCAGCCTAGCGACACGACGGGAAGCCCCAGCAGGTCCACCGACCCGGGCGTGGCGGTCTCCCCCGCGCCGATCGCGACGACGCCGGCCACCGGCAGGCGGGACCCCACCGCCGACACCATCGCCGCCGAGTCCTCGGGCTTCCGTCCGACGTCGACGACGACCCACACCTGGTCGGCCTGCAGCGCGTCCCCCGTCACCCGGTCGTCCCACGCGGCCACCGCGAGCACGGCGTGACCGTCGCGGACGCCGTCCGCCCGCGCCAGGATCGCGGCCCGCCGGTCGGCCGCATCGGTCGGTCGGAGGGCGTGCCGGACCGCGAACAGTCCGGCCGCCGCGTCGACGTCGTTCGGCCGACCGACCAGGAGCACCAGGTCGCCGTCCGCGGACCGCACGGCCGGGGCGGTGGGCCGGGGAACCGGTCCGGGTGAGGGCGCGTCGAGGACGCGGGACGGGCCTCCCGACCGGGTTTCGACGACCGTCTGCGCGTCGACCACGGTCTGCGCGTCGACGGCGGCCTGGAGGCGCGGGTCGACCCCCGCGGGCACGTCTCGCTCGGTCGGCGCGCGAGTCGGGCGCGGGGCGCTTCCGGTGATCCCGTCCGCCTGGAAGCCGTCGAGCACCGACGCGAACGCGTCCGCCCGCGTGGACGCGGTGCCGTCGGTGCCGGCGATGCGCGCCTCGGCCGCCTCGGCGTCGGCCAGCAGCGCCGCGATCCCGACGCGTTGCACGGGCGAGTCGGCGATGACGACCCGGGCGGTGGGCTGGTCCCCCGGTTCCGGCACCTCGACGGTGGCCTCGACGTGCGCCTTGCGGAACAGCCCGCCGAAGCCCGGCGTGGTCACGCGCTCGGCGGCGACGATCCGGGCGCCCGCGCCGAACTCGGTCCGGACGGCGTCGCGGACCGACTCGAGCGTCGCGCCGCTACGCTGCAATCGGGTCGGCGGCACGGACCACTCCCACGGTCTCGATGGTGGATCCAGCGGCGGTGGCCTCCTGGTACGACAGCACCGGGAGCCCGTTCGACTGGGCGGCGACCATGCGGTGCACGGCCGGGCGGAGCTGCGGGGCGCACACCAGGACGGCGGAGAGCCCCTGGTCCTCCACGGAGCGGACCGCGTCGCGGACGGAGCCGAGGACCTGCTCGATCCGGTGTGCGTCGAGCACGATCTGGCTGCCCTGCTCGGACGGCCGGAGTCCCTCGAGCATCGACTGCTCGAGCATCGGGTCGATCATGATGACCCGCAGCGTGCCGGCCTCGGTGTACCGGGCGGCGAGGGCCGGACCGAGCGCGGCGCGGGCGGACTCGACGAGCCCCTCGGGGTCGGTCGACACCTTCGCCCGCAGGGTGAGGGCCTCGCAGATGCGGCCGAGGTCGTTGATCGGCACGCGCTCGGCGAGCAGGCCCTGCAGCACGCGCTGCAGCTCCGCCATCGAGAGCATGCCGGGGACGAGTTCCTCGACGGCGGCGGGGTTGACCTGCTTGACGCCCTCGGTCAGGACCTTGACGTCCTCGCGGGTGAGCAGGCGCGCGGCGTTGTCGCCGATCACTGCCTGCAGGTGGGTGACGAGTACGGAGACGCGGTCGATCACGGTCGCGCCGGTCATCTCGGCGGCGTGCCGGAGTTCGGCGGGCACCCACTTGCCGGTCAGGCCGAACACCGGTTCGACGGTCGACGTGCCCGGCAGGCCGTCCAGGTGGTCGCCCAGCGCCAGGACGCTCCGGGCGGGCGCGGTGCCCCGACCGGCCTCGACGCCGGCGATCCGGATGGCGTAGGTCGACGGCGGCAGGTCGATCGAGTCGCGGGTGCGGACCGGGGGCACGACGATGCCCATGTCGATCGCGATCTTGCGGCGGAGCGCCCGCACCCGGCCGAGCAGGTCGTCCGAGGCGCCGGACACCATGTCGACGAGGTCGGGGGCCAGCTGGATCTCGAGGGCGTGCACGCGCATCTGCTCGAGCAGGTCCTCCGGGGTGTCACCGACCGGTGCGGCGGCCTCGAGTGCCTGCTGGCGGGCGGCGTCCGCCTCGGCGCGGGCGGCGTTCCGACCGATGCGCCAGCCGGTGAACAGCAGGGTGGCGCCGACGAGCAGGAACGGCAGGATCGGCATGCCGGGGATGAACCCCATCGCGATCGCGGCGACGCCGGCGATCATCAGGGCGTTCCGCGACTGCGACAGCTGCGTGGCGGCCGAGGAACCCATCTCCGACTCGGCGCCGGACCGGGTGACGATCATGCCCGTGGACACCGCCATCAGCAGCGCGGGGATCTGCGTGACCAGGCCGTCACCGATGGTCAGGATGCCGTACTTCGACAGCGCGTCGGTCGCGGAGAGGCCGTTCTGCAGCATGCCGATCGCGATGCCGCCGATCAGGTTGATGATGATGATCAGGATGCCGGCGATCGCGTCGCCCTTGACGAACTTCGACGCACCGTCCATTGCGCCGTAGAAGTCGGCCTCGGCGGACACCGCGGCCCGGCGCTCCTTCGCTTCCTGGTCGGTGATGAGCCCGGCGTTCAGGTCGGCGTCGATCGCCATCTGCTTGCCCGGCATCGCGTCGAGCGTGAAGCGCGCACCGACCTCGGCGACGCGCTCGGCACCCTTCGTCACCACGACGAACTGGATGACGATGAGGATCAGGAAGATGACCGCGCCGATGATGATCGACCCGGAGACGGCGACGTGGCCGAACGCCTGGATGACGTCACCCGCGAACCCCTCGCCGAGCACCAGCCGGGTGGACGCCACGTTGAGGCCGAGCCGGAACAGCGTCGCGACGAGGAGGAGCGACGGGAACACCGAGAAGTCGAGCGGCTTCTTCACGAACAGCGTCGTGAGCAGGATCACCAGCGCCAGCAGGATGTTGATGATGATCAGGAAGTCGAGCAGGAACGACGGCACCGGCAGGATCAGCAGCAGGATGATGCCGACGATGAACACCGGGACGACGAGCTTCGGCAGGTCCTTGCGGTTCATGCGGGGAGTCCTTCGGTCTGGTTCTCTGCGAGTCGCGGTGGACGGAGCTTGCGGGGGCGGAGGTCCCCGGTCAGGGTGGCCGGGTCGATGACGCTCGCGACCTCGTCCGGGGTGGTCGGCCGCGGCGGCGCGTGCGTGCCGGCCGCCGTGCCGCGGGCCTTCAGCACCATCACGAAGGACAGGACGCGGGCCACCGGCGTGTACAGGTCGACGGGGATCTCGTGGCCGAGCTCGCACGCGGCGTGCAGGGCACGGGTGAGCGGGACGTCGCGGACGATCGGCACGCGCTCATCTTCGGCACGGGCACGGATGACGTCGGCGACCGGGCCGGCGCCCTTCGCGACCACCCGGGGCGCGGACTTGCCGGGCTCGTACTTGATCGCGACGGCGTAGTGGGTCGGGTTCGTCATCACGACGTCCGCGGTGCCGATGGCCTGGATCATCCGGTTGCGGCTCATCGCGAGCTGGCGGGACCGGCGCTGCGACTTCACCAGCGGGTCGCCGTCGCTCCGCTTGTTCTCGTCCTTGACCTCGCGCTTGGTCATCATCGTGCGCTTCCGGTTGCGGCGGATGACCACGAACACGTCGAGGGCGGCCAGGACCAGCCCGGCGACGATCGCGGCGCGCAGCAGCGTGCCCGACCCGGCGGCTGCCGCCTCGAGCACGGCGGACAGCGGCAGCGAACCGCTCGTCATCAGGACCGGCATGAGTCCCTGCACCGCGAACCAGAGCACGAGCCCGACCACGGCGGTCTTCAGCAGCGCCTTCGCGCCGTTCCAGAGCGCCTGGGTGCCGAACACCCGCTTCAGGCCGGCGATCGGATCGAAGTGCTCGGGCTGCGGCGCCATCTTGCGGAAGTGCACCCCGCCCTGGGTCACTGCGGCGGCGAGCACGGCGACGGCGACCACCGCGAGCATCGGACCGAGGGTCGCACCCATCGAGCCCAGCGCGTCGGCGAGCAGCGCCTGCACGGCACCGAGTTCGGGGTCCTCGATGACGCGCTGCACGGCGAGCAGCTGGTCCTGCCCGGCCGCTGCGGCGTTGCCGATGGCGGCCGGGATCATGAGCGCCGCGACCGCGATGCCGATCCACGCGCCGAGGTCCTGGGAGCGGCCGACCTGGCCCTTCTCGTGGACCTCGCGCATCCGCTGCTGCGTCGCCTGTTCGGAGCGTTCTCCGCTGTCGGACACGTCGTCACCCCCGTCCCGTGATCGCCTCGACGGCGTCGCCGGTCAGCGACGACACCACCGAGGGCAGGGCCATGAAGAGCGCGCCGGCGAACAGGACGGTCAGGCCGATCTTGATCGGGAAGCCCATCTGGAACGCGTTGAGCGCCGGGGCCACACGGGTGAGCAGGCCGAGGCCGACGTCCGCCAGGAACAGCACCACCACGAGCGGTCCGGCGATCTGCAGCGTCGCGAGGAACATCTGCGACATCGCCGTCACGAGCATCGACGCGAGCCCGTCGACCGCGAACGTGCCGGTGAGCGGCACGGCGTCGAACGACCGCACGAGGCCGCCGACGATGAGCTGGTACCCGCCGGAGGTGAAGAGCAGCGCGAGCGCGGTCATCTGGAACAGGCGGGTGAACTGCGCGCCGTTGACCTGGGACTGCGGGTCGAAGGCCTGCGCCAGCGTGAACCCGCCGAACAGGTCGATGAGCGCGCCGGCGGACTGCACGGCCGCGAACACCAGGAACACCAGGAACCCGAGGGACAGCCCGACGACGAGCTGGGTGAGCAGGGCGAGCAGGAACGGCCCCGTCTCGAGCGACTCGTAGCCGACGGCGACGCGCGGGGCGACGCCGATGGCGAGACCCAGCCCGAGGATCACCTTCACGGTGCCCGGGAACGCACGGTACGAGAACGGCGGCGCGATCACGAAGAACGCGACGAGCCGGACGCCGGCGAGCATCGTGGCCTCGAGCCGGTCGGCGTTGACGGCGAGCTCCATCAGCCGTGCCCGAGCAGCTTCGGGATCATGTCGAAGGCGACGTGCGTGAACGCGATCATCTCCGAGATCATCCAGTTGCCGCAGATCACCAGGGCGATCGCGACGGCGACGGCCTTCGGCACGAACGAGAGCGTGACCTCCTGGATCTGCGTGACCGACTGGAACAGCGAGATCGCGAAGCCGACGACGAGCGAGGTCACCAGGACCGGCGCGGCGAGCTTCCCCGACACCAGGAGTGCCTGCAGCACGAGGTCGATGACGGCCTGCTGGTTCATGCGCGCCCCCTAGACAACGTGGTAGCTCTCGATGAGCGAGGTGATGATGAGGCCCCAGCCGTCGACCAGCACGAAGAGCAGGATCTTGAACGGCAGCGAGATCATGACCGGCGGGAGCATCATCATGCCCATCGACATGAGCGCCGCGGAGACGACGAGGTCGATCACCAGGAACGGGATGAAGATGACGAACCCGATGATGAACGCGCTGCGGAGCTCGGAGATGATGAACGCCGGGATGACCGTCGTCATCGGCACGTCGGCCATCGACCCGGGGTTGTCGAGCCCGGCGGCGCGGGTGATCAGGGCGACGTCCTCGTCGCGGGTCTGGTGGAGCATGAACGTCCGCAGCGGCTTCGTGCCGATCTCGACGGCCTGGTTGAAGTCGAGCTTCCCCGCCAGGTAGGGCTGCAGGGCGTCGTCGTTGATGTGCCCGAGCACCGGCGCCATCACGAACAACGACAGGAACAGCGCGAGCCCAGCGATCACCTGGTTCGGCGGGATCGACTGCAGCCCGAGTGCGTTCCGGGTCATGGCGAGCACGACGAAGATCTTCGTGAACGACGTCATCATGAGCATCAGCGCCGGTGCAACGCTCAGCAGCGTGATGCCGATGAGCGTCACGACGGCGGACGACGGCGTGCCGTCCGGGCCGTTCACGCTGACGCTGAAGTCGCCGGTCGCGGGTGCGGTCGGCGTGGCCGGAGCCGTGGGCTCGACGACACCGGCGGCGTGCGCACTGGTCGTGGTGAGCATGAGGAACCCGGCGACGACCGCCAGCCCGAGCAGGACGAGGGCGACGAGTCGACCCGACCGTGCCAGCCGGTGCGGCCCTGCCGCCCTCACCCGGCCCGCCGGTTCCGGAGCGCCGCGGCGGCCTGCCGCCAGGTGTCGACCGACAGGATCGAGCCCTGCAGCTGCTGGACGCTCGGCACGGTGCGCTGCGGACGGCGGTTGCGCGGGCGCATCGGCAACGGCGCGGCCACGCCGGGTGCGTCGGTCACGTTCGGCGCGTCGTCCTGGAGGCCCGTGGTGACGTCCGTCTGCTGCGCGAGTTCCCGACCGAACGCGTCGGCCGACGGGGCGGGACGCACCGGCAGCGCAACCGGTCCGGTCACGATGGTGAGTTCGGGCGCGGGCGCCTGCCCGCTGGTGAGCAGCGTGACCCCGTGCTCGGACACGCCGAGCACGAGCCGCTCCCCCTCGACGTCGACCACGACGACGCTCGCCTTGCCGCCGATGCCCTGCCGTCCGACGACCTCGACGGTCGCGGCCCGACGGCCGGACGGCTTGCCCGAGAAGCGCTTGCGGCTCGCGCGGTGCAGCACCCACATGAGGGCGAGCACGACGCCGAGCGAGAGCGCGACGCGGAGGGTGACGACGAGGGTGTCCACGTGCGGGTCAGACGATCTCGGCGACGTCGAGGATGCGCGTGATCCGGACCGCGTAGTCCTGGTCGACGACCACGACCTCGCCGTGCGCGATGAGACGGCCGTTCAGCAGGACGTCGGCGGGGGCGCCGGCGCTGCGGTCGAGCTCCACGACGGCACCGGGCTCCATGCCGAGCACGTCGCGCACGGACATGCGGGTGCGACCGATCTCCACCGTGAGGGTCATCTCGACGTTGTTGATCCGGCCGAGGTTGCCGGCGGGCAGGTTCGCGACGACGGGGGCGGACACCGTGCCGTTCTCGCGGACACGGATACCGAACCAACCTGCGGGCAGCCCGCCGGCGGTCAACTCGAACACGACCGTGTCGGGGTCCGCCAGGAGCGACGCCGCCGACGCGCGGCTCGCCTCGCCGAGCACCCCGACGCCGAGCACGCCGGCAGCGGCCTCGAGCGACGGACGCAGCACGTCGGTGACCGCGACGATGCCGTGGTCGGTGCCTCCGGCGGCCGTGATCGCCTCGAGGTCGGTGAGCACGAGCGCCAGGTCGGCCGACAGGCCGCCGACGAACGACGCGACCACGGCGTCGGTCGCCGCGTCGAGCACGACCGGTGTCGCGCCTCCAGGCAGGAGCACCGCGCGCAACGGGGCGGCCGTCGGGAGCTGCGCCGCGAGCGACTCGGCCGCTGCGGTGTGGAGGGTGGTCGTTTCGGTCATCAGTGCTGCTCCGTGCTCGTGGTGGTGACGACGATGCCGGCGAGGCGCGAGCCGTTCGCGCCGACCGCGGCGGTGCCGACGGGTTCCCCGTCGACCGCGATGGTGAGGGGGCGGTGCTGCGGGTGCGGCAGCGGCAGCACGTCGCCGACGGCGAGCCGGAGGACCTGCGTCGGGAGCACGGTCGCCGGGGCGAAGCGCAGGCTGACACCGACGGGGACACTCTCGAGCTGCGCGTCGAGCAGGGCGCGGGCGTCGGCGGTCGAAACGTGCGCGGCGGCCTCGCCGAGCTGCGGCAGGACGGCCTCGGCCGGCAGGGCCAGCGTGCCGGGGGCGATGCGGTCGCCCACCCGGATCGAGAACGAGGCGACGATCATCAGGTCACCCTTCTGGGCGGCCTGGGCGAACTGGCTGTTGAACTGGAACCCGCCGACCGTGACGTCCTGCGCGAGCAGGCCGCCGAACGAGTAGCGCAGGTCGTCGAGGGCGTCCTCGACGATCTTGCGGACCAGGGCCTGCTCGATGGGCGTGAAGGTGCGGTCCGGGGTCGGCAGCGGCTTCGAGGCGCCGAGCGCGTGCGACACCCAGGTCAGCGCGCCGTCGAGCGGGACCTGCAGCACGCCCTTCGGGGTCACGCCGGTGATCGGGAGCAGCACCATGCCGGTGAGGGCGGGCAGCGACGCGGCGTACTCGTCGTACGTCGTCATCTGCACCTGCTCGCAGGTGACCTGGCTGACCGCACGGACCTTCGCCGTGAGCTGCGTGCCCCACTGGCGCGCGAAGGTCTCGAAGGCGAGCTCGAGGACACGGGCGTGCTCACGGGCCAGCGTCGACGGGCGCGCGAAGTCGTACACCTCGGGCGCTGGCAGGGTCTCGGTCACGGGTGCGTCTATCGGTCACCTGTGGGGCACCCGTCAGTGCTGTACCCCGTAGTGGGGCGGTGGCCTCGTTCTGGTGTGCCGCCCTGTCGCGCTCCCTCCTGCTCGTCTCTCGACCCTGTCGTGCTGCGTCCTGCTCGTCTCTCAGCCCGCTCGTGCTGCGTCCTGCGCCTTCGCCAGGGCCGGCATCAGGGCGCTGACGTCCTGGTCGGCGTTCGACAGGACCACGATGTCGACCCGGCGGTTCAGCGCGAGGTCCTGGTCGGTGCCACCCTTCGCCAGCGGCCGGCTCGACCCGAAGCCGACGCTCTGCACGTGGTCGCCGGGCATCCCGCCCCGCTCGACCAGGTCACGCAGCACCCCGGTGGCCCGCGCCGCGCTGAGTTCCCAGTTCGTCGCGTACGGGGCGGTCGAGTTCCGCTGGTCGGCGTGGCCCTCGACGCTGACGTCGTGGTCGGACGTCCGCAGCACCGGGGCGATCGCGTCCATGATCGACCGCGCCTGGTCGGACAGGTCGGCGCTGTTCGTGCCGAAGTACGTCTCGCTGCCGATGAGCCGGACGATGAGGCCCCTGGCGTCGACGGTGAACTGGACGTTCTCGGTCTGTCCGGCCTTCGCCAGGTTGCGCTGGATCGCACGCTCCAGGCGCGTCAGGTCGTCGAGCTCGCGCTTCGCGGCAGCGAGGTCCTGCTTCGTCGCGCTGGTCGGCACCACGGTCGATGCCGGGTCGACGTCGGTGTCCGCCGTGCCCGACGACGCGGTGGAGTGGTCGGCCTGGGACTTGTCCGTCGAGTAGCCGGAGCCGTCCTCGACCTGGTCCTTCGTGACGACCGTGCCGCTCGCCGTGTCGACCTTCTGCGACGTCACCTCGCCGAAGCCGGTGGCGAGCGAGTTCTTCAGCTGGACGTACTTCTGCTGGTCGACGGTGGACATCGCAAAGAGCACGAGGAACATGCACATCAGCACCGTGATCATGTCCATGTAGGACGCCATCCAGCGCTCGTCGGGGTGCTCGGCCTCGTCGTGCGACTTCTTGGCGCGACCGCGGCCTCGGCCCCGGGGGTTGGCGCTCATCGTCAGGCCGCCAGCTGCTGCTCGTCGGCGTCGCCGGCGGTGCCGCCCTTGCCCTTGCCGCTCTTCGCCTTGGCCTTGGCCTTGGCCGACGTGTCGGCGCGGGCCTCGGGCGGCACCATGGCCTTCAGGCGCTCGCCGAGCAGACGGGGCTGGCTGCCGGCCTGGACCGCGAGCAGGCCCTCCATCAGGAGCGTCTGCCGGTCCGACTCGAGCTGCGCGAGCTTGCGGAGCTTCCCGCCGATCGGCAGCCACATGAAGTTCGCGGTCAGCAGGCCCCACAGGGTGGCGACGAACGCACTCGCGATGAGCGGGCCGAGCTCGTCCGGCTTGCCGAGGTTCGCGAGCACGTGGGTGAGCGACACCACGGTGCCGATGATGCCGACGGTCGGGGCGAACCCGCCGAGGCCCATGAAGAACGCGCTCGCGCTCCGCATCGGTGCAGCGTTGGACTCGATCTCGTCCTCGAGCAGGATCCGCAGCTCGTCCCCGTCGGTGCCGTCGGCGATGTTCTGCAGCGCCTTCTTCATGAACGGGTCGTCGTGCTTGTCGGCCTCCTGCTCGAGGGCGAGCAGGCCGTTCGCCCGCGCGGTCTCGGCGAGCCCGACGACGTCGTCGATGACCGACGCCGGCGGAGTGACCTTGCCGGTGAACGCCTTCGGAACGGCCTTGAAGCTGGCGATGGCGTCCTTGAGGGTCGTGCTGGCGATGCCGCAGCCGATGGTGGCCCCGAACACGAGCAGCATCGGGGCGGGCAGGAAGAGTCCGCCGAGCTCGACGTGCTCCATCTGGACCATGCCGAACAGTGCGCCGAAGGCGAGCAGGATGCCGACGATCGTTGCGATGTCCACGTCAACGACCCCCGTCCAGCGCGCGGCCGTGCAGCGGGGTGCGGAGGGCGGCGACCGGGGCGAGCGTCGGCTGCGGGCCCGTGTTCGTGCCCGCGCGCGGGGCTGCGTCGGTGCCGTAGGCCATGCCGACGATGCGGGCGCGGTACGCGGCGATCAGGTCGATGACGTCGGCCATCGACTCCCGCACGATGTACTTCGCGCCGTCGACCATGATGAGCGTCGTGTCCGGCGTCTCCTGGATGCGCTCCACGAGATCGGGGTTCACAGCGAATCCGCTGCCGTTCAGTCGTGTGACGACGATCATGGCCCGTCCTGGTTCTCGATCGTCCCGCCGCCGTCCGTGGGGCGGGATGCGGGCCCGTCCGTGGGCCTGCACGGAGGACTATCGGCGGCTGCGGCGGGTGCGTTAGTGGCCGTCAGTAGCCTGGTGCGGTGATCGATGCCTCGGACCTGCTCGCCCACCCGCGTGGCCGGCGCTTCTGTCTGGAGCTCGTCCGCGTGGTGCAGGACCCCGACGATCCGGCCACGGCACACCTCGGCGCCCTGCTCTTCTGGGCTGAGCACCACCTCGGCGTCGAACTCGGCGACGGCCGCACGCTCTTCGGCATCGGCGGTGCGGTCGAACCGGAGCCGGCTCCGCACCTGGGAACCGTGGCGAGCGCACTCGCGGCGGTGTCCCTGCCGTCCGTGGGCGAGGACGACGTGGTGGTCGCACTCGAGTCCACTGCGGAGAGCGCGCTGTGGTGGCAGCAGCCCGACGCGCTGGACGTGCTCCTCGGCCGACCGGAGTTGCTGCCCGCGCTCCGGCGGATCGCTCGGTGGGCTGCCGACAGCCCGGTCGTGCGCCGGCTCTTCGACCCGCAGGGCGGAGCATGGAGCGTCGAGTTCGACGAGGACGACCAGCCCCGACGTCCGGGAGCGGCAGAGGCGCTCGCCGACTGGTCCCGGGAGCTGCGCCGCGAGGACGCCGAGGGGAACCCGGGGGTGGCCAGCGGGGTTTGGTGGACGACTCCGCCGTGGCCGCTCGCGCAGCACACGCGAGCGCCGTTCCCGTCCGCCGGGCCGCTGGCGCTGTGGGCGGTCGAGGACTCCTTCGGGCAGGAACGCGCCGTGGTCTCGGCCGTGCCCGCCGATGCCACGGCGCGCGTGTGCACCGTCGACGGTCCCGCCGACTGGGCTGCGCTGTGCCGACGCTGGCCGCTCGACGTGACGCAGACCACCCGACGGAACGACTGGGCCGTGGCGACCGGACGGCAGGGTGACTGGGTGCTGCCGGACTGGTCCGCGGTGGCCACCGAGTACGACGTCGTGCACCTGACCGTCGCGGGCTGGTTCCGCACCTCCGGACTCGCCGTGCCGGTCGACGGCAGCCGGGCGAGCGTCGTCGCAGGGTGGACGCCGGACTCCGCCTACCGGCTCACCGACTGGGGAGCCGAGGTCAGTGCAGTCCCTGCCGAGCCGGAGACGTGGTCGCGTCCCGGCAACTCCGGGGTCTGGCGTCGTCTCAGCTGATCCCCAGCAAACCGCTGCATCCGATCGGGGTGCTCCGGCGGTAGTGGGGGTACGACGTCGAGGACGACGCCGTCCGCACTGGCCCGGACAGGCCCGAAGGAGACACGTCATGCGCAAGACACTCGCCACCGGCCTGAGCGCCGGTGTCCTGTTCGCCGCCGCCGCGGCCGTACTGCCCGCGACCGCTGCGACCGCCGCCACCGGTGAGGCGACGCTCTCGGTCCTGCACGCCGTCCCGGACGTCACCGTCGACGTCTACCTCGACGGCGAACGTGCCATCGACGACTTCACCCCCGGCACCCTCGCCGGCCCGATGATGGTGCCGGCCGGTGCCCACCAGCTCGCCGTCACCGCCGCGGACGCCACCGACGCGTCCGAGCCGATCATCGGCCCGGCGGACGTCTCGTTCGACGCGGGTGGCAACTACACCGCCGTCGCGCACGACGCCACCGACGGTTCGCCGACCGCCACGGTGTTCACCAACGACACTTCGGCCGTCGCGGCCGGGCAGGGACGCCTCGTCGTCCGGCACGTCGCCGCCGCCCCTGCTGTCGACGTCCTCGCCGGTGGTGAGGCTGTCGTCTCGAACCTGTCGAACCCCGACGAGCAGGCACTCGAACTGCCGGCCGGCACCGTCTCGGCGAGCGTCGCCGCGGCCGGGACCACAGACCCGGTCATCGGCCCGGCGGACGTCGAGATCGCCGCCGGCTCGTCCACCATCGTCTACGCCTGGGGCAGCCTGGACGACTCGAACCTCGCACTCGCCACGCAGACCATCTCGGACCTGGGTGGTGCGCCGAACGGTGTCCCTGCCGGGAACGCGGGTCTCGTGGCCACGAACGACCAGGGCCCCCTGCCCCTGGTCGGCGCAGCGGCGGCCGCCCTGGCCGCCGCTGCCGCAGTCGGGGCCGTCGTGCTCCGTCGCCGGAACGCAGCGACCCAGCGCTGACCGTGCAACGCCCCGTGCGGTCCGCCACGGTGACGCTCGTCGTCGCCGTGGCGGCCGCCGCCCTGACCGGGTGCTCGTCGGCCGGGACCACCCCCGGCGGGCAACCGTCCGTCCTGACGACCAGCGCACCGCGCCCGACCCCGGTCCCGTCGGCGTTCTCGACCGAGGTGCCGCAGCAGACCGCCACGATCCCCCCGGTCCGGCGGGCCGCCGCTCCGACCACGATCACCGTCGACCACGCCGGGATCACCGCGCCCGTCCGTCCCGAGGGGGTCGACGAGGACGGTGCCATGGCGCTCCCGCCGGACCCGGCGACCGCCGGCTGGTACCGCTTCGGTGCCGCGCCGTCGTCCGACGAGGGAACCGTCGTCATCGCGGCGCACGTCGACGCCGTCGGGTACGGCGTCGGTCCGTTCGCTCGGCTCCGTGGCGCACCGTCCGGCACCCGGGTCACCATCACCGACACGGCCGGCGCCGAGACCACGTGGCGGATCGACTCCGTCAGCATGCTCGAGAAGCAGGGCCTCGCCTGGGGCGACGTGTTCCGTGCCGACGGACCTCGGCGGCTCGTCCTGGTCACCTGCGGCGGGACGTTCGACGCAGCCACCGGACACTACGAGAGCAACCTCGTCGTCACCGCGGTCCCGGTCTGACGGTGGCGACGATCCGCCCCCTACGATCGGATCGTGGTCGACGACGACCGCACCAGCGACAGGAAGACGTGACGATCAGCCTCCCGGACGACGGCGAACTCGCGGACGCGTTCCGCGAGGGGAGCGAGCACGCCCTGCGCGCCGTCTACGAACGGTGGTCGTCGCTCGTGTACTCCCTGGCGCTCCGGGCACTGGCCGACCCGGCCGCCGCCGAGGACGTCACGCAGCAGGTGTTCGTGAAGGCCTGGCAGCGGAGCACGAGCTACGACCCGACCAGGGCACCACTCGGCGCCTGGTTGGTCGGCATCACCCGGAACTGCATCGCCGACGCGCGGAACGAGCGACGCCGGCACGCCAGCGCCGCGGACCCGGAGGTCGTGGAGGAGACCACGCCGGCGCCCGAACCGGCCTTCGACCTGGCCGAACGGGCACTCGTGGCGGGTGAACTCGACCGGCTCGACGAGGTCCCGCGTCGGGTGATGCGACTGGCGTTCTACGACGACCTCAGCCATCGTGAGATCGCCGAACGGCTCGAACTGCCGCTGGGCACCGTCAAGAGCCACATCCACCGAAGTCTGGCTCGGCTCCGAACACGTCTGGAGGTGATCGAATGAAGCACGTCGACGACGAGACACTGGCGATGCTCGCGGTCTCCGACGAGGTGGCCGAGGACGCCGTCGCCGAGCACCTGGCGTCCTGCGCCCGGTGCCGCGACGAGGTGGCCGTGCTGCAGCGGGTCGCCGCGGTCACCCGGGCGTCCGAGGACGTCGAGCTGGCCGCACCGCCGGAGCACGTGTGGGAGCGGATCGCGGCCGAGATCGCCCGGACGCCCCAGCACGCTGCGGCACCGGCACCGGCACCGGCACCGGCACCGGCCACCGAACCCGAGCGCGCGCCCGGCCGCGAACCCGGACAGGCACCCGCGCCCGCCGCCACGTCGTCCGAGCTGCGGCACCACGCCGCGTCCCGCCGACCCCGGTCGCGTCCGCGTCGACGCCGTGCCCTCGCGGCGGCCATCGCCGGTGTCGGCGTCCTCGCCGTCGTCCTCGGCATCGGCGTCGCGTCCGGGGTCGTGCCCGGACTCCCCCGCGGCGACACCGAGACCGTCCTCGCGAACACCGAGCTCGATGCCCTGCCCGGCTGGTCCGGCACCACCGGCACGGCCGAACTGGAACGCGACCAGGACGGTCGGGTCACGCTCGTGGTCGACCTGCACGGTGAGCGCGGTCGCTCCGGCACCGGTCCGCTGCGCGAGGTCTGGATGATGCGCGCGGACCTCGCCGGCCTGGTGAGCGTCGGGTACCTCGACGGCGACCGTGGCCGCTTCACGGTGCCGGCGGGTCTCGACACCGAGCGGTTCCCGGTCGTGGACGTCTCCGCCGAGGCCGACGACGGGGATCCGGCACACTCCGGCGACTCGATCGTCCGGGGCACCCTGACCGATCCCTGAGCGTGTTCGTCCCCCGAAATTGCCAGCTGTGACGTATTCGAGACCTCCAGACGCGCAACGGGGGTCGATCCTCCACCGCTTTATCTCATGAGCGTGTTAGCGTGGCGCGCATGTCCGACACCACCACCGTCGTCTCGCCGGCATCTCCGGCGACCGCAGCACCTCTCCGTGAGGTCGGCGCCCTGATCCGGGGCGCCCGCAAGGGCCGCAGCATGACCCAGGCCCAGCTCGCCGAACGCGTCGGCACCAGCCAGAGCGCGATCAACCGCATCGAGCAGGGCGGTCAGAACCTGTCCCTCGAGATGCTCACCCGCATCAGCGACGCCCTCGACCAGCAGATCGTCTCGATCGGCGGCGCCCCGCAGCGTGCCCACCTGCGCGTGCAGGGCGGCCGGAAGCTCAGCGGCTCCATCGCGGTGAACTCGAGCAAGAACGCCGCCGTGGCGCTGCTCTGCGCCTCGCTGCTCAACCGCGGTGTGACCCGTCTGCACAAGGTCGCCCGGATCGTCGAGGTCGACCGCATCATCGACGTGCTCCGCAGCCTCGGCGCGAGCGTCACGTGGTCCGAGGACGGCGAGACCCTCGAGATCGTCGCCCCCGACGACCTGCGCCTCGACGCGATCGACGCCGACGCCGCCCGCCGCACCCGCAGCGTGCTCATGTTCCTCGGCCCGCTCAGTGGCCGGTACGAGTCGTTCCGCCTGCCCTACGCCGGCGGCTGTGACCTCGGCACCCGCACGGTCGAGCCACACCTCATCGCACTGCGGCCGTTCGGCGTCGACGTCGAGGCGACCTCCGGCTGGTACGAGGTCGACGTCGCGAACCAGGCCGTCCCCACGAAGTCCGTCGTCCTCACCGAGCGCGGCGACACCGTGACCGAGAACGCGATCCTCGCCGCTGCCGCCCGCGACGGCGAGACCGTCATCCGGAACGCCAGCCCCAACTACATGGTGCAGGACCTCTGCTTCTTCCTCGAGCTGCTCGGCGTGCAGATCGAGGGCATCGGCACCACGACGCTCCGCATCACCGGCAAGAGCCGCATCGACGAGGTCGTGGACTACTGGCCCAGCGAGGACCCGGTCGAGGCGATGAGCCTGCTGACCGCGGGCATCGTCACCGCGTCCACCCTCACCGTGACCCGTGCGCCGATCGAGTTCCTCGAGATCGAGCTCGCCACCCTGGCCGAGATGGGCCTGCTGTTCGACGTCAGCGAGGAGTACGCCGCCGCCAACGGCCGCACCCGCCTCGTCGACATCACGGTGCACCCGTCCGACCTGCACGCCCCGATCGACAAGATCCACGCGATGCCGTTCCCCGGGCTGAACATCGACAACCTGCCGTTCTTCGTCGTCATCGCGGCCATGGCCGAGGGCACCACGCTCGTGCACGACTGGGTCTACGAGGGCCGGGCGATCCACCTGCTCGACCTCACCCGTCTCGGCGCGAGCGTCACCCTGCGCGACCCGCACCGCCTCGACGTCACCGGCCCGACGCACTTCTCCGGCGCCGAGATCAGCTGCCCGCCGGCACTCCGGCCCGCCGTGGTCATCCTGCTGGCGATGCTCGCGGCGAAGGGCGAGAGCGTCCTGCGCAACGTCGGCATCATCGCCCGTGGCTACGAGCAGCTGCAGGAGCGCCTCAACTCGCTCGGCGCGTCCATCGAGACGTTCCACGACTGACGCTGGTCCCCCGCTGGACACCGGTGTTCGCCGGTTGAACACGCGCAAACCGCGGTTCAACACGCGAACACCGGTGTTTTGCGTCCCCCCGTCCCCGCAAGTGGGGACGGACCGTCACCTGTTCTGCGGGGTCCCCACGGGCCTCCAGGCCGATGCCCAGGAGCGCTCCATGCGCCGCCCAGCCCGACCGTGCTGGATGGGCAGATGGCCACGAGATCACTCCTGACCGTCCCCCTGCTCATCACGGTCGCCGCAGCGGCCGTGGCGTGGGCCGTGCTCGGCCCCGCCGCCGCGCTCGCCTTCGTCGCGCTCGCGTTCCTCGAGATCGCGATGGCCGCGGACTCGTCCGTGCCGATGGCCGGCATCGCCGGGCGCCTGCACTCACCCGCCCGGCGGCTGTTCCTGTCGCTCGGCATCGTCGCGGGCGTCCTCGCGATGCGCCTGCTGCTGCCGCCGGCGGCGGTCGCGGTCGGTGACGCGACCGACCCGGCGAGCTCCGTCGAACAGGCGGTCTTCGCACCCGGCTCGTTCTCCGCGCACCTGGCCGAGGTTCGCCCGGCCCTCGCCGCCTTCGGCGCCGCGTTCATCTGGCTCGTGTTCGCCGAGTACCTGTTCAACACCGACCGCGCGTCGCGCAGGTCGTGGCTCGGCCGCCTGGAGGCCCGACTCGCCTCCGTCGCGCGCCCGCGCGTCTGGTCGCTGGTCACCGCTCTGACGGGGGTCGTGGTCACCTCGGTCCTCATCGGGTCACGTTCCGGGTGGGCACCCGGCGCACTGCTGCCGATTGCCATCGGCGGGATCGCGGGCATCGCCGCCTACCTCGCGTCGAAGCGCATCGCCGGATGGGCGCTGCGCGGGGGCGGCGGTGCCGGAGGATCGGACACCGCGTCGATCGGGGTCGGCCGCGGTGCCTGGCGCATCCACCTCTACGCGTCGACCGTCGTGTTCGAGCGGGGGCTCGTGGTGTTCATGCTGTTCGAGATCCTCGACGGCGTGTACAGCCTGTCGGGGTCCGGGCCGCTCGGGTCGGACGGGCTCGGGGCGCTCGAGCAGGCCGCGGTCGCCATCGGTGCGATCGGCGTCGGGGCGGTGTTCCTGGCACGGCTGACCTCGCACGTCGACCAGGCTGCGGGACTCAAGCGGCTGCGGTACCTGAAGGCAGGGGCGGCGTACGTGCTCGGCGTGCTGGCGGTGCTGCTGTGGGCGAGCCTGCTCGTGCCGATCCCGGGCATCGTCGTGGGGTGGTTCGGGACCGTCGTGATCGGGTCGGCGCTGGTGACGTCCCTGCCGTGGCGGGCGTGGTGGCGGCGGGTGGTGCGGCGGCCGCGGGCGGTGTGACGCGGCGGGTGGTGTGGCGCGTCGTGCGCTGTGGTGCGGCGCGTCGTTCGGCTGTTCTGGAAGGATCCACCGTGGATCGGCGTTGACTGGCGGGTCGGACGACGATCGGAGTGCACGTGCTGGGACCGGAACTGGTGGTCGTGCTCGGCCTCGCCATCGCACTGACGGCCGCCGTCGCCGACCGCATCCGGGTCGCACCACCCGTGCTGCTCCTGGTGTTCGGCGCGCTGCTCGGGCTCGTGCCGGAGTTCGCGAACGTCGAGCTCCCGGCCGAGGCGGTCCTGCTCCTCTTCCTCCCGGCGCTGCTGTACTGGGAGAGCCTGACGACGTCGCTCCGCGAGATCCGCAAGAACCTGCGCGGCATCGTCCTGATGGGCACCCTGCTCGTCGTGGTCACCGCCGGCGCGGTCGCCGTCCTGCTGCACCTGCTCGGCATGCCGTGGGGCCCGGCCTGGGTGCTCGGTGCCGCGGTCGCCCCGACCGACGCGACCGCGGTCGGCGTGCTCACGAAGATGCTGCCCCGGCGGAACGTCACGGTGCTCCGCGCCGAGAGCCTCGTGAACGACGGCACCACCCTCGTGGTCTACGGCATCGCCGTCGCCGTGACCGTCGGCACGCAGGAGCTCACGTTCTGGGGTGTGTCGGGCATGCTCGTGCTCTCCTACATCGGCGGGGTCGCCGCCGGACTCGCCGCCGCCTGGATCGGCACGATGGTGCTGCGGCGCGTCGACACCGTGGTCCTCGAGAACCTCGTCACCCTGCTCGTCCCGTTCGCCGCGTTCCTCGCCGCCGAGGCGATCGAGGCCTCCGGGGTGCTCGCGGTGGTGGCGGCCGGCATCGTCGTGAGCCAGGTCGGCCCGAAGCTCGACCGCGCCGAGACCCGGCAGCAGGTGCGCGCGTTCTGGTCGTTCCTGACCTTCCTGCTCAACGGCGCACTGTTCGTGCTGGTCGGCATCGAGGCGATGGTCGCCGCACGCGCACTCGACCCCGCCGACCTGCTGCGCGGGACCGGGATCGTCTTCGCGGTCGCCGTGCTGCTCGTCATCGTGCGGTTCGCGTTCCTGAACGCCGCGGGCGGGACCATCTGGCTCGTCACCCGGCGCACCGGCGGAGAACCGCGCGAGGGGCACCGCGACCGGCTCGTCAGCGGGTTCGCCGGGTTCCGGGGCGCGGTGTCGCTCGCCATGGCCGTCGCCGTGCCACGCACGCTGGAGTCCGGTGGCGACTTCCCCGAGCGCGACCTCATCGTCTTCGTCACCGCCGGGGTGGTCATCGTCACGATCGTCGGGCAGGCCCTCGTGCTGCCGGCCGTCCTGCGCCGCGCCGCGCTGCCCGAGGACGAGTCCGTCAGCGAGGAACGTCGCTACGCCGAACGCACCGCGATCGAGGAGGCGCTCGACGCGCTCCCCCGTCTCGCACGGTCGACCGGAGCCGATCGTGCCACGGTGGATCGACTGCGGAAGGACTACGAGGCCCACCTCGACGTGATCGAGGCCCGCGAAGGGGACGACGACGACCACCCCGCGCTGCAGCGGCACGACAACGCGGTCGCCCTCGAGCTCGCACTCGTGCAGCACAAGGCGAGAACCCTCTTGCGCTTGCGGGACGCCGACGAGATCGACGACCTGGTGCTGCGCCAGGTGCGTGCCGGGTACGACGCCGAAGAGGCACGGCTGGACGGCATGGAGTCGGTGGCTTCGCCGCCCACGTCGTCGTAGGGCGATCCGGGGCACACCTGGTCGAAGCGGGCGTACCCGGTCTGTTGTTCCGACCAGGTACGCCCGTTTCCCGTTCCCATCGCGGCCGTCATGGGAAGGAACGCGCTCGCTCATGTGCGCCGCAGCAGCGCGACGCCAGGGTGACGCCCCGTCCAGCTCGACGTGTGCTCAGCGCGAGAGTCCGACCGACACGGCCGCGGTCGACGGACCACCGCACCGCTCGTCCTGGTCGCCCTGCTCGTCGCGGACCCAGCGCAGCGCGACCGATCGACTGAGGAGTAGACGGTCCTCTCGGTCGTAGACAGCGACCCGGCCCACGGTGGGGAGGCCGGAGTCTGCCGTCGTCCGCCAGACGGCACCTCCGGGCACGGGCGTGGGCGACGGCTCCGGCGCGACCTCGGCGGGGACCAGCGGTGGGTCCGACGGAGTCGGCGGCGTGCAGCGTGCTCCCCCACACGTGCGGACGAGAGCGACGTCGCTCAGGTCCCCGGCATCTCCGGTGACCGTGACCTCGACCGTGTTCAACCACCCGCTGGCGGTGCACGACGTCACGCCGAAGCTGCACACGGACACGACCGCAACGAGCACCAGGGTGCACCCGGCGCCGAGGATCGCTCGGACAGTCCACACGCGCCCATCCTGCACCGGGAACGCTACCCTGGCCGCAGTGATCCTCCGTCTCCCTCGGTGACCCACCGGGCACCCAGCACCACCGGTTCACCCCGCCGACGCGCGGGGGTGGTCTCGTGCGCCCGGACGGGGAACTCCACCAGGAGTTCCCCCGCCCGGCACACCATCCAGACCACCAGAGGAAGACACTCCATGACGACCACCGACCGGTCCGCCCTGCGCGCGGACTGCGGCAACTGCTTCGCGCTCTGCTGCACCGTCTTCGGGTTCCAGCGCTCCGCCGACTTCCCGATCGACAAACCCGCCGGTACCCCCTGCGACAACCTCGCAGACGACTTCTCCTGCACCATCCACCAGGCGCTGCGGCCGAGGGGGTTCCGGGGCTGCACCGTCTTCGACTGCTCGGGTGCGGGCCAGTACGTGTCCCAGACCCTCTACGACGGGGTCAGTTGGCGTGCGGACCCGGACTCCCGTGCGGAGATGTTCCGGGTGTTCCCGATCGTCCGCAGACTGCACGAGATGCTCTGGCACCTCGCCGAGGCACGGGACCGTGCGGTGACCCCGGACTCGGCAGACGACGCTGCCCTCCTCGCGCAGGAGATCCGCCGAAGCCTCGACGCTGGCCGTCCGACGCTCCTCGCGCTGGACGTGGAACCACTGCACGCTCGAGTGCGCGATGTCCTGGTCGAGGTGAGCGCCGAGGTCCGGGGCAGGTACTGCGCCGGCGATGCCGACGCTCCGGACGGCCTGCTGCGACCGGGGGCGGACCTCGCAGGTCGCGACCTCCGGGCGCGGTCACTGCGGGGGGCCGACCTGCGGGGAGCCACGGTGATCGCGGCGGACCTGCGCGGTGTCGACCTGTCCGGTGTCGACCTGCTCGGCGCCGACCTGCGGGATGCACGGGTCGACGGAGCGGACCTGTCCACGGCGGTGTTCCTCACACAGGCGCAGGTGAACGCGGCGCACGGAGACGACACCACGGCGCTCCCCCACGGTGTCGATCGACCGACGCACTGGACGTCGACGGTGGCGCCGGCGGGGCCGTGTCCGCCGAGACGGTGCACCGCACGCTGATGGCACTGCTGCAGTCGAACCTGGCCGCCGTCGCACCGACCGCGGAATGGACCTCGCGCTCGCCGGGGTGGCGATCCCCCGTGACACCCTCCCGGGCTCGGCCACCGCGGGTGCCGGCGCTTCCCGACGAACTGACCGCTCCTGGTCGCGCACCCTCGTCGCACGGACAGCGCTGGCCGCACCTTGCGAAGCCCGCAACCACACCGGCGCACGCTGGAGCGGACCGTGAGGAGTGCCCATGACCGCCGAACCGACCATCCGTCACCTGCACGACGCCCCGGAGGAGGTCTGGGACGACGCCCGCGGAAGCATCTCGTTCCGCACCGCGATCGGTGACGGCACGACCCCGACTGCGGACCTGTGCTCCGGGGTCGCGCTGATCGACCCGGGCGGCTGGCTCGCGCCGCACCGTCACCAGGCACCGGAGGTCTACCAGGTCCTGACGGGGCTGGCCGTGGTCACACTCGACGGCGAGGAACACGAGGTCCGCGGCGGGACAGCCGTCTTCATCCCGTCGAACTGCGAGCACGGCATCCGGAACACCGGCGACACCCCGCTGGAGCTCGTGTACGTGTACGCGGCGGACTCGGTGCTCGACGTCGAGTACTCCTGGTCCTCGGCCCAGGTCGAGTGACATCCGTTCTCATCTATAAATGTATTGCAACTCCTGCATACGTGACGTACGGTGGGCACATCCCAACCGCCGATCAGCAGGAGGTCACCATGGCCGAGCACGAGAACAGCGCCGAGCACACCATCGCCGAGCACACCCACCAGGACGGCTGCGGCCACGAGACGGTGCAGCACGACGACCACGTCGACTTCGTCCACGACGGTCACAAGCACGCCGAGCACGGTGACCACTACGACGAGCACTGATCCTCGGATCAGCACGGACGGCCCCGACGCGACACCGCGCCGGGGCCGTCGTCTTGCATGCACGTATGCGCGTGCGCTTACATGAGTGCATGTCAGACGGGATCGAAGCGGCGGCGGAGCTCTTCAAGGCGCTCTCCTCGCCCGCACGACTGCGCATCCTCGCGGTGCTGATCTCCGAGTCGTCCGATGTCGGGTCCCTGGCCGAGGCGACCGAACTCTCGCAACCCCTGGTTTCCCAGCACCTGCGGACCCTGCGACTCGCCGGCATCGTGCAGGTCGAGCGCATCGGACGGAACGCCGTCTACTCGCTGCACGACGAACACATCGCGCACATCGTCGGCGACGCGGTCAGTCACGTCACCGAGACCGAAGCGCGCTGACCCGGCGCCCATCACGGCTCAGCAGCAGTCGCAGCCGTCGCCCTCCCGCTCCCCCGTCAGCGCCGACACCGGCTGCTTGCAGGCGTCGCCGCGCCACGCCTCGAGTCCCTCGCGCACCGCGAACCCGACCACGACGAGCCCGGCCAGCGGATCGGCCCACCACCAGCCGAACACGCTGTTCGCCAGCAGGCCGAGCAGCACCGCCGCGGACAGGTAGCTGCAGATCAGCGTCTGCTTCGAGTCGGCGACCGCCGAGGCGGAACCGAGCTCGCGTCCGGTCCGCCGTTCCACCAAGCTCAGGAACGGCATGACCGCCAGGCTGACCGCGGCCAGGACGATGCCGACCGGACTGTGCTCCGGCGAGCGGACGCCCGTGAAGGTCAGGACGGCGTCGACGCTGACCACGAGCGCAAGACCGAAGAAGGAGACCGCGATCACCCGGAGCGCCGTCCGTTCCCGGGCCTCCGGGTCGCGACCGGCGAACTGCCACGCGACGGCGGCGGCTGACAGCACCTCGACGATCGAGTCGAGCCCGAAGCCGATCAGCGCGGTGGACGACGCCACCGATCCGGCTGCGATGGCGACGACGGCCTCGATCACGTTGTACGTGATCGTCGCCGCGACGATCCACCTGATCCGTCGCCGGAGCACGTCGACGCGGACCGGTGCGAGCGACACCCCAGCCGTGCTCACCGCTCGACCTCACAGCCGAGGGCAGTGACCCCGCCGTCGTCCACGACGTCGACCGCCAGCACCACGTCGACCAGGGACTCGAGCGCCGTCGTCAGGTTGCGGTCCGCGAGTTCGTACCGGGTCCGACGCCCTTCCGGTACCGCGACGACGATGCCGCACCCGCGCAGGCACGCCAGGTGGTTCGACACGTTCGTGCGCGTCAGGTCCAGTTCCTCTGCGAGCCGCGCCGGGTAGCCCGGCCCGTCGAGCAGTCGGAGCAGGATCCGGGCACGGGTGGGATCGGAGAGCGCTCGCCCGAGCCGGTTCAGGACGTCGAGACGCGGAGCAATGGTCAGCACACGCTGACTATAGGGCTCCCGGTGCCGGCGACACCAGCCTCAGAGCTCTTCACCACGCACCAGCGATCGGATCCCGGGGAGCGCTGCTCGCGCCGGGTCCGCCGCCTCGTCGACGATCACCGCGATGCCCACGAGCCGTGCCCCGCACCGCTCGACGAGGGCAGCAGTGGCGACGGCCTGGCTGCCGGTCTCCACCCAGTCGTCGACGAGCACGACCCGCTGACCGGATCCGACCAGGTCGGCACGCAGGGACAGGGTGCGGCGGTTCCCGCGGTAGTCCGGTCCGGTCTGCTGTTCGACGACGGGGCCGGGGAAGACCGTGCCGTCCTTCCGCACCGGGGCGAAGCCGACGCCGAGCGCCAGCGCGACGGCCGGCCCGAGCACGAAGCCGCGCGACTCCACACCGACCACGACGTCCGGACGGTCGTCCGCTGCCGTCGCGGCGATGCCCTCGACGATCGCGCGGAGCGCCACCGGTTCCCGCAGCATCGACCACGTGTCGGCGTCGCCGTCGATCCACCGGAAGTGCTCCAGGACGGCCCGGCGCCCCCGTTCGACCGCAGCTGCATCGCTCACGGACTCACCCTAGGCGTGCCGCACCTCCGGTTGGACGACGGATGGTGAGCAGGAACGGTCGGGTCCCCCTTCAGCACTCGACCGTTCCTGCTCACCAAGCGCCCGCGCCCGCGCCCGCGCCGGCGCCCGCGCCCGCGCCCGCGCCTAGCGCTTCAGGTTCGTCAGCTCCTGCAGCACCTCGTCCGAGGTCGTGATGATCCGCGCGTTCGCCTGGAACCCGCGCTGCGCCACGATCAGGTTCGTGAACTCCTGCGACAGGTCGACGTTCGACATCTCGAGCGTCCCCGCCGCGAGCGAACCCACGCCAGCGGAGCCGGGGCCGCCGACCGTCGCGCCGCCCGAGTTCGCGGTGGCCCGGTAGCCCGACGCCCCGGTCTTCTCGAGCCCGGCCGGGTTGGCGAAGGTGGCGAGGGCGATGCGGCCCAGCGCGAGCGACGCACCGTTCGAGAACGTGCCCGTGACGGTGCCGTCCTTCGAGATCGAGTAGCCCTGCAGCGCCCCGGCCTCGCGACCGTTCTGCGAACCGATCGCCGCGGTGTTCAGCGACGCGAACCCGGTCAGGTCGCCCATGTCGACGCGGATGCCGCCGACGGCGAGGGTCCCGCCGGCGGTCAGCTTGCCGTCGGTCCCGAAGGTCAACGAGGTCGTCGCCGTGGTGCCCTGACCGTTGCGTCCGGTCACGTCCCAGCCGGCGGCGGTGCGCGTGTAGGCGAGGGACATCGTGTGCTTGGCGCCCGAGGCGTCGTACACGGTTGCCTCGCGCGTGATGGTCTGGCCGACCGCTGTCTCGGACGGCAGGTTGCCGGCGACGGTGGCTGCGGTGGTGCGGACGGCCGGGGCGGCGGCCTCGAGCGGCAGCACGATGTCGGACAGCTGCCCGTTCTCGTTGACGACGCCGTTGGTGGCCGGGTAGCCCTGCACGATCTTGCCGTCGGCGGTGACGAGACGGCCGTTCGCGTCGAAGTCGAACGCACCGGCGCGGGTGTAGACGGTGTCGTTGCCCAGACGGGTGACGAAGAAGCCGTCGCCCGAGATCATCAGGTCGGTGGCCTTGCCGGTGGCCTGCGCGGAGCCCTGCGCGAAGTTCGTGGAGACACCCGCCACCTGCACGCCGAGGCCGATCTGGGCCGGGTTCGTGCCGCCGACGCCGGTCTGCGGTCCGCCGGCGCCCTGGGTCATCTGCGACAGGGTGTCCTGGAAGACGGTGGTCGAGCCCTTGAAGCCGACGGTGTTGACGTTGGCGATGTTGTTGCCGGTGACGTCGAGCATCTGCTGGTGGGAGCGGAGGCCGGAGATCCCGGAGTAGAGCGAGCGGAGCATGGTGCGTCCTTTCGGAGAGGCAGGAAGATCGAGGAAGAACGAGGAAGAACGGCGGAAGGAGGAGGGGGCGTCAGGAAGCCGGAGCGGTGGTGGTGATGCCGGAGATCACGTCGAGAGCGACCTCCTTCCCGTTCACGGTGACCGTGGGCACGCTGTTCGCGTACGACACGGCCGAGGCGGTCCCGGTGACGGGCTTGCCCGAGTCGGCGTCGGTGTAGCTGACCTGCTTGCCGACGAGGTTCGCTGCGGCGATGCGCATCTGCAGCGAGAAGTTCTCGTTCCCCGTCGTGGTCTGGTTGGTGATCTGCTCCATCATCGCGAGCTGCGTCTGCTGGCTGATCATCTGGTTCGTGTCCATCGGCGAGGACGGGTCCTGGTTCCGCAGCTGCGTGACGAGCAGCTTCATGAACACCTCGGAGTCCATCGTCTGGGACTTCTGGGATGCGGAGTTGGCGGCCAGGGCCGCTGCTTGCGCGGTCGGGTCCACGCTGCCGGTGATGCCGTCGATGGGCATGGTGTGTTCCTGTTCGTGAGCCGGATCAGGCGAGGACGTCGAGTCCCGCGGTGCGGATGGAGGGCGTGTGGGTGGTGGGCTGCGCGCGCGGGGTGACCCGCGCCTCCAGGCCGGGGTCGCCAGGAAGGACACGCGCGGCCGGACGCCCGTCGCGACCCGGCGCGTCCTGCGGCTGGTTCTGCGACGACAGGTCGAGGGTGGTGCTCACCCCGGTGCCGACCGCGTCGCGGCGGAGGTCCGGGAGGACCTGGCGGACGGCCTCACGGCCGGCGTCCGACGCGGCGAACAGCTCGACGTGCATGCCGTGCGCGGTGACGTGCGCGCGGACCGTGACCGGGCCGAGGCTGTCCGGCACGACCTGCACGGTGACCACGTGCTCACCGGGGCCGGCCTGCGCGAGCGAGAACACCGGCCGCGCCAGCTGCTGCGCGAGCGGTGCCGGCGCCGAGGGGGCGGCCGCGGAGGGCGCGCCGGCCGACGACGTCGCCACCACGAACGGCGCGTCGCCGCCGCGGGTCGGTGCCACGGCCGGGAGGCCCGGATCACCCGGCGTCGCCGCCTGCTGCTCCGTCCCGTGGCCGGCTCCGGAGCCGGTGGTGGCTGCCGGGGCGGTGGCCGCCGTGACGACCGGCGTCTGGGCCGTGGTCGCGATCGGGGTGCCGTCGTCGGTGCGCGTCGGCGCCGTGGCGGGGTTCACGGCAGCGGGGACGGTTGCGGGTGCGGTGGCGGCTGCTGCGGCCGTCGCGGGGGTGGCGCCCGCAGCGGTCGCGAGCGCCGTCGTGGCAGTCTGCCTCGCGGACGTGGTTGCCGGAGCGGTCGTCGTCGAGGTCGGCGCGGCGCCGGACTCCGACGCTCCGGGGGACGCCGGTGCCTGCTGCGTGGTGCCGAGGGCAGTGGCGGTGGCCGGCGTCGGTGTCGACGGGACCTGCTGCGAGGTCGCGCCGTCCACGATCGGCGTCGTCGCCGCAGTGCCGGCGGTCGCTGCGGCGGCGACGACCGTGGCGTGCGGGTCGCCCGCGGAGGTCTCGGCAGAGCGGACGGTGGGCTCGTCAACCGTCCCGCTCGTCGCGGGTGCTGCCGGCGCGATCGGGGTCGCCACGAGCCCGGCGGCGAGCAGCGCCTGCGCGTCGACCGCCTCGGTCACGGGCACCGGCTGGTCCGGCGTGGACACGGACGCAGACGGCGTGGCGGCGGCGCTGGGCGTCGCAGCAGAACCGTCCGCCGTGCGACCGTCGGCGTCGTCCCGCCCGGGGGCGCCGTCGCCGGGGCGCCGCTCGGTCGCGACCGCGGCGGTCAACGCGGCACCGAAGGTCCCGGCGGCCGCGGGATCGGTGGCCGGTCCACGGGTGGAGCCCGAAGTGGTGGGCACGGACGGCTGGGTGGCGATGGTCAGGCTCATGCGGCGCTCCCGGACTGCATCATGGACAGCAGTGCGGCGGTCTGCAGGTCGGTCGCCGAGCGCGCTGCCGACGCTGCCGAGACGGTCGGCGCGGAGTCGGCCGCGGGGGCCTGGTGCGCGGGGACGATCCGGCGGATGGTCGCGATGTCGCCCTCGGCGTACCAGTTGTCGACGATCCGGACGTCCTTGCCGGGGCGCGGGGCGTGCAGCACCTTGCCGTCGCCGACGTAGATGACGATGTGGCCCTCGCCCTTCGGGATGATGAGGTCGCCGGGCTGGGCGTCCTTCAGGGAGCCCACCTCGACGCCCATCTTCGCCTGGTCCGGCACGACCCGGGGCATCGTGACCCCGAGGTCCTTGAAGACCGTCTGCACCAGGCCCGAGCAGTCCATGCCCGCGGTCGTCTCCCCGCCGAACACGTACGGCACGCCGAGGTACTTCTTCGCGTCGGCGACGACGTCGGCCCCGGTGGCACCGCTGCCGGTGGCCAGGGTGCCGGCACCGGCGTCGACCGAGGTGGCGGGAGCGGCGGTCACCGGAGTGGTGGCACCGGCAGCCGCTGGCGCAGCGGTCGCAGCGGTGGCAGCGGTCGTGCCCCCCGCGGTGGCGAGGGCGTCCGCGAAGGCCGTCGACCCCGCGGCACCGCCGGCGGTCGACGTGCCGGGAGCGGCCGTGGCCGTCCCGCCGCGCAGGGTGTCGATCTGGGACCGGATCTCCGAGATCCGGGAGAGCACCGCTTCGACGCTCATCGGGCACCACCTTCCGTGCGGCGTCGTGCCGCGATCTCGTCGAGGGCGTTCTGTTCGGTCCGGAGTTCCTCGGCCGCATGCTGCGCGGTGTGCTTGCCCTCGAGCTTCTCGAGCCCGACGGCGGCGCGGCGGGCGGCGGTGTGGTCCTGCTGCGCCCGGTCGGCGTCGGCACGGCGGCTCCGCACGACGGCGTCGAGCTCCTCGAGCATCCCGCGGGTCGCTGCACGTGCCGCGGCGACGGCGCTCAGGGTCGCGGCGTCCTGGATCGGCTGGGCGTCCTCGCTGTCGGCGAGGCTCCGCCGGGCGGCGATCCGGGCGTCGGCGGCGTCGCGGACGCGTTCGTTCGCGGCGGCGAGGTTGGCGGCGGCACGGTCCTGTTCGGTGTGGCGCAGGCGCAGGAGTCCGGCGAGCGGGAAACGGCGGGCCATCACGACACCCCCAGCTGCTGCACGAGGCCACCGAGGCGCTGCCAGGACGCGTCGGCGGTCGCCCGCTCGTCCATGCCCTGGCGGAGGAACGCGTCGATCGCGCCCTGGTGGTCGACGGCGGCGTCCACGAGCGGGTTCGACCCGCGCTGGTACGCGCCGACGTCGAGCAGGTCCTGGGCTCCGGCACGGGCGGCCATCACCTTCCGCAGCACGGTGGCGGCGGCACGCTGCTCGGGTCGGGTGACCTTCGAGGCGACGCGGGACACCGAGCCCAGGGCGTCGACGGAGGGGAAGTGCCCGGTGATCGCGAGCTTGCGGTCCAGCACGACGTGGCCGTCCAGGATGCTGCGGGCCGCGTCCGCGACCGGCTCGTTGTGGTCGTCGCCGTCCACCAGCACGGTGTACATCCCGGTGATGCTGCCGACGCGGTCGGTCCCGGCGCGCTCGAGCAGTCCGGCGAGCACCGAGAACGTCGACGGCGGGTAGCCCCGGGTGGCCGGCGGCTCCCCCACGGACAGCCCGATCTCACGCTGCGCCATCGCGACCCGGGTGAGCGAGTCCATCATGAGCACGACGTCCTGGCCGGCGTCGCGGAACGACTCGGCGATGCGGGTCGCGACGAACGCGGCGCGGAGGCGCATCAGGGCGGGCTCGTCGGAGGTCGACACGACCACGATCGAGCGGGCGAGGCCCTCGGGTCCGAGGTCGTCCTCGAGGAACTCGCGCACCTCGCGGCCGCGCTCCCCCACCAGGGCGATGACGTTGACGGCCGCGTCGCTGCCGCGCGCGATCATCGAGAGCAGCGAGGACTTGCCGACGCCGGACCCGGCGAACAGGCCCATGCGCTGCCCCCGGCCGACGGTGGTCAAGGTGTCGAGCACCCGGACGCCGAGCTGCATCGGGGTGTCGATACGGGTGCGCGCCATCGCGTTCGGGGTGTCGTGGTCGAGCGGGACCCAGGTGACCGGTTCGCCGACGGGGCCCTCGAGCGGACCGCGGTCGTCGATCGGTCGGCCGAGCCCGTCGAGCACGCGACCGAACAGCCCGGATCCGGTGGGCACGAGCACCGGACGGCCGCTGGAACGTGCGGGCGTCCCGGCGGTGACCCCGGCCAGGCGGCCGAGCGGCATGCAGCGCACGCCCGAGGCGTCGGTCGCGACGACCTCGACGGCCGTCTGTTCGCCGTCCTCGGCGCCGACGGTGACGACCTCGCCGACGCGGGCGTCGAGGCCGGCGATCGTGAGCCCGAGGCCGACGGCACTCGTGACGACGCCGACCCGCGGGGGTGCGGCCTGGCGCAGCGCCTCGTCGAGGCCGCGCGGACGGAGCAGCGTGGCGGTCACCGGTCGGCTCCCGACGGTTCGACCCCGAGGGCCGTGCGGGCGCGGTCGAGTGCGGTGGCGATCCGGGCGTCGAGCATGCCGTCCGGCAGGTCGACGACGGCGTCGCCGTCGCGCAGCGCACGGTCGGCGACGACCGGCACGGGCAGGTCGAGGTCGGCGACGCGCGCAGCGTCCGCCGGGCTCAGCCGGACGGCCACCGGGACCGTGCGGTCGACGGACGCGAGCGCACGCCGGACGGTGGCCTCGGCGCCGGACGCGATCCGGGCCTCCCGTCCGTCGGCGGGGTGCGCGTCCGTCGTGTCGTGGGCTGGCCTGGAGGCGCGGACCACGTTCCCGACGATCGCCTCGGCCAGGTCGACTGCCGCGCTCGCGACGGATGCCTCGGCGTCCGCCAGGACGGGTGCGACCGTGGACAGCATCGCGTTCGTGGCGGCGTCGAGGACCGCGATCCGACGGGCCGTGTCCGCCTGCAGGGCGGCGATCCGCGCCGCGTGCTCGGCGTCGAGCCGGGCGCGCAGGGCGTCCGTCTCGGCCTGCGCGGCACGGAGCCCGGCGGTGTACCCGGCGGCGTGTCCGCGGACGTCCGCGCTGGACGCACGCTCGCGCTCGGCGGGGTCGACGAGCACCGGGAAGGCGACGCGCTGCACGACGGTGTCAGTCAACGAGCTCGTCCTCCTCGGCGCGGTGGACGGTGACGATGCCCTGGGCCTCGAGCTCGCGCACGGATCGGACGACCTCGGCACGGGCCTCCTCGACCTGCGAGACGCGCACCGGGCCCATGGCCTGCAGTTCGTCGTCGAGCAGTTCGCGGTTGCGCTCGGACACGTTCGCGCGGATCGTCTCGATGACGGGTCCGGCGGCGCCCTTCATGGCGGTCGCGAGGATCTTCGAGTCGATCCCGCGCAGGACCTGCTGGATGTCACGGGCCTCGAGCTTGACGATGTCCTCGAAGGTGAGCATGCGCGAGCGGATGTCCTCGGCGAGCTCCGGGTCGCGGGCCTCGAGTCCCTCGAGCACGGCCTTCTCGGTCGCGACGTCGGAGCGGTTGATGATGTCGACGAGGGGCGCGATGCCGCCGACGACCTCGACGCTCTCGCGGGGCGAGACGACGGCGCCGGCACGCTGGCGGAGCACCCCGGCCACGATGCCGACGGCCTCGGGCGTCGCGGTGCCCATCGTGGCGAACGCCTGTGCGACGTCGGTGCGGACGCGCTCGTCGACCCCGGCGAGCACGGCGCTGGCCTGGCCGGGCCCCAGGTGCGCGAGCACGAGGGCGATCGTCTGCGGCAGCTCGCCCTCGAGCAGCGAGATGACCTGGCCGGGTTCGGCGTCGTCGAGGAAGTCGAACGACTGGCCGGCCAGGTTCGAGGCCAGACGGTCCATCACGCCGGCTGCCCGCTCGGCGCCGAACGACGCCTCGAGCAGCCCGAGGGCGGTCTCCTTGCCGCCGCGCTTCTGCAGCCGGCCGCTCATGGTGATCCGGTGGAACTCCGACAGGGTCTGGTCGACGACGGTGTCCTCGACACGGCGCATCCGGACGATCTCGGCGGAGATCTCCTCGGCCTCCATCTCGGTGAACTGCTTCATCACCTCGGCGGCGCGGTCGGTCTCCATCTGCATGAGGATGAGCGCGACCTTCTGGGCGCCGGTCAGCGCGCGGTCGGTCGGGCCGGTGCCGCTGGTGTTCCCGGTGCCCCCGCCGCTCGGCATCAGCGCGCTCACACCGGTGCCCGGTCGTCGAGGAGCCCGCGCAGGAGCTCGGCGGTGCGCTTCGGGTCGCGCTCGGCCAGGGCGGAGATGTCCTGACGGCGGCGCTCGGCCGTGATCTCCTCGGTGGTCAGGACCTCGGTCGGCGGATCGCCCGCCGGCATCGCCGAGAGCACGGCGGTGGGGGCGTCACCGGCACCGAGCGTGACCCGGTCGCCGGTGCCGTCCATCGCGAGCGGCAGCTGGAACGTCTCGCCGGCGAAGGCGTCGAGTTCGCCGAGGTCGACGGCCTCGCGCTCCTGCTTCCGGTTGCGCCGGGCGACGAAGAACATGATCGCGATGACCGCGATGACGATGCCGATCACGATGCCCGCCGTGCGGATCGACGACCACAGGGCCTCCTGCTGGTCGGCCTTCTCCTGCGCTTCCAGCGCCTTGGCGGCCTGGTCCGAGGCGCTCGTGTCGAAGTCCATCATCGCGACCTGCACCTGGTCACCGCGGTCGCGGTCGACACCCGCCGCGGCGGACACCAGGTCGTTGATGCTCTGCAGGTTCGCGTTCTGCACGGCGTCGGCCTTCGCGTTCAGCGCGACCGAGATGGTCTGCCGGTCGAGCCCGCCCGAGGGGATCTGCGTGGTCTCGGTGGTGTGGTCGACGGCGTTGTTCTTGGTCGCCGACTCGTTCTTGTAGCCGTCGTCGCCGGCGCCGTCCGTCGCGGTGCCGTTCGGGACGGCGATGTTGTCCGGTCCGAGGACCCCGGTCGCACCGTTCCCCGCGCCGGCGCCCGCGCCGTACTCCTCGGTCGTGCTCGACTCGTTCAGCGCGACGGGGCCCGAGGTCGGGGCGGTGTAGCGCTCGGAGGTGCGGGTGCCGGACTCCTGGTTCATCGTCCCCGAGACCACGACGGTCGCGTTGCCGACCCCGAGCGTGGTGTCGAGCAGGTCCTGGATCTTCTTGCTCGTCGCGGCGTCGTAGTCGGCGGCCTGGTCGGCACCACTGCCGGTCGCGCCGGTGCCCACGGCGGACAGGGTCTGGCCCTTCGCGTCCACGACGGACACGTCGGTGGGCTGCATGCCCTCGACCGAGGCACTCGTCAGGTGCACGATGGCCTGGACCTGGTCGCTGCTGAGCTCGGTGCCGTTGTCCGTCGCGATGAACACCGACGCGGTCGGGTCCTTCTCCTCGGACACGAACACGGACTTCTCCGGGATCGCGAGCTGCACGGTGGCGGTCTGGACGCCGTCCATCGCGCCGATGGTCTTGGCGAGTTCGCCCTCCATCGCGCGCTTGTACGTGACGTCCTGCTGGAACTCCGAGCTCGTCACGCCCATGTCGTCGAGCAGCGAGTAGCCGCCCTCGTTCGAGGACGGCAGGCCGTTGGACGCCGCCTTGAGGCGCTCCGAGTACACCTGCGCCTGCGGCACGAGGATGGTCGCGCCGCCGTCGGTGAGCTGGAACGGCACACCGTCGGTCTGCAGCTGGTCGGTGATGGAGCTCGCGTCGGCCGCGGCCAGCCCGGTGAAGAGCGGCGCGTACGACGCCTTGCCGAGCCACGACGCGAGGGCGATCCCGCCGAGCACCAGCGCCGCGATCGCCAGGATCGCGATGGTGCGCTGGGCGGCGGAGAAGCCCTTCACGTACGCGCTGAGGCGCGCGAAGACGTTCTTGACGGCGACGGGCATCAGGCCTGCATCCTCATGATCTCGTTGAAGGCGTCGACGCCCTTGTTGCGGACGGCGGAGACGAGCTCGAGCGTGACCTGCGCGCGGGTGGCGGCGATGGTGGCGTCGTGGATGTCGTCGAGGTTGCCGGTGACGGCCTTGAGCGCGAGGGTCTTCGAGTCGCTCTGCAGCGACTGCAGCCCGTCGACGGCGTTGCCGAGGCTCGCGGCGAACCCGCTGCCGTCGGTCGTCGCACCGGCGGCACCGGTCGCGCTCGTGCTGTCGCTCGACGTCCCTGACACACTCGTCAGGGCGTTCGTCATCGCGTTGGTGGTCACACCGTTGACGGCGTCGATGGGCATCAGTTCTTCCCGATCTGCAGTGCCGCCTCGTAGGCGGTCTTGGCACGGTCGACCACGGCGGCGTTCGCCTGGTAGCCGCGCTGGGCCATGATGAGGTCCGCCATCTGCGTGCCGAGGTCGATGTCGGGCATGCGGACGTAGCCCTCCTCGTTCGCGAGCGGGTGGTCCGGGTCGTAGGTCACGCGGCCGGCGGCGCTGCCGAACGCGGCGCCCTTGACGTAGGCGCCGGAGACGCCGTTGCCCTCCTGCACCTCGACGTAGCGCGCCTGGAACGCGGTGTCGTCCATCGACGTCACGGTGTTCGCGTTGGCGATGTTGTCCGAGACGGCGTCGAGCCACTTCCGGTGCACGGTCAGGCCGGTGCTCGCGATGCCGATCGCGTCGAAGGTCGTCACGAGTTCGTCCGCATCGCCGCACGGACGCTGGTGAGCTCGGAGTTCATCGCCTGCGTGGCGAACTGGTACCGCAGCACGGTGTCGATGTTCGACAGCGTCTCCTCGTCGAGGTTGACGTTGTTGCCGTTCGTGTTCGTCGGCTCGAGGCTGCGCGCCATCGTCGGCGTGGTGGCGCCGTCGCCGTCCACGATCGACTTCGCGAGTGCGTCCTCGAACTGGACCTTCTCGGCGTGGTAGTTGGTGGTGTTGATGTTCGCGATGTTGTTCGCGATCACCTTCTGGCGCATCGACAGGCCGTCGAGTGCGCTCTGCAGCGCGACGCTCGTCACGGAATCGAACACGAAGGGGTCCCCTCGTCAAGGCGCATCATCGTGGTGACGACGTCGCCGTGCGGTGGTGGCCGATCCCTGGCCGAACTGGTGAGCGATCCGTGCTCGTGTGGCGCTATCGGAGCCCGTCGCCCGCAGCGTTAGACGTCGCCCCGAACAGGGGGCGATGCGGCGCGCGGCGGCGGTGCCGCGCGCGGGTGCGGGTGCGGCGGGCGGGTGCGGGTGCGGGTGCGGGCCGGTGTCGGTGTCGGTGTCGGTCGTTGCGCACGCGGTCGCTTGCACACGCGCGGGAGCGACACCGTCGCCGTCGTACGACATCGACATCGTCGCCCCGTGCACGCGCCACCAGTTGCACGCGCGCGGAAGCGACGGAGCCGATGTCGTACGACAGCGACGACGTCGCTTCTTGCGCACGCCGGCAGTTGCACGCGCGCGGGAGCGACAGGGTCGCCGTCGTACGACGACGACATCGTCGCTCCGTGCACACGCCGCCGGTTGCAGACGCCGGCAGTTGCACGCGCGCGGAAGCGACGGAGCCGATGTCGTACGACAGCGATGGCGTCACTCGTTGCGCACGCCGGCAGTTGCACGCGCGCGGGAGCGACAGGGCCGCCGTCGTACGACGACGACATCGTCGCTCGGGGGCGCGGGTCAGGCGGAAGCGTCGAGGTACACGGCGCCGCGTGGCTCACGCGTGGCGTCGACGGCGCGCAGGGCGCCGAGGTGTTCCAGCGTCGAGCGGCGGTCCGCCTCGAGCACCGTCATGTGGTCCCGCTGCGCGGCGAGCAGCCGGGAGGCCCGTCCCACCAGGTCACGCGGCAGCGGTCCCAGCCCGGTCGGCTCCGACCACCCGGCCGGGGCCGTGGACTCGGCCGCCTGCCCGGCGGCGTCGTGCTCCAGGGACGTGAGGAGGGCCTCCCAGGCGAGCCGCTCGGCGGTCTGCTCGCCGGTCTGCTCAGGCGACACCGAGGGCTCCCCCGGTCGGCTGCCGTGCGGCCGTCGCCGGCAGCGATGCGGCGGCCTCGTGCCACGACTGGCGCAGCGGCTCGAGGATCCGGATGCAGTCGCGGGTGGCCTGCACGTCGCGGTGCACGTTGGCGGTGATGAGCGAGGTCGAGGCGTAGTTGTAGACGGCGAGCAGCCCCTCGCCACCGTCCCACACGTCGATGCGGAGGGTGCTCGACAGCTCGCCGACGATCGCCTGGGCGTGCAGCAGCTGCTCGCGGGCGGCCTCCCAGTCGGCCGCGACCTGGGCGGCCTCGGCGCGGTGCAGGTCGAGCAGCAGCCGGTCGTAGAGCATCGTGACGAGCTGCGCCGGGGTCGCGGAGAGCACGGCCTCGTTCGTGTACTGCGCACGACGCTGGTCGGTCACGGTGCGCGGCTGTGCGGCCTGGCGGAAGGCGGCGGCCTGGAAGTCGAAGGTCATGGTCGTTCCCGTCAGCTCGACGTCGCGGCCAGCTGGCTGGCGAGCCAGCTCGACTGCGACTGGAGCTTGCTGAGGCTGGTCTCGAGGGATGAGTAGAGGGTCTGGAGCGCGGCCCGGCGCATCGTGAGCCGATCGGTCCAGCTGTCGATCTGGGTGTTCAGGTCCTTCGCGACGGCCTGCTGACCGGTGATGGTCGTGGTGACCGAGCCGTCGTACTTGTCGGAGGCGGCGGTGGCCGCGGCGCCGACGTTCGCGGCGACCCCGGAGAGCATCGCCTGGGTCGCCTTCGGGTCGGCAGCGAGGGCCTTCTGGAAGACCTCGGGGTCGAAGGTGAAGGAGCCGTCCTTCGTGATCACGATGCCGATCGTCGACGGTGACTTCCCGTCGACCGGGGCGGACATCGTGCTCGTGAGCCGCTGCACGGCGTCCCGGGACGCTCCGTCGCCGAGCAGGACGCCGGCCTTCGTCGTCGTGGTGCCCGACGTCGCGCTCGTCGTGCTCGACACCGCGGTGTTCGTCTTGTAGTAGGCAGCCACCGCGTTCATGGCGTCGACCAGTCCCGAGGCGACCGACTGGGCCTTCATGGTGTCCTGCGCGACCGTGACGGTGACGGGCTCGGTGGTGACCTGCGACACCGTGACGTCGACCCCGGGGACGAGCCCGGTGAACGTGTTCGTCGCACTCGTGATCGTCTGCGCGGCCGCGGTGCCGGCCCAGAGCGTGACGCTCGCGTCCTTCGCTGCCGTGACGACGGCGGCGCCGGTCTCGGTGAGGACGTTCGTCGCGGTGCCCGCTGCCACGGCGTCCGCGCCGCCCCGGTACACCTGGAAGGCACCGGCCGCACCGGTCTTCGCGGACGTCAGCTGCAGGCGGTAGAGCCTGGTGCCGTCGGCGTCGGTGCCGGCGGAGACCTTCGTCGCGGTGACGCCGGCGCCGGACTTGTTCAGGGCGGACACCGCGTCGTCGAGCGAACCGGACGCCGGCGTGACGGTGGTCGACTTGCCGTCCGCGCCGACGATCGTGATCGGCTGCGCGGCCGTCGACCACGTCGGCATCGCGGCGGTCACACCGACCTGCGCGGAGGCGGTCGAACCGACGGAGAAGCTGATGGACCCGGCGGTCGCTCCGGCGCCGCTGACGGCGGTGACGCCGGGTGCGCTGCTCGTCGCGGCGAAGAGGTCGAGCGACGAGGCCTTCGCGGCGTCCGCGGCCTTGGTGGCCAGGCCCTGGATCAACCCGTTGAGCGTCTGCAGCGACGAGATGAACGAGTTGGTGGTGGTGAGCTTGTTCTTGAGCAGGGTCTGCGGGACACCCTCGACGCTCATCAGCGAGTTGATGAGGTCGGTCGTCTTGAGACCGCTGACCAGACCGTCGATCGCGAGGCTGGTGCTCGAGGACACGGACGAGGACATCGTCGACACTCCCTGGCGTCGTGGAGGTGGTCAGGATGGCGACGCCGCCCTCCGGAGCACCCGATCGGGCCCGGAGGACGGCGTCGTGACGGCTAGCGCAGGAGCGAGAGCACGCCCTGGGTGCTCTGGTTCGCCTGCGCGAGCATCGAGGTGCCGGCCTGGCTGAGGATGTTGTCGCGCGTGTACTTGACCATCTCCTCCGCCATGTCGACGTCGGTGATGCGCGAGGAGGCAGCGGTGAGGTTCTCCTTGGCCACGTTCGTCACGTTGATGGCGTGGTCGAAGCGGTTCTGGACGGCACCGATGCTCGAACGAGCCGAGGAGACGTACTTGATCTGCTCGTCGATCGCGGTGATGGCGGCCTGAGCGTTCGTCGCCGAGTCGAAGGTGAGCGCGCCGACCGCGGTCGACACGGCCTCCACGTTCGACTTCGACAGGTCCACGTCGATCTGGCTCGCCGCGTCGCCGTTCGCGCCGACCTGGAACTTCAGGACGCCTGCGGTGCCGGCGGAGCCGTCGAGCAGGTTGATGCCGTTGAAGTTGGTCGACTCCGAGATGCGGGTGAGCTCCTTGGTGAGCTCGCCGACCTCGGTGGTGATCGCCTTGCGGGAGTCCTCGTTGTTCGAGTCGTTGCCGGCCTGCACTGCCAGGTCGCGCATGCGCTGGAGGATCGAGTGGGTCTCGGTGAGGCCACCTTCAGCGGTCTGCACGACGGAGATGCCGTCCTGCGCGTTGCGGGCGGCGACCGTGAGGCCACCGACCTGGGACTTCAGCCCCTCGGAGATCGACAGACCGGCAGCGTCGTCGGCAGCACGGTTGATGCGGAGACCCGACGAGAGCTTCTCGAGGGACTTCGACAGGTCGTTCTGCGTCGCGTTGAGGTTCCGGTACGTGTTGAGTGCCGAGAGGTTGGTGTTGATGGACATACCCATGGTGGTTTCCTCCGTGAATGTGGGTCGTGCGTCGGCCCGTCCGTGGGCTGACATGGATGACTCTCGACCGGTTGCCGGGAGTCGTTAGGGGATCGGTGGAGAAGTTTCCGCCGACGTCGGTGCCGACTCGACGGCTCAGCTCGCCGCGACCGCGGTGGGCGCGGTCGCGTCGTGCACGGCACGGGCGACACCGGCGGCGGCGTTCGTGGCGACACGGGCGAGGTAGGCACTGCGACGAGCCGCGGTGGTGCGGCTCGCGGGCTCGACGGTCGTGCCGTCGCCGTAGTGCGCGGCGAGCCCGTCGTGGAGCAGGCGCATCGCCTCGGAGCGCTGCTGCGAGACGGCGGAGTGCGTGATGCCGAGGGCGGCGGCGACCTCGGTGACCGAGCGATCGCCGAAGTACACGGCCTCGACGATGAAGCGCATCCGCTCGGGCAGGGCCTCGACGGCGGCGCGGAGGTACCGGCGCTTCTCGGTCTCGAGCAGGTCGTCCCCGGGCAGCGGCAGGTCGGCGGCGACGAGGTCGTGCACCGTCTCGTCGAGCGGCGCGACGGTGCGGGCGGCATCGCTCATGGCGTCGACGGCGGTCTGCTTGTCGACGCCCATGGCATCGGCGATCTCCTGCGCGCCGACGCTCCGGCCGAGTCGGGCGGACAGGGCTTCCTGCGTGGCGAGCGTCTCGCGGATCCGTTTGCGGGTGCCCCGGGATGCCCAGTCGGCGGAGCGCATGTCGTCGGCCAGCGCACCGGTGATCCGGGTGCGGGCGTAGGCGCCGAACGGGACGCCGAGGGTGGGGTCGAAGGCCTCGGCAGCGGCGACGAGTGCGAGCGAGCCGACGGCGGCGAGGTCGTCGCGGTCGAGGTGCGTGGCCCGGGAGCGGACGTCGGCCACGATGTAGCCCACGAGCGGGAGGTGCTCCACGATCATCGCGTTGCGTTCGGTGCGGTCCATGCTGTTCCCCTGGTCGACCTGACGTGTGTCGGCTCACCCGTCCGTGGGCGCGACGGACGCCGGCCTCGGATGGCCGGTGCGTACGCCGAAGACCCGCCCGGGTCCCTCCGAGCGGTGCACCCGCGTCGTTGCCGAGCGGTTCCGGGGTGTCCCCCGGGGTGCGTTCTGAATGTATCGGCTGGCAATGCGCTGAACAGGTGCTCATCCGTCCCCAGTGCGGGGGTGTCAGAGCCCCTTTCCGGTCGGCATTTGGGGGGACTTCGGCCGGGGAACGGTCGTTCTTGTCCCCCGACGGGGGTCATCGGGTCACAGACTCGGCGAGTACCGGTGACGCCACTCGGCGGACGGGGCTTACGGTCGCGGTCACCGAGTCGATAGATCCCGGTGTCCGCAGGATGACGGACCGGGGACGACCCCGACGAACCACCACCCGGGAGGAGCTGATGAGCGTGAACGACCTGTCGGCCGTGCTCTGGCGCGAACGCGAGCTGCTCGAACTGCTCACCTTCAAGCTCGAGGAGGAGCAGCTCCTGCTCACCGCGGGCCGCTCCCGCTGGGTGTCGCACGCCAGCCGTGAGGTCGAGCAGGTCCTCGACCGTCTCCGCAGCACCGGGCTCGAGCGTGCCGCGCAGAGCGCCGAGGTCGCCGAGGAGTGGGGCGTGCCCGCCGACGCTCCCCTGCGCGACGTCGTCGCCGCCGCACCGAACGGCCCGTGGGGCGAGATCCTGTCATCGCACCTCACCGCCATGGTCGAGCTGACCACCCAGATCGGCGCGCTGCGCGACGAGAACGACCGCTTCCTCCGTGCTGCCGCCCAGGCCACCGAGGAGACCCTGGCCGGCACCGTGACGAGCGCAGCCACCTACGACGCCAGCGGCACCTCGGGCTCCGGCTCCGAGGGCGGCCGACTGTTCGAGGGGACGCTGTAGCACCGTGGTGAGCACCTTCGGATCCCTCGCGACCGCGTACTCCGGCCTCGCCGCGGCCCGCGCCGGCATCGACGTCACCGGCCAGAACATCGCGAACGCCGGCACCGCCGGGTACACGCGGCAGCGCGTCACACAGAACTCCGTACCCGCGACGCAGACCGGCTTCATGCGGGGCACTGCCGCCCTCGCCGGCCAGGGCGTCTCGGTCGACGGCATCGCCCGCCTGGCGTCGCTGACGCTCGACGCCGGCGTCCGTGTCGCCGCCGGTTCGTCGGCCTACGCCGATGCACGCGCGACGGCGCTCTCCGCACTCGAGACGGGGTTGCACGAGCCCGGCAAGAACGGCCTGAGCGCCAAGCTCGACGCCTTCTGGTCGTCCTGGAGCGAGCTCGCGAGCCACCCCGACGACCCGGGGGCCGCCAGCGCGGTGCTCGGAGCCGCCGCCACCGTCGCCTCGGCGCTGGCCGCCGGCTCGAAGGCGGTCGACGCCCAGTGGTCGTCCGTCCGCGGGACGCTCACCGGCCAGGTCGCCCAGCTGAACGACGCTGCGGAGCAGGTCGCCGACCTGAACGGGCGCATCCGCACCGCACTCGCCTCGGGCGGCAACGCCAACGAGCTGCTCGACCAGCGCGACCAGCTCACGCAGCAGATCGCCACCCTCGCCGGTGGCACCACCCGGACGAACGCCGACGGCACGGTCGACGTGCTCCTCGGCGGCAACCCACTCGTGCAGGGAACCGACGCCCGCTCCGTCGCCCTCGGCGGCGCTGAGCGTCTGGCCGACGGTGCCGCGGTGACGCTGACCTGGACCACCGGCACGGCCGGGGCGGTCGGACTGAGCGGCGGGTCGATCGGTGGCGCCCTCGCGGTCCTCGCACCCGCGTCCGGCACCGGCACCGGCGGCGCACTCGCCGAGGCCTCCAAGTCCTACGACGCCGTGGCCACGCGACTGGCGACCACCGTGAACGCCCTGCACGCCGCCGGGACCACCCCGGCCGGCACCACCGGCACCTCGTTCTTCGCCCTGTCCGCCGGTGTCCCCGCCGCGCAGGCCCTCAGCGTCGTCCCCACGGACGCGAGCGGCCTGGCGACGCGGAACGCGGCGGGGGAACTCGACGACTCGTTCGCCGACGCACTCGCGCGGCTCGGGGCGTCGTCCGACGGTGCCGACCAGGTCTGGGCGACGTTCGTGACGGGGGTGGGCACTGCCTCCAGATCGGCCACGTCGGAATCGACGCTGACCGGACTCGCGCTCACCAACGCGCGGAACCAGCAGCAGTCCAGCGCCGGCGTCGACCTCGACGAGGAGAACGTGAACCTGCTGAGCTACCAGCACGCGTACCAGGGCGCCGCGCGCGTCCTGACCGCAGTCGACGAGATGCTCGACACCATCATCAACCGCACAGGACTCGTCGGGAGGGGCTGATCGTGATCACCCGTGTGACCACCCAGATGTCGATGGCGGCCGCCTCGGCACGGCTGCAGGCCGGCGCGGCGCGCGTCGCCGAACTCACCGACCAGGCCACCACGCTGCGAGCCATCCAGAAGCCGTCCGACGACCCGGTCGGCACGGCCTCGTCGATGCAGGTGCGCAAGGAGCAGGCCGCCGCAGCGCAGTACTCCCGCAACGCGAACGACGCCGCGGCCTGGCTCGCGACCACCGACAGTGCCCTGTCGAGCGTCTACTCGGTGCTCAACACCGTCCGCGACCTCACGGTGCGGGCCGCGAACTCGGGCACCATGAGCGACACGGACCGCGACGCCTTCGTCACGCAGTTCCGGTCGCTCGGAGCCGACCTCGAGGCGCGTGCCAACACCACCCACGGCACCCGTTCGGTGTTCGCGGGATCGTCGACCGCCGCTGCCGCCTACGACCCCGCGACGGGCTGGGCTGCGTCCGGCACCGACGTGTCCCGACGGATCGGCGACGGCACCACGGTGCGCGTCGACACCTCCGGCGCCGCGGTCTTCGGGTCCGGCGACGACTCCGTGTTCGCCATGATCGACTCCATCGTCAGTGACCTGCAGAACGGGGTGAACGTGAACGCTCGCATCGGGGACGTCGACACGGCGCTCGGGACCGTCCGCGGCGCCCAGGCCGACGTCGGCGTCCGGCACGCCGCCGCACTCGCCGCGCAGGACTCGCTGAAGTCCGCGACCGTCTCGCTCGAGAGCCGCCGCGCCGGCATCGAGGACGTCGACCTCGCGAAGGCCGTCCTCGACCTGCAGGTGCAGCAGACCAACTACCAGGCAGCCCTCGCCGTCACCGCGAAGGTCCTGCAGCCGACCCTGATGGACTACCTCCGATGAGCATCTCCCTGACCTTCGCCGTCCCGCCGTTCGGGCTCGCCCCCGCCCCGGCCTTCGAGCTGTCCCCGGTCGACGGCGCCGAGGGGCTGTTCACGCTCGTCGGGGACGACGCACGGCTGTTCCTGCTCGACGCCGCGGTGCACCTGCCGTCGTACGCGCCGGAGCTCACCGACGAGCAGGCCGCCGGGCTCGGGCTGACCGACCCCGCCGACGCGATGCTCCTGGTGGTCGCGAACCCCGGCGCGTCCGGCACCACGGTGAACCTCCTCGCGCCGATCGTCGTGAACGCCCGGACGGCCGCGGGCGCGCAGGTCATCCTCGAGGAGCAGGACCTGCCGCTGCGGGCGGAGCTCGCGCGGGTGTAGGTGCGGCGGGGCGGCCGGCGGGCCGGGGCGGGGCCGGTCGGGGCCGGTCGACGCAGAACGACACTGTCGACGTCGTACGACATCGGTGCTGTCGCACCTCCGCGTCTGCAACTGTTGCGCACGCGTGACAGCGACTGAGTCGCCGTCGTACGACATCGACATCGTCGCCCGTTGCGTCCGCCTCATCCCTCCACAGCCTGGAGGCCCGGCTCGTCATCCACAGATCGGCTCACCGTCGCCCCATGGTCGGTCCCGGCGATCGATGGTTGATCCATGGACGACCGCGCACGCACCATCCCCCTCATCCGCACGACCGGCAAGCCCAGCGCCGAACGCCGGTCCCTGCAACGCCGGGTCCGTCGGGGCGAGTTGATAGCGGTACGTCCGGGGGTCCTGGTCTCCCCGTCGTCGGTCGTCGGACTCCGGCCCGAGGACCACCTGTTGCTCCTGGTGCGCGCAACCGCGCCGATGATCCACGCGCCGAGAGCGTTCGCACGCTCGGCTGCGGCCGCCGTGCACGGGCTGCCCTTCGTCCATGCCCCTCCAACGAAGGTCGACGTGGTCGATCCGCGCCGCGAACGGGCCGACACGTCAGCACACCTCCGGCTCCACCCCGGACCGCTCGTCCGCTCGCCGACGACGGACAGGCGGTGGGCTGGCCTGCCCGCGACCACCCCCGCGGACATCGACGGAGCGCCCGTCACGTCATCGGCACGGACCCTCGTCGACATCGCGGGTACGTCCACCCTCGAGTTCGCACTGCCGATGATCGACCAGGCGCTCCACGACCGGCATCTCCTGCCGGAGGTCCTGCTCGATGAGCTCGCCACGACGGCGCCCACGGGCCACGACAAGGCGGGGATCGCCGTGGGGATGGGGTCGACGTTGTCGGGGTCACCGGCGGAGTCGGTGTGCCGGGTGCGCTTCCGCGAACTCGGGGTGCCTGACCCGGTGCAGCAGCACGTGTTCGCCCGGGCGGGAGCGAGCACGGCGGTCGTCGACTTCTGGTTCCCCGACCAGGGCGTCGTGGTCGAGGTCGACGGCCGCGCGAAGTACGAGGACCCGGTGCTGCTCGACGGGCGATCGATGGCGGACGTGCACTGGCGCGAGAAGCGGCGTGAGGACTTCATCCGGTCGTTCCCCGAGGTCCGTGTGGTCGTCCGGCTCTCGTGGGCCGACCTGATGCAGCCCGACCGGGTCCGCGCAGCCCTCCGGCGTGCGGGTGTGCCGTGCCGGTGACCGACGCCAGCCGGTCAGCGAGGGTGCCGCGGAGCGTCCGGGTGGTACGTCCGCTGGCGCTCGACCGTCGGCGGACCAGACGGTCCCGCACCGACGACCACCTCGCCGAGTCCCACGCGGACACCTCGCACCGGCCCCACCCCCTTGACGACGCCGCCCCGGTGGTCGGGGTCGGGCTCTCGGTGGTCCCCGCCGTCCGCCAGGTCGGCATCTCGCAGCGAGACCGGACCGAGGACCTGTGCACCGCGTCCGATGCGGACCGGTCCCTCGACGAGACACCCGGCGGTGAGACGTGCTCCACGGCCGATCACGACGTCGGACCCGTCCGCGATGACGGTCACGGGGCCCGGGCCGAGCTCGACGCCCGCGTCGACGTGCACGTGCGCTGCTGTGGCGACGACGGTCACCGGGCCGGGTCCGAGCAGTGCACCGGCGCCCACCGTGATGGTGCCGCCGTCGCGAGTCGCGAGCGTCGTCGACGGGTACAGCGCAGCGCCGGGGAAGACGGTCACGCCGGTGCCGAGCAGGACGGAAGCGGGGTCGAGCACGAGGACCTCTGGTGCGAGTGCGGCCACCGAGCGCACCGTCAGGAAGCCGGCTGCCAGGCGCACGTCGTCGAGGGGTCCCTGCTCCGGATCGGTGTCCACCCAGCGAGCCTCTCACGTGCCCGGCGTACGGTGAACCCATGGCCCGTGCCCCGAAGGACCAGTCGATCGTGCCCCTGCCGACCGCACCGGTCTCCCCCACCAACTCCGACCCCAGAGCACAGCAGGTCCAGCCCACCGGCTGGGCCAAGTGGCTCGATCGGGTCATCAGTGTGCAGCGTCCCGTCGTGGTCGCGCACGTCAACGCGATCCGTCGCCGCAAGCCCGACGCGACCCCCGCCGAGGTCATCCAGATCCTGGAGCGGCAGTACCTCACCGCCGTCACGACGGGTGGCGCCGCCGTCGGTGCGAGTGCGGTGATCCCCGGCGTGGGGATGGCAGCTGCGCTCGGACTCAGCGGTGCGGAGACGGTCGGGTTCCTCGAGACGACCGCGTTGTTCGCCCAGTCGGTGACCGAGGTGCACGGCATCGCGCTGGACGACCCGGAGCGGGCCCGCACGCTCGTGATGGCGATGATCCTCGGCGCGCCGGGCACGCAGCTCATCAAGCAGCTCGCCGGACAGGCCGCAGGCGGTCAGGCCCGGACGGCGTTCTGGGGCGAGATGGTGACGTCCTCGCTGCCGAAGCAGGTCGTCAACGGCATCGGCGGGCAGGTCCGCGACCAGTTCATCAAGCGTTTCGCCATCCGGCAGGGTGGTTCGGTCCTCGGTCGCGCGCTGCCCTTCGGGATCGGCGCGGCGGTCGGTGGGCTCGGCAACCACGCGCTCGGGCGGAAGGTGATCCAGGCGTCGCGCACGGGGTTCGGCATGCCGCCGGCGGAGTTCCCGATCGTGTTGACGGTCACGCCGGCGGCCGAGAAGACCCGACGCGCGCTGCCGTGGAAGCGCGGCGCGGGCAACGACCAGGACCTCTGGACCGAGCCGGGCCACGACGCCCCCCGCGCGAAGCGCTGACCCTCGGCACACAGCGCCGAACCGACGCACACAGCGCCGAACCAACGCACGCAGCGCCAAACCAACGCACGCAGCGCCGAACCAACGCACGCAGCGCTGGATCAACGCGTGCAGCCCTGACGACGAACGGCCCGGGCAGTCTGCCCGGGCCGTTCCTGCAGCCGCGCTTAGAAGGACCGCACCGGCGTCGTCACGACCTGCCCGGCGTGCGCGAACCCACCGCCGAAGCCGAACAACAGCGCCGGCACGCCCTCGGGCAGATCGCCACGCTCCCACGCCTTCGACAGCCCGAGCGGCACGCTGGCGGCCGAGGTGTTCCCGGACTCGACGACGTCGCGGATGACGAACTTCGACTCCCCGCCGAGCGCGGTCACGAGCGGCTCGATGATCCGCAGGTTCGCCTGGTGGAACGCGAACACCTCGATGTCGTCCATCGAGAGCCCGGCCGCCTCGACGACCTTTCGGGCGTGCCCCTCGGCCTCGGTGATGGCCCACCGGTAGATCGAGCGACCCTCCTGGTTGAAGCGCCCCGGCGACCCCTCGACACGGACGGCGTCGAGCAGGTGCGGCACGCTCCCCCACGACACCGGGCCGATCTCGGGCGTCTCGGCGACCCCTAGGACTGCGGCTCCGGCCCCGTCACCGACGAGGACGCACGTCGACCGGTCGGTCCAGTCGGCGATGCCGGAAAGCACCTCGGACCCGATGACGAGCGCGACGTCGGCCGAACCGGTGCGGATGGACTGGTCTGCGAGCCCGAGCGCGTACTCGAACCCGCTGCACGCGGTGTTGATGTCGATCGGCGCCGGGCCGTTCGTCATGCCGAGTGCGGCGGCGACCCGACCCGCCGTGTACGGCGCGCGATCCTGGTGGGTGGTGGAGGCGACGATGACGAGTCCGACGGCCGAGGGTGACACCCCGGCGTCAGCGAGGGCGCGGCGTCCGGCCTCGATCGCCATCGACGTCACGGTGTCGTCGGGCCCGGCGATCCGACGTGTCTGGATCCCGGTTCGGGTGCGGATCCACTCGTCGTTCGTGTCGACCATTGTCGAGAGCTCGTCGTTGGTCAGGACGCGTTCGGGCTGGTGGTGTCCGAACCCGAGGATCCGGCTGCCGCGAAGTGCTGGGATGTTCATCGTCGGCACGTTACCCCCTCACCCCACCGCCGCATGCCGGACGAGGAATGCATGGCACACCACCGCGTCACTTGCGCGCCGCAGCGGTGGCGCGGTCGTTCGCCCTGCCGATCGCCTCGACCAGCTCGTCCTTGTTCATCTTCGACCGCCCGCTGACGTCGAGCCGCTTCGCGACGTCCATCAGGTGCGCCTTCGAGGCGTTGGCGTCGACGCCGCCCTGGGTCTTCCCCGAAGAACCCGAGCCCGACGAACCCGCACCCGAGCCGGCAGCGCCCGAGTCGGACGGCCCGGAGGACTCCTTCTCCTCCCAGTGGTCGCCGACCTTCTCGTACTCGTGCTTGACGGCGGCGAACGCGGTGCGGTGCGCACGCTCGCCCGGGCCGTAGGTCTCGTTCGCCGAGTCCAGGGTCTTCTCGAAGACCTCCTGCGCGTGCTCCGGTGACCGCTGCAGGGTGCTCGGGATCTCGTCCTTGGCTGGCATGACTTCTCCTCTCGATCGACACGTCCTGACTACTCGCCCGCGGCGCAACGAGCACCGAGACAGCCGGCCGACCGGTACTCCCAGGGCCTGGCACGTCCAGCGCGTCACGAGTAGACCCGTCTCATGGACTACACACATCTCGGACGGACAGGGCTGTCGGTCTCGCGCGCAGTGCTCGGCACCATGAACTTCGGACCGGAGACCAGCGAGGACGACTCGCACGCGATCATGGACCGGGCGCACGAGCTCGGCGTCAACTTCTTCGACACCGCCAACGGCTACGGCGGCTCGGTGGGCAAGGGCGCCACCGAGGAGATCATCGGACGGTGGTTCGCCAAGGGTGGCGGTCGCCGCGAGAAGACGGTCCTCGCCACCAAGGTCTACGGCGAGATGATCGACTGGCCGAACGGCGGCAAGCTCTCGGCGTACAACATCCGCCAGTCGCTCGACGCGTCGCTGCGCCGCCTGCAGACCGATCACATCGACCTGTACCAGATGCACCACGTCGACCGGGACACCCCCTGGGACGAGATCTGGCAGGCCATGGAACTCGCGGTCGCGCAGGGCAAGGTGCTCTACGTCGGCTCGTCGAACTTCGCCGGCTGGCACATCGCCCAGGCGCAGGAAGCCGCGAAGCACCGCAACTTCCTCGGCCTCGTCAGCGAGCAGTCGATCTACAACCTCGTCGTCCGCGACGTCGAGCGCGAGGTCCTCCCCGCTGCCCGCCACTACGGCCTCGGCGTGATCCCGTGGTCCCCGCTGCAGGGCGGGCTCCTCGGCGGCGTCATCGAGAAGACCGAGAACGGCTCGCGTCGCCTCTCGGGCCGCAGCGCCGAGTACGTCGAGGCGCACCGTGACCAGCTCCAGGCCTACGAGTCCTTCGCGAAGGAGCTCGGCCACACTCCCGGCGAGCTCGCCCTCGCGTGGCTGCTGCACCAGCCCGGCGTCACCGCGCCGATCACCGGCCCGCGCACGATGGAGCAGTGGGAGTCCGCGGTCCGAGCCGTCGACATCCGCCTCGACCAGCGTGCGCTCGACCGGCTCGACGAGATCTTCCCGGGGCACAAGGCCTCGCCTGAGGACTACGCCTGGTGACGTCGCCGACGGAACCAACGGGTCGCTGACGCGACCATCTGCCTGGAGGCGCGCGATCTCGTCGTCCTGCAGGCCGATCTCCCGCAGGTACGCATCGACCGAACCCCTAATCGCCCATCAGGGCAGTCTTCCCGCAGTTCCCGCAGTTCCCGCAGGACAGCGTCGGTTCGGCACCCTCGAACCACAGGTTGAAGGCCTCCCAGAACGTGTCCTCCGGGAACGGCGTGCCACAGGAGCGACAATCCGACCGACCCATGCTGTCGCCGAGGCACCAGATGCGGTCGTCGGGGTCAGTCGGGACGTACGTGTAGGTGAAGCTCCCCAAAGGGTTGTACCCGGAGAGCTCGGAACCGTACGGCGTCGCGACGAAGCCCGGACCGAGCAAGTCGGCGAGGACTGCGACTCCACGTGCTTCGTGGAGCGAACGGGCGGTCTCGGAGCCACTTGCGAAGACGCTCCGCCGTGACCTGCGCGTCATCGGGCGCGAGGGCCGGCCGACAGCAGGTGCCCTCCATGGTCTTCGGCGAGTCGGTCCGCACCGCCAGCCGGCCGCTGCTCATCACCGTCGCGCACGCTGAGCGGATAGTGGCGATCGATCATCGCTTCACAACGGCCTGGGCGGCACCGTCTACTTCAGCCGAACTCGACGCGGAGATCCGAGGCATCCCAGATATTTTTGATCCTCATGCCAAGGTCTCGGAACCGTTCGTCCGCGGGTATCGGCAGATCGATTTCTACCGCCTCGCCAAAGTGGCGAGCACGAAAGTCTAAGACGAACTCGTTCGGTTTGTTGATGATGGTCTGGAACGCCGCACCAGCCGTGACCGATGCATGCAGCATTGACCCACCAGAAATCACTGAAGCCAACGAAAGCGTGAATCCCCGCGCCGGTTCCGCAATGCCGTCGACTTTGTACGGCGACGAACCGACGAGTCCGGACCATGACCTCTCATCTGCACTATCGACGTCCTGATCCTTGACCGTCCATATTCCATCGAACACAGGCAGCGCAACTTCAATTGCGGCGGAAGCGTCAACCAGACGCGCAGCGATCACGTCCGCAGACTCAGGCCTTGCATCCCAGTCAGCCACGAGGTACCAGTCGGTGACATCGGTCTTCACGCTGAGACAGGGTCCGATCGAAGCTCAGGCCTCACGGGTTGTCTCGGTTCAGACAACAAAGCCCCCTTCGCTCCCAACTCATTCACCGAGGAGGTCCTCAGGAGCACGGTCGGCAACCTTCATGGTCTCTGCCTCCCAGAGCACCTCGAGAGACTTTGCGAGGTCAACGAATGCTTCGAAACCCGGACCCGACGTGCTCAGAGTCACCGGCTCGCCGAAATCCACCGAAGAAAAGCCCACAGAGACCGAGTTCGGTGCCACCCGTCGCGTTTGATGTGTGGCACCGGCACGCACGCGGATGGCCGCATAGCTACCGTCAATCACTGGCGAGAGCAGCAAGAAGCTGAACCCCCGAGCCGGATCCGGCTCACCCGTCGACACGCAGTAGGCTCGATCGCACGAGTTCGGGCACTGCGTTGTCCCTGTACTCGACCGAGCCGACCTCGCTGCTCACCTTCCACGCTCCCTCAAACTCCGGGAACGCTTGGACGAACCGATCGCAACTCTGCAATGCGAGATCCGCGATGTCCTCAGCGGACTGTTGCCGCGCCACCCACTGCGCTTTCATCTGCCAACCCGAAACGTCAACGACGCTGCTCGCCATCCTGCAAACCCATTCGGTAGAGGCCGGTATTCCATGACCGGTCCATCGTAGTCAGCGGCGAGTCGAGCGAACTGTGTCGCAACGTCTCGGTCACGAGAGAACAACGGAGGACCGCCATCGCGTCCAGCTTTGCGACCGCCGAGTCAAGCCAGCCATTGATTATCGTTTCGCGGGCGGCCAAAGGGTCCGCTCCCGTTTTGACACGAGGTACTCGTCGGTCGAGTCCGAGTGCACACCATTCAGTCGAAGACCTTTGGAACCGCGCCGTCGGCGAGCTCCTCTACTCGCTTGCCAACTTCGCGCAACAACGCCCGACCTGACCCGGAACCAAGGCGGTAGTTCGCGTTCATCCGACGAAGAAATGCGTCTACCTCTCGGTCCTCGGCGCCGTCAGCATCCAGCGAGACGAACTCCTTCGACATTCCAGCAAGCTCTTCGCGGCTGAACCCGTCAACGTAGAAGTCGACGTAGTCGGCAACGGACGAGTAGTCATCCCACCAGTATTGGTAAAGGTTCTCCAGGAAGCCTCCGAGGAGAGGAATAGCCTCGGAGTAGTTCTCGTACCCGATCTTAGTCAATCCAGTCATATCACCCTCCGAGCCGGGTCGGGTACGCGGTCCGGACCACGAAACCGCCTGGACTGTTCTTGTCCCACAACAACTGCATCCACATCTGCTTTTCGTCTGTGAAGACCCCATTACTGAACCGCCGTCCGATCACCTGATCGAACGTCGCGGTGATCGTGAAGACCCTGGGTTTGGGCTTGGGCTCCATGTTCAACCAGTTCGAGATCTCGTCGGCGCGGCTGTCCAGGGTGCGGCCGATCAAACGGTTGAGATCCTCCTCAGGGAGACGGAAAGCACTGTTCCCGGCCGAAGACAGGTCGTCTCGACCTGCAATCTCGGCGTCGGACTTGACGCCGTCGACGCCGTCGAAGTGCCTGCTCATCGTGTGAGCGCCACGGATGTCTTCGTGCGCCCTGAGCCCGCCGTTGTCGATGAAGGCCTGCGATAGATGTGAGTTCCTGATCTGGGCCGGCGCGCCGGAACCGTCCAGCATGTTGATCGGCTCACCGGTTTGCGTGTGCGGAACCACGGGAGCGTCCGTCGGGCTGTCCACGTGCCCGGACGTGCCTGACCGATCGAGGACTTGCGAGTCGGGGTCAGACGACCCGGACGAGTGACTCGAATGCGGAGCGTCGCCCCCGCCACCATCCACGTGATCCGCCACCGAGTGCAACCAGTGCGACCCCGGCTCCGGATGCCCCACCTCGATGTGCGGCCGCCCGACCCCGACGCCGAACCCGTCCGGCGTCGCCATGGCGTGCTCGACGCTGACCTTCACGGTGGGGATCTTGTCCCCGAGCCCCCGGAGTGCATCCGCGAACCCGCCACGCCCCCGCGCCAGCAGGTCCGACACCCCCGACAACGCCTTGCCCGGCAGGCTCGACAGCGCATCCCCGACGCGCACGATGGTGGTACCGGCGGCCGCGACCTTGGAACCGATGAGCGCGAGCTTGCTGCCGTCGGCCCCGAGCACCGCGAGCCGCGAGCCGAGCGCCGCGACCTTCGCGCCAGCGCCGATCTCGCCCGCGCCGGGGATGAACAGCGTGCCGATGTTGAACGCCGCACCACCGGCGGCGTGTGCGGGGTCGTCCCGCCAGTCCTCCGGCGACCCGACGAAGCCCTCGACGAGGGTCTTCTGCTTGTCCGTGATGTTCCGCGCGGTGTCGCCGACGACGTCCGGCAGGACACCCTTCGGCAGCGCCGCGGCGATCAGCAGCGGCGGGCTGCCCATCAGGACGATCAGTCCGAGGGACTCCGCGAAGCCCTTCCACGACTGCTTCGCCCAGTCGCCGTCGCCCCACTCGCCGGTCTGCGAGTTGTAGCCGATCAGTCCGCCGAGTCCCTCGACGGTGTCGGTCAGTGCGTCGTCCATGCCGGAGTTGAACGATTCCGAGCATGACTGGTCGCCACGACCGGTGCTCCCCCAGGGCATGGGTTCGTTCGCCTTGACGGCAGCGTTGTATTCGACGGCCTGCACCTGGGGCAGACACATGTCCGTGCGCAATCCGTTGATCGCGTTGACGCACTCGGCGGAGGCGGCGGAGAGCTTCGTCTCCTGCTCGGCTACCTTGGTGAGCAGCTCGTTGTTCTCGTCGACGTACGGCGTGTACTGGTCCCACGGCAGGTGCACGTCGTCGAACTGCTGACCGAAGTTCTCGACGAGCCCGACGATGCCCTGGTTGGCGGGGTGCTCCGGGTCCCACGGGCCGACGGTCTTGCCCTTCAGGGCCTTCTCAACGAACGTCTCGGCCTCGGCCTTCAGCTCGACGAGCCGCTTCGCGATGGGCGCGACCGCCGTCGCGTAGTCGCCGATGAACGTCGACGCCTTCTGCAGGGTCGCGGCGAGTGCGGCGGTGTCGGTCTCGACGCCGTCCATGACCGCGAGCAGTTCGGTGGAGTCTGGCGTGGTGTAGCTGCTGCCGAGCTTCGCCCAGGCGGTCTTCACTTCGCCGCCGCGCGTCTCGACGTCGGTGGCTGACGTCGAGAACGCCGTTCCGGCGGTCTCGACCTTCGCCGCGTCGATGTTCGCGCCGGGGATCGCGTCCGGGTCGATCAGGCCGTCGGCGCGGCACTGGCTCGTCACTGGTCACCACCCAGGTCGAAGGCCGAGAAATCGCCCGTACTGGAGGCACGGATCGCGTTGGTCTGCGCCGTCGCGGCCATCTCCTCGTCACCGTGGTAGTAGGCGAGGGTCGCGGTGGCAGCGCCGGCCATACCGGCGGTGATGTGGTTGCCCACGCGGGTCAGGAGGGCCGAGTGACTCTCGATGAGCGCCGCGACGGCGCCCGCGACCGCCTGGTCGTCGCCGACCGCGGTCGTGAGCGCCGCGTGCGCGTCGGCGAGGCCGTCGAAAGCGGTCGAGAGGTTCGTCGCCGCGGTCTCGGTGTCGGTGAGCGACGTCTGCACGCCCGCGGGCTCGATCTGCCAGCCGTTCCCCATGGCTCCCCCTGGTCGTCGTCCCGCTCGGTCAGAGCGATCGCGTGGTCACTGCACGGCTCGGGACGCAGCCGTTCCCCCGGCGGCGTCCGCGATGCTGTGCACGATCCGCTCGGCCGTCCCCCGGAACGGGGGTTGCGCGGCCGTGTGGATCTCGGTCCACCATAGCCGATCACCCGGCACCGACAAGGGTCCGGCGAGCAGCCGCTCTGCGTCGGTGACGCTGTCGAGCCGGCGGGACTGGAGGAGCGTGAGGAGCACCACCCCGTCGTCCGACACGAGCTGCAGCGCATCGCCCGCCCAGAGCTGACGGATGCCGATCGCCGGGTCGACCGCGGCCGCTCCGGTCAGCACGGCAGCGGCGTCCACGTGGTCTGCGCTGAGGATCGTCCACTCGGCGGTCATCGGTCCGCCCCGGATCCCAGCAGCTCGACGGCACGGGGGCCGAGCGCGGTGCCGAGCTCGGCCAGCCGCCGCCAGCGGGCCTCCACCTCGGCACCCCCGGTCAGATATGCCGGCGGCGAGAAGTCGAGCAGCAGCGACGGCACGCGCGGCGGCCCGACCGGCGTGGCCCCCACCGGCAAGGAACCGGCGTCGACGCCGAGGTCCCGCACGGCGGCGGCGCCCACGACCGCTCCGAGGGGGACGGGCATCCCGCGCTGCCGGGCGGCGAGGGTCGCGTCTGCGTGCCCTGCCGACCGCCACGCCGTTGCGAGCAGCACCCGCTGCCGGCGCGCGAGGTCGGCCAGGACGTCGACGACCGGACCGTCCACCGGCGGCGACTCGTTCCCGGGGACCGGCACCGTGCCTCTCCCCACCGGCACGGCCGGCCCGCCGCTGGCGCGTCGCCCCGGAACCGGCGGCGTGGGCCCTGGCCGTGGCAGTGCCAACCGTGTCTCCTCCGTGACGCCGGTGGCGGACCGCTCGATCCGGAGCTGCACCGCGGCGAACCCACCGTCGACCGGGGTGACGGCGACGAGCCGGGTCGGTCGGGGCGCGCGCCCACGGGCGAAGTCCGTGACGGCACCGACGCTCCACGCGAGCGTGGCCGGCTCGACCGTGCCCCAGGCGGTGGGCGCACTGCCGGCGAGTCCCTCGAGCAGGAGCTCAGCGGTGCGGCCGATGCCGGCCTGCTCCGTGGCGGGGTGGTGGACGGACACGATCAGCTCGACCCAGGGGACCTCGTCGGGGCCGAGCCGGGTGGTGCGCTCGGAGGCCTGCGGGGCGAGCATCGCGGTCGCGACGTCGTCGACGACCTCGGTGGAGCCGGCGGCGCGGTAGCGGTCGCCCTCGCGGACGACCCACGCGCTGCTCGTGCGCCGGAGCATCGCGAGCATCGCCGGGGTGACGCGGCTGGTGGGCGGTGTGAGCAGCACGAACGCGAGGTCGGCGGCCCGTGTCTCGAGCACGAGCCCCATCCGGGCGGAGGACAGCGACACGATCGCGGCGTCGGTCTCGGAGACGACGAAGCCGGGCCCGACCGCGTCGACGAGCGGGTGCGCGAGGGTGACGTCGTCCACGCCGGAACCCTACCGGCCGGGGGCGGTCCCGCAAACGACGACGGGCCCCGCGCTGCTGTGTGCGCGGGGCCCGTCGTCGTGCGGTGGTGGAGCGTGTCTAGCGGACGTTGACCGGGCTGTCGTCGCTCTGGTCGTAGAGGACGTAGCCCTCCTCGCCGTGGACGGCGGTGTCGATGCCGGCGACCTCGTCCTCGGTCTTGACGCGGAAGCCGATCGTCTTCTCGATCGCGAACCCGATGACCAGGGCGAGCACGAACGAGTAGGCGCCGACGGCCAGGGCCGCTGCGGCCTGCTTGCCGAGCTGCTCGAACGAGCCGGAGTAGATCAGACCGGTGTCGTTGGCGAAGAAGCCGAGGAACAGGGTGCCGAAGATGCCGCCGACCAGGTGCACGCCGACCACGTCGAGCGAGTCGTCGAGGCCCAGGCGGTACTTCCAGTCGATGGCGAAGCAGCAGACGACGCCGGCGAGGAAGCCGAGCACGAGGCCCCAGCCCGGGGTCAGCGCGGCGCAGGCCGGGGTGATGGCGACGAGGCCGCTGACGGCGCCCGATGCGGCACCGACGGACGTGGCCTTGCCGTCCTTGAGCTTCTCGATGAGCAGCCAGCCGAGGATGGCGGCGGCCGGGGCGGCGAGGGTGTTCACCCAGGCGATGGCGGCGATGCCGTCAGCGGCGCCCTCGGAACCGGCATTGAAGCCGAACCAGCCGAACCACAGGATGGCGGCACCGAGCAGGACGAAGGGCGGGTTGTGCGGCTTGTGCGCACCCTTGGCGAAGCCGACGCGCTTGCCGAGCACGATCGCCAGGGCGAGACCCGCCGCACCGGCGTTGATGTGCACCGCGGTGCCACCGGCGAAGTCGATGACGCCCCACGTGGCCGCCCAGCCCGAGGTCAGGTTGAAGACCCACGAGGCGACGGGGAAGTAGACGACCGTGACCCAGACACCGGCGAAGATCATCCACGCGCCGAACTTGGCGCGGTCGGCGATGGCGCCCGAGATGAGCGCGACGGTGATGATCGCGAACGTCGCCTGGAACCCGACGAAGGCCATCGACGGGTACGCCGCCTGGATGTCCGACGACTTGGCCTCCTCGAAGGCCTGGCCGAGGCCGATCTGGTTCCAGTCGATGCTGAAGAACCCGACCACACCGGAGACCGCCGTGCCGTCGCCGTGGTTGGCGAAGGCGATCGCGTAGCCGTAGAGCACCCAGAGGACGCTCACGAGCGCGATCGCGCCGAACGACATCATCATCATGGAGATGACGGACTTGGCCTTCACCAAGCCGCCGTAGAAGAAGGCCAGGCCGGGTGTCATGAACAACACCAGCGCAGCCATCACCAACACGAACGTCGTGTTGCCCTGATCAAGCATCTGCTCACCTCTCGATTGCACGAGCGGCTCTTGGACCGCCTCGGGTGCCACCGAGTCTGGCGACGCGAGGTTTCACGAGGGAGCACGAACTGTTTCGCGGATGTAACGCGACCACGCCGTTTGTAAACGTCGTGTTTCCGTCGGCCCGATGCCCCCTGCGCAGGGGGCAGGAGACCGCCGTGGACAGATCGGTCCGCGGTCGGTACGCGTCAGGCGCGGGTGAGCGCCACGACGCGGGACGCCGCACGCAGGTACTTCTTGCGGTAGCCGCCTTCGAGCATGACGTCGGGGTACACCTGGTCGAGCGGGGTGCCCGACGCGACGATGCGCACCTGCGCGTCGTAGAGCCGGTCCACCAGGGCGACCCAGCGCAGCGCGTCGGTCTGGTCGGTGAACGCCCGGACGTCGGTGAGCCCGACGGCGTCGAGGTCCTCGACCAGGGCGACGTACTTCGACGGGTGCACGGAGCCCAGGTGGGCGACCACCGCGCCGAAGTCATCGAGCGTCACGGTGCCGGACGGCAGTGCGGCGGGCACGTCGGACACCACCTGTGCCGACTCGTCCACCGCTCGCCGTCGGTAGTCGAGGCCGTCGATCCGCATCGTGTCGAAGCGGTCCGACATCGCCTGGATCTCGCGCAGGAAGTCCTGGGCGGCGAAGCGTCCCTCGCCGAGCGCCCCGGGCGGGGTGTTCGAGGTCGCGGCGAAGCGGGTCCCGGTCTCGGTCAGTTCCTTGATGAGCCGCGTCATCACCATCGTGTCGCCCGGGTCGTCGAGCTCGAACTCGTCGATGCACACCAGCGCGGTCCCCCGCAGCAGGTCGACCGTCCCCTGGAACCCCAGGGCGCCCACGAGCGCGGTGTACTCGATGAAGGTGCCGAACGTCTTCCGCCCGGTGGCCGCGTGGTAGGCGGCCGCGAGCAGGTGGGTCTTGCCGACACCGAACCCGCCGTCCAGGTACACGCCGGACTTCGCCGCGGGCTCCGCCGACTGCTTCTTGCGCCCGAACAGCCCGCGCCGCGGGGCCTCCGCCGGACCGGCGGCCACGAACGCGGCGACGGCGTCGCGGACCGAGGCCTGCGAGTCGTAGTCGGGGTCCGGCCGGTACGAGTCGAACGACGCGTCCGTGAACTGGGGCGGCGGCACGAGCGCCGCGGCCATCTGCTGCGGGGTCACCCGGGGATCACGGTCGACGAGGTGAGCGGGCAATCGGGGAACCCTTCCGGGAAGCATGTCGTGGGGTGTCACGTTGCGTCAGGGGCACGGTACGTCCGCGTACCGTTGCCCACAGGCACCGACGCCCGATCCTAGTCCGGCGCCAGCAGCACGCTCCCCAGCACCACGCTCCCCCGCACCCCTGGAGGTACCCCCGATGACCGCACCGGTCGACCCGTCCGAGAAGTTCGCCGCCTACGCGCACCCGGAGCGCCTCGTGTCCACCGAGTGGCTGCAGGAGCAACTCGACGCCGGGGCCGGCGCGCCCGACCTGGTGGTCGTCGAGTCCGACGAGGACGTCCTGCTCTACGAAACGGGACACATCCCCGGTGCCGTGAAGATCGACTGGCACACCGACCTCAACGACCCGGTGCAGCGCGACTACATCGACGGCGCCGCGTTCGCCGAGCTCCTCGGCGGCAAGGGCATCGGCCGCGGCACCACCGTCGTCATCTACGGCGACAAGAACAACTGGTGGGCGGCGTACGCCCTCTGGGTGTTCACCCTGTTCGGCCACGAGGACGTCCGCCTGCTCGACGGCGGTCGCGGCAAGTGGGTCGCCGAGGACCGCGCCCTGACCACCGACGAGACCCCGGTCACGCCGGTCGAGTACCCCGTCGTCGAGCGCCACGACGAGCCCGTCCGCGCCTTCAAGGACGACGTGCTCGCGCACCTCGGCAAGCCGCTCATCGACGTCCGCAGCGCCCCGGAGTACAGCGGGGAGCGCACGACGGCGCCCGACTACCCGGAAGAGGGTGCGCTCCGCGGCGGCCACGTCCCGACCGCCGTGAACATCCCCTGGGCGACGGCCGCAGCCCCCGACGGCACCTTCAAGACGCGCGACCAGCTCGACGCGATCTACCGTGACGGCGCCGGGATCGGTGACGCCGACGAGGTCATCGCCTACTGCCGCATCGGTGAGCGCTCGAGCCACACCTGGTTCGTCCTGCAGCACCTTCTCGGCTACGACAACGTCCGCAACTACGACGGCTCGTGGACCGAGTGGGGCAGCGCCGTCCGCGTCCCCATCGTGCAGGGATCCGAGCCGGGTACTGTTCCGAACCGATGAACGCCAGCACCGACGCACCACTCCCCGCCACCCTCGCCGAGATCCGCGACGACTTCCTCGCCCTGGGGCAGAAGGACCGCCTGCAGCTCCTGCTCGAGTTCTCGAACGAGTTGCCCGCGCTGCCCGAACGCCTGCAGGGGCACGAGGACGAGCTCGAACGCGTCGAGGAGTGCCAGTCCCCCGTCTTCATCACCGTGACGGTGGGCGAGGACGGCGACGCCCCGGACGTCGTCCGGATGCACGCCACTGCCCCGCGCGAGGCGCCGACGACGCGCGGCTTCGCCTCGATCCTGGCGCAGGGGCTGTCCGGCCTGACGGTCGAGCAGGTCCTCGCCGTCCCGACGGACTACCCGCTGACCATCGGGCTGTCCGAAGCGGTCAGCCCGCTGCGGATCCGCGGCATGGTGGGCATGCTCGGACGCGTCCAGCGGCAGGTGCAGGCGGCGGTCGCGTAGACGCGACCGACTGACGGACAGGAGGCGCGGTGCCAGCTGGCAC
>NZ_JAHEWN010000011.1 GCF_018598555.1 Curtobacterium aurantiacum
CGCCGCCGACGGTTCGTGACCGCTCGGCGTCACCCGCGCGACGAGTCGTGACCGACGGACGGACTGGAGGCGCGGTGTCAGGCCGCCACGGGCCTCCCGTCCGGGGCCGGCGAGCGGCCACCACACCCCGCTCAGGTCCGCCGAGTGGTCACCACCTGTCTACCGGAGCCGTCGCCGCCGACGGTTCGTGACCAGCCGACGCGTCACCGCGGCGAGCGGCGCGAGCCGCGCCGCGTTGTTCACGCGAACGTAACTCCGGAAACCGCGTGTCGCTGTCGGGGTGTCGGGGGCCGGACGTACGTTGTCCCCATCGGGCACCGCGCCCGATCGAAGCGGCCACAGTCGGTGCTTCGGGACCCGCTCCGTGGCCGCGTTCGAGGACAGGACCGGGCCCGTCGCGGCCCGGGGATGGAGTGGTCGTGACCTCTCAGAACGTCTCTCGCGGAACACAGCACCAGCACACCGCGGACTCGTCCACATCGGTCGCCCAGCGCACGTACGTGCTCGACACATCGGTGCTCCTCAGCGATCCGCGGGCCTTGTTCCGCTTCGCCGAACACGCCGTGGTCCTGCCCGTGGTGGTGGTCAGCGAACTCGAGTCGAAGCGCAACGACCCGGAGATCGGGTACTTCGCCCGGCAGGCCCTCCGGCTGCTCGACGAGATGCGCATCGAGCACGAGCGACTCGACTTCCCGATCGCGATCGGCGACGGCGGCTCGTTCCGCGTCGAACTGAACCACTCCAACCAGTCCGTCCTGCCGTCGGGACTGCAGCTCGGCGACAACGACTCCCGCATCCTCGCGGTCGCGTCCAACCTGAAGAACGACGGGCTCGACGTCGTCGTCGTCTCGAAGGACCTGCCGCTGCGGGTCAAGGCGTCCTCGATCGGCATGGCGGCCGAGGAGTACCGCGCCGAACTCGCGGTCGACTCCGGCTACACCGGCATCGCCGACCTGCAGGTCTCCGGTGAGCAGATGGCCGATCTCTACGAGAAAGAGGAGATCCGATCCGCGAAGCTCGACGGCGTGCCGGTGAACACCGGGGTCGTCATCCACTCCGAGCGCGGATCAGCCCTCGGTCGTGTGCACGTCGCCGGAGCCGTCGCCCTCGTCCGCGGCGACCGCGAGGTCTTCGGGCTCCGCGGCCGCTCGGCCGAGCAGCGGCTCGCCATCGACGCCCTGCTCGACTCCGAGATCGGCATCGTCTCGCTCGGCGGCAGCGCCGGTACGGGCAAGTCTGCGCTCGCCCTGTGCGCCGGACTCGAGGCGGTGCTCGAACGGCAGCAGCACAAGAAGATCATGGTGTTCCGGCCGCTGTACGCCGTGGGCGGGCAGGACCTCGGCTTCCTGCCCGGTGACGCCGGCGAGAAGATGAACCCGTGGGCGCAGGCCGTCTACGACACCCTCGGCTCGGTCGTCTCCGACAACGTGCTCGACGAGGTCATCGAGCGCGGCCTGATCGAGGTGCTCCCGCTCACACACATCCGCGGGCGCTCCCTGCACGACGCCTTCGTGATCGTCGACGAGGCGCAGTCGCTCGAGCGGAACGTCCTGCTCACGATGCTCTCGCGCATCGGCCAGAACTCGCGGGTGGTGCTCACCCACGACGTCGCACAGCGCGACAACCTGCGAGTCGGCCGGCACGACGGGATCGCGTCGGTCATCGAGCGGCTCAAGGGGCACCCGCTGTTCGCGCACGTCACGCTGACGCGCTCCGAGCGCTCCGCGATCGCCGCCCTGGTCACGGACCTGCTGGACTCGCCCGACCTGGTGTAGCGGGCACTGTCGGGTTTCGCGTTCAGCGACAGGTCACGCGCTCGGGGGCGCGTGACCTGTCGCTCAGCGCGTGAGGCGGGTCGAGCCGCCATCTGACGGACGGGAGGCCCGGTGCCAGCTGGCACCGGGCCTCCCGTCCGTCCTGGGGGTGCGTCAGGAGCGTCGCGCTAGTTCGGGTGGGTCATGCTGAGGACGTCGAGGGCCTCGTCGAGCTGCGCCTCGGTCACCTCGCCGCGCTCGACGTGGCCGAGGGCGACGACGGCTTCGCGGACGGTGATCCCCTCGGCGACGGCGTACTTCGCGACCTTGGCGGCGGCCTCGTACCCGATGACGCGGTTGAGCGGGGTGACGATCGACGGCGACGACTCGGCGAACGCGCGGGCACGCTCGAGGTTCGCCTGCAGCCCGTCGATGGTCTTGTCCGCGAGCACGCGCGAGCTGTTCGCCAGCAGGCGGATCGACTCGAGCAGCGCCGTGCCCATCACCGGGATGGCGACGTTGAGCTCGAACGCGCCAGAGGCACCGGCCCAGGCGATGGTGGCGTCGTTGCCGATGACCCGCGCGCCGACCATCAGGGTGGCCTCGGGGATCACCGGGTTCACCTTGCCGGGCATGATCGAGGAACCGGGCTGCAGGTCGGGGATGTGCAGCTCGCCCAGGCCGGTGTTCGGGCCGGACCCCATCCAGCGCAGGTCGTTGTTGATCTTCGTCAGGCTGACGGCGAGCACCTTGAGGGCACCGGACGCCTCGACCAGGGCATCGCGCGCGCCCTGCGCCTCGAAGTGGTCGACGGCCTCGGTGATCGGCAGGTCGGTGTCGCTCGCGAGCTGGGCGATGACCCGCTGCGGGAAGCCCTTCGGGGTGTTGATGCCGGTGCCGACCGCGGTGCCACCGAGCGGGACCTCGGCGACGCGGGGGAGCGTGGCCTGCACACGCTCGATGCCGAGGCGGATCTGGCGGGCGTAGCCGCCGAACTCCTGGCCGAGGGTGACCGGGGTGGCGTCCATCAGGTGCGTGCGGCCGGACTTCACGGCGTCCGCCCAGAGCGTGGCCTTCGCCTCGAGCGACTCGGCCAGGTGCTCGAGCGCGGGCACGAGGGTGCGGAGGAGCGCTTCGGTGACGGCGACGTGCACCGAGGTGGGGAAGACGTCGTTCGACGACTGCGAAGCGTTGACGTGGTCGTTCGGGTGCACCGCCGAGCCCGCGATGTCGGACGCCAGTGTCGCGAGCACCTCGTTCATGTTCATGTTCGACGAGGTGCCGCTGCCGGTCTGGTACACGTCGACCGGGAACTGGTCGTGGTGCTGACCGCCGATGATCAGGTCGGCCGCGCCGGCGATGGCGTCGGCGACGGCGGGCTCGACGATGCCGAGTTCGCCGTTCACGATCGCCGCCGCGCGCTTGATGCGTGCGAGCGCCACGATCTGCGCCGACTCGAGCCCGGTGCCCGAGATGGGGAAGTTCTCGACGGCGCGCTGGGTCTGGGCACGGTAGAGCGCCGACTTCGGCACCCGGACCTCGCCCATGGTGTCGTGCTCGATGCGGAACTCGGTCGGGGTGGTGTCGGTCACGTCGTCGTGGTCCTTCCTAGGATGCTCGCCGGTCGCGGTCGCGGTCGCGCCGGCCCGTGCCTGCGCCCCGGGGTCGCCGGGGCGGTCGTCGTCGGGGTCGGTCTTCGTCGGGTTGGTCGTCGTCTGGATCGGTCGTCGTCGGGTCGGTCAGACCTGGCCGACGACGGTGTCGATGGTGACCTCTCCGGTGGCGAGGTCGTAGGTCGCCCCGACGACGGCCAATCTACCCTCGGCGATCGCGTCGGAGACCGCGCCGGAGCGCTCGATCACCTGGCGGAGGGTGGCCTCGAGGTGCGCGGCGCCGACGGCTTCCTGCGGGAGCTCGGCGTCCGTGAGCCGGACCTTCTCGACGCTCGGGGCGATGGCGTCGACGAGGGCCTGCAGGTGCGGGGCGGGGACGGGCTCACCGGAGCGCGCGGCCGCGACGGCGCCGCAGCCGGTGTGGCGGAGCACGACGACCAGGGGCGTGCCCAGGGCGACGACGGCGAACTCGATCGAGCCGAGCACGACGTCTTCGACGATCTGGCCGGCGTTGCGGATGGCGAACAGGTCACCGATGCCGGCGTCGAAGACGTGCTCGAACGGCACCCGTGAGTCCGAGCAGCCGAGGACGGTCGCGAACGGCGACTGCGAGCCCTCCAGCTCGGTACGGCGGTCCGGGTCCACGCGGCCCATCCGGCGCTTGTCGGCGGCGAAGCGGGCGTTGCCGTCGACGAGCAGGCGCAGGGCGTCGGACGGGGTGGAGGCGGCGCGGTCGGGCATGGGACTCCTCGGTTCGGATGGGACGCGGTCGGGGCAGATGCGGTAGCGGGCAGGTGCGGTGGGGACGGGTGCGGCGGGTCGGTTCCCGTCGCCGTCGGCTACTCGGTCAGTTGTCGGGCGACGGCGGTCGCGACGGTCCGGAACGCCTTGTCGTCGGCGGTGCCGGAGAGCACGATCGTGTTCTTGCCGAAGGTCGAGACGAGCGAGTACGCGTGGTTGCCGGCGTCGGTGCCCTCGGCACGGCGGTCGTAGACGGTCCACTCCGTGTCGCCGATGGTGCGGTCACCGGTGGACGGGCGCTGGTCGAGCTGGTTCGACACCCACGAGGCGTTGGCGTCGATGCCCTGCTGCAGGCCGAGGTACTGCTTGTCCGGCGTCACGAAGCCGACGGTCCAGACGTCCACACCGTCGTTGGTCTTGCTCGCGAAGTCGGCACGGTTCGCGCTGTAGCCGTCGGGCAGCGGCGGAGCCACCAGCGTGACGTCGTCGACCTGCGCCTTCGCCGCGATCTGCTGGTAGTCGACCGTGCGGTCCACGGCGGTGTCGGGTCGGACCACGACGGCCACCAGGAACAGCACGATGCCGAGCGAGGCGATGAGCGCGAGGACCAGGTTGAACGCGGTCTGGTGCTGCCGGCGGGCGGTGCGGGCGGCGTCCTTGCGGGCCCAGGTCTCCTCCGGCGTCTCGGCGCGACCGAGCTCGGCGACGATCGGCCGGCCGTTCGGGTCGGTCATCGGCCGGAGCCGTCCTGGGCGTCGCTGGCTGCACGTGCCGCGTCGAGCCGCGCGCGGGCACCGACGAGCCACTCTTCGCACCGGGCGGCGAGGGCTTCGCCCCGCTCCCACAGCGCGAGCGAACGCTCGAGGGTCGCGGAGCCCTGTTCGAGCTCGCTCACGACGCGGACGAGTTCGTCGCGGGCCGCTTCGTAGCTCAGCGACTGGACGTCGGTCTGCTCGGGTTCTTGCTGGGATGGCACGGGTCGATCCTACCGAGCGTCCACCGACGATCCGCCGCCCGGACCCAGGCTGTGGAGAACACCCGTGGTCAGGAGCCGTCCGGGCCGGGACCGTCCGGTTCGAGCGTGCCGGTGGCCGTACCGGCACCGAGCGTGACGTGCACGGGTGTCACTCCGGACAGGTCGTCGGTGCCCCGGACGACGCCGCCGTCGGCCCGCTGCACGATGGCGTACCCGCGGCGCAGGGTGTCGCGCGGCGAGAGCGCCCGGAGCCGGGCGGTCAGGTGCCCGACCTCGGAGTGCCCGCGCTCGAGTCGGCGGTCGAGCAGCTCGCGGGCACGGGACAGGTCACGGGCGACCTCTTCCGCGCGGGTGTCGACGAGCCACGCGGTCGACGCCAGGGCCGGCCGGGACCGCAGCGCGGCGAGCCGGTCGGCCTCCACCGACAGGGTGTGCGAGAGCCGGAGCCCGAGTCGCGCACGGGCCGCCCGGACGTTGGCGAGTTCCTCGGCGACGTCGGGCACGACCCGCTTGGCGGCATCCGTCGGGGTCGAGGCGCGCAGGTCGGCGACCTCGTCGAGGATCGGCCGGTCGGCCTCGTGCCCGATCGCCGACACGATCGGGGTCGACGCGGACGCCGCAGCACGGACGAGCCCCTCGTCGCTGAAGCCGAGCAGGTTCTGGAAGTCGCCGCCGCCGCGGGCGATGATGATGACGTCGACCTCGGGGTCGGCATCGAGCTCGAGGATCGCCGCCGTGACCTCGCCCACGGTCCGTTCGCCCTGCACCGCGGTGTGCACGGTGCGGAACTCCACCTGGGGCCACCGCAGCTGGGCGTTCCGCTTGACGTCCTTCTCGGCGTCGGAGTCCTTGCCGGTGATCAGGCCGATGCGGTGCGGCAGGAAGGGCAGGCGCTTCTTGCGGGACGGGTCGAACAGCCCTTCCTCGGCGAGGGTGCGACGGAGCCGCTCGAGGCGTTCGAGCAGGTCACCGAGCCCGACGTGCTTCATCTCGACGACCTGCATGGTCAGCGAGCCGCCCTTGACCCAGTAGTTCGGCTTGAGCGCGGCGACGACCCGGTCGCCCTGCTTGATGTCCGCGGGCACCCGGGAGCGCACGCTCGACCAGATGGAGAACGACACGGTGGCGTCGACCTCGACGTCCTTGAGCTTGCCGTACACGTTGCCGCCGGCGACGTTCCACTGCGTGATCTCGCCCTCGACCCAGGCGGTGCCGAGCCGGTCGATCCAGTCGCGGAGCTTCGCGCCGAGGAGCGCCACCGGCCACGGGTTGTCGGCCGTCGGCGGGCCCTGTTCGATCGCCATGTCGCTCCTTGTCCTGCTGAGACGTCCATCGTGCCCGAGACCGGTGACAGGGGACGGCCGTCGTGTTCTCCACAGGTCCCCCGCGCGCCCAGGTCGCGTGCGTGCTGCTCACCTATCATCGGGGACGTGACGATCACCAACGGCCACACGGTCCCGCTCGCCCCGCCGCGTGTGCACGCGGCACGGGGCCGACTGCGTGACGAACCGGTCGCCGGGCCCAAGAAGGTGCTGCTCGCGGCGCCCCGTGGCTACTGCGCCGGGGTGGATCGAGCGGTCGTCGCGGTCGAGAAGGCACTGGAGCAGTACGGCGAGCCCGTCTACGTCCGCAAGCAGATCGTCCACAACGTGCACGTGGTGTCGACGCTCGAACAGCGCGGTGCCGTCTTCGTCGACGACGTGGCCGAGGTACCCCGAGGTTCGCACGTCGTCTTCAGCGCACACGGCGTCTCCCCGGCCGTCGTCGCCGGTGCGGCCGAGCGCGACCTGCACGCCATCGACGCCACCTGCCCCCTCGTCACGAAGGTCCACCGCGAAGCCACCCGGTTCGCCAAGGCCGAGCGCACCATCATCCTGATCGGGCACGCCGGTCACGAAGAGGTGGAGGGCACGATGGGGCACGCCCCGGAACGCACCATCCTGGTCAACGGCCCGGCCGACGTCGCCGCGCTCGAGGTCGCCGATCCGGACAACCTCGTCTGGCTGTCGCAGACCACGCTGAGCGTCGACGAGACGATGGAGACCGTGCGGCTGCTCCGTGAGAAGTTCCCCGCCATCCAGGACCCGCCGTCGGACGACATCTGCTACGCCACGCAGAACCGCCAGGTCGCGATCAAGAAGGTCGCCCCCGGTGCCGACCTGGTGATCGTGGTCGGCTCCGCGAACTCGTCGAACAGCGTCCGCCTGGTCGAGGTCGCGCTCGAGCACGGTGCCCGCGCCGCCCACCGCGTCGACTACGCGGAAGAGATCCAGCAGGAGTGGCTCGACGGCGTCGAGACCATCGGCGTCACGAGCGGTGCGTCCGTGCCGGAAGAGCTCGTGGCCGAGGTGCTCGAGCAGCTCGCCGACGCCGGGTACGCCGCCGTCGAAGAAGTCGTCACCGCGCACGAAGACCTGATGTTCTCGCTCCCCAAGGAGCTCCGCACCGACGCCTCGGGCAACCCGACGCGCGCGCTCGGCGGGCGCCGGGCATGAGCGGGGCGGACGGCTGGTCCTCGGTCCCGCGTCGCGACCCGGCGCACCACGACGACGGGGCCGGTGCCGGCCAGGAGGCCCGGGGTGCGTCCCCGACGTCGGCCGCCGGCAACGCGAAAGGTCGGCCCCAGGGCCGTCCCGCCCCCGGGTACGGCGAGTACGCGCCAGAGGGGTGGGTGAACCCGGTCCTCGTCGAGCAGGAACGCCAGGAGCGGGAGCAACAGGCTCGGGAGCTCCGTGAGCAGGCTGCCGCCCAGGGGAGGCGGGACGGTGCTCCAGGCAACGCTGCTGGCGGCATGCGCTCCGGGGGCGTTCCCTCTGGTGGTGCCCCGTCCGGTGGTGTCGCCGGCGGCCAGCGGTCGGTGCCGCGCAGCCGGTTCGGTCGCACGCCCGGCGACTTCGTGCTCACCGTCGGGCTGCTCGCCTTCGGGCTCGTCTCGGTGGTGCAGTCGCTGTCCGTCAGTCAGGTCGCCTCGACCGTCCGGCAGACCCTCGAGACCCAGTACACGGCGCTGAACGACCCGAGCGCCCTGAGCGGGGCCGCCGCGGTCGCCGCCATCACGAACGTCGTGGTCTTCGCCCTGGTGGCCTGGTGGTCGATCCGGCGGCTCCGCGCACGGAAGCGCACGTTCTGGGTGCCGCTGCTCGGTGCGGTCGTCGCCACGCTCGTGAGCACGATCGCGTTCGTCGTCGTCGTGACGCAGGACCCGGCCTTCGTCGACTTCGTGCTGCGCCAGTCCGGAGCCTGACGCTTGGCCGCCCGGCTGTAGGCGTCGTCGGGTGCCGCATGCCGAGTGGTCGCAACACGCCGCGAGCCCATCGCCGAGTGGTCACGAAGTGTCGTCCGGCTTCGGCGCGAACGACAGCTCGTGACCACTCGGCGGGTGCGCGCGGGGAGTCGTGACCACCCCAGCCAGCGGCCGGAGGTCAGCTGGCCAGGAAGGCGGCGACCGCTCCGTGCAGGGCGGCCAGGTCGTCGACGTGCACGAGCTCCCGGATCGAGTGCATCGACAGCAGCCCGACACCGATGTCGATCGTCGGGATCCCGAGCCGGGTCGCCGCGATCGGGCCGATGGTCGAGCCGCCGGGGATCGTGTTCACGTTCACGAACGGCTGCCACGGCACACCGGCGGTCTCGCACGCGGCTGCCCAGACGGCCTCGCCCTTCGCCTCGGTCATGTAGCGCTGGTTCGCGCTGATCTTCAGCAGCGGTCCGGCTCCGGGGCGCGGACGGTTCGTCGGGTCGTGCTTCTCCGGCTGGTTCGGGTGCACCAGGTGCCCGGCGTCGCTCGACAGCAGCCACGACGCACGGAACGCCCGGGCGGCCTCGGAGCGGGTGGCGCCGAGGCCCTCCTGCACACGGCCGAGGACGTCCTCGAGGAACGGACCTCCGGCACCGGACGGCGTCGACGACCCGATCTCCTCGTGGTCGAACGCCGCGAACACCGGGATGTGGTCACCGTCGGTCGGAGCGTCCACGATGCCCCGGAGTCCGGCGTGCACGCTCGTCAGGTTGTCCATCCGGCCGGACGCGAGGAACTCCCGCTCGATGCCGATCCGGGCCGGCGTCTGGGTGTCGGCGAGGAACAGGTCCCACGACACCGCACCGTCGCCGAGTCGGGCACGCAGCCACTCCACGACGGAGGTCCCGCCGGCGTCGCCGTCCACCCCGACGATCGGCAGCGTGTGGCGCTGGCGGTCGATCTCCTTGCCGTCGTTGACCCCGCGGTCCAGGTGGATGGCGAGGTTCGGGATCCGGGCGACGGCGTCGGTGCTGACCAGCCGGACGGTGCCGTCGGCGTCGACGACCCGCCCGGCGATCCGCAGGTCGCGGTCGAACCAGGTCGACAGGAGGGCACCGCCGTAGACCTCGACGCCCAGCTGCTCCCAGCCGCCGGTGCGGACACCGGGGTTCGGCTTCACGCGGAAGCCGGGGGAGTCGGTGTGGGCACCGAGGATCCGGAACGGGGTCGTCGGTCCGGCACCGTCGGGCAGCCGCCACGCGATGACGGCACCGTCGCGGACGACCACGTAGGCGCCGGGCTCGGTCGGCCAGGCGTCGAGCTCGGACAGCTCGGTGAACCCGGCTGCGACGAGCCGGTCGCGGGCGGCCGCTGCCGCGTGGAACGCGGTGGGCGACTCGGTGACGAACTGGGCGAACTCGGAGGCGATGGCGTCGACGGTCACCCGCCCATCGTGGCACGCGGTGGAGGTGACCAGACGCAGAACGGGGCACGTCCGTCGGACGCACCCCGTTCCTCCAGGCCGGTGGACCCGACCGGACCGACCTGCTCAGCCCTTGGCGTGACCGGCCGAGCCGAGGACCTTCGCGGCCTCGACGACGCGAGCCGCCATGGCCGTCTCGGCGACCTTGCCCCAGGCGCGGGGGTCGTACTGCTTCTTGTTGCCGACCTCGCCGTCGATCTTCAGGACACCCTCGTAGCCCCGGAACATCGAGTCCGCGATCGAGCGGGTGAACGCGTACTGCGTGTCCGTGTCGATGTTCATCTTGATGACGCCGTTGCGGACGGCCTCGTGGATCTCGTCGTCGGTCGAGCCGGAGCCGCCGTGGAACACGAGGTCGAGCGGGTTCTCGCCGGTGCCGTGCTTCGCCGCGACCGACGCCTGGATCTCGCCGAGGAGCTCGGGGCGGAGCTTGACGTTGCCCGGCTTGTAGACGCCGTGCACGTTGCCGAAGGTGAGCGCCGCGATCCAGCGACCCCTGTCGCCCAGGCCGAGCGCGTCGACGACCTTCTCGACGTCGTTCGGGGTGGTGTAGAGCGCGTCGTTGGTGCCCTCGTGCTGGACGCCGTCCTCTTCGCCGCCGACGACGCCGATCTCGACCTCGAGGATGGCGTTGATGTTCCGCGTCTTCTCGATCATCGTCTTCGCGATCTCGATGTTCTCGTCGAGCGGCACGGCCGAACCGTCCCACATGTGCGACTGGAAGATCGGGTTGCGACCCTGCCGGACCTCTTCCTCGCTCGCGGCGATGAGCGGCAGGACGAAGCCGTCGAGGGCGTCCTTCGGGCAGTGGTCGGTGTGCAGGGCGACCGTGATGTCGTAGTTCTTGGCGACCTCGTGGGCGAACTTCGCCATCGCGAGGGCGCCCGCTGCGCGGTTCTTGATGGTGTGGCCGGCGAAGTAGTCGGCACCGCCCGTCGTGACCTGGAGGATGCCGTCGGAACCGGCTTCCTGCAGGCCCTGGAGGACCGCGTTGATGGTCTGCGAGGAGGAGACGTTGACCGCGGGGTACGCGAACTTGCCCGCCTTCGCGCGTTCGATCATCTCGGCGTACTGTTCCGGCGTTGCGATGGGCACGTGGATCTCCTTCGACTTCGGTGATGTCCCCGCCGATCGTAGTCAGAACCTCTGGGACCCGACCGCCGGTTCCGGTGCGACGCGTCAGCGGCGGACCGGCCGTGCCGGTTGGGAGAGGCGCGGTCCGGGTTACGCGGTCGGCTCACGTCCGGCGTGCACATGCGTGCACGGGCCCGTTGTCCGGACCGCGGGTCGGCCGCCGGTCGGTAGGCTCGGGTCGTGACTCCCACTACGGAAACCGGCTCCCTGTTCCTCCAGCCCGACCGCAACCTCGCGCTCGAGCTCGTGCGTGCGACGGAGGCCGCCGCGATCCGTGCGCAGCCGTGGGTCGGACGGGGCGAGAAGAACCTCGCCGACGGCGCCGCGGTCGACGCGATGCGCAAGTTCCTCGGCACGGTGAACTTCGACGGCGTCGTCGTCATCGGTGAGGGCGAGAAGGACAACGCCCCGATGCTCTACAACGGCGAGCACGTCGGCAACGGTCACGGTCCGGCCTGCGACATCGCGGTCGACCCGATCGACGGCACCTCGCTCACCGCCGCCGGCCGCCAGAACGCCATCTCCGTCATGGCCGTCTCGGACCGCGGCTCGATGTACGACCCCTCCGCCGTCTTCTACATGGACAAGATCGCCGCCGGGCCCGAGGGCCGTGGGGTCCTCGACCTCGAGAAGCCGATCGGTGACAACATCCGCGCCCTGGCGAAGGCCAAGGGCAAGGACCTCGAGGACATGGTCGTGGCCGTGCTCGACCGCCCCCGCCACGACGAACTCATCCGCGCCATCCGCGCGACCGGTGCCGGCACGCGACTGCTGCTCGACGGTGACGTCGCCGGTGGCATCGCCGCCGCCCTGCCCGGTTCGACGATCGACATGTGCGTCGGCGTCGGCGGCACGCCCGAGGGCATCATCACGGCGTGCGCGATCAAGGCGCTCGGCGGTGTGATCCTCGGCAAGCTCCAGCCGAAGGACGACGAGGAGCGCGAGCGCGCCCTCGCCGCCGGCCACGACCTGGACAAGGTGCTCGACCAGGACGACCTGGTCACGGGTGACAACACGTTCTTCGTCGCCACCGGCGTCACCGACGGCGTCCTGGTCGACGGTGTCCGTCGTTCGCGCGGCGTCATCCACACCGACTCGCTCGTGCTCCGCTCGCGCTCGAACACGATCCGCCGCATCCAGGCGGACCACCGTGCGGAGAAGTGGTTCTGATCCGCAGGCGGTCCTGATCGGCGTGCGTTCGCGCTGAACCACCGAAACCCGTCCGAACCACGTGATCGCGTGGTGCGGACGGGTTTTCGCTGTGCGCGGGGTCGGCGCTGCACGGGCGGCGGGGCGTGACACGCCCCGGGGCGGCTAGTCCTCGTCGACGGCGCCGACGAGCTCCGGGGCCGTGAGCAGCCGCGGCTCGTCCTCGATCGAGGACGGGTCGGCGATGACCTTCGACTCGTCGAGCAGGGACAGCCGACGGGCGCTGGGCAGCACCTGGCGTTCGAGGGACCCCACGAAGCGGTTGTAGTCGACGACGGAGCCCCGGATCGAACGGCCGAGCTTGTCGACGTGCCCGGCCATCGTCGACAGCCGGCCGTAGAGCTCGCGGGAGACCTTGAAGAGTTCGTGCGCCTCTTGCGAGACGACGTCCTGCTGCCACGAGAACGCCACGGTCTTGAGCACGGACCACAGGGTCACGGGTGAGGCGAGTGCGATCCGCTTGCGGAAGGCGTGGTCGAGCAGCCCGGGGTCGGCGGCGAGGGCGCTCGAGATGAGCGACTCGGACGGGATGAACGCGACGGTGAGCTCGGGGGAGGCGTCGTAGCCGGTCCAGTACTCCCGTGCGGCCAGGGCGTCGACGTGCGCGCGGAGGGCCTTCACGTGCTGGGCGATGAGCTGGTCGCGCCGGGCTGCCTCGGCACCGGTGGCGGTCGCCGGGATCTCGGCGGCCTGCAGGTAGGCGCTCAACGGCACCTTGGCGTCGACGGCGATGGTCTTGCCGCCGGGCAGGTGCACGACCATGTCCGGGCGCGCGGAGCCGACGGCGGTGGTGACGGAGGACTGGACGTCGAAGTCGACCCGTTCGAGCAGCCCGGCGGCCTCGACCACGTTGCGCAGCTGCGTCTCGCCCCAGACGCCGCGCGTGCTGTTCGACGACAGGGCACTGGCCAGGGTGTCGGCGGTGGCGCGCAGTCGCTCTTCCGACTCGGCGGCCGAGCGGAGCTGCGCCGACAGCGCGCCGTACTGCTCGCTCCGCGACTGCTCGAGCTCGGCGATCTTCGTGCGCATCACGTCGAGGGTCTGCGCCACGGGGCTGAGCGCGGAGAGCACCTTGGACTCGTTCTGGTTGCGCGCAGCGTCGACGCCGTGCATGCGCTGCACCAGGTGCTCGAGCTCGGCGGAGCGCCGTTCGAGCGAGTCGACCTGGCGGCGGTACTGGGTGTCCTGGGCGTCGAGGCGTTCCTCGGCGTCGCGTCGGGCCGCTCCGAGCTGGCCGCGGAGCGCCTCGGCCGTCGCACGGGCCGAGGCGGCGTCGACGCCGGCGCGCGAGCGGGCGAGCGACCAGGCGACGACCGCACCGACGGCGATGCCCATCACGAGACCGATGACCAGGGCGAGGATCTGCATGTCGCGACCCTGGCAGAACCCACCGACACCGCGCCTCCAGGCCGCTTCGTCGACCACCTGGCGGACCGGTCAATCCATGTCATGACATTAGGGCAAACAGGGTGTACAGTCGTGATCGTCCGCCGATGAAGCCGCACGGAAGGTCCACCGCGTCGCATGACGAACCAAGCTCCCCACGCCTACGACGTGATCACGATGGGACGCGTCAGCGTCGACATCTACCCGCAGCAGACCGGCCCGCTCGAAGACGTCTCGACCTTCTCGAAGTCCGTCGGCGGCAGCGCCACGAACGTCGCCATCGCGGCTGCTCGGCACGGCGCGGACGCCGCGGTCATCACCCGGACGGGCAACGACCCCTTCGGCCGGTACATCGCCCGCACGCTGCCCGAGTACGGCGTCGCGAACGCCTTCGTCGAGACGGTGGAGGGACTGAACACCCCCGTCGCCTTCTGCGAGATCTTCCCGCCGGACGACTTCCCGCTCTACTTCTACCGGGCCCCGAAGGCGCCGGACCTGATGATCACGGCGAAGTCCCTGCCGCTGCACGAGATCGAGCGCGCGAAGATCTTCTGGACCACGGTGACCGGCCTCAGCGAGGAGCCGAGCCGACAGGCGCACCACGTGGCGTACGAAGCCCGGTCCGCCGCGCAGAACAGCACGAAGACCCACACCGTCTTGGACCTGGACTACCGGTCGATGTTCTGGTCGAGCCCCGAGGCCGCGACGCGCGAAGTCGCGATCGCCCTCGAACACGCCACCGTCGCCGTCGGCAACCGCGAGGAGTGCGAGGTGGCGGTCGGTGAGACCGACCCGGTCCGCGCCGCCGACGCCCTGCTCGACCGCGGTGTCGAGATCGCGATCGTCAAGCAGGGGCCGAAGGGCGTGCTGGCGAAGACCCGCGACGAGTTCGTCGAGTTCCGTCCGCACCACATCGACGTCGTGAACGGGCTCGGCTCGGGCGACGGCTTCGGCGGGGCGCTGACCCACGGCCTGCTGCAGGGCTGGACCCTCGAGCGGATCCTGGCGTTCTGCAACGCAGCCGGTGCGATCGTCGCGACGCGGTTCGAGTGCTCGACGGCGATGCCGACGAGCGACGAGATCGAGCAGTTCCTGACCGACAACCCGGCCGAGGGCACGACGCACACGGGTGAGACGCACACCGAGGAGAAGACCCATGCCTGAGCTCAGCCCCGCTGACTTCCAGCGCCTCCGGGACATCCGTGCCGGCCAGCCCGACCTGGTGCGGGCCACGCTCGACGCCCGCCGCAAGCGACCCTTGCTCGCCGACGACGGCAAGCTCTTCATCGTCGCCGCCGACCACCCCGCACGTGGGGCGCTGGCGGTGCGGGACGACGAGTCCGCGATGGCGGACCGCTACGACCTGCTCGAGCGGCTCGTCACCGCCCTCGGTCGGCCGGGGGTCGACGGGGTGCTCGGGACGCCCGACATCCTCGAGGACCTCGCGCTGCTCGGCGCCCTCGACGGCAAGGTCGTCGTCGGGTCGATGAACCGCGGCGGGCTGCGCGGTGCCACATTCGAGATGGACGACCGGTACACGGCGTACTCGGCGGGGGCCATCAAGGACTCCGGGCTCGACTTCGCCAAGCTGCTGGTGCGCATCGCCCTGGAGGACTCGGGCACCGCGCCGACGCTCGAGGCCACGGCCCGCGCCGTCAGCGAGGCCGCGGCGCTGCAGCTGCCGATCATGCTCGAGCCGTTCATGTCCGAGTGGCGGGACGGCCGGGTCGTCAACGACCTGTCTGCCGACGCCGTGATCACCTCGATGGCGATCGCCGCCGGTCTCGGCGAGTCCAGCGCCTACAGCTGGCTCAAGATCCCCGTGGTCGACGACATGGAGCGCGTGATGGCCGCGACGACGCTGCCGACGCTGCTGCTCGGCGGCGACCCGGCTTCGCGCCCGCTGGAGACGTACGCGAAGTGGGCTGACGCCCTCGCCCTGCCCGGCGTCCGCGGCCTGGTCGTCGGACGCACCCTGCTCTACCCCTCGGACGGCGACGTCGCCGCCGCCGTGGACGTGGCCGCCGGCCTCGTCCACAGCCAGGAGGCCCGGGGCGGGTTCTCCACAGATGCCCACGACCCAGCCGCTCGGCTCGCGGGCGCCACCACCATGGACTCGTCCATCTCGGAAGGAAGCAACGCATGACGCTCACCGACACGACCACCACCACCGTCGGGCACTGGATCGACGGCAAGCGCGTCGATTCGGCGTCGGGCAACACCGCCCCCGTGTACGACCCGGCGCTCGGCGTCGCGACCAAGCAGGTCGCGCTGGCCGACGAGTCCGAGATCCAGGCGGCCATCGGCAGCGCCAAAGCGGCGTTCCCCGGGTGGAGCAACCTGTCCCTGGCCAAGCGCCAGGCGATCCTGTTCTCGTTCCGCGAGATCCTGAACCGCGACAAGGCCGAGCTGGCCGAGATCATCACGAGCGAGCACGGCAAGGTCATCGACGATGCCCTGGGTGAGATCGCCCGTGGGCAAGAGGTCGTGGAGCTCGCCACCAACATCCCGAGCCTGATGAAGGGCGAGTTCTCCGACCAGGTCTCGACCGGCATCGACGTCTACTCGATCCGCCAGCCGCTCGGCGTCGTGGGCATCATCAGCCCCTTCAACTTCCCGGCGATGGTGCCGCTCTGGTTCCTGCCGATCGCGATCGCCGCGGGCAACACCGTCGTGCTGAAGCCGAGCGAGAAGGACCCGTCGGCCGCCATCTGGCTCGCCGAGAAGTTCAAGGAGGCCGGCCTGCCCGACGGCGTCTTCAACGTGCTCAACGGCGACAAGCTGTCCGTCGACGGTCTGCTCACCAGCGACGACGTCGAGTCGATCTCGTTCGTCGGCTCCACGCCCATCGCGCAGTACGTCTACGAGACCGGCACGAAGCACGGCAAGCGCGTGCAGGCCCTCGGCGGCGCGAAGAACCACATGCTCGTCCTGCCGGACGCCGACCTCGACCTGGTCGCCGACAACGCGATCAACGCCGGCTTCGGTTCGGCCGGTGAGCGCTGCATGGCGATCTCGGTCGTCGTCGCCGTCGAGCCGGTGGCGGACGAGCTCATCCAGAAGATCAAGGACCGCGCGGCGACCCTGCGCATCGGCGACGGTCGTCGCGGGTGCGACATGGGCCCGCTCGTCACGAAGCAGCACCGTGACAAGGTCGCCTCGTACATCGAGGTCGCAGAGCAGGACGGTGCGGTGGTTGTGGTGGACGGCCGCACCGTCCGACCCGACGGCGACGAGAACGGCTTCTGGCTGGGCCCGACGCTGATCGACCAGGTGCCCACGACCAGCCGCGTCTACACCGAGGAGATCTTCGGTCCGGTGCTGAGCGTCGTCCGTGTCGCCACCTACGAAGAGGGCCTCGAGCTCATCAACTCCGGCGCGTACGGCAACGGCACCGCCATCTTCACGAACGACGGTGGCGCCGCCCGACGGTTCCAGCGCGACGTGCAGGTCGGCATGATCGGCATCAACGTCCCGATCCCGGTGCCCGTCGCCTACTACTCGTTCGGTGGCTGGAAGAACTCGCTGTTCGGCGACCACAAGGCGTACGGGGCCGACGGCGTGAGCTTCTTCACCCGCCAGAAGGCGATCACGAGCCGCTGGCTCGACCCGTCGCACGGTGGCATCAACCTCGGCTTCCCGTCGAACAACTGACGCGCAGCATGGCGAACGAACAGCACCAGCACGACCAGTGGTTCATCCCGGCGGGCTCCCGGCCCGAGGCGGGCTGGACCGACGTGGTCGACGGTCGCATCGAGGGGTGGGCGCACACCGGTCTCCGGACCGGCGCGCTGACCGACGGGGGCGAGCTGCGCCTCCCGGCCGACGCCGTGGAGCGCATCGTCGTGCCGCTCGCCGGGTCGTTCCACGTGACCCACTCGGGCGCCGCCGGTGACGGCGAGCAAGCCCTGCAGGGGCGGGGGAGCGTCTTCGACGGCCCGACCGACGTGCTGTACCTGGGCTCGGGCTCCGCGGCGAGCATCACCGGCAACGGTCGGTTCGCCGTCGCCGAGGCGCCCACCGACACCGTCAAGCCGACCACGTACGTGGCCCGGCCGGACGTGCCGGTGGAGCTCCGCGGCGCCGGGCAGTCGAGCCGCCAGGTGCACAACTTCGGCACCCCGGCCGCGCTCGACGCCGTCAAGTTCATCGTGTGCGAAGTGATCACGCCGGCCGGCAACTGGTCGTCGTACCCGCCGCACAAGCACGACACGAACGTGCCCGGCTCCGAGTCCAACCTCGAGGAGATCTACTACTACGAGTCGGCGGTGTCCCGCGGGCTCGAGCAGATCGCCCCCGAACCGGCCGACCCGTTCGCGCTGCACCGCACGTACGCCTCGGACGACCGCGCGATCGACGAGTTCCGCCAGGTGCGGACCGGTGACATCGCCCTGGTGCCGTACGGCTGGCACGGCCCCGCCGTCGCCGCGCCGGGCTACGACATGTACTACCTGAACGTGATGGCCGGGCCCGACCCGGAGCGCGTCTGGAACATCACCGACGACCCGGCCCACGGCTGGGTCCGCCGGGCGTGGGCGAGCGAGCAGCTCGACCCGCGCCTGCCCTACCAGAAGGAGTCCTCCCGATGAGCGAGACGCGTCGGATGACCGTCGGCCAGGCACTCGTCGAGTTCCTGGCCAACCAGTGGACCGTCGACGGCGACGTCCGCGAGCGCACCATCCCGGGGATCTTCGGCATCTTCGGGCACGGCAACGTCGCGGGCGTCGGTCAGGCCATCAAGCAGCTCCACGTCGAGCAGCCCGGCCTGCTGCCCTACCACCAGGCCCGCAACGAGCAGGCGATGGTGCACGAGGCCGTCGGCTTCGCCCGCATGCACCGCCGCCGTGCGACCTACGCGTCGACCGCGTCGGTCGGCCCGGGTGCCGCGAACATGCTGACCGCAGCTGCGCTCGCGACGACGAACCGGCTGCCGGCGCTGCTGCTTCCGTCGGACACCTTCGCGACACGCACCACGGACCCGGTGCTCCAGCAGATCGAGCTGCCGCACGACACGTCGTTGCAGGTCACCGACGCGTTCCGTCCGCTGTCGCGCTACTTCGACCGTGTGGAGCGTCCGGAGCAGCTGTTCTCGATCGCCCTCGCCGCGATGCGGGTCCTGACCGACCCGGCCGAGACCGGTGCGGTGACGATCGCGCTGCCCGAGGACGTCCAGGCCGAGGAGTTCGACGTGCCGGTCGCGTTCCTGCAGCCGCGCGAGTGGCACATCCGCCGCCCGCTGCCCGAGCGCGGACCGCTCGAGCGTGCCGTGGCCGCGATCCGCGCCGGCGAGCGTCCGGTGATCGTGGCCGGCGGCGGCGTGCTGTACTCCGACGCCGCCGACGAGCTCCGCGCCTTCGTCGAGGCCACCGGGATCCCGGTCGGCACGTCGCAGGCCGGCGGCGGGGCCCTGGTCTGGGACCACCCGCAGTACCTCGGTGGGATCGGTGCGACCGGCACCGCGGCCGCCAACGCGATCGCCGCCCAGGCCGACGTCGTCATCGGCATCGGCACCCGCTACAGCGACTTCACGACGGCGTCGCGCACCGCGTTCCAGAACCCGGACGTCACGTTCGTCAACGTCAACGTGGCCGCGTTCGACGCCTACAAGCACGGTTCGCAGCTGCCGCTGATCGCGGACGCGCGAGAGGCCCTGGTCGCGCTGACCGAGTCGCTCACCTCGGACGAGGCGTACGTCGTCGACCCCGGGTACGCATCCGAGATCGCCTCGCTGAAGGCGGCGTGGGACGCTGCCGTCGACGGCGCCTTCGCGCCGTCCGGCGCCGACCTGCCCGGCCAGCCGGAGATCATCGGGGCCGTGCAGTCGGTCTCCGACCCGCGCGACGTCGTGATCCAGGCCGCGGGCTCGCTGCCCGGCGACCTGCACAAGCTCTGGCGGGTGCGCGACGAGCTCGGGTACCACGTCGAGTACGCGTTCTCGTGCATGGGCTACGAGATCGCCGGCGGTATCGGTGTCCGCCGCGGGGCACCGGACCGCGACGCGATCGTGATGGTCGGTGACGGCAGCTACCTCATGCTGCACACCGAACTCGTCACCGCCGTGGCCGAGGGCATCAAGATCATCGTGGTGCTCATCCAGAACCACGGGTACGCGTCGATCGGGCACCTGTCCGAGACCGTCGGTTCCGAGCGTTACGGCACCCGGTACCGCTACCTCGACGAGACCCAGTCGTTCGACAACGGCGACCCGCTGCCCGTCGACCTCGCCGCCAACGCCCGCTCGTACGGCGTCGACGTCATCGAGGTGCAGCCCGGTCCGGACAGCATCGAGGACCTCAAGGCCGCACTGCGTCAAGCGAAGGCGAACGACCACACGACCCTGGTGCACATCAACTCCGACCCGCTGGTCTACGCCCCCGAGGGCGACGGCTGGTGGGACGTGCCGGTCGCGCAGACCTCCACCCTCCCCAGCACGCAGGCCGCCCGCGCCGAGTACGAGCAGCAGGTCGCTACGCAGCGTCCGCTGCTCGGCTGAACCGTTCACGAGACAGAAAGCGACAGCGACGTCATGACCGACACCGCCACCCCCATCGGCAGCCCCGCGACCGACGCGGCGCCCGCCTCGATCCGCATCGGCACCGCCCCGGACTCGTGGGGCGTCTGGTTCCCGGACGACCCGAAGCAGGTGCCGTGGCAGCGCTTCCTCGACGAGGCATCCGCCGCCGGGTACGAGTGGATCGAGCTCGGGCCGTACGGGTACCTGCCGACCGACCCGTCGCAGCTGTCCGACGAGCTCGAGTCCCGCGGGCTCAAGCTGTCCGCGGGCACGGTCTTCACCGGGTTCCACAAGGGCGAGGACCAGTTCCAGCGTGCGTGGGACCAGGCCGTCGCGGTCGCGGGCCTGGCAGCGAAGCTCGGCGCCGAGCACCTGGTGACGATCCCCGACCTGTGGCGCTCCGACGCCACCGAAGAGGTGCTCGAGGCACGCACCCTCACCGACGAGCAGTGGGAGCGACTCGGCACGGGCCACGACCAGCTCGGCAAGGCCCTGCTCGAGGAGTTCGGCGTCCACCAGCAGTTCCACACCCACGCGGACAGCCACGTCGGCACCTACAAGGAGACCGTGCGGTTCCTCGAGGTCACGAACCCCGAGTACACGAACCTCTGTCTCGACACCGGTCACTTCGCCTACTACGGCGGCGACAACCTCAAGCTCATCGCCGCACACCCGGAGCGCATCGGCTACCTGCACCTCAAGCAGGTCGACACCGACCTGCTGTTCGACGTGCTCAAGAACGACGTGCCGTTCGCCACCGCTGTGTCGCAGGGCATCATGACCGAGCCGCCGCACGGCACCCCCGAACTCGCCCCGATCATCGAGGCCGTCGCCGCGATCAACCCGGACATCTTCGGCATCGTCGAGCAGGACATGTACGGCTGCTCCGTCGATGCCCCCGGCCCGATCGCCGAACGCACCTTCCAGCACATCTTCGGCTCCACCTCGGCCGCCCGAGCCTCCTGACGCGCCGTCCACGCAGCGTCAACAACCCCAGGAGAACACCACCATGACCACCACGCAGAACCTCCGCGTCGCCGTCGTCGGCGCCGGCATGATGGGCGCCGACCACGTCCGCCGCATCACCGCCAAGATCTCGAACGCTGACGTCGTCGCCGTCGTCGAGCCCGACCAGGCCCGCGCCGACGCGGCAGCAGCCCTGGCACCCGGCGCGATCACCGCCGCGTCCTTCGACGAGGCGCTCGCGCAGACCGAGATCGACGGCGTCATCATCGCGACGCCCGGCTTCCTGCACGAGCCGATCCTCGTCACGGCCCTCGAACGCGGTCTGACCGTGCTGTGCGAGAAGCCGCTGACGACCAGCGCCGCGGACTCCCTGCGCATCGTCGAGCTCGAGCAGCAGCACGCAGCCCGACCGGTCATCCAGGTCGGCTTCATGCGCCGGTTCGACGCCGGGTACCAGGAGCTCAAGGCCCTGCGCGAGTCCGGGGCGAACGGTGCGCTGCTCGCCCTGCACCACGCGCACCGCAACCCGACGACCCCGCCGAACTTCAGCGAGTCGATGCTCATCCACGACTCGGTGATCCACGAGATCGACATCATCCCGTTCCTGACCGGTGAGGCGATCACGAGCGTCGAGGTGAAGAAGCCGCGCAAGAACTCCCTCGCGCCGGCCGACCTGCCCGAGCCGCAGTTCGTCCTGTTCACCACCGAGTCCGGCACCATGGCGATCGTCGAGATCAACGTGAACGCCCAGTTCGGCTACCAGGTCACCACCGACGCCGTGTTCGAGTCGGGCGTCGCCTACATCGGTCGCGACACCTCGCTCTCGCTCGCTGCAGCCGGGGCGACCTCGCAGGGCGTGACGCCGTCGTTCAAGGAGCGGTTCGCCGCCGCCTACGACGAAGAGGTGCAGCGCTGGGTCGATGCCGCCCGGACCGGCGGCATCGACGGGCCGAGTGCATGGGACGGCTACACCGCGTCCGTCGTCGCCGAGGTCGCCGTCCGCGCCCAGCAGTCCGGCGCGCACGAGACCGTCGAGTACGCGGTCACGAAGCCGGCGTTCTACGACGAAACGAGCGACGCGACCGCCGCGCTCGCCGGGGCCTGATCGATGCCGAAGATCGCGCTCGACCCGACCCCGTTCCACCACGACCTGTCGCTGCTCGAGTTCCCGGCCAAGGTGGCGGAGCTCGGCTACGAGTACCTGCAGCTGACCCCGCACAAGGACTTCATCCCCTTCTACCGGCACCCCAAGGCCGACGACGACCTGGTCGACGCGTTCGCCGCGGCCTGTCGTGACGCCGGGGTCCAGGTGGCGAGCGTCCTGCCCGTCCTGCGCTGGTCGGGCCCGGACGAGGACGCCCGACAGGCTGCGGTGCGGAAGTGGAAGCGGGTCATCGAGATCACGAAGCGCCTCGGCGTGGACACCATCAACACGGAGTTCTCCGGCCGCCCCGAGCGTGCCGAGGAGTCCGAGGACCAGTTCTACCGGTCGATGGAGGAACTGCTGCCGATCATCGAGGACGCCGGCATCCGCGTGCTCATCGACCCGCACCCCGACGACTTCGTCGAGGACGGACTCGAGGCCCTCCGGGTGATCCGCGGCCTGAACTCGAAGCACGTCGGGTTCGTCTACGTCGCCTGCCACACGTTCCACTACGGCGGCAACATGGACGAGATCATCGACGCCGCCGGTGACTCGCTGCAGCTGGTCCACGTCGCCGACGCGTACGACCACCGTCGCTCGCACGGCCTGCGCTACATCACGAACCCGCCCGGCAACCCGGTCCGGGTGCACCAGCACCTGCCGGTCGGTCAGGCGGACGTCGACTTCGACGCCTTCTGGGCGGCGCTCGACCGGGTCGGATTCTCGGCGCGCGAGGACACCGTCGCGGTGTCGAGCGTCTTCGCCGAGGACGAGAACGCCGATGCGGTGTCGCGGTTCCAACTCGACACGATCACGAAGGGACTCCACCGATGACCACCACCCTCGAGACCCAGGCATCCACCGACGCCGACTCCCGTCCCGTCACCCTGCAGGCCGCGGAGCAGACCCCGACCGCCCTGTGGAACGACTCCGCCGACCCGCGCGAGCTGTCGACCGCCATCCACGAGTACGGTGCCGTCGGTGCCACCTGCAACCCGGTGATCGCGTACACGTGCATCCAGCAGGACCCGGAGACCTGGGTTCCGCGCATCCGCGAGATCGCGGCCGAGCACCCGACGGCGGGGGAGTCCTGGATCGGCTGGAAGGCCGTCGAGGAGCTCTCGATCGCCGCCGCGGCGCAGCTGCTGCCCGCGTTCGAGGCGTCCGGCGGACGGAACGGTCGACTGTCGATGCAGACCGACCCCCGGTTCCACCGCGATGCCGACGCGCTCGTCGAGCAGGCCGTCCGGTTCTCGCAGCTCGCGCCGAACATCATCGTGAAGATCCCCGCCACCAAGGTCGGCATCGCCGCGATCGAGGAAGCCGCCTACCGCGGCGTCTCGATCAACGCCACGGTGTCGTTCACGGTGCCGCAGGTCGTCGCCGTGGGTGAGGCCATCGAGCGGGCACTCGACCGCCGTGCTGCCGAGGGCCTGCCGGAGCAGGAGTTCGGCCACGTCGTCACCCTGATGGCCGGCCGCTTCGACGACTGGCTGAAGACCGTCGTGAAGCGTGACCACGTGATGGTGGACCCGGGGATCCTCGAGTGGGCCGGTGTCGCCGCGGTGAAGAACGCCTACCGCGTCTTCCAGGAGCGCGGGTTCCGCTCGCGGGTGCTCGTCGCCGCGTTCCGCAACGCACTGCAGTGGTCCGAGTTCCAGGGCGGTGACCTGGTCGTCTCGCCGCCGTTCCAGTGGACGAAGGACATCAACGACAACGCGTTCCCGTTCCGGCCGCACGCCATCGACGACGAGGTCCCCGTGCACGTCATCGAGGCGCTCCGGGCCGCGACGCCCGAGTTCGCCCGCGGCTACGACGTGGACGGGATGACGATCGACGAGTTCGACCGCTTCGGTGCGACCGTGACGACGCTCCGGCAGTTCCTGGACGCCGACGCGAAGCTCGACGCACTGGTCCGCGACATCATCGTCCCCGCGGTCTGAGACGCGGTCTGATGCGCGGCGCGATCCGCGGTCGGAACCACGGGTCGCGCCCCGCGCGCTGACGCACCAGCCTGGAGGCCCGGTGCCGGTCCCCGAGACCGGTACCGGGCCTCCAGGCGGTTGCGTCATGTACTGACAAAGCGCAGCCGCATCGGCTACGCTCGTTGTCGCGCTCCAATGCGCGTCACCTGAACGAAGGAGTTCTCCATGGACAGCATCGGCGTCGGGCTGATCTCGGTCGGCTGGATGGGGCGGCTGCACTCCCGTGCCTACCGAGCGTTGCCGGACCACTTCCCGGAGCTCGGGGTCCAGCCGCGGCTCGTCGTCGCCGCCGACCCGATCGGGGCGGCGCGCGACCAGGCGGTGACACGGCTCGGGTACGAGCGGGCCGTCGCCGACTACCACGAGGTCCTCGCCGACCCGGCGGTCGACGTCGTGTCGATCTGTTCCCCGAACTTCCTGCACCGCGAGATGGCCGTCGCCGCGGCCGAGGCGGGCAAGCCGTTCTGGATCGAGAAGCCGATGGGCCGGTACGCCAGTGACTCGCGCTCCATCCACCAGGCGGTGCAGCGCGCCGGAGTCATCACGAGCGTCGGCTTCAACTACCGGCACGCCCCGGCGATCGAGCGCGCCCGTGAACTCGTCCGGAGCGGACGGCTCGGCCGGATCACGAACGTGCGCGGCTCGTTGCTCGCCGACTACTCGTCCGACCCGGCGGCCCCGCTGACCTGGCGCTTCGAGCGTGAGCGCGCCGGATCCGGTGTGCTCGGCGACCTGCTGTCGCACGGACTCGACCTGGCGCAGTACGTGGTCGGGCGGATCGCCTCGGTCAGTGCGCTCGCCGAGACGTTCATCGAGTCGCGTCCCCGCCCGGGTGCCGGCATCGTCGACCGCAGTGCGGCGGCGACCGGCGAGCTGGGCGCCGTCGAGAACGAGGACTACGCCGCGCTGCTGTTCCGGTTCGAGGACGGTGCGGTCGGCACGATGGACTCGAGTCGGGTGATGCGCGGGCCGCACGCCGAGTACGCGCTCGAGATCTACGGCACCCGCGGTTCGGTCCGGTGGGACTTCCAACGGCTCAACGAGCTCGAGGTGTACCTGGACGGGCAAGAGGTCGACGGGTACGCGACGCACTACGTCGCCCCCGGCGACGGCGAGTTCGGACGGTTCCAGCCGGGTGCCGGCACCGCGATGGGCTACGACGACCTGAAGACGATCGAGGCGGCGCAGTTCATCGCGAGCGTGCAGCGCGGGGAGCAGCTCGCACCCTCGGTCGCCGACGGCCTCGCTGCCGCGTCGATCGTCGAGGCGGCAGAGGCCTCGCTGGTCGACGGCGCTTGGCACGACGTCGCTCGTGTCGACGGGCCGCTGACGTACGGGGCGCCGACGCCGAGGTTCTAGACACGTGGCCGCGCCTCCTTGTTAGTATGTAATGACAAAGTCCGAGCAACCAGGAGGCACCATGCCGCTCGTCCGTATCGACCTCGCCACCGGCCGCACGCCGGAGGCCGTCCGTGGCATCGCCGACGCCATCCACCAGGCCATCGTCGACGTGTACGGGATCCCGGTGCGGGACCGGTTCCAGGTGATCACCGAGCACCCCGCGCAGCAGATCATCGCCGAGGACGCCGGCCTGGGGTTCGAGCGCACCGAGGGCGTCATCGTCATCCAGGTGTTCACGCAGCGCGGGCGGACCGACGAGGCGAAGGCCGCGCTGTACCGGGCGATCCACGACGCCCTCGCCGCGATCGGTGTCGCGTCCGAGGACGTCTTCATCGGCTACGTCGAGAACGGGCCGCAGGACTGGTCGTTCGGCTTCGGGCGCGCGCAGTACGTCACGGGCGAGCTCGGGGTGCCCGCGCTCGGGTGAGGGGGTGCTGGTGCGGGTGCGGGTGCGGGGTGGTCACGACACCCCGCTCAGGTCCGCCGAGTGGTCACGGACTGTCGGTTGCCGGGCGTCCGGGCGACAGTTCGTGACCGCTCGGAGCACCACCGACAGCACGCCGTGACCACTCGGCAGGCAGCCCCGGCCGACAGAACCTGACCGAGCGGCCTACTTGTCGACGAGCGTGACCTCGAACGAGTACCGGTCCGGCCGGTAGCAGTGCACGCCGTACTCGACCGCACGGCCCGAGGCGTCGTACGCGGTGCGGCTCATCGTGAGGACCGGGTCGCCGTCCTCGATCTCGAGCAGGCTGGCCTCTTCGTCGGTGACCGCACGGGCACCGATCCGCTGCTTCGCCACCCGCATCGTGACGCCCCGGCCGCGGAGCAGCTGGTACAGCCCGTGCGCTTGCAGGTCCTCGTCGGTCAGGTCGAGGAACTCCGGCGGCAGGAAGTTCTCGAGGATCGCCATCGGCACGTCCTCAGCGAACCGCACGCGGCGGATGTGCGCGACGGTCGTGCCGGGCTCGAGGCTGAGCGCTGCGGCGACCTCGTCGGACGCCGGCACGTCGTTCCGCTGCAGGAGCTTCGTCGCCGGAGCCTGCGCACCCTGCGCCAGGTCGTCGTACAGGCTCGTCAACTCGACCTTGCGGGTCACCGGCCCGTGCACGACCTGGGTCCCGATGCCACGGCGGCGCACCAGCAGGCCCTTGTCGACGAGGTCCTGGATCGCCCGGCGGATCGTCGGCCGCGACAGACCCAGTCGCTCGCCGAGGGCGATCTCGTTCTCGAGCCGGGCGCCTGGTGGCATCGCGCCGGAGCGGATCGACTCCTCGATGCGCGAGGCGACCTGGAAGTAGAGGGGCATGGGACCCGACCGGTCCAGGTCCATGAACAGGTCGGACGGCAGCTGGCCATCGTTGGTCATCGCGGTCCTTCACACGTGCGGTATGCCGGCGTCGGTGCCGACGGCATTGTCGTGACAATACCACCGGGGATGTGCCGCTCCGGCCGCGTGCAACGGGCGTTGCGTCAGTCGGCGAAGAGCGTCAGTCGGCGAAGACCATCGGCCGGTTCGACAGCCGCGGCTGGTTCGCGGCCTTCGGCTTCTCGGCACGAGCGTGCACCGGGGCGATCGTCACCCGGGTGACCGCGCCGAGCGCCTCGACGGTCTCGACGCCGTGGTGCCCGGCGGCGTGCACGACGATCGCAGCGCAGGCCTCGGCGTCGGCGGCGGCGTCGTGGTGCTGGAACCCCTCGAACCCGGCGGCCATCGCGGCGACCGGCAGGCGGTACGAGTCGAGCGTGTAGGTCTTGCGGGCCACCGCCAGGGAGCACAGCGAGTGGTGCTCGGCCAGGTCGATGCCCGTCGCGGAGCAGCCACCGGCGATGACGCCCATGTCGAACCGGGCGTTGTGCGCCACCAGCACGTCACCCTCGGCGAAGGCCACCAGGTCGGGGTACTGCTGCTCCCACGTCTTGGCGTGCGTGACGTCCTCGGCGACGATGCCGTGGATCCGCGTATTCCACTCCAGGAACGCGTCGTGCCCGAACGGCGGGCGGATGAACCACGACGCCCGATCGACGACCCGGCCGGCGCGGACCTTCACGAGCCCGACGGAGCAGGCGCTGGCGGGCGAGCTGTTGGCGGTCTCGAAGTCGATCGCGGTGAAGTTCAACGGCACGGTCCCGATCGTCGCACGGGGTTCCGACATCGCCCTCCGTTCCCGTCGGCGTTGCGTGTGGCTACCCTCAGCGCATGGGGGAACCGCAGGACATGGACGAGCTGCTGGCACGGGCGGAGCGCGTCGACGCTGCGCCGCACACCACGCGGCGAGTCGTCGGCTTGGCCACAGCGCTCGTCGCGGTCGGCGCCGCTGTCGCGATCGCGGTCACCGGGTCGGCCAATGGCCTCCTCGTCGCGATCCTGTGGCTGGCCACGCTGGGCGGGTCGCGTCCCCTGTTCTGACGGACGGACTGGAGGCCCGGGTCAGCTCCGACAGGCCGCCGCCGGTAGGCTGTTCTTCCGTGGCTCTCACCATCGGAATCGTCGGTCTCCCGAACGTCGGCAAGTCGACCCTGTTCAACGCCCTGACCAAGAACCAGGTCCTCGCCGCGAACTACCCGTTCGCGACGATCGAGCCGAACGTCGGGGTGGTGAACTTGCCCGACTCGCGGCTCGACAAGCTCGCTGAGCTCTTCCACTCGGAGAAGACCGTGCCGGCGCCCGTGTCGTTCGTCGACATCGCGGGCATCGTCAAGGGCGCGAGCGAGGGTGAAGGCCTCGGCAACAAGTTCCTCGCCAACATCCGCGAGGCCGACGCCATCGCGCAGGTCGTCCGTGGTTTCACCGACGACGACGTCGTGCACGTCGCGAACAAGGTCTCCCCGAAGGACGACCTCGAGGTCATCAACACCGAGCTGATCCTCGCCGACATGGAGACCATCGACAAGGCGCTCCCGCGGTACGAGAAGACCGTGAAGCTCAAGCAGACCGAGCCGATCGTGCTCGAGACCGCTCGCGAGGCCCGTGCCGCGCTCGAGCAGGGCACGCTGCTGTCGGCGACCAAGATCGACCTGTCGCCGATCGCCGAGCTCGGCCTGCTCAGCGCCAAGCCCTTCATCTTCGTCTTCAACGTCGACGAGGCGATCCTGACCGACGAGTCCCGCAAGGCCGAACTGGCTGCGCTCGTCGCACCCGCGCAGGCCGTGTTCCTCGACGCCCAGGTCGAGTCGGAGCTCATCGACCTCGACCCGGCCGACGCCGCCGAACTGCTCGAGTCGACCGGTCAGACCGAGTCGGGCCTCGACCAGCTCGCCCGCATCGGGTTCGACACCCTCGGACTGCAGACCTACCTGACGGCCGGTCCGAAGGAAGCCCGTGCGTGGACGATCGGCAAGGGGTGGAAGGCTCCCCAGGCTGCCGGCGTCATCCACACCGACTTCGAGAAGGGCTTCATCAAGGCCGAGGTCATCTCGTTCGACGACCTCATGGAAGCCGGCTCGATCGCCGAGGCCCGCGCTGCCGGCAAGGCCCGCATCGAGGGCAAGGACTACGTCATGCAGGACGGCGACGTGGTGGAGTTCCGCTTCAACAACTAACCCGCCCGGAACGACGCCGATCCGGCGCTATTCGGCCGCCGCAGTCCGCAAAGAGTCCGCAGAATCGCCCGCGACCTCCCGCATGAGCCCTGCAGTTGCGGACCGGGTCCGGTCGTCAGCGTTCGGCCAGAGGTGGCTGTACGTGTTCAGCGTCACCGATGCGGACCGGTGACCGAGGGCCCGCTGCACCGTGACGACGTCGCATCCGGCCGCGATCAGACCTGATGCGAAGAAGTGCCGACAGTCGTGCAGCTTGAACGGCTCCACGCCCGCTGCCTCGATCGTCTTCGTCCAGTGGTAGTAGACCGTATTCCCGTGTGGCGGCTGTCCACTCGACCCGACGAACAGCCACTGCTCGTCGCCGCGCACGCCTACCTCTGACACGTGCCAGGACAGGTGCCGAGCGAGCTCATCAGGGATCGGCACCGTCCGCTCCGATCCGTACTTCGGTGCTGAGATGCGAACCGCCTGCCCGCCACTCCCACGCTGAATCTGCCGGCGCACCCGAAGGGTCCGATCGAGCCACGCGACGTCGTCGACCTGCACCCCAGATGCCTCGCCGAGACGCAGGCCGGCGAACGCGGCGAGACGCACGTACGTCTTGAACCACGGCTCCGCGGCATCGATGACCGCGCGTACTTCCTCGGGGGAGGGTAACCGCATCGCTTGGTCGGCCCGTCGTCGCCGAGGAAGCACGACTCCCTCTGCGGGGTCCTCGGCAAGGTACCGGTCCCGCACAGCGGCGCGCAGGGCTGCACGGACGTTGTTGACCCGCGTGTGCACGGTCGAAGGCGCGAGGCCGTCGGACATCGACTTCACCCACGCCTCGACGTGCGAACGCCGCAGCTTCCCGAACGGCACCTCGAGGAACGAGCACTTCGTGACGGCGAGATCCATCGCGACCTTCGTCGTCGGCTCCCAGATCTGGCGTGGGGACCAGTCGGCGTAGTAGCTCGCCAACGTCGTCGTGGAGCGCGACGGGGCCACATAAGTACCAGCGTGCCGGCGCGCGGCTACCTCGTTGAGCCAGTCCTGCCCGTCACGCTTGCGATTGAAGTGACGAGAGTGCTCCCGCCCCTCGTCGTCCCGATACCGCGCTCGCCACTTGCCGTTCGGCCGCTGTCTGATGCTGCTCATCGGTTGTCCATCGGGCCGACAAAGGAGTCGACAGCGGACGTCGCGACCGTGGTCAGCAGTTCACGGACGCCGTCGCGGAGCTCTGCCGTTTCGAAGCGCGCACCAAGAGCGTCGTAGATGAACTTTTCATGCCACTCACGAACCTTCCACTGCAGGAACTCCTGTGTGCTTGTGATCGGCTTCGGTGACGGGACGTCTCGCAAAACCTCGGGATGCAGTTCGGCGATGAACGCCAGGCCGTCGAGCTCTTCCGCGGCGAAGACGAGGGACTTGTGCGCCTTGCCAAGAGCGTTGTCGACCGTCGCCTCGCGTCGTTTGAAATCTTCGGCGGGCGGAACGGAGTCCTCGAAGTCAGCCAGCGAGAACCCCAGAACGCGGGCGATCACGATCGACTCGCCCAGCCGGAGCGCACGGGTCCCTTTCTCGATCCGAGAGACGGCGGAGTTGTCGAGGATGAGACCTGCGTCGGCGAGGTGTTCCGACAGGTCCTTCTGACTCATCCCCAGCGCCTTGCGGTTGCTGAGGACCATCGACCCGAAGCGCTGCTCGGCCGTCCACTCGTTGGATTGCATTGCTGCAGCCTATTGCATGAGCGCCGATGTGTGTATAGTTGCGAGTACGCAGGAACCTGCGAAACCGCAACTACGAGAGGTACCGAGCATGGCTGCAGTCGTGGTTCTACTCACGCTGACCGAGACAGCTGAACGCATCCGGCGGACACCCGCCGCACTCCGCTACATGATCCACAAGGGCACAGCTCCGCGCTCCGCGCTTCTTGCGGGGCGTCGGTTCTTCAAGGAATCAGACGTGACCGAGTGGGTCGAGAGCGCCTTCCAGGAGGCGTCGTGAGCGCGATCGGCACGACGCTGCAGACGCTGCGTGAGAGCTTCGACCTCTCACGCATGGACGTCGCTGCACAGTTTGACCTCAGTGACCGATGGGTCGAGATGCTCGAGAGCGGTCGCATCAACCCCAACCCGGCGTTCGTCGCCAAGTACACGCGTGCCGTGGTGCGTGCGTCTGAAAAGAAGAACGCCCCCGCCGAGGTGCAACTCGACGAGGGCAGTGACCAGAACCCCTACCAGGAGGAACGATCGTGAAGAACGCTACGCCAACCATGCCGAACGCCACCGACATCAGCGAACGTCGTCGTCACGCCAGACAGGATCAGCGCGTCATTGCGTCGAACTTCCGGAACGCATCACGCAACGCCAACACCGGTCCGATCAAGCTTGCGCGTACTGCGAAGATCCGCCCAGGTCGCATGCTGCTCGCCTGGCTTGGGATCCGCATCATGATGCCGGACATGATGCGGCTCATGGAGACCCTCAACATGTCGACGAAGGACGTGTTCCGCGGCACCAGGAGCGCGGACTGATGTCCGACTGGAAGGTGCGGTCCACGCACACCAACCGGTCCACGGCCCGAACTTCCATCTGGGAGCGGGAGAACGACGTCCGCAACGGTGTCGCCCACGGGCTGTCCGACAACCAGATCGCGCAGAACATCGGCATCTGCTCCGAGACAGTCGCACGCATCCGTCGCCGGCTGAAGCTCCCCAACTTCTACGGCAAGTACTCCGAGCGGGCCGCAGCCTGATCCACCCACACAACTTCATACGGAAGGAGGTGCGCGCATGACTGACTCGAGGCTTCGCGGCGAGTGGTTGAACAGCATGAGGTTCGATGACCTGTCCGACTCTGCATGGCGGGTCTTCACCAGTGCCCTCATGTGGTGCAACGAGAACGGCACCGACGGTTTCGTACCGACGCGCTACCTCAAGATGCTGCACCCCGACGGAATCAAGGCCGACGCGAACGCCGAGCTCGCCGCTGCGGGCCTCTGGGAGCAGCTACCGAGCGGATACCGACTACAGGGCTGGTCAGGGCCGCTTGGCCAGTCCACGGCCAACGAGGTCGAGACATACAAGGCGAACGCCCGTGAACGTCAGCAGCGGTGGCGCGACCGGGAACGCGAGAAGAAGGCCAAACGTGTGGGCTTCACCGACTCTGACCGTGACGTAACGCGTTACGAGACGGGTGACGTGATGGGGAACGTAGGCAAAGGCACAGGCGAAGGCGAGGCTCAGGACAAAGGGACTGAGAACTGGCACGTGAACGAAGCAACTGGCGAGGTCAAGGACGAGGACTCGAACCCCGTCCCTGCTGCCTGGGGGTCGCGGGCGTGCGTGGTCTGTGGGACTGGCATCCCCACGGACTCGCCTGTGCCGTGGTGCCCGAGGCAGGACGACGAGCACAACCACTACCGCACCGCTGCGGCGTGATGGGAGAGCGGATGAGCAGGACTTCGGCGTCGGCCAAGTGGCAGCAGCGCGCTTTGGCTGCTGAGGCTGAGCGTGACGAGATCCAGGACAAGCACAACGTGTTGCTCGACCGGTTGATGGCCGGCTTGGCGGACGTGTTGATCGATGGCGGTTACGTGCCGCAGAGGAAGGACAAGACAGATGACTGACGACGACCAGGCCGGTTCGATGGTCCCGAGCGTTACCGGCGTCGACATCGAGCGATCGAACGCTCTTGCGAAGGCCATGACCGAGGGGAACAGGACCCAGTTCGACGCAGTCCTTGACTCGGCGATGGACGATGCGGACCGGTCACCCTACGAGTCGATGAAGGGGCTGGTGGAAGCGCTCACGGCGGCAGGGCTTCACCACTTCTTCGAGAACCTCGAGCTTCGAGCAGAGCAAGCGAACGAAACCCTTGCGGCGCAAATCGCCGCCTTCAACGAAAACTGGAAGAGGAACTGATGCTGAACACGTCTGTGACCCAGATCGCGTCGATCATCGCCACTACCGAGAACCTGGGGCAGAAGGTCCCGGCTGACGTCACCAAGGCGCACGAGCGGTACCAGCGGATCATGGCCGGTGCCGCCACGATCTACCGCGACGTGCACGAGCTCAACGCCGCGACCCTCACTGCCCTCGACGAGGGACGCGACCCCGCTGCAGACCCCGAGGTGCAGCGCATCGCCACGTCCCAGCTCATCGGAAACGAGCACCAGGTGCAGGCCCTCCGAACCATTGTCACCGACGATCTGCTGCAGGCCGTGGCCCGAAACGCCAACGCCATCGTGAAGGCGTGGCAGAAGCCGTTCGACGCTGCCGTGCAGACCATCGCACGGACGGCCAAGCAGCTCGGCCCGATCCGGCTGGACGACTCCGCCGCCATCCTCGCCCAGGGTGGAGACGCCGCCCAGCAGTGGACCGAGGCGAAGCAGGCGGACTCGCTGATCCACAACCTCGCCGCATCGTGGACGATCCTCGCGATGCAGACGCAGTTCGCACCCAACGACCGCCGGCTGCAGATGCTGCGCATCACGGACCCGACGTACGAACAGTGGGAATTCCTCGAGCTCATCGACCAGCGCATGAGCGCATGGGATGCGCAACACGCTGGCCTGGCCCTGTCTCTCGCAGACGGTCCGGAGTTCAACGCCCGCTGGCAGCGCATCGAGTCGGAGCGGCAGCAGCAGTCGCTGCAGCAGCGCGATCAGGTTCTCGGCAAGAACTCGCCTGCATCCATCGCACAGATGATGGCGAACATGCGATGACTCATGCCGGGGCAACCAACTTCCACGTTGGTTGCCCCGGTGGGGGAGGTCCCCCACGCGCAGTCTCGGTGGCCCTCCGGGGCTAGGCGACATCTCTCCCCGACTTTTTTCCACCAGGTGTCGCGTAACCAGGTCGCCGACATCCTGCCTCTTTAGACGCGACCTCGGCCCCCAGATCAGCATTAGTTGATCTGGGGGCTTTCCCTATTTCGGGCCTATATGCACGCCTCATGCATTAGAATAGGAATGCAGGAATCCGTGGGCAACGGACGTTTTGGAGAAACGCCATGTCCACGGAGAGAGTTACCAGTGTTACCTTGACGGCCCAGGTCGCGGGTTACATTCAGGGTTTTGCGCAGGCGGAAAGCGCGAACAAGAAGCTTGGTAGTTCTGCGGATGACGCGCAGAAGCGGTTCGAGAACCAGAACCGGGCAATGGAGCAGGTCGGCCGCGGGCTTGTCCTGTTCGGCGCTGCAGCCACTGCTGCGGTAGGAATCGCGGTAGCTCGGTACGCGGAGTTCGACGCGGCCATGTCGTCGGTTCAGGCCGCAACTCATGCGTCCACGTCGGAGATGAACGATCTCCGTGATGCGGCGATTGAGGCCGGTTCCAGCACGGTCTTCACCGCGACGGAAGCGGCAAATGCGATCGAGGAACTGTCGAAGGCTGGTGTCAGCACCAATGACATTCTCGGTGGCGGCTTATCGGGAGCACTCGACCTCGCATCGGCCGGCGAGCTGAAGGTCGCGGACGCTGCGCAGATCGCCGCGACGGCGATGACACAGTTCAACGCTCGAGGTTCGGAAGTGCCGCACATCGCCGACCTGCTCGCGGCTGGTGCAGGTAAAGCTCAGGGGTCCGTGCAGGATCTGTCGCAGGCCCTCAACCAGGGCGGCCTGGTCGCATCGCAGGCCGGGTTCAGCCTCAACGAGACGACGGGCACCCTCGCTGCGTTCGCTTCTGCGGGCCTGCTCGGCTCCGATGCGGGTACGTCCCTCAAGACCGCCATCATCGCCCTGCAGAACCCGTCTACGACCGCTGCGGCGACGATGAAGCAGTACGGCATCGACGTGTACGACTCGTCGGGTCAGATGCTGTCGTTCGGTGGCATCGCGGCGCAGCTGCAGGACAAGCTCGGCGGCCTGTCGGATGAGCAGCGCAACGCCGCTCTGGCGACGATCTTCGGCAACGACGCGGTGCGCGCCGCGAACGTGCTCTACAGCGAAGGCGCGTCGGGCATCGCTGAGTGGACGGGCAAGGTCAATGACAACGGGTACGCGGCCGAAACTGCCCGCATCAAGCTCGACAACCTGAAGGGCGACGTCGAGAAGCTGGGCGGCGCATTCGATACCGCACTGATCCAGTCGGGTTCCGCGGCTAACGGCAGCCTCCGTGACCTTGTGCAGACGGCGACGTTCCTGGTCGACGGCATCAGCGACCTTCCGCAGCCTGTCCTCTCGGCAGGGGTTGCGGTTACGTCGCTCGTGGCCGGTCTCTCCCTCATTGGAGGCGGCGCGCTCGTCGCCATCCCCAAGGTGGCGGCACTCAAGGTGCAGCTAGCCACGCTCGGCATCAGCATGCGCGGTGCCGCCGCATCGGCAGGTGTCGCCGGGCTCGCACTTGGGGCGCTGACCTTCGCCATCAGTGCGGCGTTCTCGCTCATGGCGCAGCAGAAGGCCAACGCGGACGCTTTCACCGAGACGCTCGACGAGCAGACCGGTGCCATCACGAAGTACAGCCGGGCTGCGGTCGCGAAGCAACTGTCCGATCAGGGGCTCTTCGAGTCCGCGAAGAACGCTGGGGTCAGTCAGAAGGAACTCACCGACGCAATTCTCGAGGGCGGTTCTGCTTACGACGCCGTGAAAGACAAGCTGGGCGGTAACGACTTCACCGCCGCCGCCGCCGGGTTCAACATGTTCACCGGCAAGGCGAACACGTCCCGCCTCGCGCTCGATCAGGTTCGCAGCTCAGTGGTGCAGGGCAAAGAGGCGTTCGGGGATCTCAGTGCAGCGAACACGGAGTCTGGTGAGTCGGCTACGTCTGCTGCCGAGCAGTACCAGGCCGAGTCGGCACAGGTCGCCGATCTTGCGGGCCAGCTGGCCGACCTGATTGCTCAGTTCGAGCAGGTGAACAATGCCAATCAGGACGCCATCAGCGCGAACGCCTCGTATCAGGAAGCCCTCGCTGGTCTCGATGAGCAGGTGGCGCAGCAGCGGGAGAGCACCGACGGCTACACGACGTCTCTCAAAGAGAACACGGCCATCGGGGCGGGCAACGCGTCGATGCTTGCGGACCTCGCCAGCAAGGCGCAGGAGGCCGCGTCGAAGCAGCTCGAGGTGGACCAGTCGACTATGAGCTCGAAGGACGCTGCCGAGAAGTACTCGAGCACCCTGGCGGAGCAGCGGCGGAAGTTCATCGAGTCGGCGACCGCAGCCGGCTTCAACGCTGGCGAGGTCAAGAAGCTCGCCGACCGTGTGTTCCAGCTGCCGTCCGAGAAGGAAATCGACATCCTCGCGAACACAAAGCAGGCGCAGTCAGATCTCGATGCGTTCATCACGAGAAACGACGGCCGTGTGATCTCCGTCCGTCAGCAGCTCATTACTGAGGCGGTCAAGGCTGGTGCGGCACCGGGGTCAGCGAAGGCTGCGTACAACCGTGATGGGTCGGTGCTGGACTTCTACGCCGACGGCGGACTGAACGAGAACCACGTCGCGCAGTTCGCGCCGGCCGGAGCGATGCGCGTGTGGGCGGAACCGGAAACAGGCGGAGAGGCGTACATCCCGCTCGCGCCGTCGAAGCGCACTCGTTCCCTGGCGATCTGGGAGGAAACCGGTCGGCGGCTGCAAGCGTTCGCCGATGGCGGCTTCAACGTCCCGGTGACACAGCCCGCCTCGCCTGTGTTCTCGTTCCCGGGGTGGAGTGGTGATTCAGGCCCCAGCTCCGTTTCGTTCAACAACACCTTCGCTGGTTCGACCGACCCCGCGAAGGTCGTCGACGAGATGATGTTCGCCTACCGGACGAAGATCCGCGGCGGACGCTGACTCCCTGCACCTGCAGCAGGGAACGCGGGTGGGCCAGGTCGTCTCCAACCTGGCCCACCACGCGGACTACTTCTTTTCCGTACGCGTGATGCGAGAAACGATCCCATCGCGGACCGATTCCACCTTCTCCCGGCTGCTCCCGAAGCCCTGGTAAAAGTCGAAGTAGCCCTCTGAGTGGTTGTAGTGATCAGCCTCGATGTCCGCGTGGAACCCAGATCCACTAACGCCCTCGTTGATCTTGTAGATGTACTTCACCGTGTCTCCTTTGGTCGGTGGGAAGATGGGGGGACTGTAGCAGTCCACACCGACACCGCGCCTTCCGGATTCCGCCAGTGCGAGGTAGGATTGCCGCGTTGACTATGAGTGGCCAACACGAATACCCCCTCTGATTCACCCCAGAGGGGGTGTTTTTGTGCATTCGCGAGGTAAAATTAGGCTAGTTGATTCGCCGACTACTCAGTCGGTCAAAAGGAAGGCCACTCATGGGCTCACCACTTCTCGTCTCTGTTGATTCAGACACTAAGCAGCTGCCTGCCGCCGTCAGGGCAGTCCAGGCCGCGAATCTCTCTGATCCAAGCACCGTCGAAGGCACCGCGCTATCAGCGCTTCAGCCGAAGCGGACTTCAGTTTTTGCAGGCCGCTCTTACGGCTTCCTTGGCGATTCGATCACAAATGGTTCTAGTGCATCCAACTTCGCCTACTCGTTTAGCTCACAGGCGGTGCAGATGGCGGGCCACCTGATCGCACTGCCTGGATTTGTGGAGGCGGGTGTATCGGGGCAGACCAGCGCTCAGATGCTCGCCCGCCTGCCGCAGTTCATCGCCAGCGGAATCGACGCTGCCGTGCTTCTCGCGGGCACGAACGACGCCACTCAGGGTGTCTCCATCGATCAGTACGCGTCGAACATAACGCAGATCATCACGTCTCTGCGGAAGGCTGGGATCCCGACGATCGTCGTCACTGTCCCGCCGCGGGGTTCATCTACAGTGGCGGCGATCGTTGCCGCCACTGATGGATACAACACCTGGCTGCGAATCCACGTCCCCCTTCTAGGGGCGCGGCTCGCCGATGCGCACTCCGGCCTCGTGGACGCAACCAACGGATACCTCAAGTCGAGCTACGACTCCGGGGATGGCACACACCCGAACAACGCCGGCCACCAGGTCATCGCGACCGCGGTCGCCCGGCAGATGCGCGACGCATCCCCCTCTCGGAAACCTCGGGGACTCGTCATGGGGAAGACGGCGACGAATCTTGTGGACGACCCGCTCAGCAATCGAGCGTCGGCAGCATCGTGGTTCGAGCTGACCGGAAACAACACGGGCGTGACAACTTCGTTTGCAGTCGACACAAGCGGCGAACTGCCCGCAGGCCGCTGGACGCAGTGGGAGTTCGACGCCACCACGGCGGGCGGGTTTCGCCGATTCACCATCCCGACCGTCACACCCCCAGCCGCTGGCACCCGGCTCGTCGTCACGGCGCACGTGCAGGTCGAGGACGTCGCTGGCGGGTGGGAGGCGCACGTCGCGGACGGGTCCGCGTCGTTGGGGCTGACAGTGCTGAACGCGAACAGCGGAGCGGCCATCGCCGCCGCGTTGCAGCGAACGGTTGGAATCCGGCGTGCGGACGCCGCAGCGGTTTACGACATCGGCCCCGTTGTGTTCCCGTTCGACATGCCAGCCGGCGTCACGGCCATGTCACTGGTGTTCTACCTGACGCTCCCGACCGGAGATCGGGTCCGCCTGCGCACCGGAGCGGTCGGGGTCCTGAACGCCACCGCGCTGGGACTCGCCGCCGAGTTCACGTACCCGATCGTGCCGGTCAACAGCCCAGCCTGAACGCGAAGACAGGTGACCGCCTACGACCTCACGGCCCAAGCGGTGCTGTAGCCACACGGGTGGGCCAGGTCGGACATGGCCTGGCCCACCGCCCGAACTCCTTCTGCGTGCGGGAACCACCGTCATCGGTAACGCGGAGACTCCCGCGGTAACGACCGCAGCCATCGCAGCCCTTCCTCATGCGTGATGATCGGCTTCTTACCCGCCCGCGTGGGGTAGGACGGGATCAGATCGCCGTTGTCGATCGCTTTGCGGATCGTGTCAACCGAAAGGTCGACGGCGTTCGCAAAGTTGGGGATCGAGTAGGCGAGTCGATCGGTGCAGGATGGCTCGAGCTCGTGCATGTCTCTATGCTCACCCGGCAGGCCGCGGACCGTCCATAGTCAAATTTGACGTATTACCTTCAGATCTGGAGGCAAACGCTGCCCGTCTAGTCCTTGGGGAAGTCGACGGCAGGGCCAAGAAGCGACCGCCTGGGCCATACGGTGCATCTATGGGCGAAGTAGCTTTGACGGCAGCCGAGTTGGCGGCTGCCTTGCAGGTGTCAATCAAGACCATCTACCAGTACGCACGGGACGGGACCATCCCGAGCGTCAGAGTTGGACGAAGCTGGCGGTTCTGGCTCGAAGACGTCAAGCGCGCACTTGAGACGCCCACGGTTGATCTTTGGGCTGCACCCAGCCGCAAGAAAGTCAGGCGCTGAGTCCGCAGCGAGTCCGCGAAAGCTACCTATCGGGCCAGGTCGAGTCGACCGCGTGCAACCACCGCACGCACGAGTTTCCGCGGATCGCAACGCTGTGCAGAGCGTTGCAATCAAGGGACGCTAGTTCCGCTTCAACAACTAGATCGTCGAACCAACGCCGATCTAGCACCGTGGTCTGGCACAGCCCAAGAGACTGAGGGATAGCCCCCGAGGGTAGTACTCCGGGGTCTTCCTCGTGTGGACTCACCGTCCGCTGACCCTAGGCACTGTTCACTGACCCTTCGACTGTCCGTTTCGATGATGGACGCGCCCTCTCCCCGTCGATGCCGGGAGCAGGGACCTTCGACACGGTGCCCAAGTCGGCACTTTCGCACAGCCATGTCCGCCCTTTGGGGGACGAGAGGCTTCACCTTTGCCTGAAGCCTGCTCGCCACCGCTGTAGTGGTGCACAGGACGGGGCTTGGGTGCTAGGTGAGTGTTAGCGTCCGAATCGAAGCGGCGCACAGGCGACGGTGATGTGTGGGCAGGACACAAGAGGGGAACGAATGAAGAAGTCAATCTCAATGGTGGTGGTTGCAGCATTCGCTGCCGGGTTGATTCTCGCGGGGGCACAAACCGCGTCAGCCGCTAGTGAAACGCCAGCGCCATTGACGGCGGGTGGCGTGGTCACGGTGTGCGCGGGCGAGTCAGTGAACCTCAACGCCGAAGACGGGACCGTGCTCCCGCTCGAAGATCAGCAGGCGCTCATCGCTCACGCGCAGTTCCGCTGTGCCAATCCCGATGCTCCCGCGAGTGGTGCCATCGTCGACGGTACAGATGATCTCGTGGCCCCCAACTCCAGCAAGGCCGTGGTTCGCGCCACCAGCTCGCCGACCGTCACTGCGCATCTCACGCTCACGCCTGGTCTCGCTCGTTGGCTTGCCACCGCGCAACACAACACCCGGGCACAGAAGAAGCTCACCTGCGAGTACCGCGTCAACGGAGGCGCGTTCAGCGAGTGCGGTTCAGCGTCGGGTACCGAAACCTACTTGTCGACGCGGACGAACTCGATCTGCCCGGTGAAAGGTGAACATTGGGAGGTCGAGGCATTCCTTCACGAGGGTCGCGTGGACTACTACGACACGGCCTCAGGGATTTCGAAGTAGGGAGCAGGATGTTTCTAGGACGAGCACAGGCCATCCACGCTGACGGGCTTCCGCTGGAGGTGCAGTCCGCCGAAGTCATCGACGGTTGGCTGTCGATACGAGTCCGATCGTCGCAGACAGAGTGGGTCGGACGCCATGGCCAGCAAGTGCCGGTGGTGAGCGGAGAGCGGTTCGTGATCAGCGACCAGGCCGGCAATGAGCTGGAATCCTCTTTGGTGCAAGCATCGAGCGGTCCCTTGTTCGGGATCGTTGACATTGCTTTCCCCACGGAAATTGAGCTTGACCTCCTGGGAACGCTCGCGCTTCGCAGCGCAAGCGCAAGCGTGTCCTTCCGACTGTCCCAGTAGTCCTCCCGTTGAAGAAGCCCCGGAGCACTCCGCCACGGGGCTTCTTTCATGTGGACTCACCATCCGCTGGCCCGAGGCGCTGTTCTCAGACGCTTTCAGCGTAAGACGCGGCAACTGCTTTCTGGGTTCCCGCTTCGACGACTGACCTGCCGACGTGGTTCGACGTGCGCCAGGATGAGCGCATGACGAATGCACAGGCAGGGTGGTACGACGACGGCTCCGGCACCATGCGGTGGTGGGACGGTTCCGCGTGGACGGAGCAGGTGCAGCAGCAGGCGCCCGCGGCGTCGGGCGTCGGTGGGGTGATCGGCCGGATCCAGGCCGAAGCCGCTTCGGGTGGTCAGCCGCGTCCGGCACAGAACGGCATGAGCTACGTCGTGCTGCAGGTGGTGCTCAAGGAGAAGTTCTTCGGCACCGGTTCGGGCAACCTCACCGAGCTCGAGAAGGCGATCAACGCGCAGGCCGCGCTCGGGTACCGGCTGCACACGATCACGACGGCTTCGGCCGGCAGCACTGGGTTCGGCGGCGGGGATCGGGTGCAGGCGACGATGGTCTTCGAGCGCCTGAACTGAGGCGAGCGGTTCGAGTCGTCGGGACGCCCGGAAGGGTCAGTCGACGAGCGCCCGGATCACCGCTGGGACGCGGTGCTCGATCGCGTCCCAGACGATCTCCTTCCGCGCCTTCCGGTAGTCGTGGGACAGGATGTTGCGGGTCTTCCGGACCGCCGCGAGTGACAGGTCGGACGGCAGCCGTGCCTCCCGGTCCTGGGGGATGCGACCGAGCAGGTCGTCGAAGTGGATGATGACCGCTTCGGCTGCCCGGTAGGTGAGGCTGCGGGCCGCGTCGAACTCGCTCCGCCCGTGCTCGACGATCATGGAGCACTCGGCGAGCAGGTCGAGGAAGCTGGCCTGGAGCGACGGCCACCGCTCGTCGAGGGCAGCAGGATCACGGTCGTTGCGGGGCCGAGGCGTGAACCGGGGAGTCGGCGTCACAGTGGCACGGCCTCGTCGAGGACGTGGGCGAAGTGCTCGTCATCCTCGAGGTCATCGGTGAGGACGTCGACCTCGAAACCGGTGATGCGCTCGACCTCGTGCGCGAATCCACCGAGGTCGAACAGCGATGCCGCGGGGGTCAGGTGGACCAGCAGGTCGATGTCACTGTGTTCGGTGTCCTGCCCGCGCACCGCGGAGCCGAAGACGCGGACGTCGTCGAGGTGGAAGCGCTTCGCCTCGTCGAGGATCGCGTCGGCGTAGATGGCGAGCGGGATGCTCGGGCGGGTGTGGGCCGCTTCGAGGATCCGCCGGAGCGACTCCGGGCGCGGCCGCTTCCGCCCGCTCTCGTACGCCGAGATGGTGGGCTGCTGCATGCCGGCGGCGGCAGCGAGACCGGTCTGCGAGAGGCCGAGGTCTTCGCGGGCGGCGCGGATCAGCTCCGCAGCACGTTCGACCCGCATGGCGACCTCCCCTATAGCTCTCGACTATAGACGGCCGCCCGGGAACGACGAAGCGCCGCCGAGCGAACTCGGCGGCGCTTCGTGGTGGTGCTGGTGGGACCTAGGCCGCGAGGGCCAGCTCGCCCGCCTGCACGGACTGTGCCTGCAGCAGGGTGCGGCTGGCCTCGCCCGCCCAGGAGCGGCCCGGGACGGTCCAGCCGGCCTCGCCGACGGCGTCGAGCCGGGTGCCCCGGGTGACGAAGGTCCCGAGGTCGTCGGCCGCGATGCGCACGAGGTACTCGCGCTGCGAGCGGTCGTCGCGCACCGGGAACTCGGCGATGCGGTCGGGGGTGATCGTCGGGGCCGCGAGTGCGGTCCCGAACACGGTGATTCGTTCGTTGCTGGTCATGGTGCTGTACTTCCTGGTCATTCGGCGCCAGGGCGACTCGGTGTCGGCGGACGTCTCAGTCCAGCGCGACGCATCGAGTGCGGGGCGCGCACGTCGAGTTTCAACGTGCAGCTCGTCCGTTCGGATCGAGCGGTGTCTCGAGTGGAATGCGACTCGGGTGAGTCGGTGTCGAGAGGTTGGTGTGCGCGAGTCAGATGGGTTCGCTGCAGTGCACCAACCAGAGACTATACGCCCACCCCGCCGAGAAGTCCAGCGAGCGACCGGACCGAGCGTCAGGACGCCAGGAAGGCCGCCCAGCGGTCTCCGCCTGCGGCGACGTTGCCCGAGCCGTCCAGACGAGCGGCCGCGGATGACGGCTTGCGCGCAGCCTGCTCGTGGATCAGCCCGTCGAACGTCGCCGAGAAGTCCAGGCGGGGCAGCGCGGCCGTGACGTCCCGCAGGTCGTCCGACGACCACTTGTCGAAGCCCGCACCGGAGACGTCGAGCGAGGTCGCGACCTCGAGCAGGTGCCCCTCGGCATCGAGCTCCGGGTCGACGGTGGTCCACATGTGCCGCTCGATGATCTCGCCGACCCGACGCGCACGTGCGGCATCCCAACCGGCACCGAGCGCGAAGACCGAGCCCACGGCGCCGCCGGCGTCCTCGAAGGGCACCCGGTGGGCGTCGAACGACGGGGTCACGCCGAGGTCGTGGAGCATCGTCGCGACGAAGAGCAGCTCGGGGTCCGGTTCGAGGTCGACCGTCGGGGCGAGCAGGACGGCCCAGGCCCACGACCGTAGGCAGTGGTTGACGAGGGCCGGGGATGACCATGCCCGCACGACGTCCAGCGCGCGCGCAGCGACGGGGGAGGGCGGGGTGAGCAGGGCTTCGACGTCGACCGACATGGCACGACAGTAGCGGCAGGAGCGAGCCGTAACGGGGCGGAAACGTGCCGGGCCAGAACCGGAAACAGCGCCCCGTTAGCTTTCGGTTCACTGAGTACCCGCTCAGCACCCCTCCACCCCACCCGAAGGAACTGCGCCCATGCAGCACCGACCACGGCTGCGCCCCCGCGCGACGATCGTCTCCTCGACGCTCGCCGCCGCCGGGGCGTTCGGCCTCGCCGTCCTGACGGCCGCTCCGGCCCAGGCAGCGCCCACCGCCACCACCGCAACCATCGACGCCCCGGCCACCGCGACCGTCGGCACGGCGTTCGACGTCGACCTGACGATCCCGGACACCGCCGACGTCTACGCGTACGAGATCACGCTCGAGGCCGACTCCGTGCAGTACCGGGACGACAGCGTCACCGGCCCGGACGGTGGCTTCGACAGCGTCGAGCAGGACGGCGACACCCTGACGATCGTGCACACCCGCCTCGGCACCTCACCGGCACTCGACGGCGACCTGGCCACCTCGATCTCGCTGACCCCGACGGCGGTCGGCAGCGTCGACCTCGACGTCACGAGCATCGCCCTCGTCGGCTCCGACGGCACGTGGACGACCCTCGACGACCCGGCGAGCACCACCGTCGTGGTCGCCGCGGCCGCGACCGCCGCCCCGACGGCCACACCCACCCCCGGTGCGACCACGCCGCCCGGAGGCGGTGGCGGTGGCGGCGCCACCGGCGACCCCGCGGCCCCCACCATGCCCGGCGCCGACCCGACCAGCGGCGCCACCGCCGTGGCCGCTGCCGGTGGGGACGACCGTCCGATCGGAGGCGACCTCGCCTGGACCGGCGCCGACGTCGCGCCGTGGATCGCCGCGTCCATCGCCCTGCTCGCAGCCGGCGGCACCCTGATCACCCTCCGGGCACGTCGTGCCCGCCGCGACCGCACCGGAGCATCCGCATGACCGCCACGAAGCAGGCCGCCACGAAGCAGACCTCCGGCAAGCAGGCCACCGCGAAGCGGGCCTCCAGCAAGAAGCGCACCACCGTCGCCGGCGCATCGCTCATCGCCCTCGTCAGCACCGTCCTCGCCGCGACCCCCGCGATCACGGCCACCGCAGCACCCGCGGCCGTCGACGCCAGCCCCGCCGCCATGCTCGCGCCGTACTACACGGACCTCGACCTGACCGGCGACGACCAGGTGACGAAGGCCGACCTGACCGTCCTCACCGACCACCTCGGTGCGACGACCACGAGCACCGACTGGGCGACGGTCAGCGCCGCGGACACCGACGCCGACGGCACCATCACCGTCGCCGACCTGGCCGGCCTCTCCCAGCGGATGATCTACGACGACGGCCCGTTCCAGCTCGTCGAGGCGTCGACCATCGACATGCAGGCCGCGATGAACGCCGGCGTCACCACGTCGGTCGCGATCACGGAGGACTACCTCGACCGCATCGCCGCGTACGACCGCGCGAAGGTCGACACCGCGTCGACCGGTCGCCCGCTCAACTCGATCGTCACCACCAACGCCGACGCCCTGGCCGCCGCGAAGACCGCGGACGCCGAGCGTGCCGAGCACGGGATGACGAGCATGCTGCTCGGCGTGCCGATCGCGGTGAAGGACAACTACGACACGAAGGACATGCCGACCACCGGTGGCTGCGGCTGCTGGGACGACAACCAGACCGACACCGACGCCGCCATGGTCACCGGTCTGCGCGACGCCGGCGCCGTGATCCTGGCGAAGGCCAGCCTCGACGAGTTCGCCTTCGGCTTCGTCTCCGAGTTCTCGTCGAAGCAGCCCGCCGGCTCGTCACTCCTGGTCGCCAGCCCGTACAACACGGCGCAGACCGCCGGCGGCTCGAGCGGCGGCACCGGTGCGGCGATCTCTGCGAACCTCGCTGGGATCGGTTTCGGCACCGACACCGGCGGCTCGATCCGCGTGCCGTCGACCTACAACCAGCTCGTCGGCATCCGGCCCACGGTCGGGCTGACCAGCCGTGACGGGATCATCCCGCTCGCGCTGTCGCAGGACACGGGCGGCCCGATCACGCGCTCGGTGACCGACGCGGCGGTCGCGCTCGACGCCGTCACCGGCGTGGACGCGGCGGACCCGGCGACGAGTGCGCAGGCCGGCAAGGTGCCGACGTCGTACACGTCGTCGCTCGATGTCGACTCCCTGCAGGGCGCCCGCCTCGGCTACGTGACGAGCATGGTCGGCACGAACGCCACGACGAAGCGCCTGTTCGACGCCTCCCTCGCGAAGCTGCAGGCCGCCGGCGCCACCGTGGTCCCGATCACGGCGACGACGGCCTTCAACCGGGTCCTGTCCGAGGGCAGCGGCAGCACGAACGAGTTCAAGCACGACCTGGACGAGTACGTCGCGAAGCACCTCGACCCGGACGTCACCGCGCGTTCGCTGCAGGGCATCCTGGCCTCGGGCGAGTACGTGCCGAGCCGCAAGAGCACCTACCAGTCGCGCGACCTGATCACCGACGCGCAGTACCAGGCGTGGGCCGGGCCGTCGGGGTCGCACACGACGCAGCTCGCCACCGGCAAGCAGCTCGTGACGCAGATGCTCGACGACCAGGACCTCGACGCGCTCGTCTACCCGTCGGGCACGCCGTACGGCACGCAGTCGACGAACATGCGCCTCAGCCCGAACACCGGCATGCCGGCGGTCACCGTCCCGATGGGCCAGGCGATCGCCGCCGACAACACGATCACCGGTGCCGGCGTGAACCTGGAGTTCCTCGGCCGCTCGTTCGACGAGAGCACGGTCATCGGCCTCGGCTACGCCTTCGAGCAGGAGACGCATGCGCGCACCGCTCCCGCGCTGTACCCCGCGCTCGGCTGAGCTGAGCGGGTCGCGATCGCGACCACAGGACGGACGGGAGGCCCGGTGTCAGCTGGCACCGGGCCTCCCGTCCGTCCGCTCCGTCAGTTCAGGACCGGGGTGTCCTCCGGTACGACGCCGTCGGCGTACAGATCGGTCGCCAGGTCGCGGAGCGCGCGCAGCGCGACCCGCTGCGTGAGGGGGCCGTACGAGATGCGGGCGACGCCGAGCGCCTCGTACTCGGCGGCGGGCAGGGCGCCGGGCAGCCCGATGACCGAGAGCTTGCCGCGGCCGAGACCGGCGACGAGCCGCTCGACCACGGAACGCTCGATCGCGCCGGGCACGAAGACCAGGGCGGCGCCGTTGTCCAGGAACGCCGTGCCGCGGGTGATCGCGTCCTCGATGCTCTCGTCGATCGGGCGCTCGCCGCCGCGCACGATCGCGTCGGTGCGGGCGTTCAGCTGGAAGTCGACGCCCTCGGCCTGTGCCGCAGCGGTGATCGCGGCGACGCGGGCGACGGCCTCGTCGAAGGGCCGCAGCCGGTCCTCGACGTTGGCACCCACGATGCCCGAGCCGATGGCGCGGCGGATCGTCTCGGCGGGGTCCTCGTAGCCGTCGTCCAGGTCGGCGGTGACCGGCAGGTCCGTGGCGGCGGCGACGACCGCTGCCCCGGACAGGGCGAGGTCGAGGGGCATGCCGCCGTCCTCGTACCCGTACGACGCAGCGATCGAGTGCCCGGCGGTGGCGATCGCCTTCGTGCCGGGCAGGTCGCTGACGACCTTGGCGGTGATCGCGTCCCACACGTTCACGACCCGCAGGATCTCGGGGGCTTCGTGCAGCTGCTTGAGGGTGACGGCCTTGTCGGCGGTGCTCGTACTCATGCGGCCGAGCGTAGGCCGACGGGGCGGCCCCCGGCCGCGAGCCCAGCCGAAGACGACGCGGGATGACGTCGGGAGTCGCGCCGGGCCTCCGGGCAGGGGCATGCTGGGACGCATGGCGAGCGACGAGCAGGACCCGGTCGGCACGCTCCGCGGGGTCCGGACGAGCATCAAGTGGACGCGGTACGCGCCCGACGTGCTGCCCCTGTTCGTCGCCGAGATGGACCACGACGTCGCGCCGGCGATCCGGCAGGCCCTGATCGAACGGGTCTCGCAGTCCGACCTCGGGTACCTCGACGGCCCCGGTCCGCTCGCTCCCGCCTTCGCGCAGTTCGCGCTGGACCGCTGGGGCTGGGAGATCGACCCGTCGCGGATCCACCTGGCCACCGACGTCAGCGTCGGGATCGTCGAGTCGCTCCGGCTCGCGCTGCCCGACGGCGGTCGCGTCGCGATCACACCGCCGGTGTACCCGCCGTTCTTCGAGCTCGTCGAAGAGGCTCGATGTCAGGTCGAGGAGGTCCCGCTGCTCGAGCAGTGGGGGCAGTACCGGCTCGACCTGGAGGGCCTCGAGCGGGCGTTCGCCGACGGGGTCGGCGTCTTCCTGCTCTGCAACCCGCACAACCCCGTCGGACTCGTGCACGACCGGGCCGACCTCGTCGCGATCGCCGAACTGGCCGCGAAGTACGACGTCCTCGTCATCAGCGACGAGATCCACGCCCCCCTGACCCACCCGGGTGTGCAGTTCACCCCGTTCGCCGCCGTCGCCGAACCGCTCGGTGTCCGGAGCGTGTGCGTGACCTCGGCGAGCAAGGGGTGGAACCTCGCCGGCGTCAAGTGCTCGGTCATCGTCGCCGGGGATCCCCGGACCGCCGCGCTGCTCGACACGCTGTGGGAAGAGGTCGCCTGCCGCACGAGCATCCTCGGGCTGCACGCGAATCTGGCGGCGTTCACCCTTGCGACCGACTGGCTCGACGACGTCGTGGCACGCATCGTGGCGAACGACCGACTCCTCGCCAAGCTGCTCGCCGAGCACCTGCCCGGAGTCGTCTACACCCGGCCGCGCGCCGGGTACCTGGCGTGGCTCGACTTCCGCGGGATCGGCCTCGGGGACGACCCGGCGGTGCCGCTGCGCGAGAACGCCTACGTCGCACTGAACTCCGGTCTGGGGTTCGGGTCCGAGGGGCGCGGGTTCGTCCGGCTCAACCTGGCGTGCTCACCGGAGACCCTGCGCGAGGCCGTGTTCCGGATCGCCTCGGCGTACCCGTCGAGTGCGCAGGAGGGGCTGGTCTGGCACGTCGCGTGACCTGCGGAGCGGCGTCGTTTGCCGGCTACGCGGCACCGAGTGAGTACAAGACGTCGGGTCGGCGGCACGCACTCGATGTCTTCTGCTCACTCGAGCCCGCCGGGGTCAGGCCACGTACTGGTTGCGACCGACGACGCGGATGCGCAGGTCGTCGTCACGGTCCATCGCGAGGAGCTCTCGGGCCACGAACCCGACAGACGGCCACCGGGACACCTCGGTCACCATGAAGCCGTCGATGAACACCTGCCACGCGCCGGCCTCGCGGACCGCCTGCACCTCGTACGTCGCCATGCCGCGAGCGTACCGGGACCGGGCCGCCGTCAGTGCAGGTCGAGCATCAGTGCAGGTCGAGCGTCATGTGCACGTCGGCCCGCACGTACGGGCTCGGGGCGATCTCGTCCTCGCGCAGGTGCCGGAAGCCGAACGCCTCGTACAGGTGCACGGCGCTGGTGAGCTGCGCGTTGCTCTCCAGGTCGACCCGGTGGGCGCCGAGTTCGCGCGCCCGGTCGAGCGCCGCGGCGATGAGCTTCCGTCCGGTGCCGTGCCCCTGGTGGTCGGGGGAGACGGCCATCTTCACGAGCTCGAACACGCCCGGGGTGGTGGGCACGACCCCGATGCACCCGATGACCCGGCCGTCGAGCCGGGCCACCAGGACGGCGCCACCCCGCTCCACCACGCGGCCGACGGGGTCGCCGAGGAACACGCGGTCCTCGTCCTCCAGGGTGAAGTACCGGGTGATCCAGGCTTCGTTGAGCGTGCGGAACGCCTCGGCGTCCGCGGGGGTGGCGAGGTCGGTGATGGTGACGGTGGAGGTCGCTTCGGGCATGCATCCATCGTCGGCTGTCGATGCAGTCACGTCCAATACTCGTTCGCGCTGATCGATACGCTGTGTGCATGGATCGAGAATCCGACGTCGACCTCCGGCAGCTGCGGGCGTTCCTGGCCGTCGCCGACGAGCTGCACTTCGGGCGAGCGGCCGAACAGCTGCGGATCGCCCAGCCCGCACTGTCCCAGCAGATCCGCCGTACGGAGCGCTCGCTCGGTGTCGAGCTGTTCGTCCGGACGAGCCGGAGCGTCGCGCTGACCCCCGCCGGCCGGGTACTGCAGGGTCGTGCTCGCTCGCTGCTCGGCCAGGTGCGACGGGACCTCGACGAGACGGTGCGGGTCGGTCGGGGCGAGGTCGGTCGGCTCGACGTCGGGTTCGTCGTCTCCGCGCTGCCCCTCGGTCCGATCGAACGGGTGCAGGCGTTCCGGGAGCGCTACCCCCTGGTCCGGGTGGAACTGACCGAGGGGTACTCGTCGACGCTGCTCGCCCGGATCGTCCGCGGTGAACTCGACCTGGCGGTGGTGCGCGACGCCGACCCGGACCCCGCCGTGCGCCTGCTGCCGTTCCGCTCCGAGGCCTTCGTCGCCGCCGTCCCGCGCGGGCACCGTCTGGCCGACCGCGAGCACATCCGGGGGACCGAGCTGGTCGACGAGCCGTTCGTGTTCTTCCCGTCGGTCGCGGGGGCACTGGCGACCGAGCGCAACCTCGCACCGGTCACCGCCGGTGGGCGCCGACCCGTCATCGTGCAGGAGGCCACGACCTGGGCGACCGTGCTGCACCTGGTCGGCGTCGGTCTCGGCGTGACGGTGGTGCCGGAGAGCGCGGCGCTCGCCGCCCCGGACGCCGTCGTTCTGCTGCCGCTCGAGAGCAGCACGCACCGGAGCGAACTCGCCTGGGCGATGCGCGCCGATGACGACCGTGAGATCCTGCGGAACTTCGTCACCGCGGACTGACCGAGCGGACCGACGTCGGCTGGACGATCCCGCTCAGCCGAGCGACAGGACGGGCGCCCGGTGGTCACCGAGCTCGTCGATCCGCCACGGCCGTGCGCCCCGCAGTGTCAACCCGAGTTGCACGAGCACGAACCCGACGTGCGGTTCGACGTCCGGGTCCCACGGCCCCTCGACGCCCAGCCCGAACGCGCCGAGTTCGTCGTCGGCCTCGTCACGCAGGGTGAGCCGCCACCGGCCGTCGCCCAGTTCCTCGACCACGGCCCAGCGAGCGGTGCCGAACCGGCTCACGCCGACTTCATGATGTCCGCGGTGAAGTTCTGCACGCGCTGGAGCAGGGCGGCGCCGCGCATCGCGATGGTCGCCGGTGGGTTGAGGTGCGGCGGCGCGGTGCGGATGAGCATCGAGCACCCGAGGTCCTCGCAGATGTACGTGCCGATCGTGTTGCCGTTGCGGCCGGACTCACCGGCACGCGCGGCCGAGAACAGGCGGACCTGGGTCGCGGGCTGCGGCGAGTGGCAGAACGAGCACATCGCGGCGATGCCCGGGCGCAGGGAACCACCGGCGGAGCGGACGACGATGCCCACCGGGCGCTCGTCGATCCAGGACACGATGTACCCGCGGCGGGCGGCCTGCGGGTCGCGCCAGCCCAGGAACTCGCGTTCGTCCCAGAGCATCTCGTGCAGGCCGGGGATCGGCAGCTGGGCGAGTTCGTCGGGGGTGGCGTTCACGAACGACGATCGGATGTCGGCTTCGGTCAGTGGCTTCACGGTGCTGACACCCTATTCCTCGCCTCCGACAGGGGCGCTACGACAGCCTGGAGGCGCGGATCGCCCCGAGCGCGCTGCTCCCGTCCGCCACCAGCACCGCCCGGCGCAGGGCGTCGCGTCCGACACGACGGGCCGCCGCGTCGTCCGCGGCGAACTCCACGAGCACGCGCGTCGACCGCGCCATGGCGCGCGCCCCGGGCACCCACGGGACCGCACGCTCGATCGATTCGGCGACCGCGACCGCAGCCGCGTGGTGCTGGGTCAGGTGGGCGCGTTCGTGGGCGACCACGGCCTCCAGTTCGTCGGTGCGCAACCGGTCTGCCAAGCCAGTGCTGACGAGGACGCCACCGCTCCGCCCCGGCACGGCGCACGCCAGCGCGTGGTCGGCCTCGACGACGGCGACGGGGGTGCCGTCGATCTCCCGGTGCGGTGCGACGCCGGAGCGCATCGCCTGACGGACGGCCTCGTGCTCGGGGCCCGGGCGGACGCGCACGGCGACGACGAACGCGATGACGGCCAGCAGGGCGACGCCGACGTTGAACCCGTGCGTTGGGGAACCGTCACCGCCGAACAGCTCGGTGACCGGGCGGTCGGCGAGCACCACCAGGGTGATGCCGGCCACGAAGCCCACGACGCCGAGCAGGACCGCGACCGACCAGCAGACCAGCGCGGTGCGGGGCAGGTCGATCGTCCATGCGGAGCGGGTCAGGACCCGGGGCGCGAACACCACCACCGCGAGTGCGAGGACGATGAGCGCGATGCCGGCGACGACCACGGTGCGCAGCCGGTCAGGAGCGGGCGCGGGCGTCGAGGGCGCGGCGCAGGGCCTCGAGGTCGTCCGAGGCGAGCGAGCCGGTGAACTGCAGCAGCGCTGCCTCGCGATCGGACGAGGCTGCCAGCGCGCTCGACATCAGGGACGCGGTCTGCTCGTCGCGACTGTGCACGGCGCGGAACGTCAGGGGAGCGTCGTCGTGCTGCTCCCGTTCCACCTGGCCCTTGCGGCCGAGGCGGTCGAGCACGGTGAGGACGGTCGTCAGTGCGGGGCGGGGCTCGGGGAACGCGTCGAGCACCTGGCGTGCGGTGAGCCCGGCGTCGGCGGAGCGGAGTGCCTCGAGCACCGCCTGTTCCAGCTGCCCCCTGGGGCGCGATCGTTGTCCGGCCATCCCCGCATTCTACGAGATGTCGAAGACCGGGCCACGACACACGCTCGTAACGCGGCCTCGGTATGCTCTGGGCGGACAACTGAACACACCGGCCGCTCATCCGTCGCGGGAGACGCCGTGCACGTGCCCCCGGGTACGTCGTGCCCCCGGGCGCACGCACGGCACCGAAGGAGCAATCCCCCCGTCAATCTCTCAGGTCCCACACCGCAGCGGACAGGCCACTCTGAAAAGCAGACGCTCGGTCGTCTCGCCCACGGTGAAAGCCGCCGGACCTCACGGGCCGCGGTGAAACTCTCAGGCCCATGACAGAGGGGGAGTTCCACCCGGCGATCGTCGCCGGGCCCTGCCGATGCCAGGAGAACTCCGCCATGCGTTCGTCCCCACTCGAGTCTGCTCACGAAGCAGCCGGTGCCACCTTCACCGACTTCGCCGGCTACCGCATGCCCGTGCGCTACTCGTCCGACCTGGCCGAGCACCACGCCGTGCGCCAGGCCGCCGGCGTCTTCGACCTGTCGCACATGGCCGAGATCGGGGTGACCGGCACCGACGCCGTCGCCTTCCTCGACCACGCGCTCGCCGGCTCGTTCGGTGCGATGCCCGTCGGCCGCGCCAAGTACTCGCTGCTGCTCGCCGAGGACGGCGGGATCCTCGACGACCTCGTCGTGTACCGCACCGACGACGACGTCTTCCTCGTCGTCGCCAACGCGTCCAACCGTGACGTGGCGGTCGACGCGCTGACCACCCGGGCCGCGGGCTTCGACGTCGAGGTCTCCGACGACTCCGACACCACCGCCCTCGTCGCGATCCAGGGACCCGCGGCGGCCGGCACGCTCGACGCCCTCGTCGTCGCCGACCGTCTGCAGCCCGAGACCCCGCTCGACGAGCTCGGCTACTACCGCGTCCTGCACGCCCTGTTCGACGGCGCCGACGTGCTCGTCGCGCGCACCGGGTACACCGGCGAGGACGGCTTCGAGGTCTACCTCGACCCGGACACCGCCCCGGTCCTCTGGGACGCCCTGCTCGAGGCCGGCGCCGACCGAGGGGTCGTCCCCGCCGGGCTCGCGGCCCGCGACACCCTGCGGCTCGAGGCCGGCATGCCCCTCTACGGGCACGAGCTCGGCACCGACGTCCGTCCGGCCCAGGCCGGCCTCGGCCGCGTCGTCGCGAAGGACGGCGACTTCGTCGGTGCGGCCGGCGTCACCCCGTCCGCGGACGCCCGCGTGCTCGTCGGCCTGGTGACCGAGGGTCGCCGTGCTCCACGGGCCGGCTACGACGTCGTGCTCGACGGCACGGTCGTCGGCACCGTGACCTCTGGTGCGCTCTCGCCGACGCTCGGACACCCCGTCGCGATGGCCTTCGTCGACCCGGCCGCGCTCGCCGCCGTATTGGACGGGGCACAGGTCCTCCACATCGACGTCCGCGGGACGGCCGTCCCCAGCACCGTCTCCGCGTTCCCCTTCTACCGCCGCGCCTCGAAAGGCTGATCCCATGACCGACCAGACCGCACTCCAGTACACGGCCGACCACGAGTGGCTGCTCGTCGAGGGCGACACCGTCACCGTCGGCATCACCGACCACGCCGCCGAGCAGCTCGGTGACGTCGTCTACGTCGAGCTCCCCGCCGTCGGCACCGCCACCACCGCAGGCGAGCAGATCGGTGAGATCGAGTCGACCAAGAGCGTCGGCGAGCTCTTCGCCCCGATCGAGGGCGAGGTCATCGCGGTGAACGACGCCGTCGTCGACACCCCCGACACCGTCAACCAGGACCCCTTCGGTGCCGGCTGGCTCGTGAAGATCAAGGTCGACGGCGCCTCGTTCCCCGAGGACCTGATGGACCACGACGCGTACCGGGCCTCCATCGCATGACCGCGTTCGAGAACCTCCAGACCTCCTTCGCCGACCGCCACATCGGCACCACCCGGGCCGACCAGCAGGCCATGCTCGACGTCGTCGGGCAGCCGTCGCTCGACGCCCTGGTCCGTGCCGCGATCCCGGAGTCCATCCACGTCGGCCCCGTCGTCGACTCGGTGATCCCGGCCGCCGTCGGCGAGACCGAGGCACTCGCCGAGCTCCGTGCGAAGGCCGGTCGCAACACGGTCCGCCGCGCCATGATCGGCCTCGGCTACCACGGCACCCACACCCCCGCGGTGATCCAGCGCAACGTGCTCGAGAACCCGAGCTGGTACACGGCGTACACGCCGTACCAGCCCGAGATCTCGCAGGGCCGCCTCGAAGCGCTCATCAACTTCCAGACGATGGTGTCCGACCTGACCGGCATGGCCACCGCCGGTGCCTCGATGCTCGACGAGGGCACCGCCGTGGTCGAGGGCATGCTCCTCGCCCGCCGGGCTTCGAAGGTCAAGGGCGACGCGTTCCTCGTCGACGCCGACCTGCTGCCGCAGACCCGTGCACTCCTCGACCACCGTGCCGACGCGGTGGGCATCACGCTGCGTGCGTTCGACGCTGCCGACGGCCCGAGTGACGACCAGCTCGACGGCGCGTTCGGCGTCATCCTGCAGTACCCGGGCGCCTCGGGCCGCATCGTCGACCCGTCGTCGACCATCGAGCGGGTCCACGCCGGTGGCGGCATCGCCGTCGTCGCAGCCGACCTGCTCGCGATGACCCTGCTCGCCAGCCCCGGCGACCTCGGCGCCGATGTCGCCGTCGGGACGAGCCAGCGCTTCGGCGTGCCACTCGGCTTCGGTGGCCCGCACGCCGGCTACCTGGCCGTGCGCGCCGGCCTCGAGCGCCAGCTCCCCGGTCGCCTGGTCGGGGTGTCCTTCGACGCCGACGGTCAGATGGCCTACCGCCTCAGCCTGCAGACCCGTGAGCAGCACATCCGCCGCGAGAAGGCGACGAGCAACATCTGCACCGCGCAGGTCCTGCTCGCCGTGATGGCCTCGATGTACGCGGTCTACCACGGGCCCGAGGGCCTGCGGTTCATCGCCGGCCGGGTCGCACGCAACACCGGTGCGCTCGCCGCCGTGGCGCGTGACGCCGGGGTCGAGGTCGTGCACGACGCCTTCTTCGACACGCTCACCCTGCGGGCCGTCGGCCGCGCCGAGGCGATCGTCGCGGCAGCACAGGACGCCGGCTACCTGCTGCACGTCGTGGACGCCGACACGTTCCAGCTGTCCGTCGACGAGACGACCACACCCGACGACGTGGTGGCGATCGCCCGCGTGCTCGGGGCGGTGGACGTGACGGTCCCCGCGACCGAGACCGCCGTGCGCAACGCGGCCACGGGCCTCCCGGCCGCCCTGCAGCGCGAGAGCGACTACCTGACTCACCCCGTGTTCAGCGCGCACCGCAGCGAGACCCGCATGATGCGGTACCTCAAGCACCTGTCCGACAAGGACTACGCGCTCGACCGCGGCATGATCCCGCTCGGCAGCTGCACGATGAAGCTCAACGCGGCGACCGAGATGGCCGCCGTGACCTGGCCGGAGTTCGCGAACATCCACCCGTTCGCGCCGCGCGAGGACGTCGAGGGGTACCTCGACATGATCGGTGACCTCGAATCGTGGCTCGCCGAGGTCACCGGCTACGACACGGTGTCCCTGCAGCCGAACGCCGGCAGCCAGGGCGAACTCGCCGGCCTGCTGGCCATCCGCGGGTACCACCGGGCTCGTGGCGACGAGGACCGGACGGTCTGCCTGATCCCGTCGAGCGCGCACGGCACGAACGCCGCGTCCGCGGTGCTCGCCGGCATGAAGGTCGTCGTGGTGGCCTGCGACGAGAACGGCAACGTCGACCTCGAGGACCTCCGGGCCCGCGTCGCCGCCCACGCCGACACCCTCGCGGCCCTGATGATCACGTACCCGTCCACCCACGGCGTCTACGAGCACGACATCCGCGAGATCTGCGACGCCGTGCACGACGCCGGCGGCCAGGTCTACGTCGACGGTGCGAACCTCAACGCGCTCCTCGGGCACGCCCGCTTCGGCGACTTCGGCGGCGACGTGTCGCACCTCAACCTGCACAAGACCTTCTGCATCCCGCACGGCGGTGGCGGCCCCGGCGTGGGTCCCGTCGCCGCGAAGGCGCACCTGGCGCCGTTCCTGCCCGGGCACCCGTTCGCGCAGCAGGCCGACCGGCGCTCCGGCGCGACGGTGGCCGGGGCCGACGACCGCCTGGCGCACGCCGCTGGTCCGGTGAGCGCTGCGCCGTACGGGAGCCCGAGCATCCTGCCGATCACGTGGACCTACGTCCGGATGATGGGGCTCGAGGGCCTCACCCGGGCGACCGAGGCCGCCGTGCTCGGCGCGAACTACATCGCGGCCCGTCTCCGCGACGCGTTCCCGGTGCTGTACACGGGCGACGACGGACTGGTCGCGCACGAGTGCATCCTCGACCTCCGCCCGCTGCGTGACACCACCGGCATCACGGTCGACGACGTCGCGAAGCGCCTGGTCGACTACGGCTTCCACGCGCCGACGATGTCGTTCCCGGTCGCGGGCACGCTCATGGTCGAGCCGACGGAGAGCGAGGACCTCGCCGAGCTCGACCGCTTCGTCGACGCCATGCTCGCGATCCGGGCCGAGGCCGCAGCGGTGGAGCGCGGGGAGTGGCCGGCGGACGACAACCCGCTCGTGCACGCGCCGCACACCGCTTCGTCGGTGATCTCGGGGGAGTGGGAGCACGCCTACACCCGCGAGCAGGCCGTCTACCCGCTGCCCGGAATCAGCGGCCGGAAGTACTGGCCGCCGGTGCGTCGCATCGACCAGGCCTACGGTGACCGCAACCTGGTCTGCGCCTGCCCGCCGATCGAGGCGTTCGCCTGATCCCGACCGGCGCCGACGCCCCGTCGTGCTCGTCGCCCCGCGCTTCGTGCCCCGTCCGGTCCTCCGGGCGGGGCACGGTGGCGTCCCGGCGGGATCGGCCGACGGGGCGTGTCACGACACACCGCTCAGTTCCGTCGACTGGTCGCGAACCGTCGTCCGGACCCGCGCCGAGCGACTGTTCGTGACCACTCGACGCGGTACCCACGGCAGGTCGTGACCACTCGACAGCGCTCCTGAGGCACACCCCTGAGCGATGCTCGGCCGTCGCCGACTTGCACAGAAGTGTGCCGGACTGCAACGGATTTCATGCAGATGCAACAAAAACGCACCCTTCACCGGCACGCGCGCGAATCTTGCATCGTCCCGCAACGATCGTGCAAGTTGGTTACCGGCGTGTAACCGTTCGCCCCAGGGTTTGGACGCCGCTGTTCACCTTGCCTACAGTGCAAAGGTCAAACGCGCCCGGGTGACACCGCTGTGCCCTTGCGCGTCCCATGCACCAGGAGGAACCTTGATCAAGAAGCGCGCCGGGCTCTCAGCCCTCGCCGTGCTCGGGGCCACAGCACTCGCCCTGACCGCCTGCTCCAGCAACAGCTCGTCGAACGGCGGTGACTCGGGCTCGGCGAACGCGTCCGGGATCGTCACCACGAACGGCAGCGAGCCGCAGAACCCGCTGATCCCGTCGAACACCACCGAGACCGGTGGCGGCAAGATCATCGACTCGCTCTTCGAAGGCCTCGTCTCGTACGACGCTGACGGCAAGCCGGTCAACGAGGTCGCCAAGAGCATCGACACCGATGACTCGAAGACCTTCGACATCACGCTCAACACGAACTACACCTTCACCAACGGCGAGAAGGTCACGGCCGAGTCGTTCACCAAGGCGTGGGACTGGGCTGCACAGAAGTCGAACGCCCAGGGCGCGAGCTACTTCTTCGAGAACATCGAGGGCTACGACGCCGAGAAGGACTCGAAGCTGACCGGCCTCAAGGTCGTCGACGACGACGAGTTCACCGTCACGCTGAAGTCGGCGCAGTCGGACTTCCCGCTGTCGCTCGGCTACTCGGCGTTCGTGCCGCTGCCGTCGGCGTTCTACGACGACACCAAGGCGTTCGGCGAGAACCCGATCGGCAACGGTCCCTACAAGCTCGACGGCAAGAACGCCTGGACGCACAACCAGTCGATCAAGCTCGTCACCAACAAGGACTACGAGGGCAAGCGCAAGCCGAAGAACGGTGGTCTGACGATCACGTTCTACACCTCGCAGGACACCGCGTACTCCGACGCCCAGGGCGGCAACCTCGACGTCCTCGACGCCGTGCCGGACGCTGCTTTCGCGACCTACAAGTCCGACTTCCCGGACTCGAACGTCAACCAGGCCGCCGCGATCTTCCAGGCGATCTACCTGCCCTACTACCTCGACCACTGGAAGGGCGAAGAGGGCAAGCTCCGTCGCGAGGCGGTCTCGATGGCGATCAACCGTGAGCAGATCACCGACAAGATCTTCGACGGCACCCGTACCCCCGCCAAGGACTTCACCTCCCCGGTGATCGACGGCTGGAGCGACGACCTCAAGGGCGCCGACGTGCTCGAGTTCAACAAGTCCGAGGCCAAGAAGCTCTGGGCCGAGGCCGACAAGATCTCGAAGTACGACGACACGCTCACCATCACGTACAACGCCGATGGTGGACACGAGGCCTGGGTGACCGCGGTCACGAACTCGATCTCGAACACGCTCGGCATCAAGGCCGAGGGCAACGCGATCCCGACGTTCCAGGAAGCCCTGGACCTCCAGACGAACGACAAGCTCACGGGCGGCAGCCGCACCGGTTGGCAGGCCGACTACCCGTCGCTGTACAACTTCCTCGGCCCGACCATGGGTGAGGGCTCGTCGAACAACTACTCCCGGTACGACTCCAAGGAGTACAACGACCTGCTCGCCGAGGGCCGTTCGGCTGCGACCGTCGAAGAGGGCAACAAGATCTTCGACCAGGCTCAGGAACTCCTGTTCGAGGACCTGCCCGAGATCCCGCTCTGGTACTCCAACGTGACCGGTGTCTGGAACGCGGACAACGTGTCGAACGTCAAGTTCGGCTGGAACTCGGTGCCGCTGTACTACGACATCGAGGTCAAGAACTGACCCTGGTCTCGTAGAGACCACCACGCGAGCAGGTATCCTGCCTCGCGACCACCGGACGGGGGTTCGGGGACCACTCAGGTCCCCGAACCCCCGTACCGCGGCGGTAAGACCTTCCCCACACCGCGGGCGCCCTCCCGCACCGGACTTCCGTGCCGACCCTCGGACCGTCCACCCCTCACCACAATGAACCTGATCGACATCGCTCCGGACCGGGCAGTGATCTGATGCTCTGGTACCTCGGCAAGCGCCTCCTGCAACTCATCCCCGTGTTCTTCGGGGCCACGTTCCTCATCTACTTCATGGTCTTCTCGCTGCCCGGCGACCCGATCGCCGCGCTGTTCGGCGACCGCCAGCCGTCGCCGCAGGTGATCGAGACGCTGCGACAGCAGTACAACCTCGACAAGCCGTTCATCATCCAGTACCTGCTCTGGATCGGTGGCGTCTTCCGCGGTGACCTGGGTCTGACCTACTCGGGCCAGCCGGTCAGCTCGCAGCTCGCCCAGGCCTTCCCGATCACCGCACGCCTGGCCATCCTGGCGCTCGTGTTCGAGGCCGTCGCCGGCATCGTCGTCGGTGTCATCGCCGGTCTGCGCAAGGGCAAGCTGTTCGACGCCACCGCGCTCGTCGTGTCGCTGCTGCTCATCTCGGTGCCGACCTTCGTCGTCGGGTTCGTCCTGCAGTACGTGTTCGGCATCAAGCTCGGGTTGTTCCGGGTCACGGTGTCCGGTGACGCACCCTGGTCGGAGCTCGTGCTGCCGGCGATCGTGCTCGCGTCGGTGTCGTTCGCGTACATCGTGCGCCTGACCCGTGCGAGCGTCGCCGAGAACACCAGCGCCGACTTCGTGCGGACCGCCACCGCGAAGGGCCTGCCGCGTCGTCGTGTCGTCGGCGTGCACATCTTCCGCAACTCGCTCATCCCCGTGGTGACCTACCTGGGCGTCGACATCGGCAACCTGATGGTCGGCGCGGTCGTCACCGAGGGCATCTTCAACATCAACGGTGTCGGCGGCACGGTGTTCCGCGCCGTCAAGCTCGGCGAGGGCCCCACTGTCGTGTCCTTCGTCGCCGTGATGGTCATCATCTTCATGCTCGCCAACCTCCTGGTCGACCTGCTCTACGCCGTCCTGGACCCGAGGATCCGCTATGCCAAGTAACGCCGCACCCCGTTCGGCGACGCACTACGTCGCCCCGATCGAGGAGACCCCGCTCCAGGCGGTGGACCAGGTCAACGAGGACGAGAAGACCCGATCGCTGTGGACCGACGCGTGGGAGTCCATGCGGACCCGCCCGACGTTCTGGATCTCCTCGGTCCTGATCCTGCTCATCGTCGTCGTCGCGATCTTCCCCGGACTCTTCACGCACGTCGACCCGCGGGCGTCGAACCTCGACTTCAGTGACGAGGGCCCGCGTCCCGGCCACCCCCTCGGCTACACCCGGCAGGGCTACGACGTCTACGCCCGTGTGATCTGGGGCGCCCAGAACTCGGTCATCGTCGGCATCGTCGCGACGGTCCTGGTGTCGCTCGTCGGCATCATCATCGGTTCGCTGGCCGGTTTCTACGGCGGCTGGCTCGACACGATCGTGTCCCGCATCGCGGACATCTTCTTCTCGATCCCGACGATCCTCGGCGCGATCGTGATCATGTCGGTGATCCCCGCCCGGAACGCCATCACGGTCGCGCTCGTGCTCGCGGCCTTCGCCTGGCCGCAGATCGCCCGCATCATGCGCGGTGCCGTCCTGAGCGCCAAGCAGTCCGACTACGTGATGGCGTCGGCAGCGCTCGGCGTCAGCCGCTTCAAGACGCTCGTCCGTCACGTCATCCCGAACTCGCTGGCTCCGGTCATCGTCGTCGCGACCGTGTCGCTCGGCACGTTCATCGTCGCGGAGGCCACGCTGTCGTTCCTCGGCATCGGTCTCCCGCCGTCGGCGCTCAGCTGGGGCCTCGACATCGGCACCGCCCAGACGTCGATCCGGACCAACCCGGCGACGATCTTCTGGCCGTCCGCCGCCCTGTCCATCACCGTGCTCGCGTTCCTGCTCCTCGGTGACGTGGTGCGCGATGCGCTCGACCCGAAGGCGAGGGCCCGCCGATGAGCGAGACACTGACCCAGCCGAACAGCAGCCGCACCGGCGGTTCCGGCGCACCGCTGCTCGAGATCACCGACCTGCAGGTCGGCTTCAAGACCCAGAGCGGCCTCGTGCAGGCCGTCCGCGGCGTCAACCTCACCCTCGAGCAGGGCGAGCGTCTGGCGATCGTCGGAGAGTCCGGTTCCGGCAAGTCGACGAGCGCGCAGGCGATCATCAAGCTCCTCCCCGGTACCGGTGAGGTCACCGGCGGCTCGATCAAGTTCAACGGGCGCGAGCTCGTCGGGCTGAGCGACAAGGAGATGTCGGAGATCCGCGGGAAGGAGATCGGCTACGTCCCCCAGGACCCGATGTCGAACCTCAACCCGCTGTGGTCGATCGGCTTCCAGGTCGAAGAGGCGATCCGCGCGAACGGCATGGCGACCGGCAAGAAGGCCGTCCGCGACCGTGCCGTCGAGGTCCTGCAGGAAGCCGGCCTCGGCGACGCGTCGACCCGCCTGAAGCAGTACCCGCACGAGTTCTCCGGCGGCATGCGGCAGCGCGTGCTCATCGGCATCGGTCTGTCGAGCCGCCCGCAGCTGCTCATCGCCGACGAGCCGACGAGTGCGCTCGACGTCACTGTCCAGCGCGTCATCCTCGACCACCTCGAGACCCTGACCCGCGACTTCGGCACCTCGGTGCTGTTCATCACGCACGACCTCGGGCTCGCCGCCGAGCGTGCCGAGAAGCTCGTCGTGATGTACAAGGGCCAGGTCGTCGAGGCCGGGCCCTCGAAGGAGATCCTGGCGAACCCGCAGCACCCGTACACGCAGCGCCTCGTCGCAGCGGCCCCGTCGCTGGCCAGCCGTCGCATCCAGTCGAAGGTGCAGCACCAGCGGGTCGACATCGCCGACGCCGGCAACGACGACGCCGAGCTGATCGCCCGGGCCCAGGAGCGCGAGCACCGTCCGGCCGAGGACCTCATCGTGGTGAAGAACCTCGAGAAGGTCTACAAGCTGCGCGGCAAGAACCTCGCCACGCGCGAGCTCAAGGCCGTCGACGACGTGTCGTTCTCGATCCAGAAGGGCACCACCACGGCGCTCGTCGGCGAGTCCGGTTCGGGCAAGTCGACCGTCGCGAAGCTCGTCCTGCAGCTCGAGAGCATCACGAGCGGCACCGTGCAGTTCGACGGCATCGACATCGGCGCGCTGAAGGGCAAGGACCTCTTCGACTTCCGCCGCCGCGTGCAGCCGGTGTTCCAGGACCCGTACGGCTCGCTGGACCCGATGTACAACGTCGGGAACACGATCGCCGAGCCGCTCAGCACGCACAAGGTGGGAGACAAGGCCTCGCGCCGGGCCCGCGTGCTCGAGCTGCTCGACCAGGTCGCACTGCCGAAGTCGATGGTGAACCGCTACCCGAACGAGCTGTCCGGCGGCCAGCGGCAGCGCATCGCCGTCGCCCGCGCGCTCGCGCTCAAGCCGGAGGTCATCGTCCTCGACGAGGCCGTCTCCGCGCTCGACGTGCTCGTGCAGGGGCAGATCCTCGACCTGCTGACCGAGCTGCAGACCGAGCTCGGCCTGACGTACCTGTTCATCACGCACGACCTCGCGGTCGTCCGCCTCGTCGCGGACAACGTGTGCGTCATGCGACGTGGTCAGATCGTCGAGAAGGCGACGACCGACGAGGTCTTCGCCGACCCGAAGGAGCAGTACACGAAGGACCTCCTGGCCGCCATCCCCGGCGCCGGGTTCGAGTTCGGACGCTGATCCACCTGGACACGAACGAGGCCGGACGCCCCGTCGTCCTCCGCGCTGGTCGCGGGGGCGCGGTGGCGTCCGGCCTCGTCGCCGTCCTGGGCCTCTTCCTGCTCGGCGATGCGGCGTTCCGGGGGAGCTGGGACGTCGTCCTCCGTGCCGCCGGCCCGATCGCCGTGCTCGTCTGGGCGCTCTGGGTCCTGACCTACCGCCCGTGCATCGTCATCGACGACCATGCGGTGACGGTGCGCAACCCGCTCCGCCGTACCGTGGTGCCGTGGCACGCCGTCGCCGACGTCCGGCTCCGCTGGCAGATCGTGATCGAGACGGTCGCCGGCCGGAAGGTCCAGTGCTGGGGCGGGCCGTCGCTGCCGCGGCCGAAACCGGCCCGGCGCGGTGAGCGGGCCGTCCTGCGGCAGCCCGACGAGATGACGGTGCTGCTCGACCGGTGGTCGGAGCGCCGCGGTGCCACTGGTGACGGTGACGTCGTGCGCGGCTGGGACACACCCGCCCTGGCGGTCGGCGCGGCCGCGCTGGCGCTGCTCGCCGCCTCGCTGCTCAGCCTGTGGCTGGGAGCCTGACGCGGCTCGCGATCGCGACCAGACGACGGACGGGAGGCCCGGTACCAGCTGGTACATGGCCTCCCGTCCGTCTGCTGGTCACGTCCACGGCGTGACCGGCGTCGTCAGACGACCGCGCCGGCCCGCTCGGTGAGCAGGTGCTCCTGGTCGGTCTGGATGCAGGCGACACCGCGGCCGTGCACGGGCTCGAGACCCGGGTCGATCGTGCGGCACTGCTCCTGCCGGCCCTCGTCCAGGAGCTGGTAGAGCGGGCAGCGCGTGCGGAACCGGCAGCCGTCGATGCGCTCCGTGGGGGAGGGCAGGTCGCCGTCGAGCAGGATGCGCCCGCGGGCTGCCTCGGCCATGGGGTCCGGCACCGGCACGGCCGACAGCAGTGCCCGGGTGTACGGGTGCTGCGGGTCCGAGAAGACCGCGTCGCCGTCGCCGTACTCGACGATGCGGCCGAGGTACATGACCGCGACGTCGTCGGCGATGTGCCGGACCACGGACAGGTCGTGCGCCACGAACAGGTACGACAGCCCGAGGCGGTGCTTGAGGTCCTCGAGCAGGTTGATCACACCGGCCTGCACCGACACGTCGAGCGCGGAGACCGGCTCGTCGAGCACCAGGATCTTCGGCTCGACGATGAGCGCACGGGCGATGCCGATGCGCTGCCGCTGGCCGCCGGAGAACTCGTGCGGGTACCGGTCGATGTAGCTCGGCTCGAGGCCGACCAGCTCGAGCACCTCGCGTACCCGTCGGCGGATCTCGTCCTTCAGCACCCCGTGCACGGTGAGGGGCTCACCGATCACCGAGCCGATGTCGAGCCGTGGGTCGATCGACGCCATCGGGTCCTGGAACACGACCTGGATGTCGCGGCGCAGCGCGAGACGGTCCTTCTTGGACAGCGAAGCGGTGTCGACGCCGTTCACCCGGATCGTGCCGTGCTGGGCCCCGGCGAGTTCGAGGACCTCCATGATGGTGGTCGTCTTGCCGCAGCCGGACTCGCCGACCAGGCCGAGCACCTGCCCGCGCTTGAGCGTGAGGGAGACGCCGTCCACCGCGTGCACCTCGCCGATCTGCCGCCGGAACAGCGCGCCCTTCGTGAGCGGGAACGTCTTCACCACATCGGCGAGCTCGAGCACGACGTCGTCGCCGTGGTCGACGGCCGCCTCGGGGACGTCGTCCGGGCGAGGGAAGATCTCCGAGCGCTCGAGGGTGCCGGCGGCGATCTCGTCGCGGCGGATGCACGCGGCGGTGTGGTCGTCGAGCAGGGTCCCGTTGCCGATCGTCGGAACGGCACCGGTCAGGACCGGGTTGTCGGCGCTCTGCGGCACCGTCGGTGCGACGAGGGCCGGCTCACCGTCGCGGCAGGCGTCGATGACGGCCGGGCAGCGGTCGGCGAACGGGCAGCCGGTCGGCTTCTGCGTGAGCAGCGGCGGACGGCCGTCGAGCGGAACGAGGCGTTCGGTGCGGGCGGACGTCATGTTCGGCATCGAGCGGAGCAACCCGATCGTGTACGGCATCACCGGCTCGCGGAACAGCGGGACGACCGGCGCCGTCTCGACGATCCGGCCGGCGTACATCACAGCGACGCGGTCGGCGTTGCCGGCGACGACGCCGAGGTCGTGCGTGATGAGCACGACGGCGGCACCGGTCATGTCCTTCGCCGTCTGCAGCACGTCGAGGATCTGCGCCTGGATGGTCACGTCGAGCGCGGTCGTCGGCTCGTCGGCGATGATCAGCTTCGGGTCGTTCGCGATGGCGATCGCGATCATCGCGCGCTGCCGCATGCCGCCGGAGAACTCGTGCGGGAACGCTTCGAGGCGTCGCGCCGGGTTCGGGATGCCGACGACCCGCAGGAGTTCCTCGGCACGGGTGCGTGCGGCGTGCTGGGTGAGCGAGCGGTCGTGCAGACGCAGACCCTCGATGATCTGCTGGCCGATCGTGTACACCGGCGTCAGGGCGGACAGCGGGTCCTGGAACACCATCGCGATGTCGCGACCGCGCAGTCGCGACATCTCGCGGTCGTTCCTGCCGACGAGTTCCTGGCCGTCGAACGTGATGCTGCCCTGCACCTGGGCGGACGACGGCAGCAGACCCATCACCGCCATCGAGGACACCGACTTGCCGGACCCCGACTCGCCCACGATGCCGAGGAACTCGCCGGGTGCGACGGTGTAGTCCACCCCGCGGACGGCGTAGACCGGCTTCGTCTTCGGGTTGAACGTCACCGAGAGGTCGGAGACGGTGAGCAGCGGTTCAGTCACGGTTGGCTCCGGAGGTGGGGTCGATGGCGTCGCGGAGGGCGTCGCCGAGCAGGCTGGTCGAGAGCACGGTCGCGACGAGGGTCGCGGCGGGCAGGACGAAGAGCCACGGGCGGGTGACGGCGGACTGGCTGCCGGCGGCCAGCAGGGTGCCGAGCGAGACGTCGGGGATCTGGATGCCGAAGCCGAAGAAGCTCAGCGAACTCTCCGCCAGGATCGCGGCGCCGACACCGAGGGTGGCGTCGATGATGAGCAGCGACGCCACGTTCGGCAGGATGTGACGCCGGATGATCGTGAACGCCGGGACACCCATGAACCGGGCGGCCTTGACGTAGTCGCGTTCGCGCAGCGACATCGTCTGACCGCGGATCACACGGGCCATCACCATCCAGCTGAACACCGCGAGGCCGACGATGAGGGCCACCCACGTCAGGTCCTTGAACACCGGGCTGAGCAGCACGAGCGCGTAGAACGACGGGATCACGAGCAGCAGGTCGATGACCCACACGAGCAGCCGGTCGGTGACGCCGCCGAAGTACCCGGCGACCGCGCCGACGATGCCGGCGATCAGGGTCGCTGCGGGACCGGCGATCAGGCCGATGAGCAGCGACTTCTGCAGGCCGACCAGGGTCTGCGCGTAGATGTCCTGGCCGATGTCGTTCGTGCCGAACCAGTGCGCGGCGCTCGGTGGCATCCCGAATGCCAGCCCGTCGGAGTCGACGGCGTTCCAGTGGTACAGGTACGGGCCGAGGAACGCCCAGAGGATGATGAGGAGCAGGGCGCTGGCGCCGATCCGTGCACGCCAGGTGCCGAACACCTTGCGCCACAGGGGTGTGCGGCTGCCCTTCGCCTCGATCACGTGCGCCGGGACGCCCGCGTTGCCGTCGCCGGGGTCACCGGCGGTGGTCGTGGTCGTGGGGTCGAGAACAGACACGGGTCACACCCTCACTCGCGGGTCGAGCGCGGCGTAGAGCAGGTCCGCGAGGGTCCCTGCGATGAGCACGAGGATCGCCGTGAAGAGGATCGTGCCCGCGGCCGCGTTGATGTCGTTGTTGCTGATGCTCTGCACGAAGTACTCACCCATGCCGTGCCAGCTGAAGACCAGTTCGGTGATGCTCGCACCCGTCAGGATCAACCCGAACGAGTACGCGAAGAAGGTCGACATCGGGATGAGGGCGACCCGCACGCCGTGCCGCATGATCGCGGAGCCGCGGGTGCGACCCTTCGACCGTGCCGTGCGGATGAAGTCGTTCGACAGGACGTCGAGCATCGCCGAGCGCTGGTAGCGCGAGTAGGTCGCGACGGCGCCGATGGTCAGCGAGATCGTCGGTAACAGCAGGTGCACGAGCCGGTCGCCGAGCACCGGGAAGAACCCGCTCACCCCCGGCGTGTACTCGCCGGTGAACCGGATCACCTGCGTCCCGACGCCCTGGTTGAGCGAGGTCGCGAGGATCATCAGCACCACCGCGATGACGAAGGTCGGGGTGGCGAGGACCGCGAACGACAGGTACGTCGAGACCTGGTCGGACGTGCGGTACTGCCTGACCGCGTTCCAGACGCCGAGCAGCACACCGAGTATCGCGCCGAGCAGCGTGCCGATCACGAGCAGCCGGAGGCTCGTGCCGGACCGGGCGACGATGTCGGCGGTCACCTCGGTGCCGCGGGTGCTCATGCCGAGCGAGCCGTGCGTCACCAGACCGACCCACCAGTCCCAGGTGCGGACGAGGAGCGGGGTGTCCGGATCGGCCCCGAGCTTGCGCAGGGACGCTTCGATGGTGCCCTGCGGCACGGCCGGGTTGCGCCCGAGGAACCGGGCGGCCGGGTTGAGCGTGCTGCTGGCGAGGATGTACCCGAGCGTGGTCGCCACGATCGTCAGGACGACGTAGTTGACGATCCGCTTTGCGATGAAGGCGAGCATGTACTTCGTGACCTCTGGGTGCGGCCGTCCGTCCGGACAGCGTTGTCGGTGGCGACAGGCTAGCCGTTCGAGCGAGGGGCTGGGACGACGGAAGTGACGTTATGCAACATTCGTTACGAGCGTGTTTCGATTGATCGCACAGCCCCTTGTGCAGCCTTCGGATGTGGCTAGGGTTCTCAACCAACAAGACGCGACGGCGGGGGCCGCCGCGGTCCAGCGCGATCTGCGCGAACCACAACGAAAGGGAATCCTCGCCATGCGAAAGAGGATCAAGGGCATCGCCGTCCTCGCCACCGCTGCGGCTGCCGCCGTCGTGCTGGCGGGCTGCTCCGGTGGCGGACAGGCTGGCAACAGCAGTTCCGCGGTCGCCGAGTCGTCGCTGAAGTCGACCGGCTGGACCGTCGCGGACCGCGCGGACGTGCAGGACGGTGGGTCCATCACCCTGCCGATCGACACGGCTCCGGCGAACTGGCAGCTGCAGAACCTGGACTCGGGGACGGTCGACGACAACACGATCTCCGGCGCCTACCTGCCGAGCTTCATCCAGTTCAAGGAGAACGGCGAGTGGGAGCCGAACAAGGACTTCGTCGACTCGATCGAGCTGACGAAGGAGTCGCCCCAGACCGTCGAGATCAAGATCAACCCGAAGGCCGTGTGGTCGGACGGCACCCCGATCAGCGCGAAGGACGTCATCGCGAACTGGAAGGCGCTGAACGGTACGAACAAGGCCTTCGCGCCGCTGGCCACGAACGTGTGGGAGGACGTCGACTCGGTCGAGCAGGGCTCCGACGAGCGCGACGTCATCGTCACCTTCTCGAAGACGAACGCCGACTGGGCCTCGGTCTTCACCGCGATCTACCCGTACTGGGCCGTCGACACCCCCGAGCACTTCAACACCGCGTGGGCCAAGGGACCGTACGCCGCCGACGGCAAGACCTACGTCTCCGGTGGCCCGTACATCCTGAAGTCCTTCGACGCCAACGGTGGCGTCGTGACCTTCGAGAAGAACCCGAAGTGGTGGGGCGACGAGGGCAAGCTCGACACGATCGTCTTCAAGACGGTCTCCCGTGACGGTGTCGCCCAGGCGTACGCCAACAAGGAGCTCGACGCGTTCAACCTGAACGGCAGCGCCGACAACTTCAAGACGGCGAACTCGCGCTCCGACTCGAAGATCGAGCGGTCGCTCGGCACGACGTGGCGCCACGTGACCCTGAACGGCACGTCCGAGGTCTTCAAGGACCAGGACGTCCGCCAGGCGTTCGCCCAGTCACTCAACCGCAAGGTCCTCGCCCAGGCGATCCTGTCGCCGGTGAAGAGCCCGGGCGACGTGCTCAACAACCTCGTCTACCTGCCCGGCCAGGAGGGCTACGAGGACGACGCGTCGAGCGTCTACGGCTACAGCGTCGAGAAGGCCAAGGCGAAGCTCGAGGACGCCGGCTACGAGATCGGTTCGGACGGCTACGCGACCAAGGGCGGCAAGACGCTCGAGGTCCGGTTCGTGATCCCGTCGGACAACCCGAACTCGGCGAACATCGCCCAGCTCGTGCAGCAGCAGGCCAAGCAGGCTGGCTTCAAGGTGACCATCGACACCGTGCCCACCGACGACTTCTTCACGAAGTACATCACCACCGAGACGCGTGACTTCGACGCCACGTACTTCGCGTGGCAGGGCACGCCGTTCCCGATCTCGTCGCTGAAGTCGATCTTCTACCCCGCCGACGCCGGGCAGAACTACGCCGGCGTGACGGACGACTCGCTCGGCGCCGCGTGGGACAAGGCGAACGGTGAGCTCGACGCCGACGCCCGCATCAAGGACGCGCAGGAGATCGACAAGAAGATCGTCGAGGTCGCCGGCACGATCCCGCTGTTCGCCGAGCCGTACGCCTGGGGCGTGCGCAAGGACCTGGTGAACTACGGACCGGCGCAGTTCCAGCAGTCCTCGGTCAAGTGGGAGGACGTCGGCTACACGAAGTAGTCCCCACTCCGCACACGGACGATCCGCACCCGAACGACACCCTCGACGTCGCACGACGTCGGGGGTGTCGTTCTGCGTCGGCGCCCCGGGCGCCGCACGCGTCCGGGCCTACAGCCGCGCCGCCGCCATCGACGCCGCGATCCCGAGGACGACCATCGCCAGGATCGTCCACCCGTGCGTCCGGTGCGTGATCGGCGCAGCCGTCACGCTCGCGGGCGGTGGGCCGTCCTGCGGTGCCGGGGCGGGCACGCGGGCCAGCATCCGCGCGGCCGCAGCGTCGACGTCCAGGTGATCCGGGCCTCCCGGCTGCTCACCGGTGTGCGCATCGAGCCGCGCTGTGGGGCGGGTCGCGATCCAGACGCGGCGCACGCCCTCGCTGGTGACCACCTCGATGCCGTACTTGGTGCGGACCTCGCTGATGCGTGACCAGGTGTAGGTGCTGGTCCGCCGCACGTCGACGATGCGCAGGTGCTCGGGTGTCAGTTCGATCCGGGGCCGCCACAGCGCTGCCCAGGCGACGAACGCGACGGCGATGCTCGGGATCGGCACGAGCCAGGGGGCGCCGCCGCCGAGCAGGGCCAGTGGGACGAGCACGACGGCCACGACCCAGAGGACGACGGCGAGGGCGCGCAGGCCCGGGGCGACGATGGTGGTGTGCACCGGACGAGGGTACGAGATGCCTCCCCGGAGACGCCCGGGGAGCGGGTGTGACACACCGGCGCGTATCTCCGGACGACCCGATTCCCCGGGGAGGCAGATCCTGGACGGACCCTCGTGCCGACCATGGTCGTCGCCCGCGGTCGGGGTGTCAACACCCCATCTCGGCCTGTTCAGAGCACTCCCACGCCGAGCGCTACGAGACCAGCAGTTCGATCTGTTCTCGGATGGTCTCGGCCTTCGGGAACCGGACACCGACCAGCCCGACGTGCCGCCACCGGACCACGCCGTCCGGGCCGATCACGAACACGGATCGTCGCAGACCGATGCCCGGTGCCTGTACCCCGTACGCCCGGATGACGGAGCCCGCCGTGTCGCTGAGGAGCGGGAACGCGAGCGAGGAGTCGCGGGCGAACCCCTCGTGCGAGTCGAGTGCCTGCGGGCTGATGCCCCACACCGTCGCACCGAGGTCGGTGAACGCGTCGAGCTCCGCCTGGTAGCTGCAGAGCTGGGCCGTGCAGACCACGGTGGCGTCGCCGGGGTAGAAGGCCAGCACGACGGTCCGGCCGATCTCGGCGGACAGGTCGTACTCGTCGTCGGTCCGGACGCCAGCGCGCACGACCATCCCCGGCAGGGAGAACGACGGGGCGGACTCGCCGATCGCGGGGATGCTCATGGGTCTCACGGTAGGGGCGCGGCACGGAGGTTGTCCCTCGGCGCGCTGTGTGCGGACTGTGGATGCGCTCCGCGGCCTACGAGAACAGCCCGGGGAACGCGTTCGCCACCCACGGGTAGCCGACGAACACCGCGGCGTCGAGCAGGCAGTGCGTGATGACCAGGGGCAGCAACCGACCCCACTTCGTGTAGATCCAGCCGAACACGACGCCCATCACGGCGTTGCCGACGAACGCGCCGAAGCCCTGGTACAGGTGGTAGCTGCCGCGCAGCAGGGCGGTGGACAGGATCATCTGCCAGCGGCCCCACCCGAGGTCACCGAGCCGGGCGTACAGGTACCCGATGACGATGACCTCCTCCTGCAGGCCCGAGCGGATCGCGGACAGCAGCAGGACCGGGATCGTCCACCAGTACGAGTTGAGGGCGGCGGGGTCGACGGCGACCGTGATGCCGAGGGCCCGACCGGCGAAGTACAGCGCGAGGCCCGGGATCCCGATGCACAGGGCGATGAGCGCCGGGCCACCCAGGTCGGGCTTCACGCGGAAGCGGTCGATGCCGAGCCGGCCGAGGTGCGGCCGCGAAGTGCTCCAGAGCAGGAAGCAGACGAGTGCGACGGGAGCCAGGTCGACCGCGATGCCGAGTAGCTGCCGGGCCAGGTCGACGTACTCCACCGTGGTCGACGACGTGTTGAGCGCCGTCGACTGCTCGCCGAGCGGGGTCGTCTGCGACAGGTCGTCGACGATCTGCAGGATCGACCAGAGGGCGCTGGCACCGAGTGAGAGCAGCAGGACGATCGTGATCTCGGCCCACGTTCGCCGACGGCTCATCGTGAGTACTCCTGTCTGTTGCGAACTACCGGTAGACTGGCGTGTCGGGCGTTCTGCCCACGGGTGCGGTGCCGATCGACCAACAGGGTTGATCACCAGCTGGCCCGACACTCTCCCAGAAATTGAAGGATGTCCTGTATGGCGCTCGCCACCCGGTCCGACCTGCGCAACGTCGCCATCGTGGCACACGTCGACCACGGCAAGACCACCCTCGTCGATGCGATGCTCACGCAGACCAACTCGTTCGACGCCCACTTCGAGGGCGAAGACCGCATGATGGACTCGAACGACCTCGAGCGCGAGAAGGGCATCACGATCCTCGCGAAGAACACGTCGGTGCTCTACAACGGGAAGCACGCGACCGAGTTCGGCTCGGACGGTCCCATCACCATCAACGTGATCGACACTCCCGGCCACGCCGACTTCGGTGGCGAGGTCGAGCGTGGCCTGTCCATGGTCGACGGTGTCGTCCTGCTCGTCGACGCGTCCGAGGGCCCGCTGCCCCAGACCCGCTTCGTGCTCCGCAAGGCGCTCGCCGCGAAGCTCCCGGTGATCCTGCTCGTCAACAAGACGGACCGCCCCGACTCCCGCATCGACGAGGTCGTCTCCGAGTCGCAGGACCTGCTCCTCGGCCTGGCCTCCGACCTGTCGGACGAGGTCGACGACCTCGACCTCGACGCGATCCTCGACGTGCCCGTCGTCTACGCCTCCGGCCGCAACGGTGCCGCGTCGCGCAACAAGCCGAACGACGGCGAGCTGCCCGACAACGACGACCTCGAGCCCCTGTTCGAGGCCATCCTGCAGCACGTGCCGGCGCCGAAGTACGACGACGAGCACCCGCTGCAGGCGCACGTCACCAACCTCGACGCGTCGCCGTTCCTCGGCCGCCTCGCGCTGCTCCGCATCTTCCACGGCACGATGAAGAAGGGCCAGACGGTCGCGTGGGTCAAGCACGACGGCACCGTCGTCAACGCCCGCATCACCGAGCTCCTCATCACCAAGGCGCTCGAGCGCTACCCGGCCGAGTCGGCTGGCCCCGGTGACATCGTCGCCGTCGCCGGTTTCGACACGATCACCATCGGTGAGACCCTGTCCGACCCCGAGGACGTCCGTCCGCTGCCGACCATCACGGTCGACGACCCGGCGATCTCGATGACGATCGGCACGAACACCAGCCCGCTCGTCGGCAAGGTCAAGGGCCACAAGCTCACCGCCCGCATGGTCAAGGAGCGCCTCGACCGCGAGCTCATCGGCAACGTCTCGCTCAAGGTCCTCGACATCGGTCGCCCCGATGCGTGGGAGGTCCAGGGCCGTGGTGAGCTGGCGCTCGCCATCCTGGTCGAGCAGATGCGTCGCGAGGGCTTCGAGCTCACCGTCGGCAAGCCGCAGGTCGTCACGAAGCGTGACGAGAACGGCAAGCTGCAGGAGCCGTACGAGCACATGACGATCGACACGCCGGAGGAGTACCTCGGCGCGATCACGCAGCTCATGGCCGCGCGCAAGGGCCGCATGGAGAACATGACGAACCACGGCACCGGCTGGGTGCGCATGGAGTTCATCGTCCCGTCGCGTGGCCTCATCGGCTTCCGCACGTCGTTCCTCACGGAGACCCGCGGCACCGGCATCGCCAACGCGATCTTCAACGGCTACGACGAGTGGGCCGGTTCGATCCAGACCCGCATCAACGGCTCGATCGTGTCCGACCGCTCCGGCGTGGTCACGCCCTTCGCCATCACGAACCTCCAGGAGCGGATGACGTTCTTCGTCAACCCCACCGAAGAGGTCTACGAGGGCATGGTCATCGGCGAGAACTCGCGCGCCGACGACATGGACGTGAACATCACCAAGGAGAAGAAGCTCACGAACATGCGTTCGGCCAACGCCGACACGTTCGAGTCGATGACCCCGTCGCGTCAGCTCTCGCTCGAGGAGTGCCTCGAGTTCGCGCGCGAGGACGAGTGCGTCGAGGTCACCCCCGACGCCGTCCGCATCCGCAAGGTCGAGCTCGACGCGTCGGCTCGCCAGCGCTCGTACGCCCGCCTGAAGCGCCAGGACGCGTAAGCGCCCCAGCACGAGCAACACCCCGGAGGCCCGCCCTCCGTCCGACGGCCCGGTCACCTGCAGCAGGTGGCCGGGCCGTCCGCGGTTGTACCGTGGTCAGCGTGACTCTCGACCTGCTCTCGATCTACCAGGACCTGCACGCCCACCCGGAGCTCGGCTTCCAGGAGCACCGCACCGCCGGTGTCATCGCCGCGAAGCTCGCCGAGATCGGTGGGATCGAGGTGACGACGGGCGTCGGCGGCACCGGCGTCGTCGGCGTGGTCACGAACGGCGAGGGCCCCGTGGTGTGGCTCCGCGCCGACATGGACGGCCTGCCGGTGCAGGAGCGGACCGGCCTGCCCTACGCCAGCGAGCACGTCGGCACCGACGACGAGGGCCGCGAGGTCCCGACCATGCACGCCTGTGGCCACGACATCCACGTCACGTGGCTGCTCGGCACGCTCGAGCGCCTCGTCGCGACGACGGGGGACTGGCGCGGAACGGTCGTCGCCGTCTTCCAGCCTGCGGAGGAAGTGATCTCCGGTGCCCGCGCGATGGTCGAGGACGGCCTGGTCGACCGGTTCCCGAAGCCGGACGTCGTGCTCGGGCAGCACTCCGCGCCCGCACCGGTCGGCATCGTCGCCGTCGGCACCGGCCCCGTGATGGCGTCGAGCGACCGGCTCACCGTGACGTTCAACGGCCGCGGGGCGCACGGTTCGGCGCCCCAGGCCTCCCTCGACCCGGTCGTCACCGCGGCGTCGGCCGTCGTGCGGCTGCAGACCGTCGTCGCCCGCGAGGTCTCGCCGAGCGACGCCGGCGTCGTCACCGTCGGCAGCTTCCACGCCGGCACTCGGGCGAACATCATCCCCGACGAGGCGGTGATCGAGATCTCGACCCGTGCGCGCAACGAGGAGACCCGCCAGCGCATCATCGCCTCGATCGAGCGCATCGTCCGCGCCGAGAGCACGGCGGGTGGACTGTCCGAGCCGACGATCGTCCGTGCACCGGGGGCCGAGGTCACCGTGAACGACGCCGAGGCCGCCGCCACCGTGCTCGAGGCCATCCGCGCCGACGTGCCGGGTGCCCGTGACCTGGAGATCGGGCTCGCCATGGCGTCGGAGGACGTCGGGCAGCTCGCCACCGCCGCCGGAGCGCCGCTCGTGTACTGGTTCACGGGCATCACCGACCCGGAGCGCTTCCGCCGCGGCGAGGAGATCCCGAGCAACCACTCGCCGTTCTACGCGCCGCAGGCCGAGACCGCTATCCCGGTCGGCGTCGACGCCCTGGTCGCGGCGACGCGCGCGTACGTCGCCTGACCGTTCCTTCCCATCGCACGTGCGGTGGGAAGCGGGAACGGGCGTACCTGGTCGGAACGAACGACCAGGTACGCCCGTTTCCGCTCGGTACGCCCGGAACGGTCCGCCTCCGATGGGGAGGCCCGGGGCGGCCCCGCCGCCCACGTGACCGCCCCGGGGACGGGACGTTCACAGCCAACTCGCGCCGGGCCTCCCGAAAGGTCCGTTACGGTCGCGCCATGCGTTCCCTCCGTACCCCGCTGATCGCCGCCGTGGCTGCCGGCATCGCCCTGGCCGGACTCACCGGCTGCTCGACCGAGGCCGTGCAGCAGGCCACCGACCTGGGGTCCTCCGTCGCCTCGAACGTGGCAGACGGGGTGTCCGGCATCGACGGCAAGGCGATCCAGGACGGCATGTCCTCGGTCGCGGGTGGCATCGACGGTGCGCTCGACACCGCGCTCGAGGGCGCGGACGTGACCTCGGACGGCAAGGTGCCGGACGGGTTCCCGTCGGCCGACGTCCCGCTCGTCGACGGCACCGTGCTCGGTGGGGGAGCCGGCCCGAACGGCTCCGGGTGGGTCGCACAGGTCCGGGCGGCCTCGGTCGACGACTTCCAGACCGCCGCCCAGCAGCTCACCGACGCCGGCTACACCGAGTCGGCGAAGCGTGCCGACTCGTCCAGTGCGTTCGGCATGTTCCGGAGCGACGGGTACCGCGTCGTCCTGACCTTCTCGGACAGCAAGGACAGCGGCGGCGTCACGGCGACCTACATCGTCACGCCCCGCTAGTCCCGTACCCTTGGGGACGATGTCGAAGGCCCCCGTCACGCGCCCCGAGCGCGTCCTGATCGTGCACGCCCACCCCGACGACGAGACGCTCTCGTCGGGCGGGACCATCGCGACCCTGCTCGAGCGCGGTGCCGAGGTGACCGTGCTCACCGCGACGCGGGGTGAGCGCGGGGAGATGCTCACGGAGCAGCTGGTCCCGCTCGCGGGTGATCCCGCGCGGGTGGCGCGGCACCGGGAGACCGAGATCGCCGCGGCCCTCGCCGCACTCGGCGGGCCCCAGCACCTCTGGCTGGGCGGCGCGGGTGCCCGGCCCACCGACCTGCCGGAGCGTCGTTACGTCGACTCGGGCATGCAGTGGGGCCCCGACGGGCGCGCGACCGCCGCGGCCGACGCCCCGGCCGACTCGCTGACCGCGGCCGACCTGGGCGAGGTGGTGGACGACGTGCGCGCCGCGATCCGCTCCACCGGAGCCGATGCCGTGATCAGCTACGCCGACGACGGCGGCTACGGGCACCCGGACCACGTGCGGATGCACCACGCGGCGCAGTACGCGGCTCGTGCCGAAGAAGTCCCGTTCTCGATGATCGTCGACCCCGCCAGCGGGCAGGCCGACGTCACGGTCGACGTCCTGCCGGTCCGGGCCAAGGTGCGGGCGGCCGTCGAGCAGTACCGCTCCCAGGTCGCCGTCGACCCCGCGGACCCCACCGACCCGAGCGCCCTGTCGTGGGTGATGCCGCACGGCGTCCGGCAGCACGCCCCGGCGGTCGAGGCGTTCCGGCACGACGCGGCCCCGCAGCCGGCGGCGCCGCAGACCTACGCGGAGATGTCCGGTCAGGGCAAGGTCACGGCGGTCGTGGTCTCGCTGCTGCTCGGGCTGCTCGCCGGTGGCCTCGGGACGGTGACGCACCAGCAGACGCTGGGCTCGTTCCCGGTCGGCCTCGTCATCACGACGCTGATCGTGCTCGGCCTGACCGTCGGCGTGCGGCTCGTCTACCGCTCCCGGGCGATGGTCGCCGCGATCGGCATCGGGATCCTCGTCGCGACGCAGGTGCTCGTGTCCGTCGGGGGAGCGGGCTCGCCGCTCGTCCTCGCCAACGCGGCCGGCTACGTGTGGACCTTCGCCCCCGCGGTGATCGCCGCACTCGTCCTCGCCTGGCCGGACCTGTCGGGGCTGCGGTCCCGGACGGCCCCGGGCCACGAGTAGACTCGAACCCGCTCGTCGAAGGGAGCACCCGAACCGTGACCTACGTGATCGCCCAGCCCTGTGTCGACGTCAAGGACCGCGCCTGCATCGACGAATGCCCCGTCGACTGCATCTACGAGGGTGACCGTTCCCTCTACATCCACCCCGACGAGTGCGTCGACTGCGGTGCGTGCGAGCCGGTCTGCCCCGTCGAGGCCATCTACTACGAGGACGACCTGCCCGACGAGTGGGCCGACTACTACAAGGCCAACGTCGAGTTCTTCGAAGAGGTCGGTTCGCCCGGCGGTGCCGCGAAGGTCGGTGTGATCCACAAGGACCACCCCGTCGTCATGGCCGAGCCCCCGCGCAGCTGACCGGTCACCTCGTGGCGCTCGACCTCCCCGACTTCCCCTGGGACCAGCTCGTCCCGTTCAAGCAGCGCGCCGCGGCGTACGAGGGCGGCATCGTCGACCTCAGCGTCGGATCGCCCGTCGACCCCACGCCCGAGGTCGTCCGGACCGCACTGGCCACCGCCACCGACGCGCACGCCTACCCGCAGGTCGCCGGCACCCCGGCGCTGCGGCAGGCCATCGCCGACTGGTACGGCCGGCGTCACGGCGTCGCACTGACCGAGGCGAACGCGCTGCCGACGATCGGCTCGAAGGAGTTCATCGCCGGCCTGGCGCTCTGGCTCGGCATCGGCCCCGGTGACACCGTGGTGTTCCCGGCAGCCGCGTACCCGACGTACGAGCTCGGCGCAGCCCTGGTCCGGGCCGACGCCATCGCCTCGGACGACCCCGCAGCCTGGCCGGCCACGACGAAGCTCGTCTGGCTCAACTCGCCGGGCAACCCGGACGGCCGCGTGCTGTCGATCAACGAGCTCCGCGCCGCCGTCGCCCGCGCGCGCGAACTCGGCGCCGTCATCGTCGGCGACGAGTGCTACGCCGAACTCGGCTGGGACACGGAGTACGCCACCACCCCGACCCCCACGATCCTCGACGCCCGGGTGGTCGGCGACTCGCTCGACGGCGTGCTGAGCGTGTACTCGCTGTCGAAGCAGTCGAACCTCGCCGGCTACCGTGCCGCGTTCGTCGCAGGTGACGCGGCGATCCTGGCCGACGTCCTGGCGGTCCGGAAGCACGCCGGACTCATGCCGCCGCTGCCCGTGCAGCAGGCCATGGTCGTCGCGCTGCAGGACGAGACCCACGTGCAGCAGCAGAAGGCCCGGTACCGGGCTCGACGGAACATGCTCCGGCAGGCACTCGAAGGCGCCGGCTTCCGCATCGACCACAGCGAGGCGGGGCTCTACCTCTGGGCCACCCGCGGCGAACCGGCACTCGACACCGTCGCCTGGCTCGCCGACCGCGGGATCCTCGTCGCACCGGGCACGTTCTACGGTGCGGCCGGTGGTGAGCACGTCCGTGTCGCCCTGACGGCGACCGACGAACGCATCGCCGCAGCCTCCCAGCGCCTGGCGAGCAGCCGTCGACTCGGCACCGCGTAGCACGGACACGAGTACATCGGTCGGTGCCCGCAATCCGCGGGAACCACCAAATCGTCACCTGGGATGTGTGCACGAGCGACAGGTGCCGCGATTAGGCTGTCCTCGTGACTGACACTGCCAATGACGCTCAGAAGACGGCCACACCGCCCACCACGCCCGTCCCCGTGAGTCCCGCCGCCGAACAGCAGGGCGCGACCGCGACGCTGACGTTCCCGGGCGGCACGGCGGAGTTCCCGATCCTGCAGAGCGTCGACGGCGCGTCCGCGATCGACATCTCGACCTTCAAGAAGCAGACCGGGATGAACACGCTCGACTACGGGTTCGTGAACACCGGTGCGACGAAGAGCGCCATCACCTACATCGACGGCGACCAGGGGATCCTGCGCTACCGCGGGTACCCGATCGACCAGATCGCCGCGAACTGCACCTTCCTCGAGGTCGCCTGGCTCCTGATCTACGGCGAGCTGCCGACCCCCACCGAGCTCGAGCAGTTCGACGCCCGCATCCGCCGGCACACGCTGCTGCACGAAGACCTCCGTCGGCTGTTCGATGCCCTGCCGCACTCGGCGCACCCGATGTCGGTGCTCTCGAGCGCCGTGAGCGCCCTGTCCACGTACTACGAGGCCGACATGGACGTCGACGACCCCGAGAAGGTCGAGCTGCAGACCGTCCGGTTGCTCGCCAAGCTCCCGGTCATCGCCGCCTACGCGCACAAGAAGGCCATCGGTCAGGCGTTCCTGTACCCGGACAACTCGCTGTCGTTCGTCGACAACTTCCTGCGCCTGAACTTCGGCACCATGGCCGAGACCTACCAGCCGAACCCGGTGCTCTCCAAGGCGCTCGAGCGGCTGCTGATCCTGCACGAGGACCACGAGCAGAACGCCTCGACCTCGACGGTGCGCATGGTCGGCTCGACGAAGGCGAACATGTTCGCCTCGATCTCGGCCGGCATCAACGCCCTGTACGGTCCGCTGCACGGTGGTGCGAACGAGGCCGTGCTCGAGATGCTCCAGCAGATCAAGGACTCGGGCGAGCCCGTCACGCGCTTCGTCGAGCGGGTGAAGAACAAGGAGCAGGGCGTCAAGCTCATGGGCTTCGGGCACCGCGTCTACAAGAACTACGACCCGCGCGCCAAGCTCGTGAAGGAGTCCGCGCACGAGGTCCTCGAATCCCTCGGGGTGCAGGACGACCTGCTCGACATCGCGATGGAGCTCGAGCAGATCGCGCTCGAGGACGAGTACTTCGTCAGCCGCAAGCTCTACCCGAACGTCGACTTCTACACGGGCATCATCTACAAGGCGATGGGCTTCCCGCCGCGGATGTTCACCGTCCTGTTCGCGATCGGCCGCCTGCCCGGCTGGATCGCGCAGTGGCGCGAACTCAACAACGATCCGCTCAACAAGATCGGTCGCCCGCAGCAGCTCTACGTGGGGGCGCCTGAGCGCGACGTCCCGAAGCGCTGACCGACCGCGGGGCGGCAGGACGCGCCGATCACCTCCGCCGAGTGGTCGCGAACCGTCGTCCGGAGGGTGACGAAACGACGGTTCGTGCGCCGTCGGCGCCCGCAGACGGTGTGTCGTGACCGCTCGCGGGGCGGGGCACTGGACGCGACGACCTGGAGGCCCGGTGCCGGTCTCGTGGACCGGCGCCGGGCCTCCAGGCGGGTGCGTCGGGTGCGGGGCGCTACGCGTGCAGCGCGGTGTTCAGCTGGATGCCCTCGCCCTTGCGCTGCAGCGCCTCGACGGCGCCGCTGAGGCTGTTGCGGCGGAACAGGATGTTCGGGGTGCCGGAGAGCTCGGCGGCCTTGACGGTCTTCGGGGTGCCGTCGGGGTTCGGGGCAGCGCCGACCAGGACCACCTTCGTGCCCGCCGTGACGTACAGGCCCGCCTCGATGACGGAGTCGTCGCCGAGCGAGATGCCGAGCCCCGCGTTCGCGCCGAGGAGCGCGCGTTCCCCGAGCGAGACACGGTGCGTGCCGCCGCCGGACAGCGTGCCCATGATCGAGGCCCCGCCGCCGATGTCCGTGCCGTTGCCGACGACGACGCCCTGCGAGACGCGGCCCTCGATCATGGCGTCGCCGAGGGTGCCGGCGTTGAAGTTCACGAAGCCCTCGTGCATGACGGTGGTGCCCGGTGCCAGGTGGGCGCCGAGGCGGACCCGGTTGGCGTCACCGATCCGGACGCGGTCCGGCACGACGTAGTCGAGCAGGCGCGGGAACTTGTCGACGGCGTGCACGGCGATCCCGGCGCGCTGCAGCGACGGGCGCAGGCGCGTCAGGGACTCGGGGTGCACCGGGCCGGCGTTCGTCCACGCGACGATCGGCAGGTGGCCGAAGACGCCGTCGAGGTTCACCGCGTTCGGGCGGACGTGCAGGTGGCTCAGCAGGTGCAGGCGCAGGTACGCGTCCGGGGTGCTCGCCGGGGCGGCGTCGATCGAGATCTCGGTGGTGACGGCCTCGACCCGGACCTCGCGGCGGGGGTCGTCACCGACGTGCGCCTGCAGCTCGGCCGGGAACACGGCGTCGGCGGGCAGCGCCCCGAGGCGCGTCTCCGGGTACCAGGTGTCGAGCGTCGTGCCGTCGGCGGCGATCGTCGCGAGGCCGTGGCCCCAGGCGTGGGTCGGGCGGTCGGAGGCAATCGTGTCGGTCACGGCTCCAGGGTACCGAGCGCCGGTCGACGGGCACCGTCCGGCCGGACGGCCGGGGCGGCGGGGTTCCCGACCGTCCGGACTGCCGGGGCGGTGCGAGGGGTGGCCGGTAGGCTGCCCGCATGCCGGAGCACCTCGACCTCACCGCCTCGTCCATCGACATCACCCGTGCCATCTGCGACATCGAGTCGGTGTCCGGCAACGAGCAGGCCCTCGCCGACGCGATCGAGGCCGTGCTCGCACCGCTGCCGCACCTCGAGGTGATCCGTGACGGCGACGCGATCGTGGCGCGGACGAACCTGGGCCGCGACCGCCGCGTCGTCATCGCCGGTCACATCGACACCGTGCCGCTCAACGACAACCTGCCGACCGAGTTCCGCACCGCCGAGGACGGCACCGAGATCCTCTGGGGCCGCGGCACCGTCGACATGAAGGCCGGCTGCGCGGTGCAGCTCAAGCTCGCGTACGACCTGGTCGACCCCTCCGTCGACGTGACCTGGGTCTGGTACGACCACGAAGAGGTCAGCGACGCCCTGAACGGCCTCGGCCGTCTCGCACGCACGCGGCCCGAGCTGCTCACCGGTGACTTCGCGATCCTGGGGGAGCCCTCCGGGGCGCAGATCGAGGGCGGCTGCAACGGCAACCTGCGCGCCGAGATCCGCACCTTCGGCAAGCGCTCGCACAGTGCGCGCAGCTGGATCGGCGACAACGCGATCCACAAGACCGCCCCGATCCTCGCCACCCTGGCCGCGTACGAGCCGCGCACCGTCACGGTCGACGGGCTCGAGTACCGCGAGGGTCTGAACGCCGTGGGCATCAGCGGCGGCATCGCGGGCAACATCATCCCGGACGAGGCGATGGTGCACGTGAACTACCGGTTCGCCCCGTCGCGCTCGGCCGACGAGGCCGTCGCGCACATCCGCGAGCTGTTCGACGGGTACGAGGTGACGATCGTCGACCTCGCCGCCGGCGCCCGCCCCGGCCTCGACGCCCCGCTCGCGCAGGACTTCGTCGCAGCGGTCGGCGGTCCGGCACCCCGCCCGAAGTACGGCTGGACCGACGTCGCCCGGTTCTCGGCGCTCGGCGTCCCCGCGGTCAACTACGGCCCCGGTGAGCCGGTCTTCGCCCACCACGACGACGAGCAGGTCCCGGTCGCGCAGATCACCGCGGTCGAGGCCGGGCTGCGTCGGTGGCTGACGGCCTGACGACGGCGGGGGCCACCCGGAGGACCCCTGCTCGCACCCGCTGGCGCGCCCGGTACCGGGTCGTGCCGTGGTGGGTTCGCATCACGATCGTCTACGTGCTCGCCCGGCTCGTCACCGGCGCGATGATGCTCGCGTTCGCGGGCGTCCAGGCGGCGAACTCGTTCACCGTGGAGAGCCCGGGCTACCTGTCGTTCGCGTCGATCTGGGACGGCGCCTGGTACCGCGTGATCGCCACGGGCGGGTACCCGTCGACGCTGCCGGTCGACGCCGCCGGGCACGTGACCGAGAACGCGTGGGCGTTCATGCCCGCGTACCCGTTCCTGGTCCGGGCGCTCATGCTGCTCACCGGGGCGTCGTTCGAGTTCGTCGCGGTCTCGGTGTCGTTGCTCGCCGGCCTCGGTGCCGCGCTCGTGTTCCGCCGGCTCATGGGCCGGTTCCTCGACCCGGCCCGGGCGACGTTCGCCACCGTGCTGTTCTGCGTCGCGCCGGTGTCGGCGATGTTCCAGGTCGCCTACGCCGAGGCGATGGGCCTCTTCCTGCTGCTCGTCGCGCTGCTGCTCATGGTGGACCGGCGGTGGTGGGCGATGCTGCCCGTGGTGCTGCTGCTCGGCATGACCCGGCCGACCGGGCTCGCCTTCGCCTTCCTCGTGGTGCTCTTCGTGGGCGCGTGGGCCATCCGTCCGGCGTGGGTGCGGTCGTCGGAGCCGCTGACCCTCCGCGGGCTCGTGCCGCCCGCCGTGGTCGCCACGGTGTCCGGTCTGGTCGGCCTGGCCTGGCCCGCGATCGCCTGGGCGGTCACCGGGGTGCCGAAGGCGTACACGGACACCGAACTCGCCTGGCGGTCGTCGTACATCGGCTGGAAGGAACTCGTGCCGTTCGCGCCCTGGGTGCAGGGGTTCGGGTGGTGGTTCGGGCAGCCCGCGGGCACCGTGTTGCTCGTCGTGGCGCTCGTCGGGTTCGCCGCGTTCGTCTGCATGCCGGCCGCACGCCGGATCGGCATCGAGCTGCGACTCTGGGGCGTGGCGTACCTGGTGTACCTGCTCGCGGTGTTCTTCCCGCAGTCGAGCACCTGGCGCATCCTCGTGCCGATCGCACCGCTGCTCGGCATCGTCGCGCTGCCGCGGTCGCGGGTGTACCGCGTGGCCGTCGTCGTCGCGTTCGTCGGGTTGCAGTGGGTCTGGCTGTACTACACGTGGTGGGTCGACGGCTACGACTGGACCCCGCCGTGATCGATGCGGGGCGCCGGAGGCCCGTGGATCCGCGTTCTGCGGAGCATCCGGACGGCACGTTCGACACCCCCAACCTGGGCGGTTTCGCAGTTGCCCCCTCCATACGGGATAATGGGGCTGCATTTACTGCACGAAAGGGGACATCTGATGGCAGCCATGAAGCCGAGGACCGGTGACGGGCCGATGGAGGCTGTTAAGGAGGGTCGACTCATCATCGTGCGGGTTCCGCTCGAAGGTGGAGGCCGCCTGGTCGTCTCGGTCAACGATGCCGAGGCCAAGGAACTCCACGACGCACTCGCTGAGGTCGTCTCGGCCTAGTACGTCGAAGCACCAGAACGGGAGGCCCGGAGCGTGTACGCTCCGGGCCTCCCGTCTGTCCGCCCGCAGCCGGTTGCACTCCGCGGTGTCGGTCGGCTCCGGCAGGATGGGGCCGTGCCGAGGACGAGACTGCCGATCCGCCGCGTCGAGGAGTACGCGCCGGACCCGATGCGCCGGGACGCCTGGCCCGCGACCCTCGCGCCCGTCCGGCAGCTGCTCGACGACGGGCTCGACCTCGCTCCGGTGACGGTGCTGGTCGGCGAGAACGGTGCGGGCAAGTCCACCCTGGTCGAGGCGATGGCGCTCGCGTTCGGCATGGGACCCGAGGGCGGTTCGACGAAGTCCGGGCACAGCACCCGCCCGAGCGAATCCCAGCTCTGGGAGCACATCGCCCTGCACCGCGAACCCGGGGCCGTGCGGTCCGGGTTCTTCCTGCGTGCCGAGACCATGCACGGGGTGTTCACCTACCTCGAGGAGCACCCCGGGGGCAACGAACCGCTGTTCCACGAGCGCAGCCACGGGGAGTCGTTCCTCGACTTCGTGATCCACCGGTCGCAGTGGCCCGGGCTCTGGATCCTCGACGAGCCGGAGTCGGCCCTGTCGTTCTCGGGCTGCCTGGCGCTCATCGGGCTGCTGCAGTCCATCGTGGAGACCGGCGTCGGACAGATCGTGCTCTCGACGCACTCACCCGTGCTCGCGGCGTTCCCCGGGGCCGAGATCCACGAGGTCGGCGAGTGGGGTCTGCGGCGCACCACGTGGAGCGATCTCGACCTCGTACGGAACCAGCGGGCGTTCCTCGAGTCGCCCGAGCGGTACCTGCGGCACCTGGACTGACCTGCGCGAGCGCCGGCGGGTCAAGCGCTAGTTGGTGACCTTCGTCAGCTGCAGCAGCCCGTCACCGGCCGGCGACAGCGCGCTGCGCACCGCACCGGAGGTCGACACCTCGGTCAGCAGCAGCCGGAAGTCCGTGGTGGCACGGTCGCGCTTCACCGGGTCGGCCACACGTCCGCGCCAGAGCGCGTGCGGCACCAGGACGGTGCCACCGAGGCGTGCGAGCCGAAGTCCGTGCTCGACGTACTCGATGACGTGCTCGGGGTCGGCGTCGACGAGCACGACGTCGTACGAGGCCTCGTTCATGCGGGGGAGCACCTGGTTCGCCCGACCGGGGATGAGCCGGATCCGTGCGGGGGCGGTGCCGGCGCTGATGTAGGCGTCGCGGGCGAACTGCTGGTGGTCGACCTCGACGTCGATCGTCGTCAGGGTCGCGTTCGGGGCACCGGCGAGCAGGTACAGGCCGGAGACGCCGAGTCCGGTGCCGATCTCGATGATGCTCGTGGCTCGCGAGGCTGCGGCGATGACCCCGATCTGCGCACCGATCGCGGGCGAGATCGCTTCGACCCCGAGTTCCAGGGAGTGCTCCCGAGCACGGGCGATCGCCTCGGTCTCCGAGACGATGTCCTCGGCGAACTTCCAGTTCGACTCTTTCTCTGACACGCACACTCCGTTCGGGAGACAACTCTAGAGGTGCAACGCAGCAGCACGCGTTAGGCTCGCTCGCGTGGACATCCCGCTCGACAAGATCCTGATCATCGGGGTCATCGGCGTCCTCTTGCTCGGGCCGCAGCGCCTGCCGATGTACGCCCAGAAGTTGGCCGAGTTCGTCAAGGCCGTGCGCCGGTTCGCCGACACCGCCAAGGAGCGGATGCGCGACGAGATGGGCCCCGAGTTCGACGACATCGAGTGGCAGAAGCTCGACCCGCGCCAGTACGACCCGCGCCGCATCATCCGAGACGCCCTGCTCGACTCCGGCTCCGGTGCCGCAGCCGTCCAGACGGCGCAGGTCACGGCGTCCAAGGTGCGTGCGACGGCTCCCGTCGTGCCGCTGGCAGCCGGTGAACCGGCACCCTTCGACGCCGAGGCGACCTGACGCCCGTCACGTCCCCACGCGACGGACTGGAGGCCCGGTGCCAGCTGGCACCGGGCCTCCAGTCCGTCGTGGGGTCGCGTCGTCAGTCGCGGGTGGCGACGATCGTGTAGGTGGTCGGGATGCGGTCGCGGTCGTGTTCCGGCCATGCCCACGACCCCGTGCCGGTCTCGACCATGCGGGGGCTGAACCGCCACGGCAGGGTGCGACCCTCGTCGAGTCGGCGGAGCCGGAGTCCGGCGCCGAGCAGGGCGTTGACGATCTCGGACAGCGGGTGCGGCCACTCGAAGGTCCGGGTGTTCGCCACCGTGCCGTCGCCCGCGTAGGTGCCGGCATCGTCCCACTGCTGTGCCGTGCCGTCCGGGAAGTAGCGGTAGCGGGTGACGAGCTCGTCGGCGTCCTCGTCGAGGGCGTACAGGGCGGGGTGGCCGTCCCGGATGAAGAACACCCCGCCGGGGCGCAGCAGGCCGGCGACCTGCGCGGCCCACCGATCGAGGTCGGGGAGCCAGCAGATCGTGCCGATGCTCGTGTAGACGACGTCGAAGTCCCCGGTGACCGCTGCCCGGGCGTCGAGGACGTCGGTCTCGACCCAGGTGACGTCGAGTCCGAGTCGCGACGCGAGCCCGCTTGCCGAGGCGAGTGCGGCGGGGGAGAAGTCGACGCCGGTCAGCCGGGCGCCCTCGCGGGCGAGTGACACCGTGTCGGTGCCGATGTGGCACTGCAGGTGACAGACGTCGAGGCCGTCGAGCGAGCCGTTCGGCAGCCAGGGCGTCAGGGCAGGCAGGTCCTCGCGCACGACGTCGGAGCGGTGGTCGGGGTCGGCGAGGGCGTCGACCGCGTAGGCGCCCTCGTGGATCGGCACCCGGTCGTCCCAGTTCGCCCGGTTCGTGGCGCGTGCGTGGTCCCAGTCGACGTCGACGTGATCCGAGCTCATGCCGTCGAGCCTAGGACAGCGACAACCCGAGCTTCCGGCCGGCGAGCCCGCGTCCCATCGTCGTGATCCGGTCCGCGATCGCCGTCAGGGCCACCGCCGACGGGTCCTCGGGAGCACCGAGCACCACGGGGAGGCCGGTGTCCCCGCCCTGCCGGAGCGGCACGGACAGCGGCACGCTGCCGAGCACCGGCACGGGGCTGTCCTGCCCCCGGGAGAGCCGTGCGGCGGTCTCGGCGCCACCGCCCTCGCCGAACAGGTGCAGGACCGAGCCGTCGGGCTGCACGAGCCCCGCCATGTTCTCGATCACGCCGATGACCCGCTGCCCGGTCTGACGGGCGACGATCCCGCTGCGCTCGGCGACGTCGGCGGCTGCGGCCTGGGGGGTCGTGACGACGAGGACCTCGGCGTGCGGCAGCAGCTGCCCCACCGAGATCGCGACGTCGCCGGTGCCCGGCGGCAGGTCGAGCAGCAGGACGTCGAGGTCGCCGAAGAACACGTCGGTCAGGAACTGGTTCACGGTGCGGTGCAGCATCGGGCCGCGCCACGACACCGCGGTGGAGACGTCGTCGACGAACATGCCGATCGACACGACCTTCACGTCGTGGGCCACCGGCGGCAGGATCATGCTGTCCACGCGAGTCGGGCGCGGTGCGACGCCGTGCTCGTCCGTCAGGCCCATCAGCCCGGGGACGCTGAAGCCGTGCACGTCGACGTCGACGACCCCGACCCGCAAGCCCCGGCGGGCGAGCGCGACGGCGAGGTTCACGGTGACCGTGGACTTGCCGACGCCACCCTTGCCACTCGTCACGGCGATCACCCGGGTGAGCGAGTCCGCGGTGAACTGGACCTCCTTGGGCCGGCCAGCCCGCAGCCGCTCGGTCAGCGCGGCGCGCGTCGCGGGGTCCATCACGGACACGTCGACGTCCACCGCGGCGACCCCCGGGACGGAACCGGCGGCGACGCGCACGTCGCGCTCGATGGTGTCGGCGGCGGGGCACCCGACGATCGTGAGCTGCAGGTCGACGCGCACCGCGCCTCCCGGCTGCACGTCGACCCCACGGATCATGTCGAGCTCCGTGACGGGGCGACGGATCTCGGGGTCGATGACGCGGCCGAGCGCGGCGAGGACCGCCGTGCCGAGCTGTTCGTCGGTGGGGAGGGCGTCAGCCACGGGTGGAGCTGTCGTGTTCGTCCGCGTAGCCAGCCTCGTCGGCGTCGCGGCGATCGAGTTCCTCGAGCAGGGAGCGGAGCTCGGCGCGGATGAAGTCCTTCGAGGCCATGTCCCGCATCGCGAGGCGCAGGGCGACGACCTCGCGTGCCAGGTACTCGGTGTCCGCCAGGTTCCGCTCGGCCCGCTGACGGTCCTGCTCGAACTGCACGCGGTCACGGTCGTCCTGCCGGTTCTGCGCGAGCAGGATCAGCGGGGCGGCGTACGACGCCTGCAGCGAGAGCACGAGTGTCAGTGCCGTGAAGCCGATCGCGGCCGAGTCGAACTGCCACGGCTTCGGCGCGAGGGTGTTGTAGCCCATCCAGACCACGCAGAACAGCGTGAGGCCGATGAGGAACCACGGCGTACCCATGCCGCGTGCGATGCCTTCGGTCGCGCGACCGAAGGTGTCCCCGCGACCGCGGCGGCGGGTGGGGAGCACACGCGTGCGCATGCCCTTGGGGGAGTCGAGCCGGACCTCTTGACGGTCTCGGTCGCGACGGTTGTCATCCGTTCGGGCCACGGGTGGTCCTCCTTCCCGTCGTCACGGGTGTCCTGCGCGGGCGTTGGCGTGGAAGCGGCGAGGGTTCCCCCTCGCCCTGACTTCGCCAGTCGTCCGGCAGGACGTGGTCGAGGACATCGTCGATCGTCACCACCCCGACGAGACGGTGGGCGTCGTCGACCACGGGGACGGACAGCAGGTTGTAGGTCGCCATGATGCGGGTGACCTCGGCGGCGCTCGCGTCGACCCGGACCGGTTCGGTCTGCTGGTCGATGAGCGTGCCGAGCCGCTCGTTCGGCGGGTAGCGGAGCATCCGCTGGAAGTGCACGAGCCCGAGGAACCGGCCGGTCGGCGGTTCGTACGGCGGCAGGGTGACGCAGACGGCGGCGCCGAGCACCGGGGCCAGCTCGTGGCGGCGGACCAGCGCGAGGCCCTCGGCCACGGTGGCGTCGGCGGAGACGATCACGGGCTCGGTGGTCATCAGACCACCGGCGGTGTCCGGCTCGTACTCCAGGAGCATGCGGACGTCCTGCGCCTCCTCCGGCTCCATGAGCTGCAGGAGCGCCTCGCTCCGCTCGTCGGAGAACTGGGCGAGGACGTCGGCGGCGTCGTCCGGCTGCATCTGGTCGAGGACGTCGGCGGCACGGGCGTCCGTCAGCCGCGTGAGGATCTCGATGCGCTCCTGGTCGGGCATCTCCTCGAGCACGTCGGCGAGCCGGTCGTCGGGGAGTTCCTCCGCGACCTCGAACCGGCGCTCGGCGGGCAGGTCGAGCAGCGTCGACGCGAGGTCGGCGGGCACCAGGTCGGAGTACGCGGCGATGACGTGCTCGGCGGACTGGGCCTCGCCGGGGAGCTCGTCCTCGGTGACCTCGTTCCACGTCGCGAACGTCGTGGGGCCCTTGCCGAACGGCGACGGCGTGGTCTTCGGCTTGCGGAGGAAGAGCTGCGCGACCTCCCAGTCGCCCTGCCCGCGGTCCTCGATCGCGACGTCCTCGATGGTGGCGCGGATCCGCTGGTTCTTGATGAGCACCTTGCGGCCGAGCATCTCGGCGATGACACGGACCTCGCCGCCGCGCTGCTCGAAGCGGCGCATGTTCACGATCCCGGTCGTGATGACCTGCCCGGCACCGATCGAGGTGATGCGGCCGATGCTCACGAAGATGCGGCGCTTGCCCGGCACCTCGACGATGAGCCCGACGACGTGCGGGGGGTCGGCCCGGCGGTAGACGACCAGGACGTCCCGGACCCTTCCGACGCGGTCGCCCGCGGGGTCGAAGACGGAGCACCCGGCGAGGCGGGCGACGAAGACCTTCGTGGCGCTCACCCGACCCAGCGTAGTCGCTCGCGTGTGGACGTTCCCTCGCGCCGGACGGCGGCTTCGGATCGGCTGCTTCCCTGAGAGTGCACGTGCGATTGCAAGGTGTGCGGTGAATGATGGCTGGGTGAGCAATCAGAGCCCCTTCGCCGGCAGGACCGCCCAGGCGTTCCCCACGCTGCCCAAGGGCGACGTCCTGGGAACGTACGACAGCTACCCCGATGCGCAGCGCGTGGTGGCGAAGCTGGCCGAGGCCGACTTCCCCGTCAACCAGCTCTCCATCGTCGGCAACGACCTGAAGACGGTCGAGCGGGTCACCGGCAAGATGACCTACGGCCGTGCCGCCATCGCCGGCGCCCTGTCGGGCCTCTGGCTCGGCATCTTCTTCGGCATCGTGCTCACGCTCTTCTCGCCGAGCGCGGGTGGCCTGATCCTCGCGGCGGCCATCATCGGTGCGGCGTTCGGCATGCTCTACGGCATCGCCTCGTTCGCGATCACCAAGCGGCAGCGGGACTTCACGAGCGTGCACCAGGTGCTCGCCACGAACTACCAGATCGTCGTCAATCCGCAGCTGACCGGGCAGGCGCAGCGGATCCTCGGCGAGCACGGGGCGACCCCGTCCACGCACTGGAACGACGCTCCCCAGCAGCAGCAGCAGCAGCAGCAGTGGCGTCCGGGCCCCGGTGGGGTCCCGCCGCAGCAGTCGCCGTACGGCGGGCACGCCACGCCGCACCAGCAGCCGGGAGGCCCGCAGCACCCCGGCACGTCGGCACCCGGCGCGCAGACCGGTGCGCCCTCGGGCCCGCCGCGCTACGGCACGAACGACGGACCCCGGTACGGGGAGACCCCGGAGACGGCACCAGCCCCCGCGGCCCCGCCGGTCCCGGAGCGCCGGCCCGAGGAACCGCCGCGCTACGGCGAGCGGGTCACCGGGGCGACGCCGCCGGAGCCCTCGTCCTCGCCGGACGCCCAGCGTGACGGCGACAGCGGCGGGGACAGCGACCGCCGCTAGCCGCGCTCCGGCTGGTGCGCTCGGGCCCCGGCGCGCGTGCTCCGTGGTCGGTGGACCGCCAGGTCGCTCGACACGCCACTCACGTCCGCCGAAGTCGCACGAAATGTCGCCGACGAGCTTCGCGGGCGGCACTTCGTGCGGCCGCAGCGGCGCGTCCAGGCGGTCCGGGCGGTCCAGCGGTCGCAACACCCCGTGCGCACGGCGTCGAGCGGTCAGAGATCGTCGTTCGGCGCCGGCCCCGACGACGGTTCGTGACCGCTCGACCTCGAGTAGACGGCACGTTATGACCGGGCGAAGTGCGGGCGCGGGCACAGTGCGGTCTTGCGCGCGGCGCGGTCCGGGCGGCTTCGGCGCGCCTAGAGGAGCTTCGAGTAGCAGACCGACAGGGGCGCACCGACGTAGGGCCCGAAGTTCGCGATCCGGCGGAACCCCTCACGCTGGTAGAAGCCGACGGCACGCTTCTGCTCGGTGCCCGTCTCGAGCACGAGTGCCGGGGACCCGAGGTCGAGCGCGGCTTCCTCCAGCCGACGCAGCAGGGCGGCCGCGACACCGGAGCCGCGGGATTCCGGTCGGACGTACATCCGCTTGATCTCGGTGATGCTGTCCTCGACGACCCGGAGGCCCCCGCAGGCCAACGGCGTGCCCGACTCGTCACGCGCGACGAAGAACACCGCGATCGACTCGGCCGTCGGCTTCTCGCCCGGCTCGGTGTCACCGCCGTACGCCCGGTCGATCTCCAGGCGCTGGGCTGCGCGGAGCCGCTGCGCGTCGGGGGAGTCGAAGTGCTCGACCTCGATCGAGAAGGTGTTCGGGGAGACCTCGGGCGTCGTCACCCGCTCAGGCTAGCGGCCGGAGCGGGCGATCCACCCCTCCACTTCCGAGGGGGTCCGGGGGATGCCGATCGACAGGTTCTCGGCGCCGTCCTCGGTCACCAGGATGTCGTCCTCGATGCGGACACCGATGCCGCGGAACTCCTCCGGCACGGTCAGGTCGTCCTGCTGGAAGTACAGCCCGGGCTCGATCGTGAATACCATGCCGGCCTGCACGACGCCGTCGAGGTACATCTCGCGGCGGGCCTTGGCGCAGTCGTGCACGTCGAGACCGAGGTGGTGGCTCGTGCCGTGCACCATGTAGCGACGGTGGAACTGGTTGTCCGGCTCGAGCGACTCGGCGGCGGACACCGGCAGGAAGCCCCACTCGGCGGTCTTGCGTGCGATGACCTCCATCGCGGTGGCGTGCACCTGGCGGAACGTGATGCCCGGCTTGACGATCGCGAACGCGGCGTCGGCGGCTTCGAGCACGGCTTCGTAGACCATGCGCTGCACGGGCGAGAACGTGCCGCTCACCGGCAGCGTGCGGGTGATGTCGGCGGTGTAGAACGAGTCGACCTCGACCCCGGCGTCGATGAGGATGAGGTCGCCCGGCTGCACGGCGCCGTCGTTGCGGGTCCAGTGCAGGATGCAGGCGTGGTGGCCCGAGGCCGCGATGGTGTCGTAGCCCACGGTGTTGCCGTCGGCGCGGGCGCGGCGGTTGAACGTGCCCTCGACGATGCGCTCCCCGCGCGGGTGCGCGAGGACGGCGTCGAAGTCGGCGATGACGTCGTCGAACCCGTGCTTCGTGGCGTCGACGGCCTTGCGGAGCTCACGGACCTCGTACGCGTCCTTCACCAGCCGCAGCTCGGACAGGTCGCGGGCGAGCAGGTCGTCGGTCGCCGGGGACCCCTCGGTCTCGTCGGCGCCACCGATCGCGCTGCCGATGCGCACGTCGAGCGAGCGGGTCAGGTCGTCGTCGGCTTCGCGCACCAGCAGCGCGGAGGCGTCGAGTGCGTCGGCGACGGCAGCGAACTCGCCGAGGTCGGCCGTGGCCAGCCCGAGGTCGGCGGCGACGGCGTCGAGCGATGGACGCGGACCGACCCAGAACTCACCGATCTCGGGGTTGGCGTAGAACTCCTCGGAGTCGCGGCCGGCGGTGGCGCGGAAGTACAGCGTGGCGTCGTGGCCGGAACCGTTCGGCGTCATCACGAGCACGGAGCCGACGACGGTGTCGGTGCCCCAGCCGGTCAGGTGCGCGAAGGTGGAGTGCGGGCGGAACGGGTAGTCGCAGTCGTTCGAGCGGACCTTGGCCTGCCCGGCCGGCACCACGATCGTGCGACCAGGGTGCAGCTCGGAGATGCGGGCGCGACGCTCGGCGGCGAACGCGGCCTGCTCGCGGGGCTCGGGCTGCTCTTCACCGCGGTCGGCCCACTGCGACCCGATGAAGTCCTTGAAGGTCGAGGACCCGGGGGTCGTGGATCGGTTGCTCGTCGCGCGGGGAGTCGTGTCGGCCATGCGTCCATCATCGCACCGCCCGGGGACACCCGGCCTGTGCGGCCGCTCACCTGTGGATAGCATTGGCGACGTGCCAGACCCGTTCATCGACCTGCACGCGCACTCCAGTGTCTCCGACGGCACCGAGCGTCCCGCGGAGCTCGTCCGAGCGGCCGCGGCCGCCGGACTCGACGCCGTCGCGCTGACCGACCACGACACGACCGCGGGCTGGGCGGACGCCACGGCCGCGGCTCGTGAGCTGCCCCTGACCCTGCTGCCCGGGCTCGAGCTGAGCACCCGCATCGGGTACCGCAGCGTCCACGTGCTCGGCTACCTGGTCGATCCCGAGCACCCCGGCCTGGTCGAGGAGACCACCCGCATCCGCGACGGCCGGCTCTCCCGCGCCCACCGCATGGTCGACCGCATCGCCGAGGACCACCCGATCACCTGGGCGGACGTGCTGGCCCAGTCCAGCCCCGGTGCCACGATCGGCCGTCCGCACATCGCCGACGCCCTGGTCGCCCGCGGGCTCGAGTCCGACCGGTCCGCGGCGTTCCGCGGCATCCTGCACCCGGCGTCCGGCTACTACGAACCGCACGAGGCACCCTCGCCCCTGCGCGGCGTCGAACTCATCCGGCAGGCGGGCGGCGTGCCCGTCATCGCGCACCCGGCGGCGTCCTCGCGCGGGATCGTCATCGACGAGCCGATGCTCCGCGACCTCGTCGACGCCGGGCTCGGCGGGCTCGAGGTCGACCACCGCGAGAACCTGGCGCACGGCAAGCGCACCCTGCTCGACTGGGCGACGCGCTACGGCCTGTTCGTCACCGGTTCGAGCGACTACCACGGCACCGGCAAGCCGAACCGGCTGGGGGAGCACCGCACCGCACGTGTCTCCTTCGACACCATCGTGTCCGAGGCCACCGGCAGCGCGCCGGTCGTCGGCCCCGGCTCCCGCCTGGCCTGACGGCAGGCCCATCGGCCGACCTGCCGACAGACGAGTCTTCGGCCTGCGCGACAGGTCACGCGCCTGCATCCACGTGAACCGTCGCTGCGCGCGTGGGCCGGTCCGCGGGTGGGGACGACGAAGGGCCCGTCGCGTCAGCGACGGGCCCTTCGGTCTGGAGGCGCTACTCGCCGTCCGACGTGGCCTGCGGTGCCGAGGTGGTCGCGGAGGCATCGCCGGTGCCGGCACCGCGACGACGGCGACGACGGCGGCGCTTCGCGGCGCCGTCGGTGGTCGGACCACCCTCGGCGGCTGCGCCGTCCTCGGTGCCGGCCGCGGCGGTGGGGGCGACCGACTCGGTGGGTGCCGCCTGCGGGGCGGACTGCTCCGAGCCTCCTGACCGGGTGCGGCTGCGCGACCGGGAACGCGACGCGTCACGCGAACCCGTAGCACCCGCGGCCGGGCGGTCGCCGCTGCGCTTCTCGGCGGGGGCGCCCGCGGAAGCCGCGTGCGACGACGAGCCGGGCAGGCGGCCCTTGGTGCCCTTGGGGATGTCGAGTTCCTCGAACAGGTGGGGCGACGACGAGTAGGTCTCGACGGGCTCGGGGATGCCGAACTCGAGGGCCTTGTCGATCAGCGTCCACTTGTGCAGGTCGTCCCAGTCGACGAACGTGACCGCGATGCCGGTCTTGCCAGCGCGGCCGGTGCGGCCCGCACGGTGCAGGTACGTGTCCGGGTCGTCCGGGATCGTGTGGTTGATCACGTGCGTGACGTCGTCGACGTCGATGCCACGGGCGGCGACGTCGGTGGCGATGAGCACGTCGCGCTTGCCGGCCTTGAACGCCGCCATCGCGCGCTCGCGCTGCTCCTGGTTGAGGTCGCCGTGCACCGCCGCGGCGTTGAACCCGCGGTCCTTCAGCTCCTCGACCAGCTTCGCCGCCGCACGCTTGGTGCGGGTGAAGATCACGGTCTTGCCGCGGCCCTCGGCCTGGAGGATGCGGGCGATGACCTCGTCCTTGTCGAGCGAGTGCGCCCGGTAGATGAGGTGCTTGATGTTGGCCTGCATGAGGCCCTCGTCCGGGTCGGTCGCCCGGATGTGCACCGGACGGCTCATGAACCGGCGGGCGAGGGCGACGATCGGCGCCGGCATCGTCGCCGAGAACAGCATCGTGTGCCGCACCTCGGGGACGGCCTGGAAGATGCGCTCGATGTCCGACAGGAACCCGAGGTCGAGCATGCGGTCGGCCTCGTCGAGCACGACCTCTTGCACGTGGGAGAGGTCGAGCAGACGCTGCCGCTGCAGGTCGATGAGTCGCCCGGGCGTGCCGACGACGATCTGGGCGCCGGCCTTGAGCTGCTCCACCTGGCCTTCGTAGGCCTTGCCGCCGTAGATCGAGACGATCGTGGTCGGGCGGTTCGAGGCCGCGAGTTCGAGGTCCTCGGTGACCTGGACCGCGAGTTCACGGGTCGGGACGACGACGAGCGCCTTCACGCCGTGCGCCGGGTCGGCGCCGAGTCGCTGGATCAGCGGCAGGCCGAAACCGAGCGTCTTGCCGGTACCCGTCTTGGCCTGGCCGATGATGTCCTGGCCGGTCAGGCCGAGCGGGATGGTCTGTTCCTGGATCGGGAAGGGCTCGATGATGCCCTTGCCGGCCAGTGCATCGACGATGTCCTGGTCGATGTTGAGGTCTGAGAAAGTCAAAGAATCACCTTAGTTCTGGTGGAAGTCCGGGCCAGTCTACCGATGGGGCCGTCCTCCGGGGCGCGCCGGGGTGCTTGGGGGAGTCGGGCGGTCCGGTCCGGGCACCTGGCGGGGCGACCGGCAGGTCCCTCGGGGTGCGCCCTCTATGCTGGTCGGGTGGTGTCGTGGTGGAACCGGAAGCGCGCGGCGCAGCTCGCTGCCGCATGGCTCGCATCGCGGAACCCCCGCGGAGCCGCACAGGTCAAGCGTCTCGCGCTCGATGACGTCAGTCCCGAGCTCGACGTCTACCTGGGGCAGGCCGCGTACCTGCAGCTCTCCGTCTACGAGACGATGGGACGGGCCGGTGCCTCGGCTCCGACCCTGTCCGGCCGACTGGTCACCGGGGTCCTGGCGACCACGGCGCTCGAGCGGCACCGGACGATCGTGGCCGAGATCGAGCGCCTCGGCGAGGACCCGGCGGCGCTGATGGCCCCGCACCGCGAGGCGATCGACCTGTTCCTCGAGCGCACGAGCGGCGCCGACTGGTACGAGTCGATGCTGACCGGGTACGTCACCGCCGGCATCCTGAACGACCTGTTCGGCAACCTGCTCCGCTCGCTGCCCGTCGACGTGCGGCAGCGCCTGCGCTCGGTGTTCGACGCGCGTGAAGAAGCCGCGGTCGTCGTGGAGCTCACGGCACACATCGAGGACGACCCGCAGATCGGGTCGCGGCTCGCGATGTGGGGCCGACGGCTGGTCGGCGACACCCTGCTGGTGGCGCGATCGGCACTGGCGTCGCATGCCCGTGAGGACCAGGAGCGACTCGAGCCGGTCTGGACCGAGCTCATCGCTGCGCACACCCGACGGATGGACGCCCTCGGGCTGACGGCCTGAGCGGTCAGACTGCTCGAGGGTCAGGCGCCGCGGGTCTTGAGCTGCTCGTAGTACGCCGCGTCGCGCTTGTCGCGCTGCGTCCCGAGCAGCCACTCGACCACCAGTGCGACCACGCCGGACCCCACCAGGGCCACGACCCAGATCCAGGTGCCGTCGTACCGCCACCCGGCCCAGGTCAGGGCTTCCCAGAGGACGGCCGCGGCGATGCCGCCGACCGCCGGGCCGACGAGCACGCCACGGCTCGACCGCCACGGCAGGACCACGTGCGCGACGGCACCGATCAGGACGCCGCCGAGGACGGCGAAGAGCAGTTCCACGTCGTCAGGCGACGAAGCCGATGCGCCGTGCCTCTTCCGCGCCGACCTCGACGTAGGCGAGCGATGCGACGGGCACGATGAAGCGACGGCCCTTGTCGTCCTGCAGCGACAGGTGGGTCGCCTGCGCGGTGAGGGCCTCGGACACGGCCTTCTCGACCTGGTCCGCGGTCTGGGCGGTCTCGAACGCGATCTCGCGCGGGCTGTTGATGATGCCGATCTTGATGTCCACGACCACAGCGTATCCGAGGGGTCCCGTGCGGTATCGGCCGTTCGCCGCGGGCGCACTCGGCCGGTCACACGACCAGAGCCCCGCGCGTCCGCAGCGGTGCTGTCGGCGGTCCTGGGTACCGTACGAGCGTGCCGCTGACCACGCTGATGCCCGCTCCCGAGGATGCCGGGTTCGCGCGCGCACTGGTGGACGACCCCTCGCAGGCGGCGGTGCTGGCGCTGCCGGACGGCCGTCACGCCGCGGTGATCGGTGCGCCGGGCAGCGGCAAGACGACCACGCTCGCACGGCTCGTCGCCGACCGGCTGAACCGCGCCGGTGCGATCACCCCGGACGGCCACGCGACCGTCCTCGCCCTGACCTCGTCCCGCACGGCCGCGACCGCGCTGCGTGACCGACTGGCCACGGCGGTCGACCGGGTCGTGCCGGGCGCCCTCGCTCGCACCGTGAACTCACTGGCGTTCCAGATCGTCACCCACGCGGCGGCGACGCAGGACCAGGAACCGCCGACGCTCCTCACCGGCGGGGAGCAGGACCGCATCATCGCCGACCTGCTCGCCGGGCACGAACTCGACGGCACCGGACCCGCGTGGCCCGACCCGATCACCGCCGTCGTCCGTGAGCGAGCGGGGTTCCGCACGGCTCTGCGCGACGTGATGATGCGCGCGGTCGCCGCCGGTGTCGAACCGGACGACATGCGGGAACTCGGCGACGAGCTCGGACGCCCCGAGTGGCGGTCGGTGGGCGACTTCGTCGACGACTACCGGGCCTCCGTGACCGCGTTCCGGCCCACCGGACTCGACTCCGGCGAGCTCGTGGCCTACGCCACCGCAGCGGTGCTGCGGCACGAGCTGCCCGCGAGCATCGCCGCCCTCCGCCTGCTCGTGGTCGACGACACGCAAGAACTGGTGGAGGGCGAGATCGCCCTGCTCGGGGCACTCGCTCGTTCCGGCGTGCAGGTCGTGGCGTTCGGCGACCCGGACATCGCCGCGTCGGCGTTCCGCGGCGCCGAACCGGACGTGCTCGGTCGGCTCGCGGTGCGGCTCGGAGTGGACCGCGTCGACGAGCTCTTCCTCCTGACGGTGCACCGCCACCCCGCCCCGATCCGCGCGCTGGTCACCGGCGTCACCGGCCGGATCGGCACCGCAGCCGCCGGACGGCAACGCAGCGCGACCGCGGACGACGCGGACGCCCGCTCCGACGCGGTCGTGCACCTCGAAGCCGCGAGCCGGTCCGCCCTCGTGGTCGCCATCGCCCGCCGGCTGCGTGAACACCGGCTGCTCGACGGCGTGCCCTGGCACCGGATGGCGGTGGTCACCCGGAGCGGTGCGGCCATCCCCGAGCTCGTCCGTGCGCTCTCCGTGGCCGAGGTCCCGGCGACCGCCGGTGCCGCACCTGTCCGTCCGCGCGACGACTCGGCGGCGCGGGCCCTGCTCGACGCGGCCGCTGTGGCGCTCGGCGTCCTGCCGCTCGACGCGGCCCTGGCCACCGCCTTCGCGACCGGGCCCCTCGGTGGCCTCGACACCCTGGCGATGCGACGGCTCCGGCTCGCGCTGCGGCGAGAGGAACTGGCGGGCGACGGCAGCCGCACCGCCGACGAGCTGCTGGTCGACGCGCTGGGGGCACCGGAGCGCCTCGCGACGGTGGACGCGGGCTTCGCGCGTCGGGCGACCCGGCTGGCCCGGAGCCTGGTGCAGGCCCGCACCGACGCCGAGTCCGGCTCGAGCATCGAGGAGATCCTCTGGGGGCTCTGGGAACGCAGCGGCCTCGCGAAGTCCTGGGGTGCCCAGTCCGCAGCCGGCGGGGTCGGTGCCGGCGAGGCCGATCGACACCTGGATGCCGTCGTCGGCCTGTTCACCGCAGCCAAGCGCTTCGTCGAGCGCACCCCGGACGCCCCCGCGCGGGTCTTCGTCGACGACCTGCTCGGCGCCGACCTGCCGGAGGACTCGATCGGCCCGGACCGGACCGCCGGCCGGGTGCGGGTGCTGACGCCCTCGGCGACGATCGGACTCGAGTGCGACGTGGTCGTGGTGCTCGGCCTGCAGGACGGCGTCTGGCCGAACACCCGGGTCCGCGGCAGCCTGCTCGACCCCGACGGCCTGGTCCGCGCCGCCGCCGGCGTCGAACGTTCGCCGATCGACGACCGCGCCGCCGTCGTCGCCGACGAACTCCGCCTGTTCGCCCGGGCCGTGTCGCGTGCGACCACCCAGGTCGTCATCGGCACCGTCGCGAACGACGACGAATCCCCGTCGCCCTTCGTCCGACTCGTCCCCGTGCCGCCGGACCGCCAGCCGACGGTGCACCCGCTGTCCCTGCGCGGCCTCGCCGGGTCGCTGCGCCGTCGGGTCGTCGCCTCGGGTGACCACGAGGCCGCGTCCGCCCTCGCCCGCTTGGCCGAGGCCGAGGTGCCCGGCGCCGCCCCGGACGAGTGGTACGGACTCGCCGAGCCGACCACGGACGACCCCCTGGTCGACCTCGACGCCGAGCCTGCGCCCGAGGTCGAGGGCGGTGAGCCCGTCGCACCGGCCGTGTCGGTGTCGCCGTCGCGGATCGGCACCTTCGAGGAGTGCCCGGTGCACTGGTTCGCGCAGACCTTCGGCGGTGGCGCCCCGAGCCCCGCGATGGGCATCGGCACGATCGTGCACGAAGCGATGGAGCACGCCACCGAGATCGACGTCGAGTCGCTGTGGGACCGGGTGGAGGCACGGTGGGACGAGCTGACGTTCGAGTCGCCCTGGGTCGCCGACCGCGAACGCGCGCGCACCCGGCGGATGATCGAGGGACTGAGCGACTACCTCCGGACGTTCGCCAGCGCCGGTCGACGGCTGCTCGGCGCCGAGACCTCGTTCGCGCTCGTCACCGGGCCCGCGCGCATCCGGGGCAGCATCGACCGCATCGAGGTCGACCCCGAGGGACGCGTCAGCGTGGTCGACCTGAAGACCGGCCGTTCGATGCCCAGCGAGAAGAACGACATGCCCGACCACCCGCAGCTCGGCGCCTACCAGCTCGCGGTCGAGGACGGCGCGGTCGAGGGCGTGCCGGCCGGATCGCCGATGGCCGATGCCCGGCTCGTGTTCGTCCAGAACCCCCGCGGTGGGAACGCCTTCTCCGAGCGCACGCAGCACGCGTTCGACGCCGAGGCACGTGAGGCGTACCGCGAACGACTGCACGGTGTGGCGCGGGGCATGGCCGGGAGGACCTTCGTGGCGAACGTGGACGACCACTGCGAGAAGGCCCGGACCGGCGTCGAGTGCCGGATCCACGTGGTGGCGGAGGTGACCTGGTGAGCGAGACGACCGACACTGCCGACACGGCGGACACGACCGACACGGCGGACACTGCCGACAGGGCTGGCGTGGCCGGCGCGGCTGATGTGGCTGGCGCGGCCGGTATGGCCGGCACGGCCGCCGCTGCTCCGCCCGTCGTCCGGCACGGCGCCGACGCCATCGCCGACGCCCTCGGCCGACCGCGCCCCACGGCCCAGCAGCGTGCCGTCATCGAGTCGCCGCTCGTGCCGGCCCTCGTCGTCGCGGGTGCCGGCAGCGGGAAGACCGAGACGATGGCCTCGCGCGTCGTCTGGCTGCTGGCCAACGGCCACGTCCGCCCCGACGAGGTCCTCGGCCTGACCTTCACCCGCAAGGCCGCCGGTGAACTGTCTGTCCGCATCAACGACCGCATCCGCGCGCTCGAGGACGTCGGCCTGATCACCCCCGGCGACGCCTTCGAAGCGCCCACCGTCTCGACCTACAACGCCTTCGCCAACGCCGTCTTCCGCGAGAACGCGCTGCTCGTCGGCCGCGACGGCGAGTCCCAGGTGCTCACCGAGCCATCGGCCTGGCAGCTCGCCCGCCGGGTGGTGGTGGCCGCTCGCGACGACCGGCTCGCCGGGCTCGACCGCGACGTCGACACGCTGACCGCCGCCGTGGTGGCGCTCGCCGGAGCCTCCTCCGAGCACCTCGTCGAGCCCGAGGACCTCCGCCGGTTCGCAGTGGAGTTCTCCGAACTGCTCGAACTCCCCGGCAACCGCGGCAAGCCCTACAAGGCGATCACCGACGCGGTCGCCGCCATCGGTGCCCTCGAACCCCTGGCTGACCTCGTCGCGGAGTTCCGCCGACAGAAGGTCGACCGCGGGTTCGTGGAGTTCTCCGACCAGATCGCCCTGGCGCTCGCCGCTGCGGAGTCGGCTCCGCGGGTCGTGACGGACCTGCGGAGCCGGTACGGCGTGGTGCTCCTCGACGAGTACCAGGACACCTCGGTGGTGCAGACCCGGTTCCTCGCCCGGCTGTTCCGCGGGCACTCGGTGATGGCGGTCGGCGACCCGCACCAGTCCATCTACGGGTTCCGCGGTGCCAGTGCGGCGAACCTCGCCCGGTTCCCGCACGACTTCGGCGGCGACGAGCCCGGGGTCGCCGAACCGGTCACGTTCGCGCTGTCGACGAGCTGGCGCAACCCGGTCGACGTGCTCGCCGGGGCGAACGCGATCGTCGCGCCCCTCTCCGAGGCGTCCGAGGTGGACGTCGAGCGGCTCTCGCCGCGCCCCGGTGCGGATGCCGGCACCGTGCGCGTGGTGTTCCCCGAGACCCTGCCGGAAGAGGCCGACGAGGTCGCCGCCTGGTTCCAGGACCGCCGCCGCCGGGACCCGGCCGGCTCGATGGCGCTCCTGTTGCGGGCCCGGAAGGACCTGGCGTCGTTCACGGCGGCGCTCGGTGCCCGCGGGGTGCCGTACCACGTGCTCGGCACCGGGGGCCTGCTCCAGCGCCCGGAGATCGTCGACCTGGTGGCCTGCCTGCGCGTGCTGCACGACCCGGCCGCCGGCAACGACCTGATCCGGCTGCTCGCTGGAGCCCGGTGGCGGGTGGGTGCGGCCGACATCGTCGCCCTGCACCAGCTCGCCCGTTGGCTGTTCCAGCGCGACCACACCCAGCAGCGCCTCGACGACGAGTTGACCGCTGCGTTCCGGGCCTCCGTGGCCGCCGGCGAGCACGGCTCCATCGTCGATGCGCTCGACTTCGTGGCGACCGCCCCCGACGAGCACGGCGCGCTCGAGGGCATCACCCCGGCCGGTCGCAGCCGGATGCGTGCCCTGGGCGAGCAGCTCGCGATGCTCCGGTCCCGTGCGGGAAGCGACCTGGTCGACTTCGTGACCCTGGTCGTGCAGGAGATGCGGCTCGACATCGAGGTCGCCGCGCACGAGCAGGGCAGCGGCGCCTACCTCGACGCCTTCATCGACGAGCTCGCCGGGTTCGTCTCGACCGACGACCGTGCCGACCTCGGCTCGTTCCTCGGGTGGATCGACGCCGCCGCTCGGCGCGACGACATGGGCCCGCGGTCCGAGGAACCGGAGGCCGGCACCGTCCAGATCCTGACCATCCACGGGTCCAAGGGCCTCGAGTGGGACGCCGTCGCGGTGCCCCGGATGGTCGAGGGCGGGTTGCCCGCGCGCCCGCAGGAGGGCTCGTCCGGGTGGCTCGGCTTCGGCCGACTGCCGTACGAGTTCCGCGGCGACGCCGCCGAACTGCCCCGGCTCGCGTGGCGCGGGCAGGAGACCCAGAAGGACGTCACCACGGCGATCGACGCCTTCAAGGAACAGGTGAAGGCCCGCAACGAGGACGAGGAACGTCGACTCACGTACGTCGCCCTGACCCGTGCCAAGCACGACCTGCTGGTGTCCGGCTCCTTCTGGGCCGGTGGTGTCCGGCCGACGGAGCCGAGCCGGTACCTCCGTGACCTGGTCGACGCGGGCGTCATCGACGGAGCGGCGATCCCGGAGACCACGGTGCACGACGAGAACCCGATGGGTGAGAGCGGCGCGACCCAGACCTGGCCGCACGTGCCGTTCGGGCAGCGTGCACCGCGCGTCCTGGCCGCCGCCGAGCGGGTGCGGAACGCGAACCCCGGTGCCTCCGGTCGGTTCGCGGCCGACATCGACCTGCTGCTCGCCGAACGGCATGCCACCCGGAACGCGAGGCACGCGGTCGCCGTCCCGCACCGCGTCCCGGCGTCGGGCTTCAAGGACTACCTGACCGAACCCGACTCCGTGGCGGAGCGGCTCCGTCGGCCGATGCCGGAGCGCCCGTACCGCGCCACCCGGCTGGGCACGCTCTTCCACCAGTGGGTGGAGCAGCGGGCGCGGAGCGGTGGTGCCCTCGAGACGCTCGACGTGTGGGACGGCGAACTCGACCTCGACGCCGACGACCTCGCGGACGCATCACCGGACGCCGTGGTCACCGACGACGACGCCCGTCGACTGGCGGACTTCCAGGCCACGTTCGCCCGCTCCCGGTGGGCCGGGCTGACCCCCATCGAGGTCGAACGCGAGATCCACATCCCGTTCCTCGGGCACAGCGTGGTCTGCAAGCTCGACGCCGTCTACGAGATCGACGGACGCGCCGAGGTGGTCGACTGGAAGACCGGCAAGGCACCGTCGGGCGCCGACGACCTCGCCCGTCGCACCCTGCAGCTCGCGCTGTACCGCGTCGCGTACGCCGAGTTCACCGGTCGGCCGCTCGACCAGGTCGACGCGGTGTTCTACTTCGTCGCCGACGACCTCGAGGTCCGTCCGACCGAGCTGCTGGACCGCGCCGGTCTCGAGCGCGCGTGGTCGGAGGCGATCGGCTGACGTCCTGCGGGCCCCTCCGCCCTGGACGGGCGCGCTCCGCCCTGGACGGGCGCGCTCCGCCCTGGAGGCCCGAAGCCGGTCCCAGGGAACGGCACCGGGCCTCCAGGCGGTCGCGAGCACGGCCCCTGCCGGGCCTTCGTGAGCAGCAATGGTCGGGTACGCCGCAGCAACCCGACCATTCCTGCTCACGAAGGGCAGGCCGACGGCGTCAGCCGTGGCGTCGCTCGGTGGAGGACAGCAACTGCTCCACCTCGCCGATCTCCATCGTCTCCGGTGAGACGGACTGCAGCGGCTCCGCACTCGGTGCGTGGACCGCGTCGACCAGGCGGTGCATCATCGCGACGGCGTCATCGACGACCTCGGTGCTCTTCGCCTGCACGCCGTGCAGCAGCCAGTGCGCCGTCTCGAGCTCGTGGTGCACCCGCGCACGCTGTGCGAGCTGACGGTCACGCCCGCCGCCGTTCGCCTCGTAGGCGCTGAGGACGGTGTCGAAGGCGTCACGGCGGCCGGCGAGCACCCAGGCGAGGTCCTTGGCGGGGTCGCCGAGCCGGAGCTCACCCCAGTCGAGGATCCCGCTGACCGCATCGCCGTCGACGAGCAGCGCCCCGGTGCCGAGCGAACCGTGCACGACGGTCGGCGTGAACTGCCAGAGCTGCTGGTCGCGCGCCGCACCTTCCCAGCGTTCGACGAGCGCGGCGGGGACGAGTTTCGTCGCCACCGCGCGGTCCATCACCGAGACGGCGGAGCGGAGCACCTCGAACGGCGTCAGCGAGGGCAGTCCGGCGTCGGAGACGAAGCTCGTCGGCAGCTGGTGGATCGCGGCGACGGCACGGCCGACGCTGGTGGCGAGGTCGGGGCGGTCGACGAGCGACGCGAGGGTCGGGTGGGTCCCGGCCAGGCGGGTCGTGACGATGGCGCGCGTCGAACCGATCGGTGCCTGTCCGCGGTACTCGGCCACCCCGAACGGCAGGCGTGTGCGGATCCCCGCGCTCAACGCACGGATGGCGACGAGGTCGGCCGACTGCCGGGCCTCGGCGCGCTGGTTCCGGGGACGGCGGATGACGATCTCGGTGCCGTCGGCGTCGCGGAGGAGCGCCGACTCGTAGTCGCCGGCCGCGGCCGAGCCGAGCGTGCGCGTGCCCGTGACGAGGAGACCTGGAACGGCCGTCGTCGCCAACGCGGCTAGAGTGAACTGGGATCCCGCCATGCCCCTCAGGGTAGGCGCGTGACGCGTACACGGCTGCACGCCACGCTGTTCGGCGGCCCGCACGCCCACCGCACGTCTCCTGCACGTCCGCACCCGATCCGAGGAGCTCTCCCGCCGTGACCGTCGAGTTCGCCGCCCGGCTCCCGCTCTCCCGCAACGAACTCGACCGCGACGCCGAGTTCCGCACGACCGACGACCTCGAGCGTGTCCTGCGCGAGGACGAGCGCACCCGGTACCTGCCGGTGCGCGGAGCCGAGATGCTCCGGAACCCCGACGGCACCCTGCGCTTCGTGACCGCGGCGGAGATCCCCGTCGACACCGTGACCCTGTACCTCGGTCGCGCCGTCTCCGACGCACCGGACGCCGCCGCGGGCACCCGGTTCGTCGCCGCCTTCATCGACGGCGGGACGGCGACCGCCATCGAACCGTCGGACGACGCGTGGCAGAGCCTCCGGATGTTCGGCACCGAGCTGTCGCCGCGTGACCAGGGCCTGGCGGTCGAGGCCGTGGCGATGGCCAACTGGCACGCCGTGCACGGGTTCTCCCCGCGTACCGGGTCGGCCACCGCCGTCGTGAGCGGTGGATGGGTCCGTCGTGACCCCGAGGGGCACGACCACTTCCCGCGTACCGACGCGGCGATCATCGTCGGGGTCGTCGACGCCGACGACCGGATCCTGCTCGGCTCGAACGCCGCGTGGGACGCGAACCGGTACTCGCTGCTCGCCGGGTTCGTCGAGCCGGGGGAGTCGCTCGAGGACGCCGTCCGCCGCGAGGTCTGGGAGGAGTCCGGGGTCCGTGTCGAGGAGCCCGAGTACCTCGGCTCGCAGCCGTGGCCGTTCCCCGCGTCGCTGATGGTGGGCTTCCGCGCACGTGCAGCCGGCGGCGACCCGACCACCGCCCGTCCCGACGGGGTGGAGATCCTCGACGTGCGGTGGTTCTCGCGCGACGAGATCCGCCAGCGCGCCGGGGACACCCTCTTGCTGCCGGGACGCACCTCGATCGCCCGCGCCATCATCGAGGAGTGGTACGGCGGGCCGCTGGACCTGCCGTGAGCGTCGCCGGTCCACGTGGCGCAGCCGCTGCGGGCGGTGCAGGGGCCGTCGAGCCCCGGCCGCCGTCGCCCGACGAACTGCTCGCCGCGCTCGACGCCGAACAGCGCACGGTCGCCCGCACCCTGCTCGGTCCGGTCGCCGTGCTGGCCGGTGCGGGGACGGGCAAGACCCGCGCCATCACGCACCGCATCGCCTACGGGGTCGCGACGGGCACCTACGCGCCCAACCACGTCCTCGCGCTGACCTTCACGACCCGAGCCGCCGGTGAGCTGCGCTCCCGACTGCGGGCGCTCGGTGCCGGGACCGTCCAGGCGCGCACCTTCCACGCCGCCGCGATGGCGCAGCTCAGCTACTTCTGGCCGGACACCGTCGGCGGGCACGCGCCGAAGATCGTCGAGTCCAAGGGGCGGATGATCGCGCACGCGGCCGACACCGTCGGCATGCAGGTCGACACCCCGGTGCTCCGCGACCTGGCCGCCGAGGTCGAGTGGCGCAAGGTGCAGATGCTCTCCCTCGACGAGTACGAGGCCGCCGCGGCTGACCGGGTGATGCCGCGAGACACCACACCGCGCCGCGTCATCGACCTGATGAAGGCGTACGAGCGGCTGAAGGACGACCGTCGGCAGCTCGACTTCGAGGACGTCCTGCTCGCGACCCTCGGCATGGTCGAGTCCGAGCCGCGGGTGGCGTCGTACGTACGGCAGCAGTACCGCTTCTTCGTCGTCGACGAGTACCAGGACGTCTCGCCGGTGCAGCACGACCTGCTGCGGGCCTGGCTCGGCGGCCGCGACGACCTGTGTGTCGTCGGCGACGCCAGCCAGACCATCTACTCGTTCGCCGGGGCGTCGAGCGACTACCTGCTGGGGTTCGGGTCGGAGTTCCCGCGTGGTTCGGTCCTGCGCCTGGAGCGGAACTACCGCTCCACCCGTGAGGTCGTGCACGCGGCGAACACCCTGATGCGCGGTCAGCCTGGTGCGCTCGACCTGATCGCCCAGAGCCAGGAGCCGGGCCCCGAACCGATCGTGCTGTCCTGCGTCCACGACGGTGACGAGGCACAGACGATCGCACGCCGCATCGCCGAGCTCGTCGGTGCCGGGGCGTCCTACGGGGACTGCGCCGTGCTCTTCCGCGTCGGCGCGCAGTCGGCCGCGCTCGAGTCCGCACTCGGCCGGAACGGCATCCCGTACCGCGTGCAGGGCGGGACCCGGTTCTTCAACCGCCCCGAGGTCAAGCTGGCCGTCCACCACATGCGCGGCGAGGCGATCCGGCAGACGGACGACGAGCTGACCCGACGGGTCCGGCTGGTGCTCCAGGTCAGCGGCTGGTCGGAGACGCCGCCGGAGGGCACGGGGGCCGTCCGCGAGCAGTGGGAGGCCCTGCAGGCGATCATGGGCCTCGCCGAGGACGCGCCGGCCGGCACGACCATGCAGCAGTTCACGCAGGACCTGGTGGACCGGGCGGCGACGCACCACGAACCCGAGGTCGACGCCGTGACCCTCGCGACCCTGCACTCGTCGAAGGGTCTGGAGTGGCCGCACGTGGTCATCGCCGGCGCTGCCGAGGGGCTCCTGCCGATCTCGCACGCGACCACTGACACCGAGGTGGACGAGGAACGGCGTCTGTTCTACGTCGGGCTCACCCGTGCCCGCCGGTCGGTGACGATCACGTGGTCGCAACAGGGCTCCAGGCGTGGGGGAGCCCGGGCTCCGAGTCGCTTCCTGGCAGCGCTCGGCACGCACACCGCGGATGGGGCAGCACCGTCGAACGGCTGACCGACAGGTCGTCGCGCTCGAAGACGAGTTGGTCGGGTGCTGCACGCTGGGTCCGGAGCGGCAGGCGTTCCGCCAGCATGCGCGTCGTCGCGGCGGCCACCGCCGCCGAGCGCCACGGTGACAGCGGTGCGGGGTGCCGTCCCCACACCTGCGCCGCGATGGCCGGCCAGGCGGGGTCGTGGTCGACGCGCGCGTACTCCGCGCACTGGAGGCACGGCCCGGCTCCCGGGACGACGAACGGTCCGAGACGGATGCGTCCGTCGCCGACGACGACCGCCAGGTGCGGGACGCCCCGGCGGGTCCACGCGGCGCGGAGTGCCGGGTCGACGACGTGGTCGGCAACCACCACGGCGAGCCGGGGCTCCGGGTCGGGCAGGACGACCGGGCCCCCGGCGGGGGCGGAGGTGCGGCTGACCGTCACACCTTCTCCGGAGAGGAACGTCGCCACCGTGTCGGCGAGGACCCCGTCGCCGTGCACCTCGACCCGTTCGAGTGGCTCGGGCAGGACCTCGACCACCGCGGGCGACGCCGCTCCGAGCACCCCGGCGGCGCGCTCCGGCGAACACCCCGACGCGACGGCGAGGCCCGACAGCACGTCGTGTCCGGTCTCGCGCCGGAGCCCACTGAGGAACCGCTCCTCACCCGTCGTGGGGACCGCGACGACGGCACGCGGGGGATCGACCCCGAGCTGCACCGTGGCGGGGTCACGCCAGACGAACTCGAGCGTCGGATCGATGCGGATGCCCATGACCCCACGGTGCCGGAGTGTGCGGCAGGCGTGGGGTCACGGGATGGATCTGTGGAGAACTCAGCGGGGCCGGGGATCGGTGCCGGGCTGGTCGCCGGTGTCGTTCCCCGGCTCGCCGTCGGACCCGTCGGACCCGTCGCGCCCGTCGGGGTCGGTGCCCGTGTCCTCGGCCACGCCGCCCGACTCGTCCTCGTGGGGGCGCGCACCGGTCGAGTCGTTCAGCAGGTCCTCGAGCGCCTTGTCGAAGGCGTCGTCCTCGTCGGTCTGGGACGGGTTCCGCAGCCGCGCGACGAGGACGTCGGGCGCGTCGACGTCCTCCGAGGTCGGCACCAGGTCGAAGTGCGACCAGAGGGCGTCGCGCTGCTCCGCACCGAGCTCGTCGGTCACCCGCTGCCACATCGCCGCGGCCTCGCGCAGTCGGCGCGGCCGCAGCTCGAGACCGACGAGCGTGGCGAACGCCGACTCGGCCGGGCCGCCGGCGGCCCGGCGACGGCGCACCATCTCGGCGATCGCCCCGGCCTTGGGGAGGCGCACCGTGGCTGCCGCGGTGACCGTGTCCACCCAGCCCTCGACCAGGGCGAGCATCGTCTCGAGGCGGGCGAGCGCGGCGTCCTGCTCGGGGGTGCGCGGCGGGATGAGGGCACCGGAGGCCAGCGCGTCGCGCAGCTGCTCCTGGTTCGTCGGGTCGATGTCGGCCGCGAGCTCCTCGACGCGGTCGAACGGGATGTGGATGCCCCGTGCGTAGTCCGTGATCGACGAGATGATGTGCAGCCGGAGCCAGCGTGCCGACCGGAACAGCCGGGCGTGTGCGAGCTCGCGGACCGCGAGGTAGATGCGCACCTCGTCCTCGGAGACGTCGAGGCCCTCGGCGAACTCGGCGACGTTCTGGGGCAGGAGCGCGGCGACCTGCTCGTCGAGGAGCGGCACACCGACGTCACCGCCGGACACGACCTCCTTCGACAGCTGGCCGACGACCTGGCCGAGCTGGATCGCGAACAGCGCGCCGCCGATCCCCCGCATCGCCTTCGAGACGTCGCCGAGCATGGCCTTGAGCTGCTCGGGCGCACGCTGGTCGATCGCCTCGGTCAGGGCGTCGGCGATGCTGAAGGCCACCGGCTCGGCGATCTGCGTCCACACCGGGGTGGTCGCCTTCGCCCACTGCTCCCGCGTGTAGAGGCTCGGCGTCGCGGTCAGTTCGGCGACCGTCGTGACTTCGTCGAGCCAGAGCGCGGCGACCTGGAACGCCTGGTCGGCGGCCTGCGAGGTCGCCGGGTCGACCGGGTGCCCGCCGTCACGGGCGATCGCGGTCGCGCGCTCCGCGGTGGCCGAGAAGTCGATGCCGTCACCACCGGACTGCGCGGCGCGCTGGAGCTGGCTCATGAGGTTCGCCACGGAGGCCGGGTCGTTCGGCAGACCGGCGGCACCGGCGAGCTGCGACGGGTCGATCTGCCCCTCGCCCGAGAGCAGCTTGCGCAGCATCTCCTGGAAGTCGTCGTCCGGCCCCGGCTGTGGTTCATCAGGCATGCCGACTACGCTAATCGCTGCTCACGGGGCCGCACCTGGGATGCCCCCGTGGGAACGCCCGAAGCGCTGCGCCCAGGGCGAACAGCCCCGTCGCGAGACGTGGGCGACCACCCTGCCGCCAGGCGCGGGTGCCCACCCCGGAAGGACCCCGCGTGACCCTCTTCGCCCCCGCGCCCCGTCGTCGCTCGCGTGCCCGCACGGTCGGGTGGGCGTTCCTGATCGGCGCGGTCGTGCTGGGCCTGCTGGCGAGTCTGCTGCCCAGCCCCTACCTCATCGAGGTCCCGGGGCCGGTCTACAACACCATCGGCACGCAGAAGCAGGGGACGGGCAAGGACGCGAAGGACGTCAAGCTCATCCAGGTGTCCGGCCATGAGACGTACCCGACGGCCGGCGCCCTCGACATGCTCACCGTCGGCATCCAGGGCGACGCCACGAACCGCCCGTCCTGGACCAGCGTGATCCGCGCGATCTTCACCAGGTCGCAGGCGGTGATCCCGGTCGAGGCGATCTACCCGAGCGGCACCACGACCGAGCAGGTGAACGAGCGGGACTCCGCCGACATGCAGGCGTCGCAGCAGTCGGCCGTCGCCGCCGCGCTCATCCAGCAGGGGAACGACCTGCCCACGGAACTCGAGGTCAGCGCCGTGCAGGAGGGCTCAGCGGCCGACGGCGCGATCGAGGAGGGCGACGTCATCACGGCGTTCGACGGCAAGTCGCTCACGACCAACGCCGACGCAGCGAGCCTGCGCGAAGCCGTCGCGCAGCACGGCACCTCGCGCCCCGCGACCGTCACCGTCGAACGGGACGGCGCGACGAAGGACGTCCGGGTGACGCCGCGCAGCGAGCAGGGCACGGCGCTGCTCGGGGTCGGCGTCACCGAGCGCTACGAGTTCCCCTTCAAGGTGTCGATCCGCCTGCAGGACGTCGGCGGACCGTCCGCCGGCATGATGTTCGCGCTCGGGATCATCGACGAGATCACGCCGGGCAAGCTCAACGGCGGCAAGCACGTCGCCGGCACGGGCACGATCACGGCGGACGGCGAGGTCGGCCCCATCGGCGGGATCCGGCAGAAGCTCTACGGGGCGAAGGACGCGGGAGCCACGGTCTTCCTCGCCCCCGCGGACAACTGCGACGAGGTCGTCGGGCACGTGCCGGACGGACTCGACGTCTACAGCGTCTCCACGCTCGACCAGGCCGTCACCGACCTGCAGACGATCGCCGACGGCAAGAGCACCGCGAAGCTCGCCCGCTGCGGTTCCTGACCCGGTCCTGAGCCCCCGTACAGGTTCACGTCCGGTCCGGTCCCATAGGATCAGTGTCACTGACGGCCCGCCGCGAGCCGGGCCCGCCGGTCCGACACGTCTGGAGCACATCAAGTGACGACAACCTCGTCCACCTCGGGGCGGCGTTCGCCGCGGGTCCCCATCGTGGTCACGATCATCGTGCTGGCCGCACTGGTGATCGCCTTCTTCATCTTCGCCAGCCTGTACACCGACTACGCGTGGTTCGCGCAGCTCGGGTTCCAGCAGGTCCTCACGACCCGGTGGGTCGCCGGGACGCTGATGTTCCTGGCGGGCTTCCTCGGCATGGCCGTCCCGGTCTTCGTGAGCATCGCGCTCGCGTTCCGGTTCCGGCCGGTCTACGCGAAGCTCAACTCGCAGCTCGACCGCTACCAGCAGGTCATCGAACCGCTGCGGCGCGCCGTCATGATCGGCATCCCGGTCGTGCTCGGCATCTTCGCCGGGCTCTCGACCGCGGGGCGCTGGAGCATGGTCCTCGAGTACTTCAACCGCACGCCGTTCGGCAAGACGGACCCGCAGTTCGGCCTCGACATCGGGTTCTACGTCTTCGAGCTGCCGTTCTGGCGCTCGATCGTGGCCTACTCGTCCGCGGTCGTCCTCATCGCCGGTCTCGCCGCCCTCGCTGCGAGCTACCTCTACGGTGCGCTCCGCTTCGGCGGTCGTGAGGTCCGGATCTCCCGTGCCGCTCGGATCCAGCTCGCCGTCACGGCAGCGCTCTACGTCGCACTGCAGGCGGTCAGTCTCTGGCTCGACCAGTACGCAGCGCTGACGAAGTCGAACTCGCTCATCACCGGTGCCCAGTACACCGACGTGAACGCGGTCATCCCGGGGCGCGAGATCATGGCGGGCATCGCGGCGATCGTCGCCCTGCTCTTCATCGTCACCGCGGTGATCGGCCGCTGGCGCATCTCGATCGTCGGCACCGGTCTGCTGCTCGTCGCGGCGATCGTGATCGGCGGCATCTACCCGTGGATCGTCCAGCGTCTGCAGGTGAAGCCCTCGGAGCGCACCTTCGAATCCGCCTACATCGAGCGGAACATCAAGGCCACCCGTGACGCGTACGGCGTCGCCGGTGTCGAGGAGCAGAACTACGACGCCACGACCGAGGCGAGCTCCGGCGCCCTGGCGCAGGACGCCCAGACGACGGCGAACATCCGCCTCATCGACCCGAAGATCGTCTCCGACACGTTCAGCCAGCTGCAGCAGTACCGGCAGTACTACCAGTTCCCGGACGAGCTCGACGTCGACCGCTACGACGTCAAGGGCGAGACCGAGGACACCGTGATCGCGGTGCGTGACATCGACCTCGATGGCCTCAGCTCGGCCGCGAACACCCAGTACAACCGGGCGTTCGTCTACACCCACGGCTACGGCGTCACCGCGGCGTACGGCAACCAGCGCGCGAGCGACGGCAAGCCGGTGTTCCTCGAGTCGGGCATCCCCTCGAACGGCGCACTGGGCGACTTCCAGCAGCGCGTGTACTTCGGCGAGACCTCGCCGCCGTACTCGATCGTCGGTGCCCCGAAGGGCACGAAGGACGTCGAGCTCGACTACCCGGCCGGGTCCGACGACGCCAACGGCGGCAACGCGACCACGACGTACGCCGGCGACGGCGGTCCGAGCCTCGGCAACTTCTTCAACCGGCTCGTCTACGCCGCGAAGTTCCAGTCGGAGCAGGTCCTGCTCTCGAACGCGGTGAACAAGGACTCGCAGATCCTCTACGACCGCGACCCGATCACGCGCGTGCAGAAGGTCGCGCCGTACCTGACCGTGGACAGCGACGCCTACCCGGCGATCGTCGACCACCGCATCCAGTGGGTGGTGGACGGCTACACCACGAGCGACGCGTACCCGTACTCGCAGAGCCAGAGCCTGTCGGACAGCATCGCCGGCGCCGAGTCCTCGACCTACCGCACCGACCAGGTGAACTACATCCGGAACTCGGTCAAGGCCACGGTCGACGCGTACACGGGCAAGGTGACGCTGTACACCTGGGACACGAAGGACCCGGTCCTCAAGACCTGGCAGAAGATCTTCCCGACGTCGATGAAGCCGGTGTCGAGCATGAGCGCCGAACTCCTCGACCACGTGCGCTACCCGACCGACCTGTTCAAGGTGCAGCGCTCCATCCTCGGCACGTACCACGTGACGAACGCGAACTCGTTCTACTCGGGTGACGACGCGTGGAACACCCCGCAGGAACCGACGAGCACGGCGACGTCGGACAGCGACGCCGACACCGCGGCGACGTCGACCAACGCGCTCGGCGCGCAGACGACGACGACGGCCAGCAGGGCGAACCTGCAGGATCCGTACTACCTGACGATGAAGGTGCCGGGGCAGGGGACCGCGTACTCGCTGTACACGACCTACATCCCGCAGCAGTCGGCCGGGGCGAACAACCGCAACGTGCTGACCGGCTACCTGGCGGTGAACTCCGACGCGGGTGGTGCCGGCAAGGGCGAGAAGGCGTCGGGCTACGGCAAGCTCACGCTGTTGACGATGCCGAAGACCGACAACATCCCAGGTCCCGGACAGGTGCAGAGCCTCTTCAACGGTGACTCGACGGTGTCGCAGGAGCTCAACATCCTGAAGCGCGGCAACTCGACCGTGAAGCAGGGCAACCTGCTCACGCTCCCGGTCGGCGGTGGGTTCCTCTACGTGCAGCCGGTCTACGTCCAGTCGACCTCGAGTGGGTCCTACCCGCTGCTGCAGAAGGTCCTCGTGGCCTTCGGTGACAAGATCGCGTTCGAGGACACCCTCGACGAGGCGCTGAACTCGCTGTTCGGCGGCGACTCGGGTGCCGCGGCCGGCGACTCCGGCGCGAGCGGCAGCGGCTCCGGTTCAGGTTCCGGAAGCGGATCCGGCTCGGACACTGACACCGACACGGGCTCCGGCTCGGACACGGACTCGGGTTCGACCGGTGGGTCGACGGGTACGGGCACGGGTACGGGCACCGGCACGGTCGACAACGACGCCCTGCAGGAAGCCCTGGCCGACGCGAAGGACGCGCTGCAGGACCGCCAGGAGGCGTACGCCGACAACGACCTGGTGGCGGCGGCGGAAGCCGATCAGCGCCTCCAGGACGCGATCGAGGCAGCCACCGCAGCAGAGAACGGGAACTGAGACACACCGTGGCGGGACACTCGATTTGTGTCCCGCCACGGCCCCGTGTAGGCTTCTAAACGTGCCGCGGGGTGGAGCAGTTCGGTAGCTCGCTGGGCTCATAACCCAGAGGTCGTAGGTTCAAATCCTGCCCCCGCAACCAAGCGTCACATGAAGGCCCCGGTCCGACAGGACCGGGGCCTTCTTCGTACCCGAGAGCGCCGCAGCGTCCCGCGCCCCGTCCCCGGACGTCCGCCGGACACAGCCCCCCGGGTACGCTCGCGGCATGGCCACCCTCACCATCGCGGCGGCGCAGTTCGCCCCCGCGGACGATCCCGTCGCCAACCTCGACACCGTGCGCGCCGCCGCCGTGGATGCGGCAGCGCGCGGCGCGGACCTCCTCGTCACGCCCGAGTACACGTCGTACTTCACCGTGGACATCGACGACCGCTTCGTGGCCGCCGCGCAGCCCCTGGACGGGCCGTTCGTCTCCGGCCTCCGCGACGTCGCCCGCGAGACCGGCATCGCGCTGGTGGTCGGGGTCGCCGAGTCCGCGGACACTCCGGAGCGCTTCCGGAACACCCTGGTCGCCGTGCTCCCCACCGGTGAGCTCGCCGCGACGTACCGGAAGGTCCACCTCTACGACGCCTTCGGCTCGCGGGAGTCGGACCGCATCGAGTCGGGCGATCCCGAGCAGCTGCCGGTCTTCGAGCTCGGCGGGCTCCGCATCGGCCTCGAGACCTGCTACGACCTCCGCTTCCCCGAGGTCACCCGGCGGCTCGCGGCCCCGGAGCTCGGTGCGGTCGACGTCGTCGTGCTCCCCGCGGAGTGGGTACGCGGTCCCGGCAAGGAGCACCACTGGCGCACCCTGCTCACGGCCCGTGCCATCGAGAACACCGTCTGGGTGGTCGGGGTCGGACAGACGCCCCCGATCGGCGTCGGCGGGTCCGTCGTCCTCGACCCGTCCGGCGTCGCGGTCGCCTCGGCCGGCGCCACGCCGGGCACGCTCACCGCGACGGTCGACACCGCCGTCACCGACGCGGTCCGGCGGGTCAACCCGTCGCTGTCGCTCCGGCGGTACGACGTCACGCTGCGCGCCCAGCCGGGAGGCCCGGAGCAGCTCTGACGCATACGTGGCGTCCCGACGCGGTCGCGTCTCAGGCGCGGGGCCGCGCTCCGAGGGTCGCCAGGCGGGTGGCGGCGTCCTCGAGGACGCTCCGCCGCTTGCAGAACGCGAAGCGCACGAGGGACCGGTACCCGGCGACGCGGTCCGGTCGCACGAACGCCGAGACCGGGACGCCGGCGACCCCCGCCATCGCGGGCAGTTCGAGACAGAGTGCACGGGCGTCGTCGTACCCGAACGGCGCCGCGTCGGCGAGCACGAAGTAGCCGCCGTCGGGTCGCATCACGTCGAAGCCCGCTGTCCGCAGTCCGTCGGCGAGCAGCTCGTGCTTCGCGCGCAGGTCGGCCGCGATGCCGGTGAAGACCGCGTCTGGAAGGCGCAGGCCCACGGCGACGGCCGGCTGGAAGGGAGCGCCGTTCACGAACGTCAGGTACTGCTTGACCGTGGTGATCGCGTCGACGAGCGCCGGGGGAGCGGTGAGCCAGCCGATCTTCCAGCCGGTCGTGTTGAACGTCTTGCCGGCGCTCGACACCGACACGGTCCGCTCTGCGGCGCCGGGCAGGGTCGCGATGGGCGTGTGCGGGACGTCGAACGTCAGGTGTTCGTAGACCTCGTCCGTGATGATCACCGCGTCGCGCTCGGTGGCGAGGTCGACGACGGCCTGCAGGACCTCGGTGGGCAGGACTCGACCGGTCGGGTTGTGCGGGGTGTTCACGAGCACGGCGCGGGTGCGGTCGGTGAAGGCCGCACGGAGCGTGCGCTCGTCGGGCAGGAAGTCGGGCGCGCTGAGCGGGACCGTGACGTGCACGCCGCCGGCCAGCCGGATGAGCGCCCCGTAGGCGTCGTAGAACGGTTCGAAGGTGACCACCTCGTCACCGGGCTCGACCAGGGCGAGGAGCGTCGCGGCCAACGCCTCGGTGGCACCGGCCGTGACGAGGACCTCACGGTCGGGATCCACCTCGAGTCCGTACCACCGCTGCTGGTGTTCCGAAACGGCCGCTCGCAGGTCCGGGGTGCCCCGGCCGGGCGGGTACTGGTTCACGCCGTCGCGGATCGCCTGCACCGCGGCCTCGAGCACCTCGGCCGGGCCGTCCTCGTCGGGGAACCCCTGTCCCAGGTTGACCGCGCCGGTGCTGGCGGCGAGGGCACTCATCTCGGCGAACACCGTCGGTGCGGGGACCCCGTCCGGTCCGAGCAGCATCGCTCCGTCGGCGGCTCGCAGCCACGGTCCTGCCTGACGCATGTGGTTCCCCTCCCGTGCCGGCGACGACGTGTCGCGCTGAACGGACCCCAACCTAGCTGTCCGTCCAGCGGCGAACCGGGACACCGGCGTACAGGGCACGCATAAGATCGCCAGGGGTGGCTCGCAGCCTCGCCAGAAGGACCGCTCAGGTGCCTGCGACAGACTGCACGAGCTTGAAAGGAGCACGTCCAGCATGACCGACACCACGCCCAACGGGCAGGGCGACGACCGCCGTCCGGACGATGCGGCTCCGCCTGCCGCCAGTGAGGACGCCGCAGCAGCGGCCACGAGAGGGAACACGTCGATGCCGAACGACTCCGACCAGCAGGGCGACACGCCTCGCCCGCAGCAGAACGACGCGGCGAACGCCGACCACACGGACGCGATCCCGTCGTCGACGGACCACCCCACCGACCGCTACACCGCGCCGTACCCCGCCGTCTCCGGCGACGCCTCGAGCGCGCAACAGGGCGGCTACGGCCAGCAGACGTCGCCGTACGGCCAGCAGTCCCAGTACGGCCAGCAGGCCCAGAACCCCTACGGTCAGCAGAGCCAGAACCCGTACGGTCAGCAGCCCCAGAACCCGTACGGTCAGCAGAGCCAGAACCCGTACGGTCAGCAGGCCCAGAACCCCTACGGCCAGCAGGCCCAGCAGGCCCAGAACCCGTACGGTCAGCAGTCGCAGTACGGCCAGCCCGGCGGCGAACGCCCCCGCTACGGCGAGTACGCCCAGCCGACGTCATCGGCCGCTCCGACCTCGTCGTCCGAGTACGCCACCGCCTCGGCGCACGCCCCGCAGTCCGCCACGAGCGCCTTCGGCGACGTCGACGGCGCGAACCAGCGGAACGGCCACTACTTCAGCGACGACGCCTCCGGCGCGGCGACCACGACCACCAAGGACCGTTCCGGCCGGAACAGGCTCCTCCTGCCCATCATCGCTGCCGCGATCGCGGGCGGTCTGGTGGGCGGAGGTGCCGGCTGGGCCGTCTCCTCCAGCAACGACGGGGGCACCGTCGTGTCCTCCGGCTCCTCGCAGGGCGGCAACCTGACCGTCAACGACTACGACTCCGCCACCGTCGTCACCGCGGTGGCCGCACAGGCGACCCCGTCCGTCGTCACCATCAACGTGTCCTCGAGCAACGAGGCCGGCACCGGTTCCGGCGTGGTGATGAGCAAGGACGGCTACATCGTCACGAACACCCACGTGGTGACCCTCGACGGCGACAGCTCGAACGGCTCGATCCGGGTGACGACCTCGAACGGCAAGATCTACGCGGGCAAGCTCATCGGCACCGACCCGACCGTGGACCTCGCGGTCATCAAGATCGAGGCGACCGACCTCAAGCCGATGGAGTTCGCGGACTCCTCCAAGCTCAACGTCGGTGACACGGCCGTCGCGATCGGTGCGCCGCTCGGTCTGTCGAACACCGTCACGGACGGCATCGTGTCGACGCTGAACCGCAGCATCCAGGTCACCTCGAGCGCGCCGAGCGAAGGCGGCGACTCGAACGAGGGCGGCAACGGCGGCTCCGGCCCGTTCGACTTCTGGGGCAACGGTGACAACGGCAGCAGCTCGTCGGCGAACACCACCGTCTCGCTCCCGGTCATCCAGACCGACGCCTCGATCAACCCGGGCAACTCCGGTGGCGCGCTGCTCGACTCGAAGGGCCGCCTGATCGGCATCAACGTCGCCATCGCCTCGGCCGGCAGCTCGTCGTCGTCCGAGTCGGCGGCCGGCAGCATCGGCGTCGGCTTCTCGATCCCGTCGAACCTGGTCAAGCGCGTCGCGAACGAGATCAAGGACAACGGCTCGGCCACGCACGGCCTGCTCGGTGCCTCGGTCGGCGACGCCTCCGAGGACGCCACGGCCACCCAGACGGGCGCGCTCATCAAGTCCGTCTCCTCCGGCGGCGCAGCGGCGAAGGCCGGCCTGCAGAAGGGCGACGTGGTCACCAAGATCGGTTCGGCGACGGTCTCCGACGCCACCGACCTGACCGCGCAGGTGCGGTACTTCGCCGGCGGCGCCTCGACGACGATCAGCTACGTCCGCGACGGTCAGACCCGGCAGGCCGACGTGAAGCTCGGGACGTTCGACAGCAAGGGCTGATGCCACCACCAGACGGACAGGAGGCCCGGGGCACGACGTGCGCCGGGCCTCCAGTGCGTCCCGTGGTGCGTCGCGCGCCCGCGCAGGTGACTGGTTCGGCCTCTTGATAGGCTCATGGTCGCTCTGCGGGGCGGCACCGTCCCCGGTGCGTCCCGTGCCGCCAGCCAGCACCCCGAGGTACGCATGCAGTCAGACGGACAGCCCCTGCCGGGCGTCTCGTACGTGATGCCCGTGCTCAACGAGGTCACCGAGGTCCGGGCCGCCGTCGGCAGCCTGCTCGACCAGGACTACACGGGCCCCTTCGAGGTCATCCTCGCGCTCGGGCCGTCGATCGACGGCACGAACGAACTCGTCGCCGAGATGAGCGCCGCCGACCCGCGGATCCGCGCGATCGACAACCCGGTCGGATCGACGCCGGCCGGTCTGAACGTCGCGATCCGGGCGTCCGTCCACCCCGTCGTCATCCGCGTGGACGCGCACTCGGTGCTGCCCACCGACTACACGCGCATCGCGGTGCGCACGCTCCTCGACTCCGGCGCGGACAACGTCGGCGGAATCATGCGCGCCGAGGGCCGCACCCCCTTCGAGCGAGCCGTCGCCCTGGCCTACGGCAGCCGTGTCGGGCTGGGGGGCACGCCGCACCACGTCGGCGGCACCGCCGGGCCGGCCGAGACCGCCTACCTCGGCGTCTTCCGCCGGGAACGGCTCTTCGACGTCGGGCTCTTCGACGAGGGCATCAAGCGCGGGCAGGACTGGGAGCTCAACCGGCGGCTGCGGCAGACCGGTGGGACCGTCTGGTTCACGCCCGAGCTCGTCGTGACCTACCGGCCGCGGCCGAGCCTGAAGCGCCTGGTGCGGCAGTTCGTCGCCACCGGACTCTGGCGCGGTGAGCTCGCCCGCCGGTTCCCGGCCAACAACGGCCTGCGCTACTTCGTGCCGCCGGCGATGGTCGCGGCGATGGCCCTGGGCATCGTCGCGGGGCTCGTCGGGATCGTCGGCGCCGTCCTCGGCACCCCGCTCGCGTGGGCGCTGCTCGGGTTCGTCGTGCCCGCCGTCTACCTGCTCTTCGTCGTGCTCGGGTCGGTCGTGGTGGCGCGCCGCTCCGGGCTGCCGACGCTCCTCTGGCTGCTCGTCGTGCTGCCCTGCATCCACGTGGGCTGGGGGCTCGGGTTCATCATCGGGTTCCTGACCCGCACGTCCGAGCTGACCACCCACACGGGACGGTGACCGAATGACCGACCAGCCCACGACCGGCCGCGGATCCGCACGGCCGACCTCGATCGCCGAGCTCCGGGCCGTCGCCCAGCCGGACGAGGTCCGTGCCCGCGCCAACGCCGAGCACTGGACGGCCTCGCTGTACCTGCGAGACGTCTCGCCCTACCTGACCTGGGTGCTCCTGAAGACCCGCGTCAGCGCGAACCAGGTCACCGGCCTCATGATCCTGGTCGGCTGGAGCGTCGCGGCCGCCCTGCTGATCCCCGGGATCTGGGGTGCCGCGCTGGCGCTCGTGCTGGGCCAGCTGCAGATGCTCGTCGACTGCTCCGACGGCGAGGTCGCCCGGTGGCGCGGCACGAAGTCGCCGGCCGGGGTGTTCCTGGACAAGGTCGGGCACTACACGACCGAGGGGCTCATCCCGATCGCGCTCGGCATCCGGGCCGCCACCTGGCCGATCCACGACGCCGACTGGATGTGGACCACGATCGGCTGCGCGCTCGGCCTGGTCATCGTGCTGAACAAGGCGCTCAACGACATGGTGCACGTTGCTCGCGCCAACGCCGGCCTCGACAAGCTGGTCGACCGTCGGGACGCCTCGACCGCACCGTCGGGCCGCAAGCTCGCCTCGCTCCGCCGCCTGGCACGGTTCCTGCCGTTCCACCGCCTGTACCACTCGGTCGAGCTGAGCATGCTCGCGTTCGTCTTCGCCCTGCTCGCCCTGGTGATCGGCGATCCGCTGGCCAGCCGGATCCTGGTGGGCGCCCTGCTGCCGTTGGCCGTGCTGGCGACGGTCGGGCACTTCCTGGCGATCATCGCCTCGAAGCGGGTCAAGGCGTGACCGAGTCCCCGACCGTGCCCGGCACCGTCCGGCGCCACGCGGTGGTGCACCGCGAACGACCCCGCGTCGCCGTGGTGAGCCTGTCGCAGGGCACCCGGCCGGAGGACCTGCGTCGTGGCCTCGAGAGCGTGCTCGCGCAGCAGGGCGTCGAGCTCGACGTCGTCTGCGTCGGCAACGGCTGGGTGCCGACGGGCCTGCCCGACGGTGTCCGGGCGCTGGCCCTGCCCGAGAACGTCGGGATCCCAGCCGGGCGGAACGCCGGAGCCGAGACCGTCGACGGTGACTACGTGTTCTTCCTCGACGACGATGCCTCGGTGCCGTCGCCGACGTTCCTGCGGGACGCCGTCGCACTGTTCGAGCACGACCCGTCGCTCGGGCTCGTGCAGCCCCGCGTCGTCGACCCTGCCGGTGCTGCGAACCCCCGCCGCTGGGTGCCGCGCATCCGGAAAGGCGAGCCGGACCACTCGTCGCCGGTGTTCTCGGTGTGGGAAGGTGCGGTCGTCCTGCCCATGGACGTGTACCGGGCCGTCGGCGGCTGGGGCGCCGAGTACTTCTACGCCCACGAGGGCATCGAGCTCGCCTGGCGCGTGTGGGACGCCGGTCGTCGCACCTGGTACGCCGGAGACCTCGTCGCGCACCACCCCGCGATCGACCCGGCACGGCACACCGAGTACTACCGGCTGAACGCCCGGAACCGCGTGTGGCTCGCCCGCCGCAACCTGCCGGCGGTGCTGCGGCCGCTCTACGTGGGTTCGTGGGCCGCGATCCAGATCGCGCGCTGGTGGCGTCACCCGCGACGCCTGGCCACCTGGTTCGCCGGGATCCGTGAAGGATGGACGACCGACTGCGGGCCGGTGCGCCCGATGGGCTGGCTCACAGTCGCACGGATGACCATCGCAGGGCGGCCGCCGGTCGTCTGACCCGCCCGCCCCGTCACACCAGAGCAGACCCGGAGAAGGACCATGTCGATCATCAGCGACCTGCGGACCGCGCTGCGGCTCGTCGAGCGACTCCTGACGTCGCGCCGGAGCCGTCGGCAGCTCGCACGACGACTGCCGTCCGCCGCCCGGCCAGCGCCCGGATCGATCGAGATCGCGGTGTACTTCGCCGACGGCCCGGTCAACATGTACCAGGTGCGCCAGTGGTACGCGCCGCTGGCCGAGCTCGCGAAGACGCACCCGGTGGCGATCGTCTCGCGGAGCCCGGGCACCATGCTGACCCTGCTCGACGAGTCGCCCGTGCCCGCGGTCTACGCTCGGCAGGTGGTCGACCTCGAGCACTTCGTCGACACCCAGGCGCCGAAGGTGGTGCTGTACGTCAACCAGAACGCCCGCAACTTCCAGATGATGCGGTACGGGCGGATGTGGCACGTCTTCGTCAACCACGGCGAGAGCGACAAGATGTACATGACCACCAACCAGTTCAAGGCGTACGACTACGCCCTGATCGCCGGGGACGCCGCCCGCGATCGTCTGGCCGAGGCGCTGTGGGACTACGACCTCGACGCGCGGACCATCGCGATCGGTCGTCCGCAGGCGGATCACTTCGCCGGGGCGGCACCGTACCCGGACGACGACCGGACCGTGGTGCTGTACGCGCCGACGTGGGAGGGCGACCGGGGCGCCGCGGCGTACGGGTCGATCGCGTCCCACGGCACGACCATCGCGGAGCAGGTGCTCGCATCGCCCCGGCACCGTCTGGTGTACCGCCCGCACCCACGGAGCGGAGTGCTCGACCCGGCGTACCGCGCCGCGCACGAGCGGATCGTCGCGGCGATCACGGCCGCGAACGCCGCTGACCCGGCGGCACACCACCTGCACGACGACGGCGGCGACCTGGGCTGGCAGCTGGCGGACGCCGACGTGGCGATCACCGACATCAGCGCGATGATCTACGACCGGCTGGCGGTCGGCAAGCCGCTCATCGTCACGCGTCCGGTGTCGCCCGAGGCCGACGTCGACGAGCGCGGGTACCTGAGCGACGCCAACTGGCTGACCGCGGCCGATGCGCCGTCGGTGCTCGCCCGTGTGGACGCCGCTGCGAGCGACGCCGAGGAGCTCGCGCGCCTGCAGCACTGGGTCGTCCGGTACTTCGGCGACACGACCCCGGGGGTCGCGACGAGGCGGTTCCACGCGGCTGTCGAGTGGCTGCTGGAGCGGTGGCGGACCGTCGCCGCCGAGCGCGACGGGCGCTGACGGTCGGTCGGCAAGCCGGCCCGTCCCCGCCGGCGCCCGGAACGGCGTCACGGCTGCAGACCGGGCCCGACGAGTGACATCCGCCAGAGGTACTCGGACCGGTCCGGTCGTCGCCACCGCACGATGACGACCCCGGTGTCCTCGGGGTCCGCGCCGAAGACCGCGAGTGACAGCGACCGGCCCGGTTCGAGTCGGCGCACCGCGAGCGGTGGGCAGTAGCCGTTGCCGAGGTGGGTGAGGGAGAGTCCGTCGACCGGCTCGGGGCCGGTGTTGACGAGGTCGTACCGACGCGGGGCGTGCGATCGGTCGACGGCGAACGGGACGGCGTACGCGGTTGGTGGGTGGTGCATGGGGGGAACGCTAGGGGGAGGGTCTGACGGTGGGCCCCCGGGAGCGACCACGAGGGGCCGGGGTTGTGGAGGGAGCCCGCGGCACCCGTGTTCGTGCAGGGGGAGTACCCCGGCCGATCAGGAGCCGTAGTCCGCCGCGTACCGGGCCAGCGCGGCGTCGATGGTGTCGTCGAGCTGCAGCCGGCCCTTGTCGAGGTACAGGCCGCGGTCGCAGAAGCGACGGAGGTCCTTGTCGTTGTGCGACACGAAGAACAGCGTCCGGCCGCCGGCCAGGAGCTCCTCGATGCGCTTGTAGCACTTCTCGCGGAAGGCCTTGTCGCCCACGGCCAGCACCTCGTCGACGAGGATCACCGGCTCGTCCAGCCGGGAGATCACCGCGAACGCGATGCGGACCTTCATGCCGCTCGACAGGTGCTTGTAGGGGGTGTCGACGAAGTCAGCGATCTCGGCGAAGTCGATGATCTCGTCGAAGGCGTCGCGGATCTCGGCGCGTGACATCCCGTGCAGGCCGGCCGTCAGGTAGACGTTGTCGCGCACCGTCAGGTCGCCGACGAAGCCACCGGTGATCTCGATGAGCGGTGCGACGCCGGCACCCACGTCGATGCGGCCCTCGTCCGGCAGCATGACCTGGGCCACGAGCTTCAGGAGGGTCGACTTGCCCTGCCCGTTGCGACCCACGACACCGATCGCCTCGCCCGGGCGGACGTCGAAGGACACGTTGCGGAGCGCCCAGAACTCGTCTGCGCGCTTGCGGCGGCCACGTCCGGCGAACAGGTCCTTGAAGTTCCGGCTCGCCCGGCGGTTGCGCTTGAAGCAGATGCCGGCGTCGCGCACGGAGATGACCGGGGCGACGGTCTCGGTGCGGCGGGTCTGGTCGGTCGCGGTCATCACAGCTCCTTCAGCACGCGGTGCTCGCTGCGACGGAACACCGCGAAGCCGATGACGAGGACGATGCCGGTCACGACCACCGAGGCCCCGACCTCGAGCCAGTCGAGCTGGCCGGGGAAGAAGGCCGCGCGGTACATGCCGAAGATGCCGGTGAGCGGGTTGATCGCGGCGATGTCGCGCAGGGCGGAGGGGAGCGCGTGCGTGCCGTAGATGATCGGCGACGCGTAGAACAGGAAGCGCAGCACGAGCTTGGTCGCACGCTCCAGGTCGCGGAAGAAGACGACGAGCGGGGCGACGATGAGCCCCAGCCCGTAGACCAGCGCACACTGCAGCACGATCGCCAGCGGGAAGAACACGACCTGCCAGTGCAGGTGTGCTCCGGTCGCGATCGCGAAGGCCGCCAGGACCGGCAGGCTCAGCAGGAACTCGATGCCCTTCGACGCGACGATCCGGGCCACCCAGATGGTGCGGGGGATCGTCGTCGAGCGGATCAGCTTCGATTCCTTGATGAACGCCCGGGTGGAGTCCGAGACACCCCCGGTGAACCACATCCACGGCAGCAGCGCGGACAGCAGGAACACGATGTACGGATCTTCACCGACCGACCCGCGGTGGAACACCTGCGTGAAGACGAACCAGTAGATCCCCGACATCACGAGCGGGTCGAGGATCGACCAGACGTAGCCGAGCGCCGACGTCGAGTACCGGACCCGGAGGTCGCGGACGGTCAGCAGCCAGAGGGCCTGACGATAACGCCGACCGGCGCTCCGGGGCGTCGCGGGTGCGGCAGCCGCGGGCGCGGTCGGCGCACTCGCTGTGGTCACGGTTTCCCTTCGGGCGGAACCGCCGAGGGGTCCTGACGGTGGATCAGGCGAACAGGTTGTTCGCGCGCTCGAGGTCCTCGGCGAAGTCGATCTCGACCGCGTACAGGTCGGAGATGTCGATCGGCGTCCAGCGTAGCCCGTCCTCGGCGATGGCAGCTTCGATGCCGCCCTCGAAGTACTCCTGGTCGTCGACGCGCCCGAGCTGGCGGATGAGGGCCTGCTTGTCGGCAGCGGAGACGTAGTTGATCCCGACGGCTTCGCCGAGGCCACCGACGACCTGCTTGGAGAGCTTGTGGATGAAGCCTTCGGCGTCGACCGTGTACTTGACCTCTTCGTCGGAGACCTTGTCGGTGTTGACGCTGACGAAGGAACGGCCCTCGTCGATCATGTCGGCCGCGCGGACGAGCGCCATCGGGTCGAAGACCACGTCGCCGTTCATCCAGAGGACACCGCTCTTGCCGGTCGCCTTGAGGGCGCGCAGCAGGCTCTTCGAGGTGTTGGTGGAGTCGTAGGACTCGTTGTAGACGAAGTTCGCGTCGGGGAATGCCTCGACGATGTGCTCCGACTTGTAGCCGACGACGATCGTCACGCGGGCGCTCGAGCCGAACGCGGCGCGGATGTTGTCGAACTGCTGCTGCATGATGGTGCGGCCGTCGCTGAGCTCCGTGAGCGGCTTCGGCAGGCTGCGGCCGAGGCGGCTGCCCATCCCCGCTGCGAGGATCACGATCTGCGTGGTCATGCTGGTCCCTTCTGGTGTCCGCCCGCGCACCCTGGGGTACGGGCGGGCCTCGTCGAGTCTGCGCTTCCAACGTCCGAGTTGCCCGAGAACCGATCGCGTCGACGTGGGACGTCGGTGCGAGGAGGCCGCCGGGATCGCCTGCTGGAGCAGGTTTCCAAGTGGTGAACACTCCTTCGTGCCCTGGTGAATGATACGGAAACACCCCCTCGTGGGGTACGGGTCTGCGCGCTTCGTACTCAATTCGTGACCCTGGGCAGCACGGTTCCCGCCGCGCGGAGAGCGTTGGTACGGTGGGTCGATGCCAGCCCGCGCGGAGAACGAGGACGTGTACGCCACGGCCGACGCTGCCTGGATGACCGAAGCGGGGGACGCCGACGAGGCGGACGCCGCGGCTGCGCAGGACGACGCAGTCGACGACGACACGGGGGACACGGATGCGGACGACGCCGCCACTGATCACGCGATGACCGACGACACGACGGCCACCCGTACCGACGACACGACGGACACCCGTACCGACGACACGACGGACACGCTCGGCGGCGACGCGACGCCCACCGTGCCGCGCCCCGCGAAGGCGCGTGCCGGCAAGGGACGCACCAAGCGCCCGGCGAAGGCCGACGCTCCGACCGGCGCCGTGCCTCCCGTCCCGGTTGCGGACGACGACGTGACGGACGCCGGAAGCGCGACCGACGTCGACACCGCCGCCACGGCAGCCGCGCCCCCGGCGAAGAAGCGCGCACCGCGCACCGCCGCGCCCAAGCAGCCGCAGAAGCTCCAGCCCGTCGTGCTCGCCGCGAGCGGACTCGTCAAGCGGTACGGGCAGACCCTGGCCGTCGACGAGGTCGACCTCGAGATCCGGCAGGGTTCGATCTTCGGCGTCGTCGGACCGAACGGCGCCGGCAAGACGACGACCCTGTCGATGATCACCGGACTGCTCCGCCCCGACGCCGGATCGGTGACCGTGCTCGACCACGACGTCTGGGCCGACCCGACCGCGGCGAAGCGCAGTCTCGGTGTCCTGCCCGACCGGCTCCGCCTGTTCGACCGGCTGACCGGCGCGCAGCTCCTCTACTACTCGGCCACGCTCCGCGGGCTCGACGGGGCCACCGCCCGCCAGCGCAGCGACGACCTCGCCGAGGCCTTCGGGCTGGGCGAGGCACTGGGCCGCCAGGTGGCCGACTACTCCGTCGGCATGGCGAAGAAGATCGCCCTGGCCGCCACCCTCATCCACTCACCGCGGGTGCTCGTGCTCGACGAGCCGTTCGAGTCGGTCGACCCCGTCAGCGCGGCAACGATCACGGACATCCTCCGCCGGTACACCCGGGGCGGCGGCACCGTCGTGCTGTCGAGCCACTCGATGGAGCTGGTCCAGCGCACCTGCGACTCGGTCGCCATCATCGTCGGCGGCAAGGTCCTCGCCTCCGGCACCATGGCCCAGGTCCGAGGGCGCAAGAGCCTCGAGGACAAGTTCGTCGAACTCGCCGGCGGACGTGTCGTCGCAGAGAGCATGGAATGGTTGCACAGCTTCTCCGGCTGAGGGCGGACCTGCTCGCGGGGGAGGTCCGCGGCACCGCCCGCCGGTCCGTCGCCGTCGTGCTCGGCAGCCTCGCCGGACTCCTCGCCGCCGTGTTCGTCGCTGCGCAGACCATCGCGCTCGGCAGCGCCGACCCGGACGTCGCCCGTGCCGTCGTCGTGCCCGTCGGCACCCTGATCACGTTCGGGTTCACGGTCGTGCCGCTCGTCGTCGGCCGGAGCGACCAGCTCGACCCGCGTCGCTTCACCGTGTTCGGCATCGAACGACGTCGACTCGCGGTCGGGCTCGTCGTGGCCGGTCTCGTCGGCATCCCGGTCATCGGGGTGGTCGTCGTCGCGGTCGGCCAGGTCGTCGCCTGGGCCCGCGACCCAGGGCTCGCACTGCTCGCGGTCGTCGGCGGGCTGCTCGCCGTCGCGACCTGCGCGCTCCTGGTCCGCGTCTGCTGCACCGTCGGTTCGCGGCTGATCGGCCCGGACCGCTCCCGCGACGCCGGGTGGCTCGTCGCACTCGTCATCATCGCGCTCTCGATCCCGACGGTGGCGCTGCTGCTGCGCGTCGACTGGCTCGACCCGCAGGGCGCCGAGATGCAGCGCGTCGCGGACGTCGCCGGGTGGACGCCGTGGGGCGCCGCCTGGGCCGTGCCCGCCGAGGTCGCGAGCGGCCACGTCGGCACCGGGGTCCTCAAGCTGCTCGTCGCGGTCGCCGTCGTCGCCCTCCTCGCCTGGGCGTGGTGGTCGCTCGTCGGCCGTGCCCTCGAGACCGTCGACGACCGGGCCCGGACCCGCCGCTACCAGGGCCTCGGCTGGTTCGACCGGTTCGGGTCGGCCCCGGTGTCCGCCGTCGCGGCCCGGGCGCTCACGTACTGGGTGCGCGACCCGCGCTACCGCGCGTCCTACCTGATCATCCTGCTGGTGCCGATCGTCGTCATCCCGCTCGGCGTCGCCGGGGTGCCGTGGCAGTGGACGGCCCTCGTGCCGCTGCCGCTGATGGCCCTGATCGCCGGGTTCCTGCCGCACAACGACGTCTCCTACGACAACACCGCCGTCTGGTTGCACGTGGCCTCGGGAGCACCGGGGTGGAGCGACCGGCTCGGTCGGGTCGTGCCCGTGCTCGTCGTGGGCGCACCGGCGATCGTGGCCGGAGCCGCGCTGTCCGCTCGGCTGTTCGGTGACTGGGCGGCGTTCCCGCTCCTCATCGGGGTGAGTGCGAGCGCGCTGCTGTCCGGCCTCGGGCTGTCGAGTGTCCTGTCCGTGCTCATGCCGTACCCGACCGTCCGACCGGGCGACCACCCCTTCCAGCAGCCGCAGGCCGCAGGCGTCACCGCCACCGTGGCGCAGGCGTCCATGGTGATCGGCATCGTGCTCTGCACGGTCCCCGCCGCCTGGCTCGCGGTGCTCGCCGCCGTGCAGGGTCCGGAACCCTGGTCGGTGCTGACGCTCCTGGTGGGCATCGGGGTCGGTGCCGTCGTGCTGGTGATCGGCGTCGCCGCCGGCGGTCGCCTGTTCGACCGTCGCGGCCCCGACCTGCTCGCGGCGGCGCAGCGCAACTAGCAACCCGACCAGGAGCAACGCGCCCGAGGGCAGACCGTCGTACCCTGGTTGCATGAGCATGACGGAACCAGGCGGCGGCCTCGACGTGATGGACCGGGAGCTCGAGAAGCTCCTCGAAGACGAAGCGATCGAACCCGGTGACCACGAGCGGTTCTCGCACTACGTCAAGAAGGACAAGATCCTGCAGTCGGCCCTGTCCGGCAAGCCGGTGAAGGCCCTGTGCGGCAAGAAGTGGATCCCGGGTCGCGACCCGGAGAAGTTCCCGGTCTGCCCGGACTGCAAGGCGATCTACGAGAAGATGAAGGCCGAGTAGACGCGACCAGCAGACGGACGGGAGGCCCGTGGCGACGCCGCCACGGGCCTCCCGTCCGTCGTCTGCGCTGCTGGTCGCACATCGTGAGCAGAAAAGGTCGGGTCGCCCTGGGACACCCGACCATTTCTGCTCACGAAGCGGCGATGCGCCGCGATGCGCCGCGACGCACACGCGTGCGTGCGTGCGTGCCCTAGATCACCAGGGTCGGGATGACGGGGTCGCCGCGACCGATGCGCGACGCATCGGCGGGCAGCTCCGCCTTCGCGCGCTTGTGGTGCGCGCGTGCGGCCTCGACCCCCTGCGTGCCGAGGAACGCCGGGTCGACCTCGCCGCCGGTGACCACGGGGACCAGCAGCGGCCGCTCGTCCGGGCCGACCTGCGCGCCGGTGAGCACGATCTCGGCGGTGGCGACGCCGTTGCGGAGCCGTCGGCCCGCCTCCTTCCGGCCGCCGATCGACGCCTTGTCGGCCGACTTCTTGGCGACGGGGACCCAGTCGCCGCCGTCGGCGTCCCGGTGTGCGACGAGCTTGAACACCATGCCGGCGGCCGGGTGGCCGGAGCCCGAGACGACCGACGTGCCGACGCCGTACGAGTCGACCGGGGCGGCCCGGAGCGCGGCGATCGTGTACTCGTCGAGGTCGTTCGTCACCGTGATCTTCGTGCCCGTCGCCCCCAGGCGGTCGAGCTGCGCGCGCACGGCCGCGACGACGGACGGCAGGTCGCCGCTGTCGATCCGGACGCCGCCGAGCTTGCCGTCGGTGAGCCGGACGGCCGTCTCGACCGCGGCCTCGATGTCGTAGGTGTCGACGAGCAGGGTCGTGCCGCTGCCGAGCGCGTCGAGTTGCGAGCGGAACGCCTGCTCCTCGGAGTCGTGCAGCAGCGTGAAGGCGTGTGCGGCGGTGCCCATCGTCGGGATGCCCCAGGTGCGCCCCGCCTCGAGGTTGCTCGTCGCACCGAACCCGGCGATGTACGCGGCTCGGGCCGCGGCGACGGCGTTCCACTCGCCCGTGCGGCGGGAGCCCATCTCGGCGAGGGGGCGGCCGTCGGCGGCGGAGACCATGCGGGCGGCGGCCGAGGCGATCGCGGAGTCGGCGTTGAAGATGCTCAGCGCGAGCGTCTCGAGCACGACGGCCTCGGCGAAGGTGCCCTCGATCTGCAGGATGGGGGAGTTCGGGAAGTACACCTCGCCCTCGCGGTAGGCGCGGACGTCGCCGCGGAACCGGTAGTCGGCGAGCCACGCGGCGGTGCCGGAGTCGATGACGCCGCGGTCGCGCAGGAAGCCGATCTCCTCGTCGCCGAAGCGGAAGTCACCGAGTGCGGTGAGGAAGCGTCCGAGCCCGGCTGCGACGCCGTACCGGCGCCCGTCGGGCAGCCGCCGGGCGAAGACCTCGAAGACGCATCGGCGGTTCGCGGTCCCGTCCTTCAGGGCGGCGTCCACCATGGTGAGTTCGTACTGGTCGGTGAGGAGCGCGCTGGTCACGTCTCCGACACTAGTGACGTGACGGTGGGGAGGCCCGGATCACCTCGGCCGCCCGGTGTCACGGTTCGGTCCGTGCGAGGTTCCGTACTCGGTGGTACCCGCCGAGGGTCGCACCGAGTCCGGAACCTCGCACGGCGCGTGGGCGGACCTCGCACGGTGCGAGGGTCCGGGGCGAGCGTCGGTACGCTGGTGCCGTGACGGATGCACCGATCGGAGTCTTCGACAGCGGGGTCGGCGGCCTCACCGTGGCCCGCGCCATCATCGACCAGCTCCCGCGCGAGAGCATCCGGTACGTCGGGGACACCGTGCACTCGCCGTACGGCCCGAAGCCCATCGCGGACGTCCGCCGCTACGCGCTCGAGGTCATGGACGACCTGGTCGAGCAGGGCGTGAAAGCCCTGGTGATCGCCTGCAACACCGCCTCGTCCGCCGTGCTCCGCGACGCTCGCGAACGGTACGAGCAGGCGTACGGCATCCCGGTGGTCGAGGTCATCCAGCCCGCCGCCCGCGCCGCCGTCAAGCAGACCCGCACGGGCCGCATCGGGGTCATCGGTACCGTCGGCACCATCGCGTCGCGCGCCTACGAGGACGCCTTCGCGGTCGCCGCCGACGTCAGGCTCACCACCGCCGCGTGCCCACGGTTCGTCGAGTTCGTCGAGGCCGGGGACACCTCGTCACCGTCCCTGCGCGAGATCGCGGCCGGGTACCTCGACCCGATCCGTGCCGCCGACGTCGACACCCTCGTGCTCGGCTGCACCCACTACCCGCTCATGTCCGCCGCGATCCAGTTCGTCATGGGCCCGGAGGTCACGCTCGTCTCCAGCGCCGAGGAGACCGCGAACGACGTCTACCGACGGCTCGTGGAGCACGGGCTCGAGCGCACCGCGACCACCGCCCCGACGTACTCGTTCGAGGCGACGGGCGACGACAAGAACGGTTTCATCCGGCTCGCCCGGCGCTTCCTCGGTCCCGAGGTCTCGAGCGTCGGCCACCTCCAGACGGGGGCCATCACGCTGCCCCGCACCGAAAGGACCCCATGACCGACACACTCCGCGTCGACGGCCGCACCGCCACCGACCACCGTCCCGTCACCATCGAGCGGGGGTGGAGCACGCAGGCCGAGGGCAGCGCGCTCATCTCGTTCGGCAACACGAAGGTGCTCTGCACCGCCTCCTTCACGAACGGCGTGCCGCGCTGGCTCGCCGGCAAGGGCACCGGCTGGGTCACCGCCGAGTACTCGATGCTGCCGCGGTCGACGAACGAGCGCATGCAGCGTGAGTCCATCAAGGGCAAGGTCGGCGGGCGCACGCACGAGATCTCCCGGCTGATCGGCCGCTCGCTCCGTGCCGTGGTCGACACCAAGGCGCTCGGCGAGAACACCCTCGTCATCGACTGCGACGTGCTGCAGGCCGACGGCGGCACCCGCACGGCGTCGATCACCGGCGCGTACGTCGCGATGGCGGACGCGATCGAGTGGGGCCGCGCGAAGGGCTTCATCGCGAAGAAGGCCACCCCGCTCACCGACAGCGTGCAGGCGATCTCGGTCGGCATCGTCAAGGGCGAGCCGATGCTCGACCTCGCCTACACCGAGGACTCCGCCGCCGACACCGACATGAACATCGTCACGACCGGGTCGGGCAAGTTCATCGAGGTGCAGGGCACGGCCGAGCACGCCCCGTTCGACCGTGACGAGCTGAACGTCCTGCTCGACCTCGGCCTGGCCGGCAACCAGTCGCTCGCCGCGATCCAGCGTTCGGTCCTGGGTCTGGCGTGACGTCCCGCGAGGTGGTGCTGGCCACCCACAACCAGGGCAAGGTCGTCGAGCTGCGTGAGATCCTCGGGTCGGCGTTGGGCGAGGGCGTCGAACTCGTCGGGTACGACGGCCCGGAGCCGGTCGAGGACGGCGACAGCTACGCCGCGAACGCCCTGATCAAGGCCCGCGCCGCGGTCGCCCACACGGGGCTGCCGGCGCTCGCCGACGACTCCGGGATCGCCGTCGACGCCCTCGGCGGGGCACCGGGCATCCACTCGGCCCGGTACGCCGGGACCCGGTCGGACGCCGACAACATCGCGCTGCTGCTCGCCAACATGGAGGGCGTCGTCGAGCGCACCGCCGCCTTCGTCTGCGCCGCCGCGTTCGTCACGCCCGACGGCCAGGAGCACGTGGTCGAGGCCGTCTGGAACGGCGAGGTCCTGACCGAGCCCGTTGGTGACGGCGGGCACGGCTACGACCCGGTGTTCCGGCCGGACGACGCCGATCGCTCGTCGGCGGAGCTCAGCCGCGACGAGAAGAACGCGCTGTCGCACCGCAGCAAGGCGTTCCGAGGCATCGCGCCGATCGTGCGGGAGCACTTCGGCGTCTGACGCGCTTTCCGATCTGCACAACCACAGTCGCCCCGAACCACGGAAGTCCGTGGTTCGGGGCGACTTCGGTTGTGCGCGGGCCCGACGAGCGCCGACGGACGGGTGCCAGCGCCCCGTGGAGGCGCGGCGCGGTCAGACGGTCGGGTCGACCGTCGGAGCGGTCGGGGCCGTGGTGGCCTCGGCGTCGTGCGCGTGCTTCGCCTTGCGGGCGTTGCGCAGGTACGTCAGCGCCATCGGCACGACGGTCACGACGACCGCGGCCAGCAGGATGATGTCGATGTACTCGCGGACGATGTGCGCCACGAACGGGATGTGCCCGATGAAGTACCCGAGGAACGTCACGCCGACACCCCAGACGACGGCGCCGATCGCGTTGTAGAGCGAGTACTTCTTGTAGTTCATCCGGCCGACGCCCGCGGCGATCGGGGCGAAGGTGCGGACGACCGGCACGAAGCGGGCCAGGATGACCGCGGCGGGACCGAAACGGTGGAAGAACGCGTTGGTACGGTCGACGTTCTCCTTCGAGAACAGACCGCTGTCCTTCCGCTCGAAGATCGGTGGCCCGGCCTTCTTGCCGATGTAGTAGCCGAGCTCGCCGCCGAGGAACGCCGCGACCCCGATCATCAGCGCCGCGATCCAGATCGGGATGCCGCCGATCTCGCCGCCGCGGTCGAAGGCGAACAGGCCGGTGATGACCAGCAGGCTGTCGCCGGGGAAGATGAAGCCGATGAGCAGCCCGGTCTCGGCGAACACGATCGCGCACACCACGAGCACGGCGATGGCCCCGAAGTGGTCGAGGATGTACTGCGGATCGAGCCACGGGATCAGGGCGAGTGCGACGGAGTGCATGGTTCTTCCGGTCGTGGAGGCGGGGTCACGGGAGACTCCCGCGGGATGAGGGTACCGCCCGGAGGTGACGCGGCCATCCCCCGCTGGGCTGACCCGCTCGAGGCGTGCGGATGACCGCAACGGTGCGGAAGGAGGGACTCGGTGCGGAAGGAGGGACTCGAACCCTCACGCCTGGGGCACAGGAACCTAAATCCTGCGTGTCTACCGATTCCACCACTCCCGCGAGCAGCGGCAGTCTACCGAGCGCGGCGTGCGGGGCGGACGTGCGCCGGGCCTCCAGGCCGTGGGACGCACCGTGCGCCGGACGCGACCCGGTGCGAGGTTGGTGGCTGGGTGCGGCGCGGTAGGTGTGCACGGAGCGGTCAACGGCGCACGGGTTGACGGACTCCGCACGGTGCGGTGCCGGTGCGATGCGCGGCGGACGCGCACGCACGGTGCGCGGGCCGCGATGTGGTGCCGGGCTGGTGGCTGGGTGCGGTGCGGTAGGT
>NZ_JAHEWN010000012.1 GCF_018598555.1 Curtobacterium aurantiacum
GGGGACGGCGAAGGGGCGGGGCGCTCGCTGGAGGCTCGCGACGGGTGGCCAGCGAAGGCACCCGCCCCCCCGGCGGCTAGGCCATCTCGCCGGCGGTGATGGCCTCGGCCTCGACGGGCTCGGGCTCGGGGCCGTCGTCGACGCGGCGCAGGACCCTCGTGGTGCAGAGGATCACGACGAAGGCGACCGCGACGGACGCACCCGCGAACACGTACGCCGCCGAGGGGGAGTACGCGTCGGCGAGCAGGGTCGCGACGGGCGGGGCGATGGCGCCGCCGATGAAGCGGACGGCGGAGTAGGCACTCGAGGCGACCGAGCGGGGGAGGTCGGTGGCCTCCATGACGCACTCGGTGAGCACGGTGTTCAGGACGCCGAGCACGAGACCACCGATGACGACGCAGACGATCAGGCCCACCTGCGACCGCACGACCACGGCGGCGGCGAACAGGTCGAGTGCCAGCAGGGGGAGGGCGACCTTCAGGACGGTGGTCCGACGCATGCGGGCCGTCAGCATCGGGGCGACCCACACCGAGGTGATCGCCAGGCCGACGCCCCAGCCGAAGAACGTGAAGCCGATGCCGAGCGCGCCGAAGCCGAGCGGGAACGGCGTGTAGGCGAGCAGGACGAAGAAGCCGATGTTGTAGAACAGCGCGGTCGCCGCCAGGGCTGCGAGCGCGGGCTGTGCCAGGGCGCGGAAAGGGGCGGAGAGCTTCGTCGGGGTGGGCTTCTCGAGGCTGCCGGTCTTGAGCAGCGCCACGATCGCGATGAAGGCCACGGCCATCAGCGTGGTGACGCCGAAGAACGGTCCGCGCCAGCTCACCGAGCCGAGCAGGCCTCCGACGAGGGGACCGACGGCGATGCCGAGGCCGAGCGCTGCCTCGTACAGGATGATCGCCGAGGCGGTGCCGCCGGACGCCGCACCGACGATCGTCGCGAGTGCGGTGGAGATGAAGAGCGCGTTGCCGAGGCCCCATCCGGCGCGGAAGTCGATGATGCTCCACACACTGTTCGAGGTGGCGGCGAGGACCGAGAACACCACGATCAGGGCGAGACCGATGAGCAGGGTGCGCTTCGCGCCGATGCGGCTGGAGACCCAGCTGGTGAAGAACATCGCGACACCGGTGACGGCGAGGTAGCTCGTGAAGAGCAGCTCGGTCTGCGCGGGGGTCGCCTTGAGGGACGCCGCGATCGCCGGGAGGATCGGGTCGACGAGGCCGATGCCCATGAACGCGACGACGCAGGCGAAGGCGATCGCCCAGACTGCGGATGACTGCTTGAGGATGGAGCCGGTGGGTGCGTGGGTGTTCACGCGGAGATCTCCGTTTCGATGGGTGTGGTCCGGGTCCGCTCGGCGACCAGGGTCGCCGCGTGGTGCAGGACGTCCCAGTCGTCGTCGGTGAGGTCGGCGAACAACGGGCCGACCGTGCTGGTGAGGGCGGAACGCCAGGCGGCGAGGCGCTCCCGGCCGGCTTCGGTGAGCTCGATGAGCTGCCCACGGGAGTCGTCCGGGTCGACGCTGCGGCTGACGAGACCGTCGGTGAGCATCCCGGTGACGAGCCGGGTCATCGTGGGCTGCGCCACGCGCGACGCGGTGGCCAGTTCGCCGAGCCGCAGGGGCTCGTCGGTCTCGAGGATGCCGAGCGTGCGCCAGACGGCGGCGGACGTCGTGTTGCCCGTCGACTGGACGGCGCGGCGGATCAGGCGGTTGACGGAGACGAGGAGGGTCTCGATCGTCTGCTCACGCGGTGTTTCCATAGCTGAACTATATAGCTGTGCTATGAATATCGCAACGACGGGCTGGACAGACTGCGCCAGCCGCCGCCTGGTAGAAGGGACACATGAGCGACATCACCATCCACGAAGGCGACGAGTACACCGCGATCTTCCACGGCGGCCCCTTCGACGGCACGACCGACACCCGCACCGCCACGAGCGACGCGCTGGACGACGAGGTCACGGTGTTCGCCGACGTCGAGGGCCTGCAGACGGCCTTCACCTACCGCGCCACCAAGTCCCGCCAGGTCCTCGACCAGATCTCGGTCGAGTTCACCTACGAGCCCAGCGAGTCCGACCCGGTCGACGACCTGCAGGACCGCGGCGACCGCAGCGGCGAGTTCGACCGGGAGTAGAACCCGCACCCGCCGCGTTGCAGGACCACATGCAGCTCGACCTCTGGACGTCCGCCTTCTGTGCGCCGTGCGCCGCCGCCCGCCGGGTGTCGGCCGAGGCGTCGGCGCTCGTCCCCGGGCTCACCGTGACCGAACGCGACGTGGCGGCTCATCCCGACGACGCGGAAGACCTCGGCATCCGGTCCACGCCCACGATCATCGTGCGGCAGGGCGACGGGACCGAGGTCTTCCGTTCACCCGGCGTCCCGACCCGCGACCAACTCCTGCTCGCGGTGGCCAAGGCGCTCTGACCGAGCGGCCGCGCCAGCGGCGGCCCCCGGCGCTGGTGCAGCGGCGTGCGCCCCAGGGCGGACCCCCGCCCGCTGCGACGTCGGCGCAGCCACGACGACGGGCTCCGGTGGGTCGACCACCGCACGGACCCGTCGCACCAGGCGCTTCGCACCCCGGATCGGTGCCCCGATGCCCAGCGCCACCAGCCCGAGCGGGCTGCGATCGGCACCGCCGAGGGCGTTCTTCCGCTCCCATGCACGACGCAGCACCCCACCGCGGCTCCGGCGAGCAGGCTCCCGGTCCACGAGCGTCCCGGCGTCCCGGCGGGCCATGAGCTCCGCGAGTCGGTGCTGCCAGTCGTCGTCCGATGCCGGGTGGAAGTAGTTGTCCCGCATCCACTCCGGTCGGACGACTCCGAAGCGGCCGTCGACCAGGTCGACGGCGTCGCCTTCGAGTCCGCTCCCCACGAACACCTCGTTGATCAGGTGCCGCCCGATGCCGAAGTCGGTCAGCGTGAGCGCGGGGACGCCCCGGGCAGCCGCCTCGAGCACGGCGGTCGAACTGATCGTCACGAGCGCCACCGCACGGTCGAGGTGCTCGGCCATCGGACCGCTCTCGACCACGAGGTTCGCCGGGGCGTCCGCGGGCACCAGGTCCGGGTAGGGGTGTTCCTCGCGGTGCGTCTGCTGCTCGCCGGCAGCGGCGCGCGTCTTGATGACGACGCGCCACTCCGGGTGCTGCCGCGCCGTCTCGACGAGCCACCGGACGACGAGCGCGCGGTCGGCCCGCTCGAGCGGCACGCTCGGCTGCGCCGCGAAGACCACGGAGTCCTGGACGCCACGGACGGTCGCGCCGGTCGCGCCGGTTGCATCGGTTGCATCGGCTCCACCGGTCTCGCCGACCTCACCCGCCTTCCGCGCGAACGGCAGTGTTGCGAGTGCGAAGTGCGGCTCGACCCCGCCCTCACGCGCCATCTCCTCGTAGGCCCGGACCTCACGGTGGCTGTGCAGCACGAACAGGTCGGCTCGGGCGCGGAAGAAGATGCCCTTCCACTTCGACGGGAACGAGATCCCCGGCAGCCCGGACACCAGCACGGGCCGCTCCGGGATCCGCCGGTGCACCTCGTCGATCACGAGTTCGGCCACCGGGCCGATCAACGACACCAGGACAGCGTCCGGCGGGTCCTGTCGGAGCTCCTCGACGACCGCGTCGACGTCCTTCGGCGCGGGTGGCTCGTGGTGCAGGTGGGCGAGCCGTCGGTCGAGCCCGCGGAATGCCGACCGCAGCTGCTTCGGGCTCGCCGACCGCGGGGTCGCCACGGTCCGCAGTTCCAGGTCCCAGTCTGCCGGGGCGGTCGCCAGCAGGTGCGCGCCCCACTTCGCGAACGAGTCGGTGTCGACCAGGCCGACCACGCGTCGGACGCGTGGTGACGCGTCGGACGGGAGGCGCGCCTCCCGTCCGCCTGTCGACCCACTGCCGTCAGCCGGCACGCCCAGGGCGCGGGTCCCGTCGACCGGGCCGCTCACGCGCCGACGCGGCGCAGCTTCGCGAGCGGTGCCTGCTCGCCGGCGGTCAGATGGGGACTGCATCCGCTCACGCGCCGACGCGACGCAGCTTCGCGAGCGGTGCCTGCTCGCCGGGGAAGATCCTCTTGACCCCGTCGCCGAGGGCGGTCTCGATGATGCGGATGTCACGGGCGAGCGTCTTCAGGCCGTGCGGCTCGAGCGATGCCGCGTGGTCCGAGCCCCACATCGTGCGGTCGAGCGTGATGTGCCGCTCGACGGCCGTGGCACCGAGGGCGACCGCGGCGATGGAGATCTGCAGGCCGGGCTCGTGCCCGGAGTAGCCGACGGGGACGCCCGCGTACCGGTGGGCGAGGGTGTCGATCATGCGGAGGTTCGCCTCTTCGGCCGGCAGTGGGTACGTCGAGGTCGCGTGCATGAGGACGAGGCGGTCGGTGCCGAGCGCCTCGACGGCGGCGTCGATCTGCTCGAGCGTCGACATGCCGGTCGACAGGATGACGGGCTTGCCGGTCGCGGCGACGGCGGCGAGCATGCCGAGGTCGGTCACCGACGCCGAGGCGATCTTGTAGGCGACGACGTTGAGGTCCTCGAGGAAGTCGACCGACGGTTCGTCCCACGGGGACGCGAACCAGTCGAGGCCGCGGAGGGTCGCGTGGTCGCCGATCTCGATGTACTGGTCGCGGTCGAACTCGACGCGGTAGCGGTACTCCAGGTAGGTCATGTCGCCCCACGGAGTGCTGCGCGGGGTGTTCTTCATGTGCTCCGGCGTGGAGATCTCCGGGGTGCGCTTCTGGAACTTCACGGCCTGCAGGCCCGCGTCGGCAGCCACGTCGATGAGCTGCTTCGCGATGTCGACGTCGCCGTTGTGGTTGAGGCCGATCTCGCCGATGAGGTACGCGGGGTGGCCCGCGCCGATCGTGGACGTACCGATGGTGACGGTCATGGTGCTCCGTTCGGTGCGGGGGTTGCCCGCGTCGGGGATGGGTCTCGGGTCGTGGTGGATGCTGGGGCCGGGGCTTCGACGGGGGTTTCGGCGAGGGCTTCGGCGAGGGCCAGGTCGGCTTCCTCGTCGATGTCGATCGCGCCGGCACCGTCGACGACGGCCAGCTCGACCCGGCCGTGGAACCGGTGTCGGTTCTCGAGGAACCCCGCCGTCCGCATCACGTAGAAGGCGCCGGTCTCGCGGTACTCGGGCTCGCGGTCCTGCCGACGGGGCCTGGTCGCCGCGTCGTGGTTCACCGCGACCGCCGTGCCGTCCGGTGCGGTCCGCCACAGGAACGCGTGTGACGGAGCGGCGGCGAACACCGCGTCGGCACGACCGTCGAGCACCCGCGCGACGGCGGCGTCGAGGTCGGCCGGGTCGATGAACGGCGAGGTCGCCTGCAGGAAGACGAGGACCTCGGGCAGCGGCGTGCTGATCGCGTCGAGGACGTGCAGCAGCGCGGACTCGGACGAGGCCTCGTCGCCGGCGAGCTCGACCGGCCGGCGGACGACCCCGGCGCCGGCGGCGACCGCCTCGGCGGCGATGGTGTCGCCGTCGGTCGTGACGACCACGTCGTCGATGCTCCTGGCAGCGAGGGCCGATTCGACCGCTCGACGGACCAGAGAACGACCTGCGACCGTGCGGAGGTTCTTGCCGGGTATCCCCTTCGACCCGGCACGTGCTGGCACGACGGCGAGGACGGAACCGGTGGTGCGCATGCTCCGGACGCTACGAAGCGCGGGTGTCCCGGAGGGGAACGGGGAGCAGACGGCGGCCGACCGTTGGGCGACCGCCGCCCCCGGTCACGGCGTTGTCGGCGGTGTTGGGTCGCGGTGTTCGTCGTACGTTCGGTGGCCGCTCGCCGCTACAATCGACGCTGCTCGCCTCCGTAGCTCAGTGGATAGAGCAGGTGGTTTCTACCCACCGTGCCGCGGGTTCGATTCCTGCCGGGGGCGCCGAAGACGAACGGGGCCGCCATCCTCTCCGGATGGCGGCCCCGTTCTCGTCGTGCGGCTGTTGCTCGTCGTGCTGGCTGTTACTCGTCGTCGTCCGCTGCGCGGCGTCGGAGTTCGGCGGCGCTGATCGGCTGCGTGTACGGCGCCTCCGACGTCTCGTTCGCATCGGCCGGCTCGGCGGGCGCCTGGTTCAGGCGCGTCGGGACGGACGTGGTGTTCGTCGCGCCGGGGGTGTCGACCCGGGGAGCCGGTGGCGGCGGGACGTCGTTCGCGGGCGCCCGGTTGACGTGGGCGTCGGCCGCGGTGGGGCTCGCCACGGGGCGGTCGGACGAGGACGGACGGTCGTTCCGCGGTGCGCCGTCGGTGTCGCCGAACGCTCGGGTGGCGCTGGACGCACCGAAGGCCCGGGTGGCGGTGGAATCGTCCACGACCTCGGTGTCGTCCGTACTCCGGTTCGGGGTGGAGCGGGAGGGCGAGGTCGGGGTGCCGAGTGCCGGACGGACCGGGGCTGCCGCGTCGTCGTCGCCGTAGACGCGGGTGGTGTTGTCGCCGAAGGAGCGCGTGACGTTCGGGTCCGTGCTGCCGCGGTTCGGGTTCGGGGTGGCACCACGGTTCACCGAGAACGAGGGCGTCGTCCCACCGGCAGGAGATGCTCCGCCGACCGCGCCGGCAGCGGGCGCGGACGTCGTCGAGGGAGCCGGAGTCGCGGCGGACGCAGGGGTCGAGGGTGCGGACGCGGGGCGCTGCGCCGGGCGAAGCGAGGTCGTCGTCGGCGTCGGTCGCTCGGTGGCGGCCATCGGTGCCGGTGCCGGGGCCCCATTCTGGGTCTGCTCCTGGTTCTGGCTGCGCGGCGCCTGGGCCTGATCGGCGTTCCAGTCCTGCTGGCGCTTGATCAGGTCGGCGTCGGGGTCGGGTGACTCGAACTTCCAGCGCTCGAGGTCGGCCTTGAAGAGCTTGCGTGCCCGGTTCGGGCGGGCCTGCCACTCGAGCAGGCGGTCACGGAACTCGGCGAGTGACTGCTCGGCCTGGAAGCTGAACGTCGACGAGTTCTTCTTGATGTCGGCGATCTCGTGCTGCGCCCAGTTGGCGGCCAGGGGCGCGCCCTGCACGGGGAGGAGGCGCAACCGGATGTCGGCGTCCTCCGCCAGGTGGTCGGCATAGGCGCGCTCGTCGTGTCCGAGCGAGCCCCAGTCCGCCGACTTGCGCGCCGCCGTCAGGATCGCGGCCACTGCCGCGTTCTTCGATTCCCGCTCCTGGAGCGCCACGACCCGCTTCGTCGCGCTGCGTCCGATGAGCGCCGCGATGACGCCCGCCACGACGATGGCGACGAAGGGGATCACAGCGCCCGAGAGCACCCGCCAACCCGTGTCGGACGAAGTCCAGTCGGTCAGGTCGTTCCACCAGTCCATGCGCGCACCATATCCACGGAACGGTCAGGCGTCGGGGAGGCCGGACGGCGTTCCGTGCATCCCAGCGCAGATGATTCCAATCTGGAACATCATGACCAGCGCAGGGTGTCCACGGCGTCGTCGGCGGACCACACGCTCGGCAGTTCGACGAACCGACGCTCGGTCGCGACGTACCGGCGGGCACGGTAGGCGGTGTCGCCCGCGACGTCGATGCGGTCGACGTACCCGACGATCTCGCCGTTGGCTCGGGTCACCCGGCTCAGGTCGTCGCGGACGTCGAGGATGCGGTAGTCGCCCCGGGCGCGGGCCAGCGGGACGGTGCGGATCCGCAGTGCGGGTTCGGTGATGGTCTGCATCGCTGGCCTCCTGGTCGGTGTGGATTCGACGCTACGGGGGACCACCGACACGCCGAGGGGTGCCAGCCGATCTGGGGAACAGGACCTCCGCGCACACTGTTGTGGAGGAACGAAGGGGCTGCACCGGCGGCCCGGAGAGAGGTTGTGGCCATGACCACGTTCGTGCTCGCAGGTGGATGTTTCTGGTGTCTGGACGCCGTGTACCGCACGCTCCAGGGCGTGCAGGACGTGGTGTCCGGCTACGTCGGCGGGCAGGACGCGGACCCGTCCTACGAGCTCGTGTGCACCGGCACGACCGGGCATGCCGAGGCGGTCGCCGTGACCTTCGACGAGTCGGTGATCCCGGCCGACGTGATCCTCGACGTGTTCTTCACGCTGCACGACCCCCGTCAGCTGAACCGTCAGGGCGCCGACGTCGGCACGCAGTACCGCTCGGCGATGTTCCCGGCCGACGACGCGCAGCGCGAACTGTTCGAGCACGCGGTCGAGCGGGCGTCGGAGATCTGGGACGGCGGGATCGTCACCACCATCGAGCCGTTCTCGACGTTCTACCGCGCTGAGGAGTACCACCAGGACTTCTTCGCGAAGAACCCCGGGCAGGGGTACTGCCTCGCAGTCGCGCTGCCCAAGGTGAACAAGGTCCGGAAGGCCTACAGTCAGTACATCCTGGCGTCCTGACCCCGGGGCGGCAGGGCCACAAGGAGGTGGTTCGAACATGACGGACAACACGGGAACCTGGGTCGCCATCGGTCCGGCCGGAGCGGTGGGCAGCATCCACCGCGCGGCGGACGGCTTCCAGGTCGAGCTCTACGGACGACGACGGGCGGGCGGGCCGTACCCGTCCCTCGAGTCCGCGAAGGGCGCGGTCCACTCCGCGCTCGGACCGTTGGCCGCCCGGCCCGAGTTCCGAGCACACTGAGCGGGTTCGGACAGGAGGCCCGGGGGACTCGTCCTCCACAGGTCGCCTGATCGGGTCCACACGTCACAGATCGAGCCCGGGGCCGCTCGCGCAGCCCCGGGCTCCGTGACGATCGACGCATGAACGACATCATCACCGTCTGCGGAATCGTCGCCACCGAGCCACGTCACCTCGTCACCGAGACCGGCATCGCCATCACGAGTCTCCGGCTCGCGTCACCTTCGCGCCGTTGGGACCGGGCCAGTGCCGCCTGGGTCAACGGTGCGACCAACTGGTACACCGTCACCGCGTTCCGCTCACTCGCGTCGAACGTGTTCAAGTCTCTGAAGAAGGGCGACCGCATCGTCGTGGCCGGCCGCGTCCGCATCCGGACGTGGGAGCGCGACGGTCGCGGCGGGACCTCGGTCGAGATCGACGCCGACGGCATCGGCCACGACCTGGCGTGGGGGATCAGCAACTGGGTCCGGGTACCGCGGCAGGTGGGGGATGCCACCTCGGGCCATGGCGGTCTCCGCGGGGTCGACCCGCGCACCGGCGAGGTCCGTGAGTCCGTACCGGAGCCGGGGGCCGGTCGCGCGCCCGAGCACGGCGCACCGGGACACGGCGGGGGAACCGAGCACGATCCGTCAAGCGAGGACGGCCCCGGGGGCGGAGACGGCGACGGCGATGACAGCGGAGCTGACGGCCTGCACGGCGAGCCGCCGCTCGGCGACGCTCCCGACCCGGTCGGGCCGTCCGAGCACACGCTCGAACAGGACGCTGCGCCGTGGGACCCGGTGCCGCCCCTCGACGACCAGGACCGTCACGACGCGCACGTCGCCGAAGCGGCCTGACCCGACGCGCCGACCAGGGTCAGTGTGTCCGGTCAGGCCGCCGGTGCAGCGTGCCGTTCAGCGGGACGCGGCGGTCACCACTTCTGGGCGATCATCCCGATGCCGGAGACCTGGGCGGTGTCCCAGTTCCCGCCGCGGGGCAGCCCGGTCACACGGCCGTCGATCTTGAAGCTCGCACCCTGCACCCGGGGGGTGTTGGTCTGCTTGGCCTTCAGCCCGTGGAACGAGAAGCTCGTGTCCCACTTGCCGTTCAGACCGGTGTTCGACTTGCGGTCACCGACCGTGATGCGGGTGTTCTGCACCGTCGAGTGCACGACGTCACCGTTCAGGCGGGCGTTGGCCTCGGCGTTGAAGAACAGGCGACCGTCCAGGTTGAGCTTGAGCGTGCCGATCGTCTTGTGGTTCACGATCATCGTCGCGACGTCGTTCTTGTACCAGCGCATCCCGATCGGCGTGAGCTTGTTCGTGGCCGGGCCGAGGTAGCCGTAGGTGAACTTGCCGTTCTGCACGCGCTCCCAGATGTAGCGCGGCTTGCCCTTGCTCTCGGGGGAACCCTTGTCCGACTGGATCCCGAAGGCGTACGCGTTGTTGTGGGCGTCGTGCACGTTGATGTACGACGAGTAGCCGGTGCCCGTGCCGTTGGCGCTGATGCTCGCCGTGTACAGCAGGTACGGGTCGCCCTTCGGCACGGCACCGGCGGCCGATGCCGGTGAGACCGGGGCGATGAGTGCGACGGTGAGTGCGATCGCTCCGACGAAGGGGAGCGCGAGGCGGCGAAGCCGCGACGGGGTCGTGGTCGTGTGCGTGGTCATGGTCCTCGTCCTGTCCGTGGTCCTGATCCTGGTCCTCGTCGTGGTGAGCGACGGGCCCGAGGTAGCGGGGTGAGGCAAAGCTACGTCGTCCGTGCCGTGAACAACAGGGCTGTTCGTACAGGTGCGGGAAGCGGCGATCCGGCGTCGTGCGAGCACCGCTCCGACGGTGTCACTACACTTGGGGCCGATATGGCTGAGTACATCTACCAGATGGTCCGCGCCCGCAAGGCGGTCGGCGACAAGCTGATCCTCGACGACGTCACGATGTCGTTCCTCCCCGGCGCCAAGATCGGCGTCGTCGGGCCGAACGGTGCGGGCAAGTCGACGATCCTGAAGATCATGGCGGGTCTCGACCAGCCGTCCAACGGCGAGGCGAAGCTCACGCCGGGCTTCTCCGTCGGCATCCTCATGCAGGAGCCGGAGCTCGACGAGACGAAGACCGTGCTCGAGAACGTGCAGGAAGGCGTGGGCGAGATCCACGGCAAACTCGCACGCTTCAACGAGATCTCGGCGCTCATGGCCGAGCCGGACGCCGACTTCGACGCCCTGCTCGCCGAGATGGGCACGCTGCAGGAAGACATCGACGCCGCCGACGCGTGGGACCTCGACTCCCAGCTCGAGCAGGCGATGGCCGCGCTCCAGTGCCCCCCGGGGGACGAGCTCGTCACCCACCTGTCCGGTGGTGAGAAGCGCCGCGTCGCGCTCTGCAAGCTCCTGCTCCAGAAGCCCGACCTGCTCCTCCTCGACGAGCCCACCAACCACCTCGACGCCGAGAGCGTGCTCTGGCTCGAGCAGCACCTGCAGCAGTACCACGGTGCCGTCCTCGCCGTGACCCACGACCGGTACTTCCTCGACCACGTCGCGCAGTGGATCGCCGAGGTCGACCGTGGTCGCCTCTACCCGTACGAGGGCAACTACTCGACCTACCTCGAGAAGAAGCGCGCCCGCCTCGAGGTGCAGGGCAAGAAGGACGCCAAGCTCGCGAAGCGCCTGTCCTCGGAGCTCGACTGGGTCCGCAGCAACACCAAGGGCCGCCAGGCCAAGTCGAAGGCCCGTCTCGCCCGCTACGAGGAGATGGTCACCGAGGCCGAGCGCACTCGCAAGCTCGACTTCGAGGAGATCGTGATCCCCGTCGGCCCGCGCCTCGGTTCGCAGGTCATCGACGCCGAGCACCTGCGCAAGCAGTTCGGTGAGCGCGTCATCATCGGTGACCTCTCGTTCACGCTGCCCCGCAACGGCATCGTCGGCGTCATCGGTCCCAACGGCGTCGGCAAGACCACGCTCTTCAAGACGATCGTCGGCCTCGAGCCCCTCGACGGCGGCACGCTGAAGATCGGTGACACCGTCCAGATCTCCTACGTCGACCAGACCCGCGGCGGGATCGACCCGAACAAGAACCTGTGGGAGGTCGTGTCCGACGGCCTCGACTACATCCAGGTCGGCAAGACCGAGATCCCGTCCCGCGCCTACGTGTCGCAGTTCGGCTTCAAGGGCCCGGACCAGCAGAAGCGTGCCGGCATCCTGTCCGGCGGTGAGCGCAACCGACTGAACCTGGCGCTGACGCTCAAGCAGGGCGGCAACCTGCTGCTCCTCGACGAGCCGACCAACGACCTGGACGTCGAGACCCTCGGCAGCCTCGAGAACGCCCTGCTCGAGTACCCCGGTTGCGCCGTGGTCATCACCCACGACCGGTGGTTCCTCGACCGCATCGCCACGCACATCCTGGCGTGGGAGGGCCTCAACGAGGACGGGACACCGAACTGGTACTGGTTCGAGGGCAACTTCGAGGCGTACGAGGAGAACAAGATCGAGCGCCTCGGGGCAGACGCCGCGAAGCCCGGGCGCGCGACGTACCGCAAGCTCACCCGCGACTGACCCGCGTGGCGAGACTGCACGCTCCCATCCGCATGCGGTGGAGCGACATCGACGCCTACGGTCACGTCAACAACTCCGCGATGCTGCGCCTGCTCGAAGAAGCGCGCATCGTGGGGTTCTGGGGTGCCGACCCCGGTGAGGACCCGGACGGCAGCCTGCCGGAGCCGATCATCGACGGTCGGCCGGGCTCGGGCACGATGACCGTGATCGCCGGGCAGCGCCTGGAGTACCTGGCGTCGATCCCGTACCTCCGCCAGCCGCTCGACATCCAGATGTGGATCGGGCGGCTCGGGGGCGCGAGCATCGACGTCTCGTACGAGGTCTGGTCGCCGGTGGGGCAGCAGCCCGCCGTCCTGTACACCCGGGCCACGACGGCGCTCGTGATGGTCGACGCGGCGACGAGCCGTCCGCGTCGCCTGACCGACACCGAGCGTGCGGCGTGCGAGCGGTACCTCGAGGATCCGGTGCAGTTCAGCCGGCCGTAGGCACCCGCATCATGCCCTCCTGGGCGACGGTGGCCAGCAGCTGCCCGTCCCGTGAGAACATCCGGCCGAACGCGAGTCCCCGGCCGCCCTGGGCGCTGGGGGACTCCTGCGTGTACAGGATCCACTCGTCGGCGCGCCCGTCGCGGTGCCACCACATGGCGTGGTCGAGGCTCGCGCTCTTCACTCCCGGCGTGCCCCAGGCGATGCCGTGCCGTCGCATGATCGGCTCGAGGATCGACAGGTCGCTCGCGTACCCCAGCACGGCGCGGTGCAGGGCCGGGTCGTCCGGCAGGTCGCCCTGCACGCGGAACCAGACCGCCTGGTGCGGCACGTGCTCGCCCTGCACGTCGACGAACACCGGCCCCTCGACGTGCCGCAGGTCGATGGACCGCGCGGCCCACGCGCGAGCGACGGGGTGGTCGATCGCGGACAGGATCGACGCCGCCGAGGGCAGGGACTCGGGGTCGGGAGTGTCCACGGGGTACGGGTCCTGGTGCTCGATGCCGGTGTCCGGCACCTGGAACGACGCGATCATCGAGAAGATCGGCACGCCGCGCTGGTACGCCTGCACCCGTCGGGCCGCGAACGAACGACCGTCGTGGATGCGCTCGACGCCGAAGGTGATCGGCACCTCGATGTCACCGGGCCGCAGGAAGTACCCGTGCATCGAGTGGACGTCCCGACCGTCGATCGTGCTCTGCGCGGCGACGATGCACTGCGCCAGGACCTGCCCGCCGAACACCCGACCACCGGGGGACCAGTGGCTTGCACCGGTGAGGATCGTCTCGCCCGTGCTCGCGCCGGTGTCCTCGAGTCGCAGGGTCCGCAGGAAGTCGGGTTCGCCGTTCACGCTGTGCAGTCTACGAACGGCCGCCCGGCCCCGCCGCAGGGTCGCCACGCCCAGGCGGTGCGGCACCGATGGCCGGTAGGATCGGGGACGACATGGGCAACTCGTTCACGCTTCCCGACGCCGCCTCCCTCGGTGACCTCCGCACGTACCTCGGACGTGCCGCTCGGATCGAGGACGGCTCGGTCCGGCTCATCGCCGACTCCGGCGTCCTCGCCGTCTACACCGCGATCCTCTACCCCCTCGGGTTGCTCGACGAACTCCCGACGGTCCTCGGCCTCCGCACGTTCTCGCTCACCGAGCCCGCCTCGATCGACACCGTGGTCCCGCTGCAGTCGCTGCTCGAGCGTCTCCGCCTGCTGGCCGAGGCGCAGGACGCCGAGCACGCCGAGGGTGCCGACCCGACGCGGGCCACCCCGATCGAGGTCGAGTTGCCGCACGAGGTCCACACCGTCACGTGGGCGGCCATCTCGCCGCCCCGCGGTGGCTGGGTGCCGCTGCCCGACGTCTCGCCGGAGCTCCTCCGCCGCGCCACCCGCGACGGCATCGCCGAGGTCGCCGACGCCGTGCCGTCCAACGCGGGCGAAGCCATCGTCCGACGGATCCGCGCCGAGGTCTGGGGCCGGCCGGTCCCCGGCGTCGAGCACCTGCCGGCCGGCGCGGGCTTCGCGGGGGAGAGCCTCGGGTTCCTCGGGCACGACCCCGTCCGCCTGTTCGAGACCGGTCCGTGGAGCCGACTCACGACCTCGCGCGGCCACGTGCTCGTGAAGCGCCGCGCCTGGACCCTGAGCTCCTAGCGACCGCGACCGCGACCGCGACCGCGACCGCGACCGCGACCTCGACCTCGACCTCGACCTCGACCCTGACCCGGCCCGGCCGCCGTGGTTGGCTGGACCCATGCACGTCCTCCTCACCGGTGCGTCCGGGTACATCGGCTCCGCCGTCCTCCGCTCCCTCGTGGCCCAAGGCGACGAGGCCACCGCGCTCGTCCGGTCCGACGAGAAGGCCCAGCACGTCCGCGACGCGGGCGGCCGTGCCCTGGTCGGCGACGTCACCGACACCGAGGTCGTCGAACGGCTGCTGCACGAGAGCGACGGTGTGGTCCACACGGCGTCAGCGCCGGGCGTCGACCCCGACTTCATCCGCACGGCGATCGGTGCGCTGGCCGGCACGCCCAAGCCGTTCGTGCACACCGGTGGGATCTTCACCTTCGGTGACTCGACGGACATCTCCGAGCAGTCGCCGATCGACCCGCCGACGTTGACCGCCTGGCGCGGGCACAACGAAGCCGCACTCCGCGCGAGCGCCGTGCGGAGCACGGTCGTCGCGCCCGGCATCGTGTACGGCCGTGGCGCCGGCATCCCGGCGATGTTCGTCGGCGACGGCGAGCAGCCCGTGCACCTGGTGGGCGACGGTTCGCAGCGGTGGACGACGGTGCACGTCGACGACCTCGGCGCGCTGTACGTCCTCGCGCTGCACCGTGGCGAGCGCGACGGGTACATCGTCGCGGCGACGGGGGACAACCCGACCGTGCGCGAGCTCGCCGAGGCCGGGGCCCACGGATCGCCCGTCGTGGCCGAGAGCGTCGAGGCCAGCCGGCAGCGGCTCGGCACCGACTACGCCGACGCCCTGCTCCTGCACCAGGAGGCCTCCGGCGCCCACGCTCGGTCGGCCTACGGCTGGCGCCCGTCGCGGCCGACCCTGGTCGAGGACCTCGCCTCCGGCGCGTACGTGCGCTGACGCGCTGCCCACCAAAGACGCCGGCGTCCCGCGAACACGCCGCCGGTTCCGCGAGACGCCGCCGAATCCGGAGGCGTGGAACGCACATGGCGGCGTCAGACGGACACGCCGGCGTCTCGCGAACACGAGAACGCGGGGAAAGGCGGACGGGAGGCCCGTGGCGGCGCCGCCACGGGCCTCCCGTCCGCCACTCGTGACGATCACTGCACGCCGGCGTCAGCGGAAGACGCCGCGGGAGCGTCGAGACGCCGCCGGATTCAGCGGCGTCTCGACGACACGACGGCGTTTGTGCCCGCGCGTCAGTCGAAGGTGTTCGTCATCGCGTGGGCAGCGCGGTCGAGGTAGCCCCAGAGCTCGGCTTCGTCGAGGGGCGCGAGCCCGAGGGACTCGACCGCCTCGTGCATGTGGTGGAGCCAGCGCTCGCGGGCCTCGGACGTGATGCGGAACGGGTTGTGCCGCATCCGGAGCCGTGGGTGCCCGCGCTGCTCGCTGTAGGTGCCCGGGCCGCCCCAGTACTGCTGCAGGAAGGCCGACAGGCGCCAGATCGCACCCTCGAGGTCGTCGGCCGGGTACATCGGCCAGATGACCTCGTCCTGCTGCACGCCCTCGTAGAAGCGCCGGACGAGCCGGTCGAAGGTCGGGGCGCCGCCGATTCGCTCGTACAGCGACCCGGTGGCCGAGGCGCCGTGCTCCCCGACGCGCAGGGTGATCGGCTGCGCCGGGACGCCGGGGCCGCCGAGCCCCGGGGTGGTGCCGAGTCCGCCGGGCATGCCGAGACCGCTCGGCGGTGTGGGGTCGGTCATCGGGGGTCCTTCCCGCTGTCGGGGTCGTCCGTGCGGATCGGCTGCCCGAGGATGTTGCGCTTGGTGCGCCGGGGCTTCGTGGGCGCCGGCGTCGGCTGGGTCCGGATGGTGCGCAGGCCGTTGATCGAGGTGGCGTTCTCCCAGCCCTCGGGCATGATCATCGCCATCGCGGGCAGGGTGATGCCGAGCTCGTCGACGGCGTGCTTCAGCCGGGTGCGGAGTTCCCGGCCGACGACGTCCAGCTCGGACGCCCGGGTCTTCACGACGAGGCGGAAGACCATGCCGGCGTCGGTGATCGACTGCAGGCCCCAGATCTCCGGCTTCTCGACGATGCGTTGCCGCCAGCGGGGCTCCTGCGACATCGTGACCGCGGCCTTGAGCAGGGCGTCCTGCACAGCGTCGATGTCGGTGTCGTAGGGCACGGTGATGTCGACGAGCACGCGGGACCAGCCCTGCGACAGGTTGCCGACGCGCAGGATCTGGCCGTTCGGCACGAACCACAGGATCCCGTTCACGTCGCGGATCTGCATGACGCGCAGGCCGACGTTCTCGACGACGCCGGTGGCCTGACCGGTGTCGACGACGTCACCGACGCCGGCCTGGTCCTCGAGGATCATGAAGACGCCGGACAGCAGGTCCTTGACGATGGACTGGGCGCCGACGGCGAGACCTGCGGCGACGAGGGACGCACCGCCGACGATGCCGACCGCGGCGTTCGGGATCGCGACCGGGATGATGATGGCCAGCGCGATCACGACGACGATCACCGTCGCCAGGTTCTCGAGCACGCTGCCGAGCGTCCGGGTCCGCTGCACGACGCGGGCGGTCTGCACGGGCGAGGCGATGAGGGCCTGCGTGTCCTCAGCGCCCTGACGCTTCTTGACGCCGTTCACGACCCGGTCGACGACCTGCTTGATGATGCGGCGGAGGAACACGCGGACGAGGATCGCCGCGAGGATCGTGATGACGATCGTGATCGGGATGTGCCACGCCTCGACGAACTGGGTGAAGGTGTTGGAGGCCCACTTCGGGACGTCGGTGGAGTCTGCAGCCAAGTTCATATCCGGTCGATGCTAAGCGGCGGGGCCTCGGCGTCCCTGGAGGAACACCAAGACCCCGCCGGGTGGGACGACGGGTCAGGCGTCGGCGGCCTGGACCCGGAGTGCGCGCTCCGTGCCCGCGAGGCTCTCGGACACGATGCGGCGCAGGGCCGGCGTCTCCGGGTGCTCCTCGAGCCACGCGGCGGCGGCGTCACGGAGCTCGGCCGACGCGAGCGGCGCCGGGTAGAGGCCCGAGACGATGGTGTCGGCCATGTGGTAGCTGCGCTCGGCCCAGATGCGCGTCAGCACCTCGAAGTACTTCGGCACGAGGCCCTCGAGCAGCACCGGGCTGTTCACGTGCTGGAACCCGACCGTGGTCTGGCGCACGATCGCGTTCGGTAGCTCGGACGAGTCGACCAGTGACGAGAACGCCGCCAGCTTGCCCTCGGCCGTGGGGATCGTCGCCCGGGCGCGGGCCGCGGCCTGCTCACCCGAGGCCGTCTTGTCCGCGGCGAGCTCGGTGTCGATCTCGGCGTTGCCAGCGGCACCCGCGAGCACGAGACCCTCGAGCAGCTCCCAGCGCAGGTCGGTGTCGATCTCGAGGCCCTGCAGCGTGACCGAACCGGCGCGGAGGCCCTGCAAGGTCGCGACGTGCTCGGGCGTGGACGGGATCTGCGCGAAGAACTTCACGAACTGGAACTGCGCGTCCGAACCGGCCTCGGCCGAGGAGGCGAGCTGCCAGAGCGTGTCGCCGACAGTGCGGACCGTGGCCTCGACCGAGCCCGGTGCCACGTAGTTGCGTGCGGTGAGCAGCAGCTGCGAGAGCGTCGTGCGGATGGTCGTCGACTCGGTCTCGGTCGCGATGTTGCCGAGCACGAGGCGGACGTAGTCGCTGGCCGGGGACTCGGCGTCGCGCGTGGCGTCCCACACGGAACCCCAGACGATCGAGCGGGCGAGCGGGTTCGCGATCGACGCGAGGTGCTCGATCGCGGTGCGCCGGGAGTGCTCGTCGAGACGGATCTTGGCGTAGGCCAGGTCGTCGTCGTTGAGCAGCACGAGGTCGCCGCGCTGGACGCCGACGAGCTCGGGCACCTCGGTGCGGGCACCGTCGACGTCGATCTCGACGCGGTGGACCCGCTCGAGCTTGCCGCCGGTCGAGGCAGTGTCGGCGCCGAACGGCGCGGACTCGTCGTTCCGGAAGGCGTACACGCCGATCGCCAGACGGTGCGGGCGCAGCGTCGGGTAGTCGGCGGGGGCTTCCTGCAGGACGGTGAACGACGTGATGACGCCGGACTCGTCGGTCTCGATCTCGGGGCGCAGGGTGTTGACGCCCGCGGTCTCGAGCCAGAGCTTCGACCACTCGGTCAGCTCCCGGCCACTCGTCGCCTCGAGCTCGACCAGCAGGTCGCGGAGCTCGGTGTTCGAGTGGTGGTGCTTCTTGAAGTAGGCGGAGACACCGGCGAAGAACGCGTCGATGCCGACCCACGCGACGAGCTGCTTCAGGACCGAGCCGCCCTTCGCGTAGGTGATGCCGTCGAAGTTGACCTGGACGTCTTCGAGGTCGTTGATCGTCGCGACGATCGGGTGCGTCGAGGGGAGCTGGTCCTGGCGGTAGGCCCAGGACTTCTCCATCGCCTGGAACGTGGTCCAGGCCTCGGTCCACTCGGTGGCCTCAGCCGTGGCGATCGTGGAGGCCCACTCGGCGAACGACTCGTTGAGCCAGAGGTCGTTCCACCACTTCATGGTGACGAGGTCCCCGAACCACATGTGGGCGAGCTCGTGCAGGATCGTGACGACCCGGCGCTCCTTGATGGCGTCGGTGACCTTCGACCGGAACACGTAGGTCTCGGTGAAGGTGACGGCCCCGGCGTTCTCCATCGCGCCGGCGTTGAACTCCGGCACGAAGAGCTGGTCGTACTTCTCGAAGGGGTAGGCGACGTCGAACTTCTCCTCGAAGTACGCGAAGCCCTTCTTCGTGATGTCGAACACGTACTCGGGGTCGAGGTACGAGGCGAGCGACTTGCGCGCGAAGACGCCGAGCGGGATCGTCCGGCCGTCGCGGCTGGTCAGCTCGTCGCGCACGACCTCGTACGGGCCGGCGACGAGCGCGGTGATGTAGCTGGAGATGCGCGCGGTGGGCGGGAAGGCCCAGGTCGCGACGTCGCCGTCGACGTGCGGCTCCGGGGTGGGGGAGTTCGAGACGACCTGCCACCGCGACGGCGCGGTCACGGTGAAGGAGAACTCGGCCTTCAGGTCGGGCTGCTCGAACACCGCGAACATGCGGCGGGAGTCGGGGACCTCGAACTGGGAGTACAGGTACACCTCGTCGTCCACCGGGTCGACGAAGCGGTGCAGGCCTTCGCCGGTGTTCGTGTACAGCGCGTCGCTGACGACCACGAGCTCGTTCTGCTCCTGCAGGTCGTCGAGCCGGATGCGCACGCCGTCGTTCACGGCGGCGACGTCGAGTGCCGTGCCGTTCAGCGTGATCGAGTGCACGGTCTTCGTGATGGCGTCGATGAAGGTCGATGCGCCGGCGGTGGCGGTGAAGCGCACCCGCGTGGTGCTGCCGAAGGCCTCGGCGCCGCGGGTCAGGTCGAGCTCGACGTCGTACGTCTGCACGGCGACGACGGCCGCGCGCTCCTGGGCTTCGATTCGGGTGAGGTTCTCTCCGGGCACGCAACGCTCCATCTTCGCTGGGGACGCGGACGATCGGTGTCCGCGTACGGGGCCCCGGACGGCGTCGTGCGCCGGCGGGACGATGGGCTCCAGCCTAGCGACGCCGCGTACGCTCGGATCGTGACCGAGACGACTGTGGACAACCCGACCGACCCCACCACCGAGCGCACCGCCGTGGAGTTCTGGTTCGACCCGAACTGCCCCTGGGCCTGGATGACGAGCCGCTGGGTGGGCGAGGTGGCCGAGCACCGCGACCTCGACGTGACCTGGAACGTGATGAGCCTGTTCGTCCTCAACGAGGACCAGGACGTCCCGGACTCCTACAAGGAGCGCCTGCACGCCGGTCAGGTCTACCCGCGCATCGTCACGGCGGCGAGGCTCCGGCTCGGACAGGACGTCGTCAAGCCGCTCTACGACGCCCTCGGCGAGCACATCCACCACCGCCAGGAGTCCGACCCGGAGCAGGTCGTCCCCGCCGTGCTCGCCGAGCTCGGCCTCGACGCCGACCTGCTCGAGTACGCCTGGACGGACGAGGTCGACGCCGCCGTGCGTGCCAGCCACCAGGACGGCATCGACCGCGTCGGACAGGACGTCGGCACGCCGGTCATCGCCGTCGCGGGCACCGCGTTCTTCGGACCGGTCATCTCCCCGGCGCCCACGGGCCAGGAGGCGCTCGACCTGTGGGACGGCGTCGTCGCCGTCGCGAAGTACCCCGGCTTCTTCGAGCTCAAGCGCTCGCGCACGGTCGGCCCGGTCTTCGACACCACCGACTGACGGACTGGAGGCACGTGGCGGCACCGCCACGTGCCTCCAGACGGCACTATGGTGGGTTCCGTCGGTGAAGTATCAGGGGGATGGGGATCCACATGGGGGAGTCGTACCGCGTCGACCGCGCTGCGTCCGCGAGGACCGTCGCGGACGTCCGAACGGCGGCGTCCGGCGTGAGCCGACGTGCGGAGGAGTTCGAGCGAGCGCTCGACGCGCTCGCCGGATCGGCGAGCGGATCGGCGGAGATCGCCTCGGCGCTTCGATCGTTCGCGTCGGAGCGCGCGGGGACCGCGACGCGGATCGGCACCCACCTCCAGGCGGTCAGTGCGGTCGGTGCGATCGCACTCGCCGCCGTCGACGAGGCGGACGGTCAGATGGCGCGCACCGCCGACCACGCGGCGCAGCGATGAGCGGCATGGTCTCGGTCGCGTCGCTCGACGAGATCCGTCTCGACATGAGCGCCGTGGTGGACGCAGCCGCGACGCTCCGTACCGCATCGGACGGCGTGCGGACCGCGGCATCGGACGGCGAGCACTCCTGGTCCACCATGCCGGCGGTGTTCGAGATGGCCGGCGTGAGCGCCGCGATGCCCGCCATGACCCACCGTTCCACCGCCGTCGCGACCGAACTCGCCGAGAGCGTCGACCACCTCCACGCGCTCGTCGATCGGGCGTCGTTCGACTTCGCCGAACTCCGGACACGCCGCGTCGCGTTGGTCGAGCGGATCTCGTCGTTCACCGGCGGGGTCCACGCCGCCGTCGAGCGTCACGACGCTGCGCTGCCCGAGCCGCCCGACACGAGCACCTCGTGGGACCGGGTCCCCAGCCTCGTTGCCGAGGACGCGGCGCTCCGGGCGGCAGTCTCGGCCTGGAACGAACAGTGGCGTGACTGGCAGCAGCGACTCGCCTCGCAGATCCACGCCGTCAGCGGCGGTGACTCGACCGCGGGGCTCGCCGAGGACGACACCGACGTGCGCACCGCGAGTCTCGTGGCTCCGATGCCGCTGCCCGGCTTCCCGTCCGCGCCCTTCCAGTTCCCGTGGCCGTGGCTCGGTGCCGCCGGTGGGACCGCTGCCGGTACCGGCAGCGCGGTCGGTGGCCTGTCGGCGCTGGGCGTGCTGGGCATCCTGTTCGGCCTCAGCGGGGACACGAAGCAGCAGACCCCGGCCGACGCCATGCGGCAACGGATGGCCCAGGCTGACCGGGACGCGTGGGCGTGGACGCACGATCCGCTCACGGGCAAGCCCCGCGAGGTCGCGGGCGGCTCCGGGATCATGACGGACGTGGTCGGACCGATGACCGGCGACGAGGCCAACGAGCGGATCCGCTCCATCGGACGCCCGGGGAAGACCGAGCCGCATCGCGAGGTCGACACTCCAGAGGAAGCCGTCGAGGCATGGCGTGAGCTCAGCCGAGGCGGCACGCTCGCTCCGGGATCGACACCCGACCGCATCCAAGTCGTCCTCCCTGACGGAACACGCGTCCAGTACCGACGCGACAGCGGCACGGGAGGGCCAGTGGTCGAAGTGCACAACTCGAAGACGTCGGAATGGGAGAACGTGAAGGTGCATCTCCCCGAAGGATCGGCGCCGCATGACCTCCCCGACGATGCGATGCCGGAAGGATGATGTCGATGAATGAGTTCACCTACTACTGTCTGGCGTCCGTCCAGGACGGGACCGGCGAGAACCTGTGGGCCTGGACCGGCAACATAGAGAAGGGACGCCGTCGGCCGTTGGGGGAGACTCGTGAATGGCTCCTCGACGTGCTCGGTCGTTTGCTCGAGCGTGATCTCGTGTGCGTCGGCAACTACGAGGAGAACGGCACTGGGCGTGCCGGTTGGGAAACCTGGACAGCAAGCGTCGAGGCCGTCGTCGACAGGGTCGCGTCGATCTACACGATTGACCTCGCTCCTGACGAGGTGCAGTACTGGCCGTGCTACCTGATGCGGACGGAGACAGGCGCACAGCTGTACGGACGGGAGCGATCGCGGCGAGAGCTCGCTGGTGAGGACCCGGTCCCGCGACTTCGTGCGGTCTGGGATGAGGACGGCAACGTCATCGAAGAACACGGAGACGAGATCGTTGTCTGACCCCGGCCTCGAGTACGTCCCCTTCCCCGCAGAGGAAGTCCGCTCCATGCCGGACGGCTCCGTCGCCGCGATGCGGGAACCCCTCCCCGGGCACGAGGCCTACATCGACGTCATCCCGCCCGCTGATGCGGAGGACCCCCGGGTCCAGCGACGTAGTGTCCGGCACGACGATGGCCTGACACCGAGCGCCGAGCCGGCACCCCGGACGCCCGAGGAACAGCTGCTCCTCGACCTCACGGAGTTCAACCGGAACGGGTGCGCGACCGACCTCCGCGCGCTGCACCGCATGGCGCGGACCGACCACGAACCCGACGGCACCCGAGCCCGCGCGATGGCGTTGCGGTGCGTCGAGATCGGCATGCGGCGCGGGCTCCTGACGAGCGGGATGTTCGTCCGCGTCGCTTCGGAGCTCGCGTTCGTCGAACCCGAGCGGAGCTCCGCTGACCGGATTGCGACCGTCCGGGAACGCTACGTCAGCGCCCCCCGGGCCGGCGAGTCCGACGGCGACCTCGCGAACTCGGTCTGGCTGATGAACACGACGGACGGCGAGCGGTACGCGCGGACCCACAGCGCCGACCAGGCCAGGGAGGACCGGGCGAGCGATGCTGGGCCGGCGACGACCCCGAGCGTGCCCGCGGTCGTCGTGCGGTCCTCGAGCGACGAGTGGGGCGACAAGAACCACGAGCTGCTCGCGGACAACGTCTTCGAGGAACTCCGCAACGGCTGGCTCTCGTGGGACAAGGGCATCGAGGACGCGGCGCTCAAGAACCTCGCGTGGGGGATCGCCGCTGAGATCGTGTACGCCTTCGACGTGAAGTGGTCGCCGGACTGGGTCACGAAGGGGTACCCCCACCGGTGGCACGACGAGGCCGGCTGGCACGCGCGGTGCAACGACTGCCTCGACGAGAGCCCGGCTGAGGCTGACGAAGCGGTCGCGTACTCCTGGTTCGCCGACCACCGTCCGATCGCGCACGGTGACACCGCGCCGCCGTTCCGACGGTCGCCACCGCCCCTGGACGTCCCGATGCCGGGCACGGACTGACCGGCGACGGTCAGACGAGCGGCAGCCGCATCATCGTCAGGTCGAGCCACCGGTCGAACTTCCGCCCGACCTCGGGCACGACCGCGACCGTGGTGAAACCGAGCCGCTCGTGCAGGGCGATCGACCCCGCGTTGGTGCTGCAGATCCCGGCCATCATCACGTGCCGCCCCTCGGCGGTGGCGCGCGCGACCAACTCGGCCATCAGGGTCGTCGCGATGCCCCTGCCGCGGAACGCCTCGACCACGTAGACGCTGTGCTCGACGGTCAGCCGGTACCCCTGGTGCGGCCGCCACTGGGAGTACGTGGCGTAGCCGGCCACGACCCCGTCGACCTCGGCCACGACCACCGGGAAGCCGTCGCCCTGCCGCGCAGCGAGCCATCCGTCGAAGTACGCACGCGGGTGCGGGGTCTCCTGCCAGATGGCGGTGGAGTGCAACACGGCATCGACGTGCAGGGCGTGCACGACGTCGAGGTCGGCGGGGGTGCAGTCGCGGATCACGACCCCGTTCGTCGCATATGCTGTCGTCATGTCTCACATCGTAGACGACGAGCACGCCGATCCTGCAACCGGCACCGACGACACCTCGGTCGCCGAGCAGCGGGCGCTCGGCGAACGCCTGCAGCGGCTCCGCACCGAGCGGAAGTGGAGCCTGACCGAGCTCGCCGAGGAGTCGGGCGTCTCCCGCGCGATGATCAACCGCGTCGAGCGCGGGGTCTCCAGCCCCACCGCGACGATCCTCGGCCGGCTGTCCGGTGCCTTCGGCCTGACGATCTCGCAGCTCCTCGACGACGCCCTCGAGCACGAGGTGCCCAGGGCGACGGACCCCGACGAGGCGCGTGGGGTCCAACGCGGCGCGACCGCCGATTCCTGGACCGATCCCGACACCGGGTACCGCCGCCGTCCGGTCTCGAGCGCGGCGTTCCCCGCTGACGTCACCGAGGTGCGCCTCCCGGCCGGCCGCGACGTGGCCTACCCGGCGTCCGCCTACGCGTTCCTGCGGCACTGCATCTGGGTCGTCGACGGCGTGCTGGAGGTCGTCGTCGGCGGCGAGCCGACGCGCCTGGCGGCGGGGGACCGGATCGAGCTCGGCGACCCCGCCGACGTCGTCTACCGCAACCCGGGCGAGGACCCCACCCGGTACCTCGTGGTGGTCGTCCGCGCGCCGTAGTCAGTCGTGGTCCGGGCCCCGGAGTCGCAGGAATAGGATCGGTTCCATGCGCATCCACCTCGGAACGGACCACGCCGGCCTCGAGTTCAACAAGACCCTCGCGACACACCTGATGGAAGCCGGGCACGAGGTCGTGGACCACGGGCCGACCGAGTACGACGCGCTCGACGACTACCCCTCGTTCTGCATCAACGCCGCGCACGCCGTGGTGCAGGACCAGCGCGCCGGCGTCCAGGCGCTCGGTGTCGTCTTCGGCGGTTCCGGCAACGGCGAGCAGATCGCTGCGAACAAGGTCGAGGGCATCCGCGCCGCGCTCGTCTGGAACGAGTCGACCGCCGTCCTCGCCCGGCAGCACAACGATGCCAACGTCATCTCCATCGGAGCGCGCCAGCACACCGAGGACGAAGCGATCCGGTTCGTCGACCTGTTCATCGCCGAGCCGTTCTCCGGCGAGGAGCGTCACGCCCGCCGCATCGCGCAGCTCGCCGAGTACGAGACCACCGGGCTGATCGCCGGCCGCCAGATCGACGCGTAGTCCGGCCCGTCAGGGGTACCGGGTAGAACGGTAGTCATGCCCGAGGGTCACTCCGTCCACCGCATCGCCAACCAGTTCACCCGGCACTTCGTCGGCAAGCGCTGCGAGGTCTCGAGCCCGCAGGGTCGCTTCGCCGCCGGGGCCGCGCAGCTCGACGGCAAGCGCATGATCGCCGCGCGTGCCGTGGCGAAGCAGATGTTCCTGGAGTTCGAGGGCGACCTGTTCCTCCGCGTCCACCTCGGGCTCTACGGGGCATGGGACTTCGCGGGGATGATCTCCACCGCCGAGGCGCTGTCCGACGACGACGACCGCGAAGAGTCGCTCAGCTCGATCGGCGCACCCCGGCTGGCCCGCTACCGGATGGCCGAGCAGGAGAAGGTGGAGGACCCGATCGAGTCCTTCCCGCCGGATCCGGTCGGCCAGGTCCGGGTGCGGATCCTCACCGAGGACACCGTCGCCGACCTCCGCGGCCCGACCGCCTGCGTGGTGGAGACCCCGGCCGAGGTGCAGCGCGCCCTCGACAAGCTCGGCCCCGACCCGATGAACGACGACGGACCCGAGGCCGAGAAGACCTTCGTCGACAACGTCCGCCGTCGGAACGTCGCGATCGGCCAGCTGTTGATGGACCAGTCCGTCGTGGCCGGCATCGGCAACATCTACCGCGCCGAACTGCTGTTCCGGCAGCGCATCGACCCGTACAAGCCGGGCAAGAAGATCACCGTCAAGCAGGCCAAGGCGCTCTGGGCGGACTGGTCGAAGCTGCTGCACGACGGGGTCCGCGACGGCCTGATGATGACGATGGACGACCTGTCCGAGGCCGACCACAAGAAGGCCCTGCGCTCGCGGAAGGACCGCCACTGGGTCTACCACCGCCAGGGCGAGCCCTGCCGGGTGTGCGGCACCGAGATCCGGATGGCCGACATGGCCGGCCGGAAGCTCTACTGGTGCCCGAAGGACCAGAAGTAGCGCACCGCCGACGGCGCACCCGCCCGCTCACACCTCCAGGTACGTGAACCGCCCGGCGACGGCCGTGCCGAGCACCCGCATGGCCCGCAGGCCGGCGGACGACGCCACGAGCGGGTCGGTCTCGACGAGCACCAGGTCCGCCACGTCGCCGACGGACACCGAGACCCGGCCGTCCGTCGAGCCCTGCCACGCGACGAGTGACGAGAGCCGTTCGGCCGGCTGCCACGGCTCCCGGCCGTCGCGGTCGCGCCCGACGGCCGCGGCCATGGACACCCACGGGTCGAGCGGCGCCACCGGCGCGTCCGACCCGAGCAGCACGCGTGCCCCGGCCCGGGCGAGTGAGGCGAACGCGAAGGCCCGGTCGGTGAACCCCGCCCAGTGCCGGTCGGCGATGTCCCGGTCGTCCATCGCGTGCTCGGGCTGCACGGACGCGGCGACCCCGAGCCGGGCGAACCGGTCGACGTCGGTGTCGACGAGCAGCTGCGCGTGCTCGATCGTGCCACGGACCCCGACGGTCTCGAACACGTCGAGGGCGAGGGTGTTCGCCCGGTCGCCGATGGCGTGGATCGCGGGGACGAGCCCGGCGTCGACGGCCCGGCGGGTGATGGCCACGAGGTCCTCGAACGGCCAGGCGAGCACGCCGGAGCCGTCGGTCATCGCGGCGGTCCGGGTGCCGAGCGATCCGTCCGTGACCACCTTGAACGGCCCCATCGTGAGCAGACCCCGCGTGCCGTCGACCACGTCGCCGGTCCGCAGCCCCCGGGCGATGGCCTCTTCGAGCTCGGCCGGGTACACCCCGGACGCGACCCGGATCGCGTCGGTGCCGGCGTGGATCCGGCGGCGCCAGCGGTCGAGCCCGAAGCGCATCTCGAGGTCGACGACGCCCGTCACCCCTCGGGCCGCCGCCGCCTCGGCAGCGTCCGCCACGTAGGCGTCGAGCAGGTCGTCCGGCACCTGCGACAGCGCGCCGGTCACGTCGAACGCGTCCTGTTCGCGCAGGACCCCGTCCTCGCCCGCCTCGAGCGGGCGGCCGACGGTCGCGGAGAAGTGCGCGAGCGCGAGGGCGTTGCACCACACCGCGTGCAGGTCCGCGCTGATGACGACGACCGGGAGGCCCGGTGCGGCACGGTCGAGCAGCTCGCGTCGCGCAGGGCGCGGCCACATCCCGTCGCGGTACCCGTGTCCGACCAGGACTCGGTCCGCCACGCCCGCCCGCGCGACCGCGGCGAGCAGGTCGGCGGTCGTCTCGGCGGAGTCGCAGCCGGTGACGTCGACGCGGCGGCGGACGAGCGCCCACTGGTCGAAGTGCGTGTGGTGGTCGCGGAGCCCCGGACCGAGCCAGGCGCCGGCGGCCTCGACCACGTCGGTGTCGGCGCTCGTGGGGTCGAGGGTGCCGGTCGGCGCGATCTCGGTGACGCGACCGTCGACGATGCGGACGTCGGCAGGGGCTCCGGAGGTGCCCACACGCCGGACGGTGCGCAGCAGGATCTCGCTCACCGCTCCTCCAGGTCGTCGACACGCGCAGCGTGCGCTCGCTCCATCTCGTCGGCGAGCGCCGCCGACGCGTAGGGGCCGTCGCCCCGCAGCCCGGCGACGATGCGGTCGATCACCTCGGGGGCCTTGTTCTGCGACAGCTTGGCGCGGGCGTCGAACCGGGTGACCCGGATGCGGATCCCGACGGTGCCCTTGGCCATCCGGCGGGCGGTCTCCTCGTCGATCTGCAACGACACGGGCGAGGGCATCACCCGCTCGAAGTGGTCGACGAGTTCGCCGAGCACCCGGAAGTTCTCGTCGTCGGACAGGATCTCGGGGGTGCCCCAGACGTGGGCGGTGACGTGGTTCCAGGTCGGCACGAACTGCTCCGGCGGGTACCAGGCGGGGGAGACGTAGCCGTGCGGGCCCTGGAACACGACGAGCACCTCGTGCTGCCCGAGTTCGTGCGCGACCTCGTCGGGGCGGCCGACGTGGGACACCAGGACAAGGGCGTCCGGGTCGTCGTCGGGGCCGGGGGTCTCGAGCAGCATCGGGTAGTGCGAGGCGACCAGCCCGGCCGCGGTGTGCGACACGATCGTCGCCCACGGGTTCCCGGTGATGAGGCGTCGGACCTCGTCGACGTCGGTCATCAGGAAGTGCGGTGTGTGGCGCATGGTCCGAGCGTGGCACACCGTGCCGGAGCGCGCGACGGGTGTCGTTTCGCCGGTGTTTCTGCGCGGTAAAACTTTCAGAGTCGATTGAAAGAAGTCTTGTGGACGGGATTCGAACCGGCCTAGCTTTCCCACCACGACGACCGGGCAGGGATCCGGCCGCACCCGATCGAGGAGAGATCATGCGACGCAGGACGATCGCCGCGCTGGCCGCAGCGGCAACCTTGGCACTGGTGGCGACCGGCTGTTCCGCGAGCGGCACCGCGGACGACGACGCGGCCTCGACCCTGGTGTACGCGACCGGTGAGCCCGACCACCTGACCCCGGGGCGGCAGACCGTGGCCTTCGACCAGGTGATGAGCGTCTTCGCGCCGCTCACCCAGACCGACGCCGACGGGGACCTGCGGTACGTGGCGGCGAAGAGCGTCGAGAGCGACGACGCCACCACCTGGACAATCACGCTGCGGGACGGCTGGACGTTCCAGAACGGCGAGGCCGTCACGCCGGAGAGCTACGTGAAGGCCTGGAACCACGTCGCCTACGGCCCGAACGCCTGGGAGAACAGCGGCCAGCTCGCCGGGATCGTCGGGTACACGGACCTCAACCCGGCGAAGGGCGCCCCGAAGACCAAGGAGATGTCGGGGCTCGAGGTCACCGGCAAGGACACCTTCACGGTCACGCTCACCCACGCGGACAGCCAGTTCCCCCTGCAGCTCAGCCAGGCCCAGACGGCGTTCTACCCGATGCCCGAGGCCGCCTACGACGACCTGAAGGCGTACGACAAGCAGCCGATCGGCAACGGCCCGTACGAGATGACGAAGGCGTGGAAGGCGGACCAGGAGTTCACCGTCACCGCCTGGAAGGACTACGAGGGCACGAAGCCCGCCACCGACGAGGTGACCTTCCGCAGCTACTCCGACATGAACACCGCCTACACGGACGTCCTGGCCGGCAACGCCGACGTGCTGTTCCTGCCGACCGACAAGATGACGAGCGCGAAGGCCGACTTCGGCGACCGCCTGCACTCCTTCGACGCCCCCGGCATCGACTACCTCGGGTTCCCGCTGTGGGACGACCGGTACTCCGACCCCGACGTGCGCCGGGCGATCTCGATGTCGATCGACCGAGACCAGGTGAACGACGCCATCTACGGCGGCCTGTACGAACCCGCCACCGCCCTCACCCCACCGTCGATGTCGGGCACGGAAGAGGGCATCTGCGGGGACGCCTGCGAGTTCGACCCCGCGGCGGCCAAGCAGCTCCTCGCCAACGCCGGCGGGTTCGACGGCACCATGACGCTCGTCTACCCGGGCGGCACCGGCCTCGACTCCCTGTACGAGGCGTACGCCAACCAGATCCGGCAGAACCTGGGCGTCGACGCCGAGGCGAAGGCCACCACCGACTGGGCGTCGTACTACTCGGAGCTGACCGACAAGAAGGTCGCCGGCCCGCACTTCGGCCACTGGGGCGCGCTCTACATCAGCCAGCAGAACACGCTCCGCGCGCTGTTCACCACGGCCGGCGGCTGTGCCCCGTGCACCGGCTACTACCAGTCCGACGACGTCGACTCGCTGCTCGCGAAGGCCGACTCCGCCGGGTCGCAGGACGAGGCGAACGGGTACTACACGAAGACGCAGGAGGCGGTCCTCGAGGACTTCCCGATCGTCCCGACCTTCTTCGACAAGTACTCGTACGTCACGAGCGACAAGATCGCGAAGCTGCCGGCGGTCGCGGGCAGCCCCGTCATCGCCCAGATCGCCGTGAAGTAGGGCGGGCATGGAGCAGCACACCATCCTCGACCTGGTCCGGGGCGTCCCCGACCGCGACGGCTTCCCGCTCGTCGACGACCTGCACGCCCGGTTCGCGGCGCTCGCCGCAGCGCACCCCGACCGGGTCACGGTCACCAGGATCGGCACGAGCCGCCTCGGCGAACCCCTGCACAGCTACCGCATCGGCACCGGGTCGCACGCGGCCGTCGTGGTCGGCGGGGTGCACCCGAACGAGCCCATCGGTTCGTGGACGGCGTTGCACCTCGCCGAGGCGGCCCTCGGTGACGAACGGATGGCCGGGCTCGACGTCACCTGGCACATCGTCCCGACGATCGACCCGGACGGCATGCGGCTCAACGAGGCGTGGTTCCACGACCCGCACGACCGGGTGTTCTACTCGAGGCACTTCTACCGGCCCGCCCCGGACAGCCAGGTCGAGTGGACGTTCCCGAACAGCTACAGGTCGGTGTACTTCGACCGGGTGCTGCCCGAGACGCTCGCGTTCATGCGGCTCATCGACGACACCGAGCCGGACCTGCTCGTGAGCCTGCACAACGGCGAGATGGGCGGCGTCTACTACTACCTGTCCGAGGACCTGCCCGCCGTCGTCGACACCCTGCACGCGGTCCCGGCCGCACTCGGGCTGCCGCTCGACACCGGGGAGCCCGAGTCGCCGTACCTGCGGGAGCTCGCCCCGGCGGTGTTCGCGATGGACGGCATCGAGACGGCGTACGCCTACCTCGAGGAGCTCGGCGTCGACCCCGGCGAGCACATCCACGGCGGCTCGAGCGCGGCGTGGGCGATGCGGCACGGCGCCCTCTGCATGGTGGCCGAGCTGCCGTACTGGAGCCACCCCGACGCCGACGACCCGACCCCGACCGACGAGTCGTACGCCGACCTGCTGCGCCGGTGCGCGGACGACCTCGGTGCCTCGGGTGCGGAACTGCAGGCGTTCCTCGACGAGGCGTCGCCGATGCTCTCGATCCCGTCCCCGTTCGTCGAGGCCTCCCGGGCGTTCGTCCCGATGCTCGCCGGGATCGCGGACACCGACCGCCGCCGGGCCGAGCGGGAACCGGCGGACCGCACGGCCACCGTCGCGGAGCGCTTCGGCTGCGAGGACCTCGTCCGCTGCTTCCGCCTGCGCTACGGCGGCATGCTCCTGCGTGCCGTCGAGGCGGAGACGACCGCCGGCATGGCGTCCGCGCCGCTCCGGCGGCTCCGCGACCGCCTGGCCGAGCGGTACGCGCACTGGCAGGCGGACGCGTCGGCGGGTGCCGAGCCGATCCCGGTGGGGAAGCTCGTGGGGGTGCAGTACGGGGCGATCCTCGCCTGCGCGGCGCACGTGGCGGACCCGACCCGCGCCTCCCGGCCGGTGTCGGCGACCGTCTCGGGAGGCGCGTGATGCGTCCGACGCTCGCCGTCGGTCGCCGACTCGGCGGCCTGGTCATCGTGTTCCTCGGGGTGACCTTCCTCATCTACGCGATGACGTTCGCGCTGCCCGGCGACCCGATCAAGGCGCTCGGCGGCGAGCGCCCGCTCACCGACTCGGTCGTGCGGGCGCTGCGGGCGGAGTACCACCTGGACCAGCCGCTGTGGCTGCAGTACGTGCAGTACCTGGGCGGCCTGTTCCGGGGTGACTTCGGCACCGACTTCAACGGGCAGCCCGTCGGTGAGCAGATGGCCTCGCGGTGGCCCGTGACGATCACGCTGGCGCTGAGCGCCTGGGCGCTCGAGATCGTCCTCGGCATCGGGTTCGGCGTGGTCTCGGCGCTCAAGCGCGGCACCGTGCTCGACAAGACGGTGCTCGTCGGCACCATCGTCGTCGGAGCCGTCCCCGTGTTCGTCCTCGGCGTCGCGCTGCAGCTGGTGTTCTCGGTGCGGCTGCACTGGTTCCCGGTCGCGGGTGTCACCGCCGGGTGGCCGACCGCCTACGTCCTGCCGGCGTTCGTGATCGCCCTGTTCGGCCTGGCCGCGGTGTCCCGGCTCACCCGGACCTCGATGATCGAGACGCTCGATGCCGACTACGTGCGGACGGCCCGTGCGAAGGGGCTCGCCCCGGGCCGGATCGTCGGTGTGCACGTGCTGCGGAACTCGCTCATCCCGACGGCGACGTACCTGGCGACCGACCTCGGGTACCTGATGGGCGGCACCGTGATCATCGAGGGCATCTTCAACCTGCCGGGTGTCGGGAACCTGCTGTTCCAGGGCATCCGCTCGCACGAGGGTGCCGTCGTCGTCGGCATCTCGACCGCCCTCATCCTGGTGTTCCTCGTCACGAGCGTGCTCGTCGACCTGCTGCACGCCGCCCTCGACCCGCGCGTCCGGACAGGAGCCTCGCGATGACCACCGAAGCCCTCGGCGCCACCGTCGAACCCGTCGTCGGGGTCCGGCGCCGGCCACTGCTCGCCGCCGCACGGACGCCGGGGTTCTGGGTGCCCGCGTCGGTGCTCGTGGTGGTCCTGCTCATCGCGGCGTTCCCGCAGCTGTTCGCCGGCCTGTTCGGCCACGGCGACCCGCGGGTGTGCGACCTCGGCCGGAGCGGGGCGGCACCGACCGCCGGGCACCCGTTCGGCTTCGACCTGCAGGGCTGCGACGTGTACGCGAACGTCGTCTGGGGCACCCGGTCGTCGATCGCCGTCGCGGTGCTCACGACCGTGCTCGCCGGCATGGTGGCGGTCGTCGTCGGGACCGTCGCGGGGATGGTCGGCGGATGGGTGGACGCCGTCCTCGCCCGGCTCACCGACGTGTTCCTCGGGTTCCCGTTCCTGCTCGGCGCCGTCGTCGTGCTGAACAGCGTGGGGGAGCGGTCGGTGCTCACCGTGTCGCTCGTGCTCGCCCTGTTCGGCTGGCCGACGATGGCCCGGCTCGTGCGGTCGAGCGTGCGCAGCGTCCGGGGCGCCGAGTTCGTGCTCGCCGCCCGGACGATGGGGTTGTCGACGTGGCGGATCACCACCCGGTACGTGCTGCCGTCGTCGATCTCGCCGCTGCTCGTGCTCGCCACCATCACCGTCGGCGGGGTCATCGTGTCCGAGTCGTCGCTGACCTACCTCGGCATCGGACTGGAACGCCCGGCGATCTCGTGGGGGCTGCAGCTGTCCGCGGCGACGTCGCAGTTCCTCCGCGCACCGCACATGCTCATCGCGCCCGCGGCGTTCCTCGCCGTGACCGTGCTCGCCGTCATCGCGCTCGGCGACACGCTGCGCGCCGCACTCGACCCACGTCGGCGCTGACGGCGCTGACGGCCGTCGACCGCGTCGCGGCGGACATCACCGCGACCGACGCGCCAGACTCGGACAGAACCGCTCTCGAAAGGACCACCGTGACCGACACCCTCTCCGCGTACCGGAAGACCCTGCCCTACATCCGCGAGTGGGTGTCCTACAAGGTGTGGCAGCTGCGTGTGCCGGGCGTGCAGGTCGCCGTCGGGTACGGCGACGAGGTCCTGTTCGACGAGGCCTGGGGTTACGCCGACGTCGAGGCCGGCCGCCGCCTGACCACCACCGACCTGTTCCGCATCGCCTCGCACTCGAAGACCTTCACGGCGACGGCCCTGCTGCAGCTCGCGGAGCGCGGGTCGCTCCGGCTCGACGACACCGTCGGCACGTACGTCCCCGCCCTGGTCGAGGGCGGGTCCCCGCTCGCCGACGCCACCCTGCGCGAGCTCATGGAGATGGGCGCCGGCGTGATCCGCGACGGACACGACGGCGACTACTGGTCCCTGCTGCGGGCGTTCCCGGACGAGCAGGAGCTCCTCGCGCTCGTGCTCGACGGCGGCCAGAAGGTACCGGCCGGGTCGTCGTTCAACTACTCGAACCTCGGCTACTCGCTGCTCGGCCTCGTCATCGCCGCGGTGTCCGGGCAGTCGTACAACGACTTCGTGCGCGAGTCGATCACCGAACCCCTGGGCTTGCGGAACACCGGCCCGGACTGGGACCCGTCCCGCGCGGACGACTTCGTGGTCGGGTACACCGGCTTCCACACCGCGCGGCACCGGCAGCGCATCGACCACGTCGACACCCGCGCGATGGCCGCCGCCACCGGGTTCCACGGCACCGCGTCCGACCTGGTCCGGTACTTCTCGCAGCACGTGATCGGGCAGGGCACCCTGCTCGACGACCACTCCAAGCGGCTCGCACAGCGGAAGGCCTGGAGCGCCACCGACGACCCCGCCGCCCGTGGCTACGGTGCCGGCTTCATCGTCGACCGGATCGGCGGCCGGGAGATCCGCGGCCACTCCGGCGGGTTCCCCGGCCACATCACCCAGTCGATGTTCGACCCGGCCTCCGGACTCGTGGTGTCCGTGCTGACCAGCGCCGCCGCCGGACCCGCCGCGGTCATCGCCACCGCGATCATCGCGATGCTCGACGCCGCGGCCGACGCCGACGCCCCGGGGACCCCGGTGCCCGACGACGTCGACACGGCCACCTTCACCGGACGCTTCGCGAACCCGTGGGGCGTCACCGACGTCGCCCGGATCGGCGACCGGCTCATCGAGCTCGACCCCTCCGGCCCCGAGCCGATGGACACCCCCACCCGACTCGAGGTCGTCGACGCCGACACCCTGCGGATGACCCACGGCAACCGCTTCGGCTCGGTCGACGAGGACATCACCTACACCCGCGACGAGGACGGCACCGTGCAGGCGATCCGCGGCGGTGGCGGCATGTCGCAGGAGCCGTGGTCGATCCCGGACGAGCGACCCGAGGTGGCCGCCGGGCTGGCCTCGTGACCGACGACGGGGCTACGGGCACCGACGACGGGGGCACGGGCACCGACGACGGGGGTACGGGCACCGACGACGACCGGCTGCTCGGACCGGAGCGCCAGGCGTTCGTCGAGGAGTTCGCCCTGATGCTCAACGACGGAGCGGGCATGCCCCTCACCGACGCCCGGGTGCTCGGCTACCTGATGATGACCCGCGCGCCGCACTCGTCGTCGTCGGACCTGCAGACCGCGCTCGGCGCCAGCTCGGGGTCGGTGTCGATGGCCACCCGGCGGCTCGTCGACTCCGGGTTCGTCAAGCGGCACATCGTCGCCGGCGAGCGCAGCCACTACTTCCGCGCCGAGGCCGACGTCTGGGGCTCCTGGCTCGCCAGCGAACGGAAGTACCTGGACCGGCAGCGCGACATCATCGGCCGCGGGCTCGCCGTCGTCGAGGGTGCCGGCCGCACCGGCACGGGCGACGTGGACGCCGAGGTCCGCGAGCGTCTGCTCAACGGCCGTGACTACATGCAGTGGCTGCAGGGCTACCACCGCAAGATGCTCGAGGAGTGGGAGGCCTTCAAGGCCGCCCGCGACGACACCGACCCCCCGGAGACCCCATGAGCAGCACCAGCGACGTCCTGACGGTCGAACGCCTCACCGTCACCTTCGACGTCGAGGGCGAGGTCGTCCGCGCCGTCGACGACGCCTCGTTCACGGTCGCCCGCGGCGAGGTCGTCGCCGTCGTCGGGGAGTCCGGCTCCGGCAAGAGCATGACCGCGATGACCGCCATGGGCATCGCCCCCGACGGTGCGCGCGCCTCGGGGAGCATCCGGCTCGGCGACCTCGAGGTGCTCGGCACGGACGAGCGCACCCTCCGGTCGGTCCGGGGCCGGAACGTGTCGATGATCTTCCAGGACCCGTCCGCGGCCCTGAACCCGGTCTTCACGATCGGCTTCCAACTCGCCGAGGCCGTCCGACGCGCCGATGCCGCACACGACCGTGCCGCCGTCCGGGAGCGGTCGCTCGAACTGCTCCGCGCCGTGGAGGTCCCCGAACCCGAACGCCGCCTGGGCCAGTACCCGCACGAGCTCTCCGGCGGGCAGGCGCAGCGCGTGATGATCGCGATGGCGCTCGCCGCCGACCCGGACCTGCTCATCGCGGACGAGCCGACGACCGCCCTCGACGTCACGGTGCAGGCCGAGGTGCTCGACGTGCTCCGCGCGCTGCGCGAGCGCACGGGAACCGCGATCCTGCTCATCACGCACGACATGGGCGTCGTCGCGGACCTCGCCGACCGCGTGGTCGTCATGCGCCGGGGCCGTGTCGTCGAGACCGGCGCCGCCGGTGCGGTCTTCGCCGCACCGTCCGCCGACTACACGCGCGAACTCCTCGCTGCGGTCCCGCGCATGGGCACGAGCGTCGAACCGGAGGCGCGGGTCGACCCCGCCACCGAGCCACCGGCACCCGTCCTGGACGTCCGGCACCTCGTGGTCGAGTACGGCGGCACCCTGCGGGGGCGCTTCCGTGCCGTCGACGACGTGTCGTTCACCGTCGGCCGCGGCGAGATCGTCGGCCTGGTGGGGGAGTCGGGCAGCGGCAAGACCACCATCGGCCGCTCAGCAATCGGCCTCGCCCCGATCACCTCCGGGTCGGTCATCGTCGACGGCACCGACGTCGCCGGAGCACGACGAGCCGCCCGCCGGCAGATGCGCCAGCACGTCGGCGTGGTGTTCCAGAACCCGCTCCGGTCGCTGAACCCCCGGTACACCGTCGGGCAGACCGTGGCCGAGCCGCTCCGCCAGATCCTCCGGCTGCCGGCGGCGCAGGTCGAGGAGCGTGTCGAGCGACTCCTCGCCGACGTCGGTCTCGACGGCGGGTACGCCGAGCGCTACCCGCACGAACTCTCCGGAGGCCAACGGCAACGCGTCGCGATCGCCCGCGCCGTGGCGCTCGACCCCGCGCTCCTGATCGCCGACGAGCCGACGAGCGCGCTCGACGTGTCCGTGCAGGCGCGCGTGCTCGACGTGTTCCGCGAGCTGCAGGAGCGCCTCGGGTTCGCGTGCCTGTTCGTCACGCACGACCTCGCCGTCGTCGACACCCTGTGCGACCGGGTCGTCGTGCTGCACGGCGGGCGCGTCGCCGAACAGGGCACCCGCGACGCCATCCTGCGCTCGCCCCAGGACCCGTACACGCGACGCCTGATCCAGGCCGCGCCCGTGCCGGACCCGGGGGAGCAGGCGCGCCGACGCTCGGAGCGACTGGCTGCCCGCGCGGGCTGAGGTGGGCTGGAGTCCGGCTCAGCGCACCTCGGCCGAGGCCCACAGCGCGCCGACGCCGCGGCCCACCGGACGCAGCAGCGGCACGGCGACGAGCACCGCCGCGGCCAGGTAGGCGACGGTCTGCAGGAGCCCCGGGAGCGACACCGCGGCGTCGAGCGCGGTCTGCGGCAGCGCGCCGAGCGGCACCGACACCATCAGCAGTGCGGTGACGAACCACGCCGCAGCCGCCACCGTGACGATCCAGCCGAAGGCCCGCTGCACACCCGGTTCACTCCGGACGGTGACGACGCCGAAGGCCACGAGGGCGCCCTGCGCGACGACGAGGAGCACCTCGACCGCCCACCCGGGAGCCGGCCACAGCAGCGCGAACGCGAGGACCGACACCGCGAACGCCAGTGCACGGCGATCCCGGGCGCGCACCGCCGCGACGAGGACGACCACGCCCGCGAGCCCGGCGACCACCGCACCGGCCTGCAACCAGGTCGGCGACAGCTCCCACGGTGCGAGCCAGATCGTCCCCAGCACGCCGCTCGCCCCGAACACCAGCGCCGCCACCACCGCGGCCGCCGACACCACCCGTACCCCCGTGCTGCTCTGCATGCCCGCACCCTATGCCCGGGACCCCGCCAGCGGAACACGCTCCCCGCCGTTCGCGCTCCGACGACACGCCCGTCCGGCGCGCGGCGCTCGTCCAGACGGCGCGGTCGACTTGACTGTCGTTCGAACACACGTTCGAATACCGTCGTGGGACGGCGTCGCGAGAACCGGTGGCAGCCCCCGGAACACCCGGAGGTCGAGCGTCCGCGCGCGTACTCGTTGTCCGAGGACGCCCGCGGCGATGACGTCTGCCACGCCGTCACCCCCAAGCCGGTCTGGGCCTGGATCCAGTTCCCGACCTTCCACGTCCGCGTGAAGGCCTTCGCGAAGAGCTGGACCCGTGACGCCGTCCTGGTGGAGTGGGCGCAGTTCGGGCAGCAGGCCGAGGCCTGGGTGTGGCGCTCCGCGGTGAAGCACCGGACGCTGCGGGTGGACCAGGCCGACCGCGCGAACCGGAGTCCGCAGACCGCACTGCGTTGACTTCCGCACGCACCCCGAGGATGGTTTAGCGAACACCGGTTCAGCAAGTAACTCACTGATCGAGGCATTCGGTCCGAGGGCTGCTCCGGAGGAGGAGGCACCATGAAGAACACAGCGGTGCCGTCCTGGGTCGCCCACGTGCTCACCCCGCCCGAGGTCATCAGCGCCTACGTCGAGCGCCGGATCAACGATCCGGCCCTCCTGTCGGGTGAGCAGTCGGAACCCACGTACGCAGACTTCCTGCGCGACGAGTAGACGGTCTTCTCGAGGAGGCCCGGATCACGTACCGCTGTCGGCGGACGTGATCCGGGCCTCCTCTTCGTTCACCCCGCGGCTCCGCCGCGTCGGCGGCGGGCCGACAGCGTCACGCCGACGCTCGCTGCGGTGACGCACGCCAGGGCGACCGTCTCGAGCACCGAGAGCCCCTCGGCCAGCACCACGAGACCGGCGAGGGCGGCGATCGCCGGGCCGAGGCTCTGCAGCACCCCGAAGACCCGTGTCGGCATCCGCCGGAGCGCGAGCATCTCGAGGGCGTACGGCAGCACGCTGGACAGCACGGCGACGGCACCGAAGACGATCAGGAGGGTCGGCTCGCGCAGGACGCCGTCGACCGCCGACCGGAGCCCGAACGGCAGCGACACGAGCATCGCGACCACCATCGACACCACCAGGCCGTCGACCCCGGGGATCGCGGCGCCGACGTGCCGGTTCATCACGATGTAGCCCGCCCAGCAGCCGGCGGCGAGGACGGCCCAGACGACCCCGCCGACCTCGGTCACCGCGGTCGGGCCGACGCCGAGCAGCACGACCCCGGCGAGCGCCAGCACCGCCCACAGGGCATCGCGCCAGCGCCGGGTGTGCACGAGTGACAACGCGAGCGGCCCGAGGAACTCGATCGTCACGGCGACGCCGATCGGGATGCTCGCGAACGACAGGTAGATGAAGACGTTCATGCCGCCGAGCGCGAGGCCGAGGCCGATCGCCCCGAGCCACTGCGCTCGCGTCCAGTGCCGCACGCGGGGACGGACCACAAGGGCGAGCACGACGGCACCGATGACGAGCCGGAGCGTGGCGGCGCCGACCGCACCGACGTCGTCGAAGTGGGTCTTCGCGATCGCGGCGCCGAGCTGGACGGACACCATCGCGGTGAGGGCCAGCAGGGGCGCGGGGACCCGGTTCATCCTCGGGCTCGGCTCATCTTCGGGCTCGGTTCATCCGAGGTAGGCGAGGACGGCGAGGACGCGGCGGTGGTCCTCTCCGGTGTCCTCGAGCGCGAGCTTGCCGAAGATGCTCGACACGTGCTTCTCGACGGCGCCGGTGCCGATCACCAGGGCGCGGGCGATGGCGGCGTTCGTGCGGCCCTCGGCCATCAGCCCGAGCACGTCGCGCTCGCGCGGGGTGAGGGCGGCGAGGGGGTCACGGCGCCGGCTCATCAGCTGCGTGACGACCTCGGGGTCGAGCACGGTGCCGCCGGCGGCGATCCGGCGGACCGCGTCGTCGATCTCCTCGAGCCGGGTGACGCGGTCCTTGAGCAGGTACCCGATGCCGGTCGCACCGGCGGCGAGGACGTCCTCGGCGTAGGTGGCCTCGACGTACTGGGAGAGCAGGAGCACACCGGTGCGCGGGGCGATCCGGCGGGTCTCGACGGCGGCGCGGACGCCCTCGTCGGTGAAGGTCGGCGGCATCCGGACGTCCATCACCACGACGTCGGGCGCACCGTCCGGCAGGGTCGCGAGGAAGCCCCGGGCGTCGGAGTACTGCCCGATGACGTCGATGCCGGCCTCGTCGAGCACGCGGGCCAGGCCCTCGCGCAGCAGGACGGCGTCGTCGACGACGACGGCCCGGATGCGTGCTGCATCCGGGCCGTCTGTCATGCCGACCAGCCTAGTGGGAGCGCGGACGCTCCCGTGGGGTCACGACCGCTGGTTCGCCGCCGTCGGCACGCCGTTCAGCGCACCGAGCGGGATCCGGGCGGTGGCCTCGGTCGGGCCGCCCTCGGGACTCGACACGACCAGGTCGCCGTCGAGTGCGCGCATGCGGCCGATCAGACCCTCGATGCCGTGGCCCTGCTGCGGTCGGGCCCCACCCCGGCCGTCGTCGGTGACGCTGACCGTCAGGTACCAGAGGCCGGACGCGTCCACCACGAGACCGAGGTACACCCCGGCGGTGGTGGCACCGGCGTGCTTCATGGTGTTCGTCAGGAGCTCGCTCACGGTGAAGTACACGTTGCGCTGGATCTCCGTGGCGAGCTCCAGACCCTCGGGCAGCCGGACGTCGAGCCCCACCGGGATCGGGGTGCGGGCGACCAGTGCCTCGAGTGCCGCGACGAGTCCGCGGTCGAGCAGGATCGGCGGGGCGAAGCCGCGGGACAGTGCCCGGAGTTCGTCGAGGGCGTCCTGGGCGTGCTCGGAGGCCTCGCCGATGAGCTGCTTCGCCTTCTGCGGGTCCTTCTCGAAGGCACGCTCGGCGGCGGACAGGTCCATCCGGAGTCGGACGAGGCGCTGCTGGGGGCCGTCGTGCAGGTCGCGCTCGATCTGGCGGAGTGCCTGCCCCTCGGCGGTGACGGCACCGGCGCGGGAGGCCTGCAGGCCGGCGACACGACGCTCGAGCACCTCGGCGCGGAACCCGCCGAGCAGGCCGAAGTCGATCCAGTAGTGCGCGAGGACGGACCCACGGGCCCACAGCGGCAGGAGCACGACCGCTGCGGCCATCGACAGCAGCCCCGCGACACCGACACCGGCCACGACCCCGTAGTCCCAGCTCGGGTAGGAGAGCGTCCCGACCCCGCCGAAGGCCCAGGCGCCGACCACGACGATCGGCCAGAAGAACGCGACGAGCAGCAGGACACCGGTACCGACGGTCGCCACCGCCGCCAACGGGTAGACCACCGCGGCGTGCAGCAGGTAGAGCCAGTAGTGCGGGTTGGCGACGGCCGATCCCGTGCGGGTCCACCAGTTCTGCTGCCAGCGCGGCGTCCAGTCCACGGGGCGGATGGGCCTCGGGTCGGCCCAGCTCATGCGGAGCTTCTCGAACTGTCCGAGCCACCGCGCCACGAACAGCGCGATGAAGAACATGAGCAGGACGAACGGGTTGAACAGGTCGCGGAAGCCGCCACCGAAGATCGCCGTCGGGAACGCGAAGTACAGCGTGCAGAGCAGCACGGCGGTGAGCGCCATGTACCCGAAGTCCCGCGGCAGGCGCTTCCACGCGTCGCGGTAGAACTGCCCCGCCGTCATGCCGGACCCTCGACCAGAGCCACCGACCGGACCGGGCCCGACGGGCGGGGTGGCGCTCCAGGACGCCGGCGGGGACTGCCGGTCGTGGTCGTCGTCCTGGTGGTGCTGGCGCGGGTACTGGGGCATCGGCTTGGTGGCTCCAGGGGGCACGGAGTCGGCCAGCGGGACGGTCTGGGCCTGGTCGGGCGAGGGCGTGACGTCGTCCAGCGGGACGGTTCGCGCCTGGTCGAGGCGGTCGGTGTCGGTCATGCATCCAGCTTCGCCATCGCGGAGCCGTTCCCCCATCCTGCCTTCTCCCCACCCCGGGTGGGGTTATCCCCCCTCTTCCACAGGCCGCCCGATGCACGCCCGCGCGTCCTGCTCGTGGATCACGCTCGTCGGATGGGTGATGCGCTCCGAGCACTGATCGACGCCGTCGGGCTCCGGGTGGGGCCGGGCACCGAGGTCCGGTCCGACGACGAGGCGTGGACGCTCGACGTCGAACCGACGGGCACCCACGTCTGGGTGGCGACGCGGTCCCGCTCCGTGTGGGTCCGGCGCGGAGACGACATCGCGATCATCGACGCCGGCACCGCTGCCCTCGTCCAAGGGCACGCGACGATCACGATCAGCACGGGCCCGGAACGCTCTGCCCCGCCCCACGTCGCGGAGACGTACGCGTTCCCGCACGAGGCGCTCTTCGCGCTCACCGGTGTCCTCGTCGGTGCCGCAACGCTCGGCCCGCTCGCCGACGAGGTCCTCGCACTCCCGCCCATCGCGAGCACCGGCCCACCCGGTGCGCCCTCGCCCGACGTCGGCCTCGCGCTGCGCCACGTCGGGCACCTCGACGGCGGGAGGTGGCACGGCGCGCAGCAGCAGGCCCTCGCCCGGCTCGTCGTCACGACGGTGCTCCGCGACAACCCACCCCCGATGCTCGGCGACAACGGTCTCGCGAGGGTCCTCGACCGCCTGTTCGATCCGGCCGGTCCGTTGTCTCTGCAGGCCCTCCTGGTCGGTGTCCAGATGTCGGAGCGCACGCTCGAGCGCCGGTGCGCCGCAGCGACGGGTTGCTCGCCCGCACAGCTCGGCCGCTGGTACCGCAGTCTCGCCGTCCGCAGCGCGCTCACCCGAGGCGACCACCCGTCCGACGTCGCGACCCGCTTCGGCTTCAGCACGACGTCGTCCATGCGGCGGGCCCTCGAGCGGGTCCGACGCCCGACGAACCGCCGGAGACCGTCGACCGCGGGGGTGGGAGGTTCCGATCCGCATCGATGACGGTTCTGGTTCACGATCCTCGGGTTTCTTGAACCAGAACCGTCACGGCGCGGAGAAGACCACGTCGTCCCGTCGCCGACCGGTAGGTGCGCGCCAGATCCAGGCAGCCGCGCCGCGCTTCGGGAGCGGGAGGGGGAGCGGCGGCAGCGGCAGCGGCAGCGGCAGCGGGAGCGGGAGCGGCGGAAGCGGGAGCGGCGGCAGCGGGAGCTGGAGCGGCTGGAGCGGCGGGCGCGGGGGCGCGGGGGAAGCGGGCGCGGCGGGAGCGGGAGTGGGAGCAAGCCGTTGGGGCCGACGTCCGGAGCGGGTCAGGCGGGGGCGCGGCCGGTGGACTCGCGGACGCTCAGGGTGAGCGAGGGGCCCGGGCGTGAGGGGAGTGGGACACGGGCGTCGATCTGCTCGCGGAGCAGGGCCGCCGCACGCTGCCCGAGCTCGACGGTGTCGCGGGTGAGCGAGGTGATCGCCGGCCGGACGAGCCGGATCATCGCCGAGTCGTCGAAGGACACGATCGAGACGTCGCCGGGCACCGCGACGCCCATCTCGCTCGCCACGCCCAGCCCGGCGACCGCGAGCACGTCGTTGTCGTAGACGATCGCGGTCGGTCGGACGCTCCGGGACAGCAGCGTGCGGGTGGCGCTCGCGCCGGCCTCGGCCGAGTAGTCCGTCGGGACCGAGACCGCGTCGTCGAGCCCCTCGTCAGCGGCGAAGGCCCGGAGCCGGTCCATGCGCATCGCGGTGTGCTCGAACTCCGGACGCCCGGCGACGTGGGCGATGCGCCGGTGCCCGAGGGCGTGCAGGTACCGCAGAACGGTGTCGGTGGCGTCCGAGTCGTCGATCCAGACCGTGGGTGCTGCGCCGTCGGGGGAGGGGTGCGAGCCGACGACGACGGTCGGCATGCCGAGGTCGGCGAGCAGGGCGAGCCGGGCGTCGTCGCGACGGGGGTCGATCACGATCACGCCGTCGACACGGTGTCCGCGCCACCAGTCCCGGTAGGTCTCGAGCTCTTCCTCGGCATCGCGCGCGACGAGCAGGTTCATGCCGACGTGGGTGCCGGCCAGGCCGAGCTGGATGCCGGAGATCAGGTCGCCGAAGAACGACTCCGTGCCCAGGGTCCGCGCTGGTCGGTTCAGCACGAACCCGATGGAGCCGGCCTTCGCGCCGCCGAGTGCCCGCGCGGCGGTGTGCGGCTGCCAGTCGAGTTCGCGGGCGATCTCGCGCACGCGACGTCGGGTCTCGTCGGACACGCCTGGTCGGTCGTTCAAGGCGAACGACACCGCGCTGATGGACACGCCGGCCCGCGCGGCGATGTCGGCGATCGTCGTTCGACGCTTGGTGGCCACGGGGTTGACTATAGCGCTTTAGTCATCCACAGTGGCTGCCACACACGGGTTCGGTAACTGCTGCTGAACCGGTTCAGCTATGACGAGGGAGTCAGACGCCATGAGGACCAGCACACGCATGACGAGGGGCCGCGCCACCGCGTTGCTCGCGACGGCCGCCGCCACGGCGCTCGTCCTGACCGGTTGCTCGAGCGGCGGGAACGCGGCCGACGGCGGCAACGGGGAGATCAGCGGGACCATCACGCTGCAGACCTGGGCGCTCACGCCGACCTACACGGGGTACCTCAACGGGGTCATCGAGGACTTCGAGGAGGCCCACCCGGACGCGAAGGTCAAGCTGCAGGACCAGCCCGGCGACGGGTACGCCGACAAGGTGCTCAGCCAGGCATCGTCGAACAGCCTGCCCGACGTCATCAACCTGCCGCCGGACATCGCCCTGCCCCTCGCGAAGCGCGGGTTCCTGCAGGACGTCGGGAAGGACGACCCGAAGCTCGCCAGCACGTACGTCGCCGGCGCGGTGGACTCGTACGAGTACAAGGGCGTCGACGGCACGTTCGGCTACCCCTGGTACCTCAACACCGACGTGAACTACTGGAACGCGACGATGTTCGCCAAGTGCGGCCTCGACGCGAAGAACCCGCCGAAGACCACCGACGAGCTGTTCACGCAGGCCAAGACCATGCACGAGAACTGCCCGACCGACTACCTGATGAGCCGGAAGCCCGGCCTCGGTGACTTCACGCTCGCCGGCGTCAAGGTGCTCAACGCCGACGGCACGAAGTTCACCTTCGCCGACTCGTCGAAGGCCGCCGACCTGATCGACCGCTACAAGGACGCGTACCAGGACGGCTACATGCCCTCCAACGTGCTGAACAGCGACTACCTCGGCAACTCCACCCTGTTCACGCAGGCCAAGGTCGCCTGGACCACCGGTGGTGCGACCTCGCTCGCCGACTTCGAGAAGAACAACCCGTCGCTCAAGGGCAAGGTCACCGTCAGCCCCGCGCTCGACACCCCGCCGCTCTACGTGCAGGGCCTGTCGGTGTCGAGCAAGTCGAAGCACCTCGCCACCGCCGAGGCCTTCGCGAAGTTCATGACGAACGCCAAGAACCAGGAGGCGTTCGCCCACGAGGTCAACATCTTCCCGTCCACCACGTCGTCGCAGTCCGACCCGTACTTCTCGAAGGACGACGGCACCGTGAACGGCGAGGCCCGGGTCCTGGCGAACGAGGCCCTGAAGTCGGCGGAGGTCATCAACCCGGTCGAGGCGAACTCCGCGATGACGGACTTCCTCGACCAGCAGATCGCCCTCGCCATGAAGGGTCAGGTGGCACCGGAGAAGGCGCTCGAGACCGCCCAGACCAAGATGAACAGCCTGCTGGCCAACGGCTGATCCAGCCCCGAAGAAGAGAGAGGGAGGATCGCCATGCGCGCCAACCGCTGGTACACGCCCTGGTTGCTCGTCCTGCCGGCACTGATCTGGCTCGTCGCGTTCAGCCTGTGGCCCTCGATCAACACGGTCCGGCTGTCGTTCACGAACGCGAGCCCGCTCGGCGGCGTCAGCCAGTGGGTCGGGGTCCAGAACTTCGAGACCCTGCTCGCCGACCCGCAGGTGTGGGAGGCGCTGCTCAACAGCGTCATCTACATGGCGGTCTGCCTGCCGCTGCTGACGGTCCTCCCGCTCCTCATCGCGGTGCTCGTGCAGCAGAAGCTGCCCGGGATCGCGTTCTTCCGCACCGCGTTCTACACGCCGGTCATCGCCTCCGCGGTGGTCGTCGGCCTCATCTGGACGTGGATCCTCGACGACCGCGGGGTCATCAACGAGATGGCACAGGCCCTCGGCATCGTGCAGGGCAGCGTGCCGTTCCTGACCGACCGGTGGCTGCTGCTCCTCAGCGCCATCAGCCTGACGGTGTGGAAGGGGCTCGGCTACTACATGATCATCTTCCTGGCCGCCCTCGGGAACGTCGGCAAGGACCTGCACGAGGCCGCCGCCCTCGACGGCGCCGGCGCGGTCCGACGCTTCTGGTCGGTCACGATGCCCGGGGTCCGCGGCACCATGACGCTCGTCGGGATCCTGGTGTGCGTCTCCGCGCTCCGGGTGTTCAGCGAGCTCTACATCCTCACCAACGGCACCGGCGGGCCCGGCGGGCAGGACAACTCGCTCGTCATGCTCATCCAGCAGTACGCCCGCGGCTTCACCGGCAACCTCGGCTACGCGTCCGCCCTGAGCCTCCTGCTCTTCGTCGTGACGCTCGTGCCGATGCTCGCCCTCGCCCGGATGAACAGCAAGGCGGACAAGTGACGAACACGACCAGCACGACCGAACCCGTCATCGGCGGCGCGCAGGGCGCAGCCAGCCCGACGCCGGACGTGACCGGCGCGACGGGCGCGGGACGGGCCTCCAGGCAGGACGGACGCGACGGACGCAAGCGGCGCCGCGCGGTCTGGGGCGTCATGTCCACCCGCGAGAAGGTCATCCGCTACGTCCTGCTCATCGTGGTGCTCTTCATCACGATCGGCCCGTTCCTGTGGCAGCTGTCCACCTCGCTCAAGGGCGCGGGTGAGGACATCTACACGGCGAACCCGTCCTTCATCCCGTCCGAGCCGACGTTCGACAACTACCTCAAGGTGGCCGCCGCGATCCCCGTCTGGCGCTACATCGGCAACTCGCTGCTCGTCGCCGCGATCGACGTGCTCGGCAACATCCTGTTCGCGACCCTGGCCGGATTCGCCCTCGCCCGTCTGCAGTGGCGGCACCGGAAGCTCGTGCTCGGGCTGTTCCTCGGCACCCTGGTGCTGCCCGGGGAAGCGACGATCATCTCGCAGTTCGTCACCGTCAAGGACCTGGGCCTCGCCGACAACCTGGTCGGTGTCGCCCTGCCCGGCATGATCGCGGCGCTCAACGTGCTGCTGATGTTCAACGCGTTCCGGCAGATCCCCGAGGAGATCGACCAGGCCGCCGTGATGGACGGCGCGAACGCCCTGCAACGCCTGCGGTGGATCTCGCTGCCCGCCGTGCAGGGGACGATCGCCGTCATCGCGATCTTCTCGTTCATCGGCGCGTGGGACGACTTCCTCTGGCCGCTCATCGTGCTGCAGTCACCGGAGAACCTCACCCTGACCGTGGGGTTGCAGTACCTGCAGGGCACGTTCGCCACCGACCAGCGGATGATCGCAGCCGGCACCATGATCGCGTTCATCCCGATCGCCGTGATCTTCGCCGTCCTGCAGCGCTTCTTCTTCAAGGGCGTCGAAGAGGGCGGTGTGAAGGGCTGATGCGCTTCGGGGTCAACTACACGCCCTCGGTCGGCTGGTTCCACTCGTGGCTCGACTTCTCACGGTCGGACACCGCCAGGGACCTCGAGGCCATCGCGTCGATCGGCGCCGACCACGTGCGGATCTTCCCGCTCTGGCCGGTCGTCCAGCCGAACCGGACGCTCATCCGCCAGCAGGCCCTCGACGACGTCGCGACGGTCGTCGACCTCGCCGGGTCGTTCGGGCTCGACGTCAACGTCGACGCCCTGCAGGGGCACCTGTCGAGCTTCGACTTCGTGCCGTCCTGGCTCGACAGCTGGCACCGCCGGAACATGTTCACCGACCCGGACGTGGTCGCGTCGACCGCCGCGTACGTCCGGGCGCTCGCCCGAGCGGTCGCCGGCAAGCCGAACCTGCTCGGGATCACCATCGGCAACGAGGTCAACCAGTTCGCGCACGCGCCGCACCCCGCGCCGCACGCGATCACGGCGGAGCAGGGGCACGCGTGGGCGGCGACGATGGTCGCGGCGGCGCGAGCGGGGCTGTCATCGGGGTCGGTGGGGTCGGTGGGGTCGGTGGAGTCGGCCGGGTCGTCCGGTTCGTCCGGCCTGGAGGCTCGGCTCGGCTCCGCCACGGCCGTCACCCCCGCCGCCGGGTCGCGCCCCGGGCCACTGGTCACCGTCGCGCAGTACGACGCGGCCTGGTACGACGACGCCCAGCCCTTCGGCCCGGAGCACGCGGCGGACCACGGCGACGCCACGGTCACGCACTCGTGGGTGTTCAACGGCTCGGCGGCCCTGCACGGCGCCCTCGGGGCCGGGTCGGTGCGGCACGGGGAGTACCTGCTCCAGCTCGCCGCGGCCTGGAACCGCGACGCCGGCCGGCCGAACTGGCTGCAGGAGGTCGGAGCCCCCACCAACGTCGTCGACCCCGCCGACGCCGCCGCGTTCACCGAGCAGACCATCCGGCACGTCCTCGACGCGCAGCAGGTGCTCGGGGTGACGTGGTGGTGCTCCCACGACGTCGCCCGGTCGCTCGCCGACTTCCCGGAGCTCGAGTACGACCTCGGGCTGTTCACGAACGACGGACGGCTGAAGCCCGCCGGCGAGGCGTTCGCCGCCCTCGCCCGCGCCGAGCACACCCGCGACGCCCGTGCCGCACCGCCGACCACCGCGCTCGTCCTCGACGACGTGCTGTCCGACGGCACCGACCGGCACGGCACCCGCGCCGACTGCGCCCCGGGCGGTCGGTTCGCCGCCGCCTGGCTCGCCCTGGCCGAGGCCGCACCGGACGGCCGCGGGCCCCAGGTCGTCCTGCGCTCCCGACTGTCCGACACCGCACTGCTGGCGGCCCGCGGCATCGACCGCTGCGTCGACGTGCCGTCCGACCTCGACACCACCACCGTCCGCGTCGCCCACCCCGCGACCACCGCCTGACCCAGGAAGGCCACATGCACGACGACATCCCCCTCACCACCGGACGCGCCCGACGGGTGCTCGACGAGCGGATCACCCCCGCGGTGCACGCGACCACGACGGCCCTCGAGACCGCCTGGCACGAGCTGCCGGGGGAGCCGATCCCGCCGACCGAGGGGCTCGCGCTCACGTTCGAGCCCTACGAGGTCGGCACCCCGTGGGGCGCGGCCTGGGGCACGACGTGGTTCCGGCTGACCGGGACCGTGCCGACCGAGTGGGCCGGGCGCCGGGTGGAGGCGGTCATCGACCTCGGCTTCGACAAGAACATGCCCGGGTTCCAGTGCGAGGGACTCGTCTACCTGGCCGACGGCACGCCCGTGAAGTCGATCAACCCGCGCAACCAGTGGGTCCTCGTCACGGAGCGGGCCGAGGGCGGCGAGACGGTCGAACTCTTCGTCGAGGCCGCGTCGAACCCCGTCCTGCTCGACTACCACCCCTTCCTGCCGACACAGGAGGGCGACGTGCAGACCTCGTCTTCGAAGCGCCTCTACGCCACCCGCCGGATGGAGCTCGCCGTCTTCGAGTCCGAGGTGCACGAACTCGCCCTCGACATCGACGTCCTGCTCGAACTGCAGGCCGAGCTGCCCGCCGGACCCCGACGCATGCGGATCCTGCAGGCCCTCGACGACGCCCTCGACGCGCTCGACCTGCAGCACATCCCGGAGACCGCCGGGGACGCCCGTGCGGCGCTCGCCGAGGTGCTGGCCGCCCCGGCCGAGGCCTCGGCGCACACGATCTCCGCCGTGGGGCACGCCCACATCGACTCCGCCTGGCTCTGGCCCGTGCGCGAGACGATCCGGAAGGTCGCCCGCACCACCTCGACGATGACCGAGCTCATCGACCAGACCGACGACTTCCTGTACGGCATGTCGAGCGCGCAGCAGTACGCGTGGATCAAGGAGCACCGCCCCGAGGTCTACGCCCGCGTCACGGCCGCGGTCGAGGCCGGCCGGTTCCTGCCGATCGGTGGCATGTGGGTCGAGTCCGACACCGTGATGCCCACCGGCGAGAGCATCGTCCGGCAGTTCTCGCAGGGCCAGCGGTTCTTCGAGCGCGAGTTCGGCATCCGGCCCAAGGGCGTCTGGCTGCCCGACAGCTTCGGGTACTCGCCGGCGCTGCCGCAGCTCATGCGCCGCGCGGGGTTCGAGTGGTTCTTCACGCAGAAGATCTCGTGGAACCAGGTGAACAAGTTCCCGCACCACACGTTCCTGTGGGAGGGCATCGACGGGTCGCGGGTGTTCTCGCACTTCCCGTCGATGGACACCTACAACTCGCGGCTGTCCGGCAGCGAGGTCGCGAAGGCCTCCCGCCAGTTCCGCGAGAACCGGCTCGCCACCGGCTCGATCGCCCCGGTCGGCTGGGGCGACGGCGGCGGTGGCACCACCCGCGAGATGACCGGCACCGCCGCACGGCTGGCCGACCTCGAGGGCAGCGCGAAGGTCCGCTGGGAGCACCCGGACGCGTTCTTCGACCGCGCGAAGTCCGAACTGACCGACCCGCCGGTGTGGGTGGGGGAGCTGTACCTCGAGCTGCACCGGGCCACGCTCACCTCGCAGCACGGCACGAAGCAGGGCAACCGCCGGTGCGAGCAGCTGCTCATCGAGGCCGAGCTCTGGGCCGCGACCGCCGCCGCCCGCACCGACTTCGCCTACCCGTACGACGAACTCGACGCCCTGTGGCAGCAGGTCCTGCTCCAGCAGTTCCACGACATCCTCCCGGGCACCTCGATCGCGTGGGTGCACCGCGAAGCGGTCGAGCGCTACGCCGAGACGGCCGCGGCGCTGACCACGATCATCGAGCAGGCGCTCTCGGCGCTCGTCGGCACCGGGGACGCGGCCGTCGTCGTGAACCCGGCCCCGTTCCTCCAGGCCGGAGCACCAGCGCAGGGCGCCGTCGTGGCGACCGACGTGACGGCGGCGACCGCGGTGTCCCTGACCGAGCAGGACGGCGGGTACGTGCTGGCGAACGACCTGGTGCGGGTCGTCGTCGACGCGCAGGGGCTCGTGACGAGCGCCGTCGACCTGGTGAGCGGGCGCGAGGCGATCGCGGCCGGGCAGGCGGCGAACCTGCTGCAGCTGCACCAGGACTTCCCGAACATGTGGGACGCGTGGGACGTCGACCGGTACTACCGCAACCGCGTCGAGGACCTCGTGTCGACCACCGGCCTGACCGCGTCGGTGGACGACGCCGGAGTCGCCCGGGTCACCGTGTCACGGGCGTTCGGCGACTCGACGGTGACGCAGGAGATCGTGCTGGCGCCGGGGTCGCGCACCCTGGAGTTCGACCAGGTGACCGACTGGCACGAGACCGAGAAGTTCCTCAAGGTCGCGTTCCCGCTCGACGTCCGCGCCGAGCACACCGTCGCGGAGACGCAGTTCGGCGCGCAGAAGCGGGTGACGCACACGAACACCTCGTGGGAGGCCGCGAAGTTCGAGACCTCGATGCACCGCTACGTGCTGGTGTCCGAGCCGGGCTTCGGCATCGCGCTCGTGAACGACTCCATCCACGGCTTCGACACCACGCGCGACGCCGTCGACGGGCACGTCACCACCACCGTGCGGCTGTCGCTGCTGCGGGCACCGCGGTTCCCCGACCCCGAGACCGACCAGGGCGTCCAGACGCACCGGTACGGCATCGTCATCGGGACCGACCAGCTCGGTGCCACGTCGGCCGGCGTGCGGATGAACGCGGGCGCGCGGACGATCACCGGGGCGCACGGCTTCGCGCCGCTCGTGCAGGTGTCCGGCGACGTCGTGCTGTCGAGCGTGAAGCTCGCCGACGACCGGTCGGGTGACCTGGTCGTTCGCGTCTACGAGCCGTCCGGGCAGCGGGGGACCGGTGGCATCGAGGTCTCGGTCGACGATGTCGGCTTCGGCCCTGCTGTCGAGGTGACCCTGCTCGAAGAGCCGCTGGCCTCGGCTGAGGCGGTCGATGCGTCCTCGTTCGCCGTCGACGCCTACGAGGTCCGCACCTTCCGGTTCCCGCGCACCCGCGCCTGAGACTCCGCCGCCGGGACTTCGGGTGTCCCGGCGGCGGCCCCGGTCGGCGACCGCCGACCGGTTCATCACTCGCTGAGGAGTGTCATGAAGAAGTCCACGAAGTTCAGCATCGCGACCGCGCTGGTCGCCATGCTCGCGGCACCGCTGGTGCCCGCCGCTGCATCCGCAGCGCCCTCCCCCTCCGGGCACGGTCACGGCCACGGCGCGTCCCACGGGGGCGGTCACGGCCATGGTCATGGTCATGGCCACCACGCTGCGCCCACCAAGTCGGGGCCGACGAGCATCGCCTACGTCGAGGTGAACAACGACGAGCTCGCCAACGTCGGCCGGTACACGCTGGACAACGGCGCGAACGCCTGCGACGTGGCGATCATCTTCGCCGCGAACATCAACTACGAGGACGGCAAGGCGGTCCTGTACAACAACGAGAACGTGCAGCGGACCCTCGACCAGGCCGCCACACAGATCCGCCCGCTCCAGGCCAAGGGCATCAAGGTGACGCTCTCGGTGCTCGGCAACCACCAGGGCGCCGGCCTCGCGAACTTCCCGACGAAGGCCGCGGCGCGGGACTTCGCGGCGCAGGTGTCGGCGACGGTGAAGAAGTACGGACTCGACGGCGTCGACCTGGACGACGAGTACTCCGACTACGGCGTGAACGGCACCCCGCAGCCGAACCAGCAGTCCATCGGCTGGCTCATCAGTGCCCTCCGTGCCGACATGCCGGGCAAGATCATCTCGTTCTACGACATCGGCCCGTCGTCCGACGCCTTGAAGACGGCGAACCCGTCGATCGGCGGGAAGCTCGACTACGCCTGGAACCCGTACTACGGCACCTACACGGCGCCGACGATCCCGGGGCTGCCGAAGTCGAAGCTGTCCGCCGCCGCGGTCGACATCCAGAACACCCCGCAGGCCACCGCGGTCTCGCTCGCACAGCGCACGAAGGCCGACGGGTACGGCGTCTTCATGACGTACAACCTGCCGGACGGCGACGAGTCCGCGTACGTGTCGTCGTTCACCAAGGTGCTGTACGGACAGGCCGCGTCGTACCGCTGACGCGCTCGTCCTGAGGGCGGCTCGCGCCCCGTGCTCCCCGGCTCCGGCCTGGAGGCACGGGGCGCGTCCGTCGTCCGGGTCCCGCTGGCTCCGGGGAGGCACCAGTTCCTCCTCGTCCGTGACGGTTCCGGTTCGCAGATTCCGGCGATCGTGAACCGGAACCGTCATCCACCGAGAACGAATCCCGATCCGGCGCGCTCGACGCCGCGGCCGTACGATCGCCGCATGGAGCTCGAGTTCCGCGGCGAGGTGATCGAGTGGCGTGGCCCGTCACCGTTCTTCTTCGCCGTCGTGCCGCCGGACGCCGCTGAGGTCATCGCGGACCTCGCTCGGTGACGTGGACGACGTCACTGTTCCCGAAGGACGGCGGCTACCTCGTGCCGTTGCGTGCGGCGGAGCGGAAGCGTGCCCGGGTGGAACTCGGCGACGCCCCGGAGATCACCCTCGAGTTCGCCGACCCCTGACGTTCGTGCCACTGACCGTCAGTCCTCCACAGGTCCGGCGATCGCGAGACCTTCCCGCAGCGACCGCCAGCTGCTCTCGCCGTCACTGTCGGGCTCTTTGCCCCTGGTGTGTTGTGCATCTGAAGTATCGGCTCGCGCGAACGGGCTTTGAGGACAGGAGAACGTGATGACGAACTACCTCGTGCGGCTCGAGTGCGTGGCGCAACTCGGGGCAGCGGACGATCGGCGCGCAGCCCTCGCGGCGGACTTCGACACCATCGCGGAAGCACTCTTCGACCTCGACGACGTCCACGACCAGGACCTGACCGCTGACCTGTCGACCGGCACGCTCACCTTCTCGATCGGCGTCGACGCGGACGACGAGTCCGGTGCGCTCGACCGTACGCTCGGTGCCGTCCGGACCGCGCTGCACGTTGCGGGACGCGGCACTCCCGGTTGGGAGCAGCACTACCGGATGCTGCGGCAGGAAGTCGAAGAAACACCGCTCGGAGCGCTCTAGGGACGACCCGGGAGCGTGCGACCGCTCATCGTCTCAGCTGTGTGCGTCACAACCAGGTGGCGACGCCGCCGTGCCCGGAGCAGGTCCCTCGCCGTGACTGGCTGTAGCTGTACACACCGTCGACACACTGTGCCGTCGCTCCGGCGGGTGCGCTCGAAGCGGCTTCGGGCCGACAGACCGTTGCTCCATCGGAATTGACGTACGTGCCGTTCGAGCACGTCGGAGCTACCGGCGCTGCGGGAGCGACGTAGGTGCCGACCGTCGTCACCTGCGTCACCGGCGGCGTCGTCACGCGTTCGTTCGTCAGGACTCGACCGGACTCCACGCCGTCGGTGTAGGTGACCGTGTAGGTCTTCGTGGTGACGCCCCGCACCCCGGGCGTCGTGACCGTCGTCGTCCCCTGCGCCAGCGTCGAGCTCTGCACCGTCGTGGAGCTGAACGGGATCCGTGAGGTCTCCGTCACCGCCTTGGTCGTGACCACCGGCGTGGGTGTCGGCGACGGTGTCGGAGTGGGCGTCACCGTCACCGTCGGTGTCGGTGTCGGGGACGTCTTCGGCTTCGCGGCCGTCGTCGTGCTCGGGGTCGTCGCGGCGGCGACCTGTGCCGGTGCGTCGGGCAACGGATGGGTCGCACCGTAGGCCGAGGTGGATCCGATCAATGCGGCGAGAGCGATGCCCGCACCGATCGCGGCAGTAGCGCGCTTCCTCGGGATCCGGAGCCACGTCGAGCGCCGGAAGGCAACGGCGTAGAGCGTCGTGGGCAGGATGACGAGCGCGATCATCATCAGCATCCCCCAGACCCCGGTCGACGCGAGGCCGGCGAGTGCGAGGACGGCGGTTCCGACGATGCCGACCCACGTGATGATCGGTACCCGACGACGGGTACGTGGCGAACGCGGGCTTGTGGTCTGGCGGGGGTTCGGCACTGAGCTCCTAGGCATTGCGAGGACCGCTCAAGTGTCCTGGAGGCAGCTCCACCGCCCCATCCCCAGTTCTGGGTGGTGCCGAGATGCACGGTGCGCACGTGTCCACACTGTGCGGAGTTGATCGCTCGGTGCGCCGGAACGGCCTCGCACAGAGCAACCCACCGCGCACGGGCCGAACAACAACGCACCGTGCGGCGACGGCAGAAAGGGGACGAAGAGAGGGGATGACGGGAATCGAACCCGCGTAGCCAGTTTGGAAGACTGGGGCTCTACCATTGAGCTACATCCCCGCGCCTGCGCACCAGGCGCAGCCCGACCATCGTAGCGGACGAACGAGCACCGACATGCCGACGCGCGTCATCCCGAAGCCGGACGCCGGTGCCGAGCGCACGATCCGCCGGTCGCGGGTGGTCTCGTACGTGCTGGTGGTCCTCGCCGCCGCGGTCCTCTCCCTGCGCCCCGACCTGTTCGGCGACCCGCAGTCGCAGCCAGTGCACGCCCTGCTGCACGTCTGGCGGATCGTCGTCGGGCTGCTGCTCGCGGTCGCCGCCCTCGGGGTCCAGGTGGCCGTCGGTGTGCGCTGGCGGCGCGGCCTGCGACGCGCCGCCGACGACGACTGAACAACGTCCGGGAACAGCGCGGCGTCGGACCGCTAGACTCACCGGGGTCGCATGCGCCCTGCGCGTGCGCGGCCGATCCCTGGCACACACCAACGGGGCGTAGCTCAGCTTGGTAGAGCGCCCGCTTTGGGAGCGGGAGGTCGCAGGTTCAAATCCTGTCGCCCCGACCAGGTCCTTCGAGCACCACCGACCACACGAACGTCAACCAACAGGAGAACATCCCTTGGCCACCAGCACCGTCGACAAGGTGAGCGACACCCGCGTCAAGCTCACCGTGAACGTGACGCCGGACGATCTCAAGCCGAGCATCGACCACGCCTACAAGCACATCGCCGAGCAGATCAACATCCCCGGCTTCCGCAAGGGCAAGGTCCCGCCGGCGATCGTCGACCAGCGCGTCGGCCGCGGCGAGGTCCTGAACCACGCCGTCGGTGACGCCATCGACAACTTCTACCGCCAGGCGGTCGAAGAGCAGGAGCTCCGCATCCTCGGCCGTGCCGAGGCCGACGTCGCCGAACTGCCGAACGTCGCGGACTTCACCGGCGACCTCGTCCTCACCTTCGAGGTCGACGTCCGCCCCGAGTTCGACCTGCCGGACTACTCCTCGTACGAGCTCACCGTCGACGCCGTCGAGGTGTCGGACGACGAGATCGAAGAGGAACTGCAGAACCTCCGCACCCGCTTCGGCACGCTCGTGACGGTCGACCGTCCGGCGAAGACCGGCGACTTCGCGCAGATCGACCTCACCGCCAGCATCGGCGACGACGAGGTCGACTCGGCCACCGGCGTCTCCTACGAGATCGGCTCCGGCGACCTGCTCGAGGGCATCGACGAGGCGCTCGAGTCCCTGACCGCCGGTGAGTCGACGACCTTCGAGTCGAAGCTCGTCGGTGGCGACCGCGAGGGCGAGACCGCCCAGATCGCCGTCACCGTCACCGCCGTCAAGGAGCGCGAGCTCCCCGAGGCCGACGACGAGTTCGCCCAGATCGCCAGCCAGTTCGACACCATCGACGAGCTCAAGGCGGACCTCAAGGAGCAGATCGCGAAGTCCAAGACCTTCGGTCAGGGCGCCGCGGCTCGCGACAAGCTCGTCGAGAAGCTCACCGAGGACGTCAACATCCCGATCTCGGAGCAGCTCATCGCCGACGAGGTGCACCGTCACCTCGAGCAGGAGAACCGCCTCGAGGACGAGGAGCACCGCAAGGAGGTCTCCGAGTCCAGCGAGACCGCCTTCCGCTCGCAGATCCTCCTCGACGCGATCGCCGAGAAGGAAGAGATCCAGGTCTCGCAGGAGGAACTGACCCAGTACCTCATCCAGGCCGCCGCGCAGTACGGCATGGAGCCGGCCGAGTTCATCAAGGTCATCGACCAGAACGGCCAGATCCCCGGCATGGTCGGCGAGGTCGCCCGCTCGAAGGCGGTCGCGACCGTCCTGTCCAAGGTGACCGTCAAGGACACCAACGGCGACGCCGTCGACCTGTCCGCCTTCACGGCGGGCGTCGCGCAGGAGCCGGCAGGGGCTGCCGAGTAACGATCTCGACGCCACCAGCACGACGGACGGGAGGCACGGTGCCAGTTGGCACCGCGCCTCCCGTCTCGTGTTTTCCGCACCACCGCATTGCTGTCGGCGAACAGAGGAGAACTGGTGCGTTGCACCCGATAAGTTCGACAACAAGCGACAACTGAACGGGAGCTTTTCCATGGCCGAAGCAACACTGAACCCCAGTGTTTTTGACCGCCTTCTGAGAGACCGGATCGTGTGGCTCGGCTCCGAGGTCCGCGACGACAACTCGAACGAGATCGCAGCCAAGCTGCTGCTGCTCGCCGCCGAGGACCCTGAGAAGGACATCTACCTCTACATCAACTCGCCCGGTGGTTCGATCACCGCCGGCATGGCGATCTACGACACGATGCAGTTCGTCCCGAACGACATCGTCACCGTGGGCATCGGCCTCGCCGCGTCGATGGGACAGTTCCTGCTGTCCTCCGGCACGCCCGGCAAGCGCTACATCACGCCGAACGCCCGCGTCCTGCTCCACCAGCCGTCCGGTGGGTTCGGCGGCACCGCTGCCGACATCCAGACGCAGGCCAAGGTCATCCTCGACATGAAGCAGCGCATGGCGGAGCTCACGGCCGAGCAGACCGGCAAGTCGATCGAGCAGATCCTCAAGGACAACGACCGCGACAACTGGTTCACGGCGCAGGAAGCGCTCGAGTACGGCTTCGTCGACCACCTCCGCGCCTCGAGCGCCGAGGTCATCGGCGGTGGTGGCACCGTCGGCGACGGCGAGACGCCCACCAGCGCAGCCGAGCCCGACGCCCAGTCCTGATCACCACCGAAGAAAAGGAAACGAGAATGCATCTCCCCATGCTCGGTGGCGCGCAGAACGTCCCGGCTCCGTCCAATCGGTACATCCTGCCGAGCTTCGAAGAGCGCACGGCCTACGGCTACAAGCGCCAGGACCCGTACGCCAAGCTCTTCGAGGACCGCATCGTGTTCCTCGGCGTGCAGGTCGACGACGCGTCGGCTGACGACGTCATGGCCCAGCTGCTCGTGCTCGAGTCGATGGACCCCGACCGCGACATCGTGATGTACATCAACTCGCCCGGTGGCTCGTTCACCGCGATGACGGCGATCTACGACACGATGCAGTACATCCGTCCGCAGATCCAGACGGTCTGCCTCGGCCAGGCGGCCTCGGCCGCGTCGGTGCTCCTCGCCGGCGGCACCCCCGGCAAGCGTCTCGCGCTGCCGAACGCCCGTGTGCTGATCCACCAGCCCGCGACCCAGCAGGGTGGCGGTCAGGCGTCCGACATCGAGATCCAGGCGGCGGAGATCCTCCGCATGCGCACCTGGCTCGAGGAGACGCTGTCGAAGCACTCCAACAAGACGCCGGCGGAGATCAACCACGACATCGAGCGCGACAAGATCATGTCGGCGCAGGAAGCCGTGGAGTACGGCCTGATCGACCAGGTCCTCACCAGCCGCAAGAACCTGCCGGCGCTCGTCAAGTAGCACCAGCACGAACGACGAAGGCCCCGCACCGATCGGTGCGGGGCCTTCGTCGTTGCACGGTGGCTAGTCCTCGGTGTCGTCGGACTCCGGGGCCGGCTTGCGGCGCAGGAGCAGCAGCACCGCGACGACCACGCCGACGAGGACGACGCCACCCGCGCCGATCCAGATCGCGTCGGACGCTGCCGAGTCGTTCGACCCCGAGGCCGTCCCGGTGGTGGTGTCCGAGCCGGCGGCGTCGTTGCCCGCGGTGGCGCAGGTCGGGGGCTTCGCGGCTCCCGAGGCCGGGGTGAAGCCCGACGGCGCCTTCCACGTGAAGGGGTACTCGTCGGACACGGTGTGCCCGTCGGCGGAGACGATCTGCCACTCGACGGTGTACTTGCCGGATCCGCCGAGTGCGGCGGTCGTGGTCATCGACGGCCCCTCGACGGCGACGCAGCCGTCCTCGTAGTACCTGCCGTCGGGGCCGACGATGCGGAACGCGAAGCCCGACCCCGAGTCGCCGATGTCGAGCAGCTTGTCGTTCGTCGTGATGTCGAAGGTCTCCGGCAGCTCGGTCAGGGTGCCGCCGACCTCCGGGTCGGACGAGATCAGGTAGTTGTGCGCGCTGGCCGGACCGGCGAGCCCGAGGACCGCACCACCGGCGATCGCGACGGCCGCGGCGGACCCGGCCACGAGCCTCCAGGCAGAGGACCGTGGCCGGGACCGACGCGAGCCGCGCTGCGTCACTTGGCGGAGCTCCGACGACGCGTGCCGGCGACGGCGACGACCAGGGCGACGGCGCCGAGCACCAGTCCGCCGAGGCCGAGGAACCGGCCGACCAGGTCGGGGTCGCTCGGAGCGTTCGTGCCGGCGGCCTCGGCCGTCGGGGTCGCGGCGACCGGGTCGCCGTCGTCGTCCGTCGCCTCGGCGGCGGTCAGGGTGATCGAGGGTGCCGGGTGCTCGGGCTCGGCTTCGCCGGCCTGCTGCTCCTGGTTCCACTCGACGCTGCCCTTCTCGCAGGTCTGGATCGCGGGGAACTCGACCAGGTCACCGGCCTTGCCGTCCGGCAGCGAGAACGACAGCGCGAAGGTGTCGCGCTCGTCGGCGGGCAGGGGGGTCTTGGCGGTGTAGGTGACGCTGGTGACGCGCTCGGCGGCCGTCTCGGCGTGGTCCTCGTCGGACGCGGAGGCCGAGGGGTCGGTGTAGGGCTCGGTCGCCTTCGTGATCGTCCAGTTCGGGTTCACGGTGGGCGTGACCTCGATGACGGACTCCGGCACCTGGAACTCGATCTTCGTGGTGGGGGAGCCGTCGCAGCCGTGCGGGACCGAGAAGGTCGCCGTGGTGTACGAGTTCGCCGCGGTGGAGGTGGCCGTCGCGGAGACGTGCGCGCTGGCCGACGTGGCGCTGCCGAGGACGATGACTGCTGCGACACCGAGGGTGACGGCGCCGCCGGCGGCGAGACGCTTCTGCATGGGGTTCCTTCCAGAGGGTTCCTGGCTTGTGGTTCTACAACTTGTAGAGGAGTCGCGATCACCGTAGCAGGCCCGCACGCCCTGGGCGAACGCGCTGGCGGATTCCGGAGGGGCATCGCGGTCGGTGTCACCGGTTGCGGTTAGGCTCGTGTCCACGACGAGGTGCCCACCAGCAGCGGTGCACCAGCGGTGGTGCGACAGCGCGGCCGGCATGTCCAATCAGGGAGGCACGGGAATGGCACGCATCGGAGAGAGCGGCGATCTCCTCAAGTGCTCGTTCTGCGGCAAGAGCCAGAAGCAGGTCCAGCAGCTGATCGCCGGACCCGGCGTCTACATCTGCGACGAGTGCGTCGAGCTCTGCAACGAGATCATCGAGGAACGTCTGGCCGAAGCCGGAGAAGACACCTCGAGCGGTGACTTCGAACTGCCGAAGCCTCGCGAGATCTTCGACTTCCTGCAGGAGTACGTCATCGGGCAGGACCCGGCGAAGCGCGCCCTCGCCGTGGCCGTCTACAACCACTACAAGCGCATCCGGGCGCAGGGGCAGATCACCGCCGCCGAAGACCGCGACGACATCGAGATCGCCAAGTCGAACATCCTGCTCATCGGCCCGACCGGCTGCGGCAAGACGTACCTGGCGCAGACGCTGGCCAAGCGCCTCAACGTGCCGTTCGCCGTCGCGGATGCCACCGCCCTGACCGAGGCCGGCTACGTGGGCGAGGACGTCGAGAACATCCTCCTCAAGCTCATCCAGGCCGCCGACTACGACGTGAAGCGCGCCGAGACGGGCATCATCTACATCGACGAGGTCGACAAGATCGCCCGCAAGGCCGAGAACCCGTCGATCACCCGCGACGTCTCCGGCGAAGGCGTGCAGCAGGCGTTGCTCAAGATCCTCGAGGGCACGGTCGCCTCGGTCCCGCCGCAGGGCGGTCGGAAGCACCCGCACCAGGAGTTCATCCAGATCGACACGACGAACGTGCTGTTCATCGTGGCCGGTGCGTTCGCCGGGCTCGAGGACATCGTGTCGTCGCGGGTCGGCAAGCGCGGGATCGGCTTCGGGGCGCCCCTGCACAGCGCGTCCGACCACCAGGACCTCTACTCCGAGGTGCTGCCGGAAGACCTGCACAAGTTCGGCCTGATCCCCGAGTTCATCGGTCGTCTGCCCGTCGTCACCACGGTGTCGCAGCTCGACCAGGCGGCGCTCATGCAGATCCTGACCGAGCCGAAGAACGCGCTGGTCAAGCAGTACCAGCGGATGTTCCAGATCGACGGTGTCGAGCTCGAGTTCGACCAGGGTGCGCTCGAGGCCATCGCGGACCTCGCGGTGCTGCGTCAGACGGGTGCCCGGGGGCTCCGGGCGATCCTCGAAGAGGTGCTCGGCCCGGTGATGTTCGACGTCCCGTCGGACGACGACGTCGCCCGCGTGGTGATCACCCGCGAGTCCGTGCTCGAGAACGCGGCGCCGACGATCGTGCCGCGGCCCCGGGCGAAGCGCGTCGAGAAGTCGGCGTAGCCTGCTTCGTCGTCCTCAGCGCGAAGGCCCGCACCGTGATCGGTGCGGGCCTTCGTCGTTCGTGCCGTGCGCCGCCTACTCCAGTCCGCGGCGCCGCAGCAACGGGCCGACCTCGGCGTCGCGGCCGCGGAAGTCCCGGTAGGCCTCCAGCGGGTCCTTCGCCCCGCCGACACCGAGCAGCCGTTCCGCGAACCGCCTGCCCGCCGATCGGTCCAGCCCGCCGTTCTCGCGGAACCACTCCACCGTGTCGGCGTCGAGCACCTCCGACCAGATGTACCCGTAGTACCCGGCGTCGTACCCGCCCGAGAACGTGTGCGCGAAGTACGTCGACGAGTACCGCGGCGGCACGGCGTCGACCGCGATGCCGGCGTCCGCCAGGGCGTCTCGCTCGAAGTCCTCGACCGACGTCACCGCGGCGGCTTCGGCGGCGGACAAGCGGTGCCACGCCTGGTCGAGCAGCGCTGCGGCGAGGTACTCGGTCGTGCCGAATCCCTCGTTGAAGCCCTCGGACTCGCTGAGCCCCAGGACGAGCTCCGGCGGCAGGGGAGCCTCGGTCTCGTGGTGCTTCGCGTAGTTCGCCAGGACCGACGGCCACGACACCCACATCTCGTTCACCTGGCTCGGGAACTCGACGAAGTCCCGCTCGACGTTCGTGCCGGAGAACCGCGGGTAGGTGGTCCTGGCGATGAGGCCGTGCAGGGCGTGCCCGAACTCGTGGAAGAGCGTCTCGACCTCGTCCTGGATGAGCAGGGTGGGAGAGCCGGCGGCCGGCTTCGCGACGTTGAGGTTGTTGACCACGACGGGCAGGGTGCCGAGGAGCTCGGACTGCTCGACGACCGGGTTCATCCACGCGCCACCGCGCTTGCCGTCGCGCGTGTAGAGGTCGAGCAGGTACAGCCCCACCGGCTCGCCGTCGTCGCCGGTGACCTCGAAGACCCGGACCTCGTCGTTGTAGCCGTGCAGGTCCGGGCGCTCGGTGAAGGTCAGACCGTACAGGGCGCCGGCGGCGTGGAAGACCCCGTCGTGCAGGACCCGGTCGGCCTCGAAGTACGGGCGCAGAGCCGAGCTGTCCGCGGCGAACTGCTCCCCACGGAGGATCTCGGTGGCGTAGGCCCAGTCCCAGGACTCGATGTCGAACCCGACCGTGCGGGATCGGACCGCCCGTTCGTCGTCGGCGTTCCGGGCGGCGGCACCGACGAGCGAGGACAGCAGCCCGTCGACGGCCTCGGGGGTCTTCGCGGTCTCGTCTGCGGTGACCACGGCGGCGTGGTTCGGGAACCCGAGCAGCTCGGCACGCTCGGCCCGGAGCCGGACGATCCGCAGCAGCACGTCGCGGTTGTCGTACTGGTTGCCGCACCTGCCGCGGGCGAGCGACGCACGCATGATCCGCTCGCGCAGGTCGCGGTTCGCCAGGGACGACAGCCACGGGTGGCCGGTGTAGAGCGGCAGCGTGATGAGCCAGCCGTCCAGCCGACGGTCGGCGGCAGCACCGGCGGCGGCGGACTTCGCACCGTCGTCCAGGCCCTCGAGCTCGTCCTCGCGCGTCACGTGCACGGCGGAGTCGTTGGTGTCCTCGAGCAGGTTCCGCTCGAAGGTCGTCGTGAGGGTCGAGAGCTCCTGGTTGATCGCGGTCAGTCGCTCCTTGCCCGCGTCGTCGAGGCCGGCTCCGGCCAGGGTCATCTCGGCGTGGGTCCGCTCGACCAGCCGCAGCGCCTCACCGGTCAACCCGGCGGCCTCGGCCCCGTCGAGTACCTGCTGCACGCGGGCGTAGAGGCGCGAGTCGAGCGTGATCGCGTCGCGGTGGGCGGCGAGGAGCGGCGAGACCTCGGCCTCGAGGTCCTGCAGCTCGGGCGTCGAGTCGGCCGACGACAGCGTGAAGAACACGTGGCTGACACGGGTCAGCAGCTGCCCGGAGCGCTCCAGCGCGACCAGGGTGTTCTCGACCGTCGGGGCGTGCGGGTCGGTGGCGATGGCCTCGACCTCGGCGCGCTGCTCGGCCATGCCGGCCTCGAAGGCCGGTCGGTAGTGCTCGAGTCGCACGTCGCCGAAGGGCGGCAGGGCGTAGGGGAGGGTGCTCGGGACGTCGAACGGGGTTGCCATCTGCCCACCCTATGCACGGGTGCGCGTGTCCGTTCCTTCCCATCGCGCCCGCCGTGGGAAGCGGAATCGGGCGTACCTGGTCGGGACAACCGACCCGGTACGCCCGAGAACACCAGGTACGCCCGAGAACGCCCGGAACGGCCCGGCTGGCACACGCACCCGCGCCCGGCGCGACCGACATGCGGACGGGAGGCCCGTGGCGGCACCGCCACGGGCCTCCCGTCCGCATCGCGGTCGCGTGGTCAGCGCGTGGCGGCGTCGATCAGGGTCTCGGCGGCACGACGCGCCTGCGCGGCCGGCGCCGTGGTGCCGGCGATGGCGGCCGTGGTCTGGGCGCCCTCGGCGAGCAGCGCGAGCTGGGCCGCGAGCTCCTCGGCACGGACCGGGTCGGCGACGACCTCGGCGGTGTGCTCCTGGATGAACCGCTGGAACGAGTCCTTGTGCTCGCGCGCGATCTCGGCGACCGCGGGCGAGGTCGCACCGAGCTCGCCGAAGGCGTTGATGAACCCGCAGCCGCGGAAGGTGTCGTCGCCGAACCACGACTCCAGGAAGTCGTAGACCGCGAGCAGCTTGTCGCGGGGGCCGGCAGCGGCCTCGACCGCGCCGTGCACGCCCTGCTCCCACATGTCGTGCCGGCCGGCGAGCACCGCGGCGATGAGCTGCTCCTTGCCGGGGAACGCGGCGTACAGCTTCTTCAGTGAGACCCCCGCGCCCGTGCGGATCTCGTCCATCCCCACGGACTGGATCCCGCGCGTGTAGAAGAGCTGGTCGGCGACCTCGACGATGTGTGCTCGGACGTCCGGCTCGATGGTGCTGGTGGCCATGTGTGTACCCCGTTCCCTGAGTGTTCACCATTCCCGACTTGCGTCGGGAACGGGCGTTCTCTACTGTAGTCCACATCGGCAGAGAACGCTCGTTCTCCGCGATACTCAGGGAAGGAACGATCATGGGTGCCATCACCGTCGGAACCGAGAACAGCGTCGACATCGAACTCCACTACGAGGACAAGGGCCAGGGACAGCCGATCGTGCTGATCCACGGCTTCCCCCTCGACGGCAACTCCTGGGAGGGGCAGGTCCCGATGCTCCTCGAGGCCGGGTACCGCGTCATCACGTACGACCGCCGCGGCTTCGGCCAGTCCTCGCAGCCGTCCACCGGCTACGACTACGACACCTTCGCCGACGACCTCAACATGCTCCTTGAGACCCTCGACCTGCGCGACGTGATCCTCGTCGGGTTCTCGATGGGCACCGGCGAGATCGCCCGCTACATCGGCCGCCACGGTGAGGAGCGGATCGCGAAGGTCGCGTTCCTGGCCTCGCTCGAGCCGTTCCTCGCGATCACCGACGACAACCCGGACGGTGCCGGCCCGATGTCGTTCTTCGAGGGCGTCGCCGCCGATGTGGCGAAGGACCGCTACGCGTACTTCACGAACTTCTACCAGGACTTCTTCAACCTGTCGGAGAACCTCAGCAGCCGCATCTCCGAGGAGCAGGTCCGCAACGCCTGGAACATCGCGGCCGGCTCCGGCTCGATCGCGTCGGCCGCGGCGCCCCTGACCTGGCCGACCGACTTCCGCCAGGACATCCCGAAGGTCACCGTCCCCGCCCTGATCGTGCACGGCACGTCGGACAACATCCTGCCCATCGACGCCACCGGCCGCCGCTTCACCCAGGCGCTGCCCGCGGCGAAGTACGTCGAGATCGAAGGCGCCCCGCACGGCCTGCTCACCACGCACACCGCCGAGGTGAACGAGGTCCTCGGCACCTGGCTCGCCGAGTCCTGATCCCTCGGCGATCACGCGGGCGCTCCCCGGTGGGGGCGCCCGCATCGTGAGCAGAAATGGTCGGGTCCCCACCGGGGACCCGACCATTTCTGCACGCCAACGAACAGCGCGCAGCGCGCAGCGCGTCCTCGCCTCAGTCCTCTTCGCCCGCGTCGTCCGGGTTGGTGACCTGGGCGTGCCCGAGCGCGTCGAGGTGGATCGAGGTGCCGTCATCGAGCTCGACGATCGGCTTGCCCTCGAGGAACGTCAGGGTCCAGCCCCACGTCCCCGTGTCGACCGACTCCGCCGCGAGCTCGTCCTCGACCTCGCGCACGGCGACGACCATCGCCTCGGGCAGTCGCGCAGGCGGCTCCCCACCCACGTTCCAGCGTGTGCCCAACTGCATCCGTGTCTCCAGTCCGGTGGTTGACGGGCCGGGTCGCCGACGCGACCCGGCCCGGACGGCCGACGTTACGCCTGCTGTTCCGCGAGCTCGATCTCGGTGACGGCGAGCTCGTCGCCGTCCACGAACGACAGGTTCTCGATGCGGCCCACGGCCGCCAGGTCGACCGCCGCGCGCTCGATGAGCACCCGCGTCTCGGCGGGCGCCGCGACGACCGCACGCGTCACGGGCGTCTTCTGGGACGCCTTCGCCGCCGTCTTCGCGCCGCGGATCCCGATGAGCGCCTGTCCGACGGCCGCGAGCAGTCCGGTGGGGGCCGCGTCGGTGGGCAGGTCGGACGCGGTCGGCCAGGAGGCCCGGTGCACGCTGGTGTCGTGGGTCCAGGCCCACACCTCCTCGGTCGCGTACGGGAGGAACGGTGCCAGCAGTCGGAGCAGCACGTCGATCGCGCCGCGCAGCGCCAGCACCGCGCTCGCCTGCGTCTCGTGTGTCGCGTCGGACGCGGTGCCGTAGGCACGCTCCTTCACGAGCTCGAGGTAGTCGTCGCAGAACGTCCAGAAGAAGCGCTCGGTGATCTCGAGGGCACGGGCGTGGTCGAACCCGTCGAACGCCGCGGTGGCCTGCTCGACGACCGCGCCGAGCTCGGCGAGCATGTCGACGTCGAGGGCCTCGGTGACGCTCGACGCGCCCTCGGGCAGCGGGAAGCCGTAGACGAACTTCGCCGCGTTGAGCACCTTGATCGCCAGACGACGGCCGACCTTGATCTGCTTCGGGTTCTGCGGGTCGAAGGCCGCGTCGGTGCCGAGCTTGGACGACGCCGCCCAGTAGCGGACCGCGTCGGCACCGTGCTGCTCGAGGATCGACAGCGGCGTGACGACGTTGCCCTTCGACTTCGACATCTTCTTGCGGTCGGGGTCGACGATGAAGCCGGATATCGAGGCGTGCTTCCACGGCACCACGTCCGCCTCGAGCTGGCTGCGGAGCACGGTCGTGAAGAGCCACGTGCGGATGATGTCCTGCGCCTGCGGGCGGACGTCGTACGGGTACACCAGGTCGTAGAGCGCCGGGTCGGTCTCCCACTTGCCCGCGAGCTGCGGGGTCAGCGACGAGGTCGCCCAGGTGTCCATGACGTCGAGCTCACCCTGGAACCCGCCGGGCACGCCGCGCTGGTCCTCGGTGAAGCCCGGGGCGGGCTCGGAGGCCGGGTCGACGGGCAGCTGCGCCTCGGTCGGCACGATCGGCTGGTCGAACACCGGGTTGCCGTCGGCGTCGAGCGGGTACCAGACCGGCAGCGGTACACCGAAGAAGCGCTGGCGCGAGATGAGCCAGTCGCCGGACAGGCCACCGACCCAGTTGTCGTAGCGGACGCGCATGAAGTCCGGGTGGAACGCGATCTCCTCGCCACGCTGGCGGAGCGTGCTCTTCAGCTGCTCGTCGCGCGCACCGTTGACGATGTACCACTGGCGGGTCGACACGATCTCGAGGGGCTTGTCGCCCTTCTCGAAGAACTTCACCGGGTGCTGGATGGTCTTGACGTCACCGATCAGCTCGCCGGACTCGGTCAACGCGTCGACGACGACCTTCTTGGCCGAGAACACGGTCTTGCCGGCCATCTCGGCGTAGAGCTCCTGGCCCTCCGCGGACTCGATCCACGCGGGCTCGTCCGATCGCACGCGGCCGTCGAAGCCGATGATCGCGCGGTTCGGCAGCTGCAGCTCGCGCCACCACACGACGTCGGTGGTGTCACCGAAGGTGCAGACCATCGCGATGCCGGCGCCCTTGTCCTTCTGCGCCAGGTGGTGTGCGAGCACCGGGACCTCGACGTCGAACAGGGGGGAGCGGACCGTGGTGCCGAAGAGGTCCTGGAACCGCTCGTCGTCCGGGTGGGCCACCAGGGCGACGCAGGCGGGCAGCAGCTCGGGGCGGGTGGTCTGGATGACGACGTCGTCACCGCCGTCCGTGCGGTGGAAGGCGATACCGTGGTACGCGCCGGGCATCTCCTTGTCCTCGAGCTCGGCCTGCGCGACCGCGGTGCGGAACGTGACGTCCCACAGGGTCGGGGCGTCGGCCTGGTAGGCCTCGCCGCGCTCGAGGTTGCGCAGGAACGCGCGCTGGGCGCTGGCCCGCGAGGTGTCGTCGATGGTGCGGTACGACTGGGTCCAGTCGACCGACAGGCCGAGCGTGCGGAAGAGCTCCTCGAACTGCTGCTCGTCCTGCACGGTCAGGCGCTCGCACAGCTCGATGAAGTTGCGGCGCGACACCGGCAGCTGGTCGGCGGCCTTCGAGGACTTGCCGTCGCCCCCCTCGAACGGCGGCGTGAAGTCGGGGTCGTACGGCAGGGTCGGGTCGCAGCGGACGCCGTAGTAGTTCTGCACGCGCCGCTCGGTGGGCAGACCGTTGTCGTCCCAGCCCATCGGGTAGAACACGTGCTTGCCGCGCATCCGCTCGAACCGGGCCTTGAGGTCGGTGTGCGTGTACGAGAACACGTGGCCGATGTGCAGCGAGCCGGACGCGGTGGGCGGCGGGGTGTCGATCGACCAGACGGCGTCGCGGTGACCGGCGGCGTCGCGGTCGAAGCGGTAGGTGCCGTCCTGCTCCCAGACGGGCCCCCAGACCTGCTCCAGTCCGTCGACGCTCGGCTTCTCGGGCATGGGCTTGGTCATGGGTGTGCCTTCCGTACGTGTGTGCGGCACCGAGTCCGTGATGAGGTGCCTGAGTGTTCCGCGCCTGACGCGCGGTGCCCCAATCGTAGCGGCCGTGCACGCGTCCGGAGCCGGGTGACCTGGCAGCCCGCGGCCTGCCACCGCCAGCGCCTAGCACACCGAACTGTCGGACACGCCAAGGGCCTGCTAGTCTGTCGGAGTTTGTCCGGCGAACGCAGAGTTCGCAGGAGCTGCAACGTTGCCGTCCGCCGGACGCCCGAAGGAAGCACCGCACCCCGGAGGAACGACTTGGCACCGAACAACGCACCCCACCCGCACGGCGATCGGCCGTTGCGCACGAAGGGCGCTGCGAAGCGCGCTCGTCGCGACCTCACGAAGGACGACGTCACCGTCGTCGAGGAGTCGCTGCTCAAGCGTGCCGTCGCGGCTGCCGCGCTCGGCAACGCCATGGAGTGGTTCGACTTCGGCATCTTCGCCTACCTGACGGTCACCATCTCGCAGGTGTTCCTGCCGCAGGGCGACCCGGCCGCGAACATCGTCGCCACGTTCGGCTTCTTCGCCGCGGCGTTCATCGTGCGCCCGATCGGCGGTGCCGTGTTCGGCCCGATCGGCGACAAGATCGGCCGGCAGAAGGTCCTCGCGCTGACGATGATCCTGATGGCCGCCGGCACGCTGATGATCGGTCTGATCCCGTCGTACGACACGATCGGCTTCTGGGCCCCGGTCCTGCTGCTCGTCGCCCGCTTCGTGCAGGGCTTCTCGACCGGTGGTGAGTACGGCGGCGCCGCGACCTTCATCGCCGAGTACTCGCCGGACAAGCGCCGCGGGTTCATGGGCTCCTGGCTCGAGTTCGGCACCCTCGCCGGCTACGTCCTCGGTGCCTCGATCGTCACCGGCCTGCAGTTCGGCCTCTCCGAGGACGCCCTGCTCAGCTGGGGCTGGCGCATCCCGTTCATCATCGCGGGCCCCCTCGGCCTGATCGGTCTCTACCTGCGCCTCAAGCTCGAGGAGACCCCGGCGTTCCAGAAGCAGCAGGAGCAGGCCGCCGAGCGCGAGGGGCAGAAGACCCCCTTCATCAAGCTCTTCGCCGAGAACTGGCGCTCGCTCATCATCTGCATCGGCCTGGTCCTGGTCTTCAACGTGACCGACTACATGCTGCTGTCGTACATGCCGACCTACCTCGAGCAGAACCTCGGCCAGAACGCCACGTTCGGCCTCATCCTGATCGTCATCGTGATGCTGCTCATGATGGTCGTCATCACCTTCGGTGGCCGACTGTCCGACAAGTTCGGTCGCCGTCCGGTGCTCGCCGCCGGCTGCATCGGCTTCATCCTGCTGTCCTGGCCGGCCCTCAAGCTGGTCCAGACCGGCACCGGCGTCGGCGTCTTCGCCGGGCTGCTGATCCTCGGCGTCGTGCTGGTCACGTTCACCTCGACCATGCCCTCGACGCTGCCCGCGCTGTTCCCGACGATCATCCGCTACGGCGCCCTGGCGATCGCGTTCAACGTCTCGGTGTCGCTCTTCGGTGGGACCACCCCGCTCGCGACCGCCGCGCTCATCAACGCCGCGAAGGACGCCGGGTACGGCTGGGCCGAGGACATCCCCGCCTTCTACCTGATGCTCGCCGCCGTGATCGGCCTGGTCGCGGTGTACTTCACCAAGGAGACCGCCGCGAGCCCGCTCATGGGCTCCGGCCCGACGGTCGGCTCCGAGGACGAGGTCGCCGGCGTCATCGAGGACTACAACGACCCGACGTCGGAGCTCGCGCAGTCCGACTGGGCGAAGGAGTTCTCGACGAGCGAGATCCCGATCATCTCGGCCGACGCCGCCCAGAAGGAGCCGTCCGGCTCCTGACCACGGGGCCGCCCCGCGGCAACCCCGGCCTGGAGGCCCGGTGCACGTCCGTCACGGACGCGCGCCGGGCCTCCAGTCAGTTCTCGAGCTGTGGCTGCGTTTCGCGCGCAGCGACAGTTCACGGGCGCGAGCGCGCGTGGACTGTCGCTCAGCCCGTGAGGTCGGCCGCCGCGTCGGCGGCGGACCCGGCGGCCAGCCGCTCCGCGGCGTGCAGCAGCCGCGCGGTCACCGGGTGGGCCGGGCGCGCGAAGACCTCGGCGGCGGGGCCGTGCTCGACGACCGCGCCCCGGTGCACGACGAGCACCTCGTCGGCCATCCGCCGCACCGCCCGGAGGTCGTGCGACACGAACACCATCGCCACCCCGGTCTCGTCGCGGAGCCGTTCGAGCAGCCGCAGCACCGCGTCCTGCACCGTGGCGTCGAGGGCGGTGACGGGTTCGTCGAGCACGATCACCTCGGGGGCGGTCGCCAGCGCGCGGGCGATCGCGAGCCGTTGCCGTTGTCCGCCGGACAGGGTGCGCGGGGAACGCGAGCGGAGCGCCGGGTCGAGGTCGACCTGCCGGAGCGCCGCGTCGACCCGGCCACCGAGCGCACCGCGTGCCCGCCGTTCGTCACCGCGCGAGAACGCGTCGGCGAGGACCCGCTCGACGCTCCACCGCTCGTCGAACGTCGCGCCGGGGTCCTGCACGACGGCCGACACCCGGTGCCGTCGGGGGCGTCGATCGCGCTCGTGCAGCGGGATCCAGGGCTCGCCGTCGAGCGTGACCGTGCCGGCGTCGGGCGTTTCGAGCCCGAGGAGCATCCGCGCCAGGGTCGTCTTGCCCGACCCCGAGGCGCCGATCACCCCGAGCACCCGGCCGCGCTCGAGTCCGAACGACACGTCGTCGACCGCGAGCACTCCGTCGTAGCCGCGTGAGAGTCCGTGCGCCGCGAGCACGTCGCCCTTCGCACCGTGCGAGGTCGCGCGCTCGGTGCCGCGGTCGCTGATCGGCGCACGGTGCGCAGTCATGCGGTCGGTGCGAGGTTGGCCGCTCGGTGCCTCGTCAGAGGACTGCACGGAGCCATCGACCTCGAACCGATCGGCAAGATCGGCACCGTGCGGTGGCTCCGGCTCGGCCCCGGCAGCACCGGCCGCGCGCACCAGCGCCTGCGTCGCGGGGTGCTGCGGCGCCGCGAAGACCTCGGCGACCGCGCCCTGCTCGACGATCCGGCCCTCGTGCACGACGGCGACCCGGTCGGCCCACCCGGCGACGAGCCCCAGGTCATGCGTGATGACGAGCAGTCCGGCACCCCGTGTCTGCGACGCCCGCAGCTGCTCCATGACGGTGACGGCGACCCCGGCGTCGAGCGCCGTCGTCGGCTCGTCGGCGACCAGCAGCGCGGGGGATCCGACGGTCGCCGCGGCGATGAGGGCGCGCTGCCGCATCCCGCCCGACAGTGTGCCGGCGAGCCGACCGTCGGTCGCGATGTCCGGGTCGAGGCCCACCGCGGCGAGGGCATCACGCACGGCGTCCACGCGCTCGGCCGTACCCATCCCGGTGTGCAGGCGGAGGGTGTCGGCGACCTCGCGCCCGACGGGGCGCAACGGGTCCAACGCGCCCAGGGCCTCCTGGCCGACGTAGCCGACCCGCGATCCCCGCAGCCGACGCCACCGCCGGTCCGGGTACCCGCGGACGTCGACCCCGTCGACCTCGAACGCGTCGGCGTGCACGGCGGCGCCGGGCGCGGACAGGCCCAGCACGGCACGGGCGGTGACGGTCTTGCCGGAGCCGGAGGCACCGACCAGGGCGACGCACTCACCGGCGTCGACGCGCAGGTCGACCCCGTGCACGATCGCGGTGCCGGCGATGGCGACGGTGAGCCCGCGGACGTCGAGGACGGCGCTCACCGGGCCGCTCCCGTCCGTCGGATCGCCCGACCGAGCACGGTGACGGCGGTCGCGAGCACCACGATCGCGAGCCCGGGGAACGTGCTCATCCAGGGCGCGGTCTGCAGGTACGTACGGCCGTCGGCGAGCATCGCGCCCCACTCCGGTGCGGGCGGTGGTGTGCCGACGCCGAGGTAGCTCAGGGCCGACGCCCACACGACGGCCTGCCCGACCCCCAGCGTGGCGACGGCGACGACGGGCCAGAGCGCCGTCGGCAGCACGTGCCGGACGACGGTCCGGGCGGGGGAGCGGCCGAGCAGCACCGCGGTCTCGACCACCTGCGAACTCCGTGCGGCCCGGACCAGGCCGCGCACGATCCGGGCGTACCCGGGAGCGGTGGCGAACCCGACGGCGAGCACCGCGGGCACCGGACCCGGGCCGGTCACGGCGATCACGACCAGGGCCACGAGCAGCAACGGCAGGGCGAACGCGACCTCGGTGACGCGGCCGATGACGGCGTCGAGCAGGCGTCCGAGTCGTCCGACCCCGGCACCGAGCCCGGCCACGACGCCGAGCAGGACGCCCACGCCGCCACCGATCAGGGTCGCGGCGACGCCCACGACGAGCGACGCGCGGGTCCCCGCGACCACCCGTGCCAGGACGTCGCGGCCGGACTCGTCGGTGCCGAACGGGTGCGCGCCGCTCGGGGCGAGCAGGGCCTCGGCCGGGTGGACCGCGAGCGGGTCGCCCCCGCCGAGCAGGGCGGGCCAGGCCGCCGCGACCACGGCGACCAGGACGACCACCCCCGCGGCGATGCCGCCGACGCCGAGCGTCCCCCCACGGACGCGCTCGGTGCCGGCGGCGGTCTGGTCGCCGGGTGCTCCGGTCGGGTGACCGGGTGCTCCGGTCTGGAGGCCCGGGTCGGCGATCCCGCTCACCGTGCGCCCGCCGGTCTGCCGGGTCCACGGCGTCGCGCGCTGCCGCCTCGCGCGGTGCCGGTCCGTGCGCCGCTGCCCGCTGACGTGCGCGGGTCGACGACGCGCTCCACGAGGTCGGCGACTGCCAGCACGACGACGTACGCGGCCGCCGACACCATCGCGATGCCGGCGACGAGCGGCATGTCCCGCTGGGTGACGGCAGTCACCAGTGCACGGCCGATCCCGGGCAGGGCGAACACCGACTCGACGACCACGGCTCCGGAGACGAGCGACCCGAACGCCCAGGCGGACAGCGCGATCCCGGGCAGGGCGGCGTGCCGGAGCAGGTGCCGTCCGAACAGGCCCAGGCGGGTCTCGCCCCGACCGCGGGCGGCGAGGGCGAAGGCCGAGCGCTGTGCGTCCACGACCCCGTCGCGCACGGTCTCGGCGAGGTACCCGGCGACCGGCACGGCCACGGTCAGCACCGGCAGGACCCATCCCCGGACGGTGCCGTCGCTGACCGCCGGCACCCATCCCAGGGCACTGGCGAACACGACGATGAGCACGCTGCCGAGCCAGAAGTGCGGCATCACGCTCGCGGTGACGCTCAGGGCGCTGGTGAGCCCGGCGGCGACGCGGCCGCGCTGCGTCGATGCCCAGGCGGCGACGATCGCCAGCACCCAGGCGACGACGAGGCCGGCGACCGCGAGCGTCAGCGTGACGGGCAGCTGCTGGGCGAGGAGCGTCGCGACCGGGGTGCGGAAGGCGTACGAGTCGCCGAGCTGCCCGGTCGCCAGGCGGCCGAGGAACACCGCGTACTGCACCAGCACCGGCTGGTCGAGGCCGTACTCGTGGCGGACCTGGGCGACGGCCTCGGCCGAGGCCTGCGAGCCCGGGCCGCCGAGGATCGCGAGCGCCGGGTCACCGGGGATGAGCCGGATCGCGACGAAGACGATCGTCGCGACGGCCCAGAGCACGCCGATGCCGCCGGCGAGCCGCCGGACGGCCCACCAGACCCATCGCATCCGGGTCAGCGGTCGATCCAGGCGGTGCCGAACCAGGGCGTCGAGACCGGGGTCGTCCGGATGCCGTGCACGGCCGAGCGCACCAGGAAGTGGTTCTGCTGGTCGTACAGGGGGAGCACGGTGTCGCTCGCCAGGATCGCCTTCTGCGCCTGCTCGTACAGGTCGGCGCGCTCGTCGGCGTCCGACGTGCGGGCAGCCTGCTCGAGCAGCCGGTCGAGCGCGGGGTCGTCGAGCTGGGCGAGGTTGGCGAAGTAGCCGGACGGTGCCGGTTCGATGCTCGCGCTGTCGTACAGGATGCGCAGGACGTCGGGGCCGACCTTCGTGTACGGGGCGCTGACGACGTCGTACTCGTTCGCCGCGAGGGCCGCGTACCAGCTGGAGAGGTCGAGCTCGTCGAGCACCACCTTGAACCCGACGGCCTTCTCGGACGCCTGGATCTGCTGGAACAGGCTGCGCTCGGCCGGCACCGACTGGTTCGTCGAGACGGGGAACGTCACGGTGAGCTGCTGGCCGTCCTTCTCGCGGATGCCGTCCGAGCCGACCTTCCACCCGGCGTCGTCCAGGAGCTGCTTCGCCTTGGTGGGGGAGTAGTCGAACCGGCTCTTCTCCGAGTACGCGAGCGGCTCAGCGCTCGAGAGTGCCGAGTACGAGCGCTTCGCGGTGCCGAGGAACAGCGACTGCAGGCCGGGGTCGATCTCGGCGCCGGCGATGAAGGCCTGGCGCACCGCCTGGTCGCGGAACACGCCGTGACCGGAGTTCAGCTCGAGCCGGTTCGACGCACCGGGACGCGGGGCGTCCAGGTCGCGGATCGTGCCCTTCGCCGACGCGGCCTTGAGCTGGTCGGGCTGGGCGTTGTCGATGACGTCGACCTGACCCGACTGCAGCGCGGCGTAGCGCGACGTCGAGTCCGGCAGGAACCGCCACGTGATGCCGGACAGGCGCGGCTTCGTCGTTCCCCAGTAGTCGGTGTTCTTCGTCAGGGTGACGCGGTCGCCGTGCTTCCAGCCGGTGACCTCGAAGGGGCCGGTGCCGACGGGGGACTCGCAGTTCGTCGCCTGCTTCCGTTCGAGCGCCTTCGGGGACTCCATGCCCACCCAGGGCTGCGAGAAGGACTCGAGCAGCGCGCTGTCCGGCCGGCTCAGCGTCAGCGTGACGGTGTGCTCGTCGGTGGCGGTCGCCTTCGTGATGGACTGCAGCGCCAGGTAGCCGGTGCTCGAAGCGGTGGCCGGGTCCTGCACGTGCGCGATGTTCGCCACGACCGCGGCGGCGTCGAACGGGGTGCCGTCGGTGAACGAGACGTCGTCACGCAGGGTGAACGTCAGGGTCTTCCCGTCGTCGCTCGTGGTCCACTTCGTCGCGAGTTCGGGTGTCGGCTTGCCGTCCTCGAGCCCGACGAGCTCCTCGATGTACTGCGTCGCCAGGAGCGCCTGCGGGTAGTTGCCGCCGACGTGCGGGTCGAGGCAGGTCGGTTCGGCGTCGCCGGAGGCGTAGGTGAGCGTCCCGCCCGCGACCGGGGTGCTGCTCCCGGTGCTCGTGCCCGGTCCGCTGCAGGCAGCCAGGACGAGCAGGACCGCCGAGGCGCCCGCGACTGCGGTGAGGGTTTTCTGTACTGAGTCCAAGATCATGGCTGACCGAGTCTAGCGGTTTACTGGGGCCCATGGACGAACCGATCCGCCGCGGTGGCCGCCCCCGACGCTCGAGCGCCGAGGTGCTCGCGGACGCCGCCGCCGAGCTGTTCCTCGAGCAGGGGTACGGACGCACCACGGTCGACCAGATCGCCGCCCGCGCCGGGGTCAGCCGCGCGACGTTCTTCAACTACTTCCCGGCGAAGGCCGACGTGATGTGGCTCGAGCTCGACGCCGCCGTGGCCGGGCTGCCCGGGTACCTCGCCGCCTCGACCGAGCCGAGCGTCGTTCGGGCCGTCGAACAGGCGCTCCTCGCCGCCGCCCGGGCCCACGACCCCGAGCGGGTGCCGTGGGCAGTGGCGCAGGCCGAGGTGATGGGGATCGGGCCGGAGCTGGTGGCGGGCGTCGCGGTGCGGGTGACGGCGCAGCACGAGGCCGTCGCGGCGTTCGTCGCGGGCCGCACGGGGGAGCAGCCGCGCTCGATCTGGCCGCAGACGGTGTCCGGCGCGATGCTCGGGGCCGCCGCCGCCGCGTTCGGGGTGTGGGTGACCGACGGGGTCGGCCGCCGTGCGCTCGTCGAGTACGTCGCGGCAGCGCTCACCCCGGTGGTCGCGGGCCTCGACGCCCGCTGACGCGCCGGCGTCTTCGCAGGACGCCGCCTCGTCAGCGAGACGCCGCCGAATAAGGCGGCGTCTCGAGCACGTGGCGACGTCTTGCTGACACGCCGGCGTCCCCCGAGCCGCGTGCGGGGCGGTGGACGTGACGGGCGGCGGACGGGAGGCCCGTGGCGGCCTGGCACCGCGCCTCCCGTCCGCCGGTCGGTCGCTCACAGAACACGCCGTCGTCTTCTCGCGACGCCGCCTCGCCGACGAGACGCCGCCGGATGCGGCGGCGTCGCGGGCACGTGGCGGCGTCAGACCAACACGCCGGCGTCTTGCGACACGGACCCCGCCGCCGGCACCCACCCAGTCGACGCTCACTCCGTGCGCAGGGTCCCCGCACCACCGGACGCCACGTCCGAGGCCGTGCCGTCCCGCACGACCTCGGGCACGTCGCCGTCGGTCGGCACCAGGGACTCGTCGCCCGGGTAGCTCAGGGTGAGGACGGCCTCCTCGATGTAGGGGCTGTCCTCGAGCGACTGCTCCACCTCGCGCAACCGCACCGCGACGTGCGCCTCGGTCTCGTTGCCGGTCAGGTCGACGGCCGCGACGAGGTACACCCGCGACGGCCCGACGAACTCCAGGTGCAGGTAGGTGACCCGCTCGACCTGCGGCCGGCCCAGCAGCTCGACGAGGACCGCGTTCTCGAGCTCGGGGGACGTGCTCTCGCCGAGCAGGAACCGGCGGTTGCGGTCGATCAGGACGATCGCGACGACGCCGAGCAGCACACCGATCGCGATGGAGCCGAGCGCGTCGAAGACCGCGAGCCCCGTGACCTGGTGCAGGAACACCCCGAGGAACGCCACGACCAGGCCGATCAGCGCCGCGGCGTCCTCGGCGAACACCGCACGGAGCGTCGGGTTCGACGACTGCAGCACGTGCCGCAGCACCGGCACCCTCCGCTTGGTCGCGGCACCGTGCGCCTGCCGGTACGCCTGCAGGAAGCTCGTGCCCTCGAGCAGGAACGCGACCCCGAGCACGACGTAGTTGAGCACGACGTCCTCGGCCGGTCCGGTGTCGCCGAACTCCGAGATGCCGTGGTAGATCGAGACGATCGCGCCCGCCGTGAACAGGCCGAACGCGGCGAACATCGACCAGATGTAGGTCTCGCGTCCGTACCCGAGCGGGTGCGCGATGTCCCGCTGCTTGCCTCCCCGTCGTTCGGCGACGAGCAGGAACACCTCGTTGCCGGTGTCCGCCCACGAGTGCGCCGCCTCGGCCACCATCGAGGCCGAACCCGAGACGAGCGAGGCGATCGTCTTCGCGATCGCGACGAGCAGGTTCGCCCCGAACGCGATCAGGACGGTGACGAGTGACTCGGGGCGTTCTGCTGCGGGCATCGCTCAAGCATGCTCCCGTCCGGTAAAGTCGTCTTCCAAGAGCGTCGATCCGGCCATCACCGGGGAGCTTCCGGAAGAACGCGGAGCGCACCAGCGCCTCCGTCAGTAGAACCGGGCGGGTTCGGGACCGTCACCACCCCCGACACAGAGTGGTCGCACAGCGCACGTTGGGCGGCAAACGAGGTGGTACCGCGGAACCTGCTTTTCGTCCTCGTGGAGATCGAGCGAACCCACAAGGAGTCCCGGTGCCGTACCCGTTGAACGCCGATGCCGATGGCGTCGTCCCCTCGCCGAGCTTCCCCGCCGTCGAGCGGGGCATCCTCGCCTTCTGGAAGCGCGACGACACGTTCCAGGCGTCCATCGACGCGCGACAGGGCTGCCCGGAGTGGACCTTCTACGACGGCCCGCCCTTCGCCAACGGCCTGCCGCACTACGGGCACCTGCTGACCGGCTACGCCAAGGACGTCTTCCCGCGCTACCAGACCATGCGCGGCAAGCAGGTGCACCGCCGCTTCGGCTGGGACACCCACGGCCTGCCCGCCGAGCTCGAGGCGATGCGCCAGCTCGGCATCACCGAGAAGCACGAGATCGACGCGATGGGCATCGACGTCTTCAACGCCGCCGCCAAGAAGTCCGTGCTGCAGTACACCGACGAATGGCAGGAGTACGTCACCCGCCAGGCGCGCTGGGTCGACTTCGAGGACGACTACAAGACCCTCGACGTCACCTTCATGGAGAGCGTGCTCTGGGCGTGGAAGCAGCTCTGGGACAAGGGCCTGGCGTACGAGGGCTTCCGGGTCCTGCCGTACTGCTGGAACGACCAGACGCCGCTGTCCAACCACGAGCTGCGCATGGACGACGACGTCTACAAGATGCGCCAGGACCAGTCCGTCACGGTGGCGTTCCCGCTGCACGGCGACCGCGCTGCGGCGCTCGACCTGACCGGTGTGCGGGCGCTCGCCTGGACGACGACCCCATGGACCCTGCCGACGAACGCCGCGTTGGCAGTCGGACCGGCGATCGCGTACGCGGTCGTCCCGGCCGGGCCTGGAGGCGCGGCTGACGGTGCCGACGCCGGGTCCGTCTCCTACCTGCTCGCGTCCGACACCGTGGCCGCGCACGCGAAGGAGCTCGGTTACGCCTCGGGTGACGAGGCGCTCGCCGCCGTCGCTCGCACGCTGACGGGCGCCGAGCTCGACGGCGTCGAGTACGAGCGCCTGTTCGACTTCCTGGCCGACGCCGAAGGCTACGAGAACGCGTGGCGTGTGCTGGTCGCCGAGTACGTCGAGACCGGTGAGGGCACCGGCATCGTGCACCAGGCCCCGGCCTACGGTGCCGACGACCAAGAGGTCTGCGCCGCCGCCGGCATCCCCGTCGTGCTGTCCCTCGACGAGGGCGGCGTCTTCACGTCGCAGTTCGGCGAGGTCGCCGGCATGCTCTGGTCGGACGCGAACAAGCCGCTGACGAAGGCCGTCCGCGACGCCGGGCGACTGCTCCGCCAGGCGTCCTACGAGCACAGCTACCCGCACTGCTGGCGGTGCCGGAAGCCCCTCATCTACAAGGCCGTCTCGTCGTGGTTCGTCCGCGTCACCGAACTCCGCGACCGCATGGGCCAGCTCAACCAGGACATCAACTGGGTGCCGGACAACGTCAAGGACGGCCAGTTCGGCAAGTGGGTCGGCAACGCCATCGACTGGTCGGTCTCGCGCAACCGCTACTTCGGCACGCCGATCCCGGTGTGGCAGTCCGACGACCCCGAGTACCCGCGCACCGACGTCTACGGCTCGCTCGCCGACATCGAGCGCGACTTCGGTCGCCTGCCGGTGAACGCCGAGGGCGAAGTGGACCTGCACCGCCCGTTCATCGACGACCTGACGCGGCCGAACCCCGACGACCCCACGGGCGGGTCGACGATGCGCCGGATCACCGACGTGTTCGACGTGTGGTTCGACTCCGGCTCGATGCCGTACGCCCAGGTGCACTACCCGTTCGAGAACCGGGAGTGGTTCGAGTCGCACAGCCCGGCCGACTTCATCGTCGAGTACATCGGGCAGACGCGTGGCTGGTTCTACGTCATGCACGTGCTCTCCACCGCGCTGTTCGACCGGCCGGCGTTCCAGAACGTCATCAGCCACGGCATCGTCCTCGGCTCGGACGGCCAGAAGATGTCGAAGTCGCTCCGGAACTACCCGGACGTGTCCGAGGTCTTCGACCGCGACGGCGCCGACGCCATGCGCTGGTTCCTGATGTCCTCGTCGGTGATCCGCGGCGGCAACCTCGTCGTCACCGAAGAGGGCATCCGCCAGGGCGTCCGCGAGTTCATGCTGCCGCTGTGGTCGACGTACTACTTCTTCACCCTGTACGCGAACGCCTCGGGTCCCGACGGCTACCGGGCCGAGCGCCGGACCGACTCGACCGACGTGCTCGACCGGTACCTGCTGGCGAAGACCCGGGTGCTCGTCACCGACGTCCGGGCGCACCTCGACGCGCTCGACACCCCGCTCGCGGCCCAGGCCGTCCGCGACTTCGCCGACGTGCTGACGAACTGGTACGTCCGCCGCTCGCGTGACAAGTTCTGGACCGGGGCCGACGCGGACGCCGGTGCCGAGACCCGTGCGGCGTTCGACACGCTGTACACCGTGCTCGAGACCCTGACCCGGGTCGCCGCACCGCTCGCGCCGCTCGTCACCGAGGAGATCTGGAAGGGCCTGACCGGTGGGCGCAGCGTCCACCTGACGGACTTCCCGGACCCCGACGAGTTCCCCGCCGACGACGCCCTCGTCGACGCGATGGACCGCGTGCGCGACGTCGCCTCGAAGGGCCTGGCGCTCCGCAAGGCCACCGGCAAGCGCGTCCGGCTGCCCCTCGCCACGCTGACCCTGGTGGTGCCGGACCCGGCCGCGGTCGAACCGTTCGCCGACATCCTGCGCGACGAGCTCAACGTCAAGCGCGTGGTGCTCGAGACGCAGGCCGAGGAGTCGCTGGCGCAGTACGGCATCGAGCGGAAGCTCACCGTGAACGCCCGCGTCGCCGGCCCCCGCATCGGCAAGCAGGTGCAGCAGGTGATCCCGGCCGCCAAGAAGGGCGACTGGACCGCGACCGACTCCGGCGTGACCGTCGGCGGCGTCGACCTGATCGAGGGCGAGTACTCGCTCGACCTCACCGTGGCCGACGCCTCGGTGGCCGTGGCGTTCCTCGACGAGGGCGGCTTCGTCGTGCTCGACACCGTGACGACGCCCGAGCTCGAGGCCGAGGGGCTCGCCCGTGACGTCGTCCGCGCCGTCCAGCAGGCCCGCCGCGACGCCGACCTCGACGTCAGCGACCGCATCGCCCTGACCCTCCGGGTGGACGACACGGCCGACGGCGCGGTCCGCGCGCACCAGGAGCTCATCGCCGGGGAGACCCTGGCGACGAGCGTCGAGATCGTGCCCCTCGGGGCGGACGACACCACCACCGACGTCGGTGACGGTGCGAAGGTATCCGTGGAGGTAGCACGCGCATGAGTGACGACGACCAGTACGACGACCACGAGGCGAACGAGGAGTTCGTCGGACACGACGACCTGGACGGTCGCGACGAGGACGGCATCCGGATCCCGGTCGGCCCCTCCGGAGACGGTCCTGCCGATGCCGTGCCCTACGGCGGCGACGACGACGAGGTCCGCCGCGTCGAGGCCGCCCTGTACGCCCGCATCGGCGAACAGGCCCCCGAGCGCCGGCTGACCGCCACCCGCCGCGCCGTCGAGCTGCTCGGCGACCCGCACCTGGCGTACCCGGTGATCCACGTGACGGGGACGAACGGCAAGACGTCGACCGCGCGGACCATCGAGAGCATCGTCCGGGCCCACGGTCTGCGCACCGGCCTGATGACGAGCCCGCACCTGGTGTCCATCCGGGAGCGCATCGTCGTCGACGGCCAGCCGATCGCGGCCGACCGGTTCGTCGAGAACTGGGACGACATCGCCCCGGTGCTCGAGATCACCGACCGCGAGCTCGCCGACAAGGGCGAACCCCCGCTGACGTTCTTCGAGGCGCTCACCGTGCTCGCGCTGGCGTGCTTCGCCGAGGCCCCCGTCGACGTCGCCGTGATCGAGGTCGGGATGGGCGGCGAGTGGGACTCCACCAACGTCGTGCAGAGCCAGGTGTCGGTGTTCACGCCGATCGCCATCGACCACGCGAAGCAGCTCGGAGCCACGGTCGCCGAGATCGCCCGCACCAAGTCGGGGATCGTGAAGCCGTCGTCCGCCGTGGTGTCGAGCCGGCAGGTCCCCGAGGCCCTCGCCGAACTCGAGCGCGCGGCCGAGCTCACCGAGTCCACCCTGGCCGTCGAAGGGACGGGATTCAGGGTCGTCGACGTCACCCCGGCCGTGGGCGGACAGCTCATCACCGTGCAGGGCATCGCCGGCCGCTACGACGACCTGTTCCTGCCGCTGTTCGGCCGGCACCAGGCCGACAACGCCGCCGTGGCCATCGCAGCGGTCGAGTCGTTCCTCGGCCGCGGGGCCCAGGCCCTCGACGAGGACGTCCTGTCCGAGGGCATCGCCGGCACGACCAGCCCCGGTCGCCTGCAGCCCATCGCGACCGACCCGACCGTCGTCGTCGACGCCGCGCACAACCCGCACGGTGCGAAGGCCCTCGCCGAGGCGCTGCCGGTGGCCTTCCCGTCGGAGCACGTCGTCGGCGTCGTCGGGATCCTCGGCGACAAGGACGCCCGCGGGTTCATCCGCGCGCTCAAGGACACCGTCGCCATCTTCGTCGTCACGCAGCCGCCGGGGGACCGCGCACTCGACGCGGACGAGTTCGCCCGGGTCGTCATCGACGAGGTCGGCGTCGACCGGGTCGTGGTCGAGCCGGCGCTGGCGTCCGCCCTGCAGCAGGCACGCGACCTGGCCGACGAGGCCGACGCCGAGGACGCCCTCGTGCTCGTCGCGGGCTCCATCGTGATGGTGGGCGCGGTCATGGACCTCGTGCACCGGGAAGGCGAGGCGAAGTGACGGACGCACCCCGTGCCTCCCGGCCGGGACGCACACCGCGCACCCGGAAGCCGCGCCGCCCACGCGGGGCACAGGAGAGCCTGCTGTCGATCGCCCTGGTGCTCGAAGCGATCATGTTCTTCTTCCCGATGCTCGTCGTGTTCGGGAAGGGCACGCTGCCGCCCGCCGTGGCCTTCGGCGGCGGCATCGGCGCGATCATCGTCCTCGCAGCGGCCTCACGCCTGACGGGCAACCCGGCCGGTGTATGGTTCGGGTGGCTGCTGCAGGCGGCCATCCTCGCCACCGGGTTCATCGAACCGTTCATGTTCGCGGTCGCCGTGGTGTTCCTGGCGCTGTGGGTCTTCTGCTTCGTCAAGGGCGGTCAGCTCGACCGTCAGAACGCCGCGCGCCGAGCGGCCATGGGCGAGGACTGACCACCACATTCGACCCCGAACACAGGGAGTACTGCGTGTCCGACTTCGAAGAGACCCTCGTCCTCGTCAAGCCCGACGGCGTCGCCCGCCAGCTCACCGGTGAGATCCTCCGCCGGATCGAGGCCAAGGGCTACGAGCTCGTCGACCTGAAGATGCTCACCGCGCCGCGGGACCTGCTCGACGCGCACTACGAGGAGCACCAGGGCAAGCCGTTCTTCGAGCCGCTCGTCGAGTTCATGCAGTCCGGCCCGGTCGTCGCCGTGCGCGTCGCCGGCAACGGTGCGATCGCGGGCTTCCGCTCGCTCGCCGGCACCACCGACCCGACCTCCGCCGCGCCCGGCACCATCCGTGGTGACCTCGGCCGCGACTGGGGCCTCAAGGTGCAGCAGAACCTGGTCCACGGTTCGGACAGCCCCGAGTCGGCCGCGCGCGAGCTCGCGCTCTGGTTCGCCTGAGCGACGGGGACGACGTGACGAACAACGACCGACCCACCAAGAACGAGCGGCGTCAGCACGCCCGTGAGGTCGCACGGCAGCGCGCCGACGCCGAGAAGCGCCGCAAGCGCCGCAACAGGTGGTTCCTGCAGGGCGGCATCGGCCTGGGCATCGTGGCGATCGCCGCGATCATCACCATCGTCGTGGTGAACGTGAACAACGCACCCGCCCTCTCGGCGGCCGGCCCGAAGAACATGGCCACCGGCGCGATCCAGTTCACCGGCGAGGACGGCAAGGTCACCCCGGTGAACACGAAGGCCGTCCCCGCGAAGGGCACGCCCTCCGCGGCCCCGACGACGAACGCCGACGGTGCCGTGACGGTCACCGAGTACGTCGACTGGGCGTGCCCGGTCTGCAAGCAGTTCGAGGCGGCGTACTCCGGCCAGATCCTCGACAAGGTGAAGTCGGGCGACGCGACCCTGGCGATCCAGCCGGTGTCGATCCTCGACCGCAGCTACGCGGGCTCCCGGTACGCCAGCCGGGCCGCGAACGCCGCCATGTGCGTGGCGAACTACGCGCCGGACAAGTTCCTCGACGTGCAGACGCAGTTCTTCGAGAACCAGCCGGCCGAGGGCACCAAGGGGCTCACCAACTCCGAGATCGCGAAGCTCGTGAAGGCGGGCGGCGCGACCGGTTCGGACCTCTCCGAGTGCCTGTCCACCGAGCAGTTCAAGGGCTGGGTGACGAAGTCGACCAAGATCGTGACGGCCGACGAGGCACTCGCGGGCCCCCAGGGCTTCGGCACGCCGACGGTCGTCGTCGACGGCAAGCGCCTCGACGACCTCAGCACGGTCATCACCGCGATCGACGCCGCGGCGAAGTAGCACTCCCGAACGACCGACGGCCCTCGCTCCCACTCGGGAGCGGGGGCCGTTCGTCGTGCGCGGGGGAGCTAGGACGTCCCGCCGTGCCGCCGGACGAAGGCCGCGAAGGCGTCGGTGTCGGCGAGGGACGTCGAGCCGTCCGCGTCGTACTGCTCGCCGTTGACGATGATCGTCGGCGTGCTCGTGATCCGCTCGAGCGACGAGTTCGGTACCGGGTCGTTCATCGCCCGGTTCGTGGCGTCGGCGACCCACCCGGCGAAGTCCTGCCGGATGATGCACGGTGTCACGGCCGGGTCCGTCGCCCCGGCGTCCGCAGCGAGGGACGCCAGCTCGTCGTTGGTGAGTCCGCGCGTGCCCTCGGACGGCTGGTGCTCGTAGAGCGAGCTGTTGAACGCCAGGAACGCGTCCGGGTCGTGGTCCGCCACGCAGGCGGCAGCCGCAGCCGAGCGGGTGGAGTACCGCGATCCGAGCGACACGCGGTCGAGCAGCCCGAGCGGGTGCAGCTCGAGGGTGGCGGTGCCGTCCTCGACCCACTGCCGGATCTGTGGCATCTGCGCCGTCTCGAACTGGTTGCAGTACGGGCACATGTAGTCCGCGTAGATCGTGATCGCGGTCTGCGAGCCGCCCTGCGCGGTCGGCGTCGGGGACTCGCCGTCGGGCACCGCTCGCGTCTCGACGGGCACGATCCTGCCGTTCGAGCCCGTCAGCAGGACGCCGTCGCTCGCCGTGTTGCGGGGACCCGGCCCGGCGGGCCGCACCGAGTTCGCGATCACGACGACCACCACCGCGACCACCGTGAGGCTGCCGACGATGATCCCGCTGGTGCCCAGCACGCGGCGGCGGCGTCGACGCGCCCGGTCCTTCGCCCGGGCCGCACGTGCGCGTTCCCGCGCGGCGTCCCGATGCGCCCTGCCGCTCTCGTGCTCAGTCATCGATCCCGAGCGTAGGGGCAGCCCGGGCGGGTCAGATCATCGACAGGAGGGTCGGGAACATGATGATGATCGTGACGATGATGAACAGGTAGTTCGCCAGCGGGAACGCCCAGCAGAAGGGCAGGAGCGTCCGTCCGACCCGCTGTGCGCCGGCGCCGAAGCGGCCCTGCGCGGCGTTCCAGATCGTGAACACCCAGAACATCGGGATCGTCACCGACCAGACGAGCATGCACCACGGGCACAGTGCGCCGATGACCCACACGGTCTGCGTGAACAGCCACGTGACGAACACCCACGCCAGGAACACACCGACGTTGAACGCGATCCAGAACCAGCGTGATCCGTTCCGGAACCCGGCGAGCAGCATGACGGCGACGGCGATCGGTGCGACGAAGCCGAGGAGGCCGAGCAGCGGGTTCGGGAACCCGAACAGGTGCCCCTGCGCGCTCGCCATCACGTCCGAGCAGCTGATGAACGGATTGAGGTCGCAGCTGAGGACGGCCTTCGGGTTCTCGTACTTCTTGAACTCGTCGAGCACGAGCTGGAACGAGCCGAACAGGCCGACGAGCCCGGTGACGAGCAGGAAGACCGCCATCGCGATCGGACGACGGGGGGCAGGTGCAGACGCGGTCACGCGGTCATCATCGCATGCGGGTTCCGGTGCTTTCCGGGTGTGGCATGCGATAATGCCTGGAGGTCGTGCGGCCAACCGCACACCGAAGCGAGCTTTCCGAGCATCGCCCCACCGGGCGGTGCCCGGACGATCAGGTGCGGTGAGAGCGCACTGTGGTCGGACAGCGTCACTCCGACGCCGGGCCGACCCGGGCCGGGTGCCCGGAGCGGAACGGGCGCGGACGCAACGAGAAGTTGACGCGGACCGGTCACGAGACAGCGAACGCGGGGGCGTCGACGCCGCCCGCCACAACGACAGAATTCCCGCCATCCGAAAGGGTGCGAGTGGGGCCGAGGAGTGCGCCAGTTCATGGTGGAGCAGAACAACGACAACACGACCAACGACGAGAACGCGCCGAAGCGCCGGAGCCGCCTGTTCGGCGGTCGCCGCGCCCGGTCGTCCGGCCAGGAGGCTGGGCCCACGCGAGCCGGTTCCGACGCGTCGCGAAGCGACGTGGCGGCCGAGCTCGTGGGGAGGGGCGCCGAGCAGGCACCCCACGCCGACGAGACCCTCGCGCTGACGGGCGGCGCTGACGCCCGTCCCGCGGCCAGCGTCGCGTCGGCCGGTTCGCCGGACTCTCCCGATTCGCCGGACTCGCCCGACTCCCCGGCTTCGCCGGCGTCGCCCGTCGAGTCGACCGACACCGGGGCGGTCTCCGTCGCGGTCGAGGCCGTCGCCGACGGCGGGGCCGAGCCGCACGACGTGAGCACGCTGACCGGCGACCTGCCGGTCGTGTCGGGTGACCAGGCCGCCACCGCGACCGACGGGGCGGACGCGAACCGTGCCTCCCGTCCGGCCCAGGGCGAGCCGACGACCGAGGCGAGCGCACCCGCTGCTGCCGCCGAGGAGCCGTTCGTGCCGAAGGCGACGAGCACACTCAGCCTGATCTTCCACGCGCCGGTGCTGCCGGAGCTGCCGCAGCGCGCGCCCCGGTACGAGCGCGACCGCGACCGCGATCGCGACCGCGACCGCGACGAGGACGACCGCTACGACCGCGAGGACCGTTTCGATCGCGACCGCGATCGCGACCGTGACGACCGCGACGACCAGGGCGGTTCGCGCCGCCGTTCGCGTCGCCGTGGGTCGAGCGCCGACCGCGAGGCCCGCGAGCCGCGCGAGCCGCGCGACCACCAGGAGCCGCGCCGCCGTGAGCCGGAACTCATCACCGAGCCGCAGCGCATCAAGGGTTCGACCCGGCTCGAGGCGAAGAAGCAGCGCCGTCGTGACGGCCGTGACGCCGGACGCCGCCGCCAGGTCGTGAGCGAGGACGAGTTCCTCGCCCGCCGCGAGAGCGTCGACCGCCAGATGATCGTCCGCTCCAGCTCGTCGACGATCGAGATCGGCGTGCTCGAGGACGGCATCCTCGCCGAGCACTACATCACCAAGTCCGAGAACGTGTCGCTCATCGGCAACGTGTACCTCGGCAAGGTGCAGAACGTCCTGCCCTCGATGGAGGCCGCGTTCGTCGACATCGGTCGTGGCCGCAACGCCGTGCTCTACGCCGGTGAGGTCGACTGGAACTCCGTCGAGACCGGCAACCACGGTCGCCGCATCGAAGCAGCGCTCAAGCCGGGCGACAAGGTCCTCGTGCAGGTCACGAAGGACCCGGTCGGCCACAAGGGCGCCCGTCTGACCAGCCAGATCTCGCTGCCGGGCCGCTACCTGGTCTACGTGCCGAACGGCTCGATGAACGGGATCTCGCGCAAGCTGCCGGACACCGAGCGTGCCCGCCTGAAGAAGATCCTGAAGGAGGTCCTGCCGGAGCACGCGGGCGTCATCGTGCGCACCGCTGCCGAGGGCGCGACCGAGGAGCAGCTCACCCGCGACGTGCAGCGCCTGACCAGCCAGTGGGAGGCCATCCAGAAGAAGGTCGCCGGTGGTCACGCCCCGGTCATGCTGCACTCCGAGCCGGACCTGCTCATCAAGATCGTCCGTGACGTCTTCAACGAGGACTTCACGAAGCTGATCATCGACGGCGAGGCCGCCGGCGGCACCATCGACGAGTACCTGTCGGCCGTCGCCCCGGACCTCAAGGACCGCGTCGTCCGCTACGAGGGCCCGGACTCCTTCGAGGAGTTCCGCCTCAACGAGCAGATCGACAAGGCGCTCGACCGCAAGGTCTGGCTGCCCTCCGGTGGTTCGCTCGTCATCGACCGCACCGAGGCCATGACGGTCGTCGACGTCAACACCGGCAAGTTCGTCGGTTCCGGGGGCAACCTCGAAGAGACGGTCACGAAGAACAACCTCGAGGCTGCCGAGGAACTCGTCCGCCAGCTCCGCCTGCGCGACATCGGCGGCATCATCGTCGTCGACTTCATCGACATGGTGCTCGAGGAGAACCGCGACCTCGTGCTCCGCCGCCTGGTCGAGTGCCTGAGCCGCGACCGCACGAAGCACCAGGTCGCCGAGATCACCTCGCTCGGCCTCGTGCAGATGACCCGCAAGAAGATCGGGGTCGGCCTGCGCGAGTCCCTCGACGAGGTCAACGCCAAGGTCAACGACAACAACGCCGACCCGGGCCCGAGCAAGGGGCGTCGCAAGGGTCGTGGTGGGAACGGCAACGAGAACGGCCGGTCCGACAACGGCAACGGCAACGGCAACGGCAACGGCAACGGCAACGGTGGCAAGGGGCACTCCGGTTCCTCGGGGCAGTCGAACGGGCCCTCCGGTCAGGCGCACCAGATCACCGACGACGTGAAGAACGCGCTGTCGCGGATCGCGGCCTCGACCCTCTCGCACGACGAGCAGCAGGCGGCAGACGCAGCCGCAGCGTCGACCGGGACGGACGCGACGGACGCGACGGCGCCGACGTCGGCCGATGCCGCGAACGGCACCTCCGGCGAGCAGCCGACCGGTTCGAAGCGTCGCCGCCGCGGTCGTGGCGGACGCGGTGGGGACCAGCAGGCCACTGCGGGTGCCGAGAACGCCGAGTCGACGGACGCTCCCGCTGCGGAGCAGTCCGATGCGCCCGACCGGTCGGTCGCACCGGAAGCCGCCGAGGCCGTGGTCGTCGAGCCGAAGGCCACCGCGCCGACGGCGGGCGAGCCGAAGGCCGTCGTCGAGCCGGTCGCCGCTGCACCGAAGGCCAAGGCCCCGGCTCGTCGTCGGGTGAGCTCGAGCGCGACGGTGACCCCGACCGAGAACTCCGTCGCGATCCTGGACATCCCGATCGCCGCGGCGCCCAAGCGCGAGCCACGCACGGTCGCCCCGGACGCCGAGTCGCTGCTCGACTCGGTGCTCCAGGCGCTGCCCGAGCCGAAGCAGCCCGGTCAGGGGCGTTCGCGCTCCCGCCGGGTCTCGTCCCCGAGCATCAGTGCTCCGGCGGCGCCGACGGATGAGTCGACCGATGACACCGACGGCTCCGACGGCTCCGACGGCGCCGTGATCCTGGGGAACTGACCATGACGAACCCGGGCGACCCGCAGCAGCAGCGCGGGTACTACGGTGCGGGCTGGTCCCAGCCCGCACCGCCCGGCCCGGGCAGTCAGCAGCCGGGAGGCCCGGTGCCGCCGCAGCAGGGCAGTGTGCCGCAGTACGGGCACCAGCCCGGTGCCGGAGCCCCGTACGCCCCGCCGCGGCCACCCCGTGCCCCCGCCGATCCGCGCCGGGCGTTCGCGCCGGGCGCCTCGGTGACGAACACGGCCGGCGCGCTCATCGCCGTGGTGACCCTGGTGCTCGTCCAGTTCGTGTCCGGGCTGTTCGGACTGCTCGGGAACGCGCTCGTGGTCAGCCCGTTCCGGCACTACGGCGCCGGGACGAGCTTGCTCGGCAGCTTCACCACCGGGGTCTTCGTGGCGCCGTTCCCGTACTACGCCGGTGCCTTCCTGGCCCTGGCCTTCCTGACACCGATCGACCGCCGCAGCCCGCTGCCTCGGCTCCTGCTCCGCGCCGTGCTCGCCGGCGCCGCCGGCACCGTCGCCCTGGCGCTCGTCGGGGTCTTCACGGGCTCGTTCGGTGCGACCACCGCTGGCGGCTCGAAGCTCGTCATCGACGTCGTCACGACGCCGCTGCAGAACGGCGTGCCCTTCACGGTGATGCTCCTCGCGACCGCCACGGCGGCGTGGCTCTGGCTCGGCCGCCCACGCGGTGCTCGCAGTCCGGCGTCGACGTCGGGCATGCCGGGCACCGTCCGACCCGCCGACGCGGTCCCGCCGGCGACGATCCAGCCGCAGCAGCCCCCGGCGAACCCCTGGGGCGGTCCAGCTCCCCGCTGAGCCCGTTCGCGGCCCCTCGCACGGTGCGAGGCCCCGTCGAACCGTGCGAGGTTCCGTACTCGGTGTGCCAGTCTCCGCGTCGCACGGAGTACGGAACCTCGCACCGTTCGCGCGGCCCTGCGAGCCGGCGGCGCGCCGTGCGAGGTGCCGCGCGGGGCGGACCGGCACCGGGCCTCCCGGCCGTCCTGGCGTGCCGTCAGAGCCCGCGCTTGTCCCGCTGCGCCACGCGCAGCCCGCTGCGGATCAGGCGCAGCACGAGCTCCCGACCGGTCACGGCGGACGCGCCAGCGGCCACCAGTTCGTCGTACCGCGAGAGCGGGACGTCGTAGTGGTCGTGATCGAACGCACGGCGCGGCACACCGGCCCGCGCAGCGAACGCGTGGAGTTCCGCGTAGGATTCATCACTGACGAGGTGCGACCACAGTGTGTCGTGGGCGGGCCACGTCGGTGGGTCGATCAACACGGTCACCGTGCAATCGTACGGGTGTCGCCGTTTGACCGGACCCAGGGTGATCGAGTATTCTCGGTCCCTGGTGTCAGCGGGCCGTTCTGCCTGCGTCGCCGATCGGGCCCGGCCTTCCGGGAGCCGCTCGTGCAGAAGTGGGCACCCGAGACTTCCCTCAAGCAGAGTTACGTAAGGATTTCCACGTGGTTTACGCAGTAGTGCGCGCCGGCGGCCGTCAGGAGAAGGTCGAGGTCGGCACCATCCTGACCATCGACCGTGCCAAGGCGGACGACAAGGGCAACATCGACCTCGCCCCCGTGCTCCTCGTGGACGGTGACAAGATCACGTCGGCGGCTTCCGAGCTCGCGAACGTGACCGTCACCGCCGAGGTGCTCGACGACCTCCGTGGTCCCAAGGTCATCATCCAGAAGTTCAAGAACAAGACCGGGTACAAGAAGCGCCAGGGTTTCCGCGCTGAGCTGACCCGCGTCAAGATCACCAAGATCGCGTAAGGGAGTCAACTCATGGCACACAAGAAGGGTGCGAGTTCCACTCGCAACGGTCGTGACTCGAACGCACAGCGCCTCGGCGTGAAGCGCTTCGGTGGCGAGGTCGTCAACGCCGGCGAGATCATCGTCCGCCAGCGCGGCACGCACTTCCACCCGGGCGCCAACGTCGGCCGCGGTGGCGACGACACGCTGTTCGCCCTCTCGTCCGGTTCGGTCGAGTTCGGCACCAAGGGTGGCCGCAAGGTCATCAACATCGTCAACGCGTAGTCGTCCGAACGACTGCAGCGGGAGGGGCGGGCCGAGTGCCCGCCCCTCCTTCGCTTTTCCCGCCGACGATCCCGTCGGCACAACGAAACACCTGGAGTGGACCCATGGCGACCTTCGTCGACCGCGTGACCCTGCACCTCAGCGCGGGGCACGGCGGCAACGGCTGCGTGTCGGTCCGCCGTGAGAAGTTCAAGCCCCTCGCCGGGCCCGACGGCGGCAACGGCGGTGACGGCGGCGACATCGTGCTCGTGGCCGACCCGCAGGTGACCACGCTGCTCGGCTACCACCGTTCACCGCACCGCTCGTCGAAGAACGGGCAGCCCGGCATGGGCGACCACCGCAGCGGCGTCAGCGGCGAGGTCCTCGAGCTCCCGATGCCCGTCGGCACCGTCGTCTACGACGAGTCCGGCGAGGTCATCGCCGACCTCACCGAGCCCGGCATGCGCGTCGTCGTGGCCCCCGGCGGACAGGGCGGTCTCGGCAACGCGGCGCTCTCCACCACGAAGCGCAAGGCCCCCGGCTTCGCGCTGCTCGGCACCGAGGGGTGGGCCGGCGACATCAGCCTCGAGCTGAAGACCATCGCCGACGTCGCCCTCGTCGGGTTCCCGAGCGCCGGCAAGTCCTCGCTCATCGCGGCCATCTCCGCCGCCAAGCCGAAGATCGCCGACTACCCGTTCACGACCCTCACCCCGAACCTCGGTGTCGTCGAGTCCGGCGACACCCGGTTCACCGTCGCCGACGTCCCCGGTCTGATCGAGGGTGCGTCCGAGGGCAAGGGCCTCGGACTCGAGTTCCTGCGCCACGTCGAGCGGTGCGAGGCGCTGCTCCACGTCATCGACTGCGCCACGCTCGACCCGGGCCGCGACCCGATCAGCGACCTCGACGTCATCCTCGGCGAGCTCGAGCGTTACCCGGTCCCCGAGGGCCAGGTGCCGCTGCTCGAGCGCCCGCAGCTCATCGCCCTGAACAAGGTGGACGTGCCCGAGGCGCAGGAGCTCGCCGAGTTCGTCACCGCCGAACTCGAGAGCCGCGGCTACCGCGTCTTCCCGATCTCGACCGCGTCGCGCAAGGGTCTCCGCGAGCTGACGTTCGCGCTGGCCGACATCGTCGAGCAGGCCCGCGCCGCCCGTGCTGCCGAGCCGGTCCCGGAGCGCATCGTGCTCCGCCCCCGTTCGGTCAACGAGAAGCCCTTCACCGTGCGCGCCGAGGGCGGCGAGGAGCACCGCTTCTACCGTGTCCGCGGCGCCAAGCCGGAGCGCTGGGTCCAGCAGACCGACTTCACCAACGAAGAGGCGATCGGCTACCTGGCCGACCGGCTCGCGAAGCTCGGCGTCGAGGACGGCCTGTTCAAGGCCGGTGCCGTCGCCGGGTCGACCGTCGTCATCGGTGGCGACGGCGGCATGGTGTTCGACTGGGAGCCGACGCTCACCTCGACGGCGGAGCTCATCACGAGCGCCCGCGGTACCGACGCCCGCATCGGCGCGACCTCGCGTCCGACCCGCAACGAGCGGCGCGAGGAGTACTTCGAGCGGATGGACGCCAAGGCGGCCGCCCGCGCCGAGCTCGAGCAGGAGCGCGTCTCCGGGCTCTGGGTGGACGACGACGTGGTGACCAGCGACCAGCTCGGCACCGGCGACCAGTCCGACAGCGACCAGGTCGAGACCAGCGACCAGAAGGACTGACCGCGGCATGACCGACACGACCGCCCACAGCGACCTCGGACCCGTCACCCGGCGCGAGGACATCCCGCGTGCGCGGCGGATCGTGGTCAAGGTCGGCTCGTCCTCGGTCAGCGGTGCCGCCGCCGGCCAGATCGGCCCGCTGGTCGACGCCCTGGCCGCGGCCTACGGTCGAGGCACCGAGGTCGTGCTCGTGTCGTCCGGTGCGATCGCGACCGGGTTCCCGTTCCTCGGGCTCGAGGGTCGGCCGGACGACCTCGCCACGCAGCAGGCGGCCGCGGCCACGGGTCAGAACGTCCTGATGTTCCGGTACCAGAAGGAACTCGACCGGCACGGTGTCGTCGCGGCGCAGATCCTGCTGACCGCCGGTGACCTGCAGAATCCGACGCACCGGGTGAACGCCCAGCGGGCCATCGACCGGTTGCTCGCGCTGCGGGTGCTGCCGATCGTGAACGAGAACGACACCGTCGCCACGCACGAGATCCGCTTCGGCGACAACGACCGGCTCGCGGCCCTGGTGGCCCGGCTGCTCGGTGCCGATGTCCTCGTGCTGCTCTCCGACGTTGAGGCGCTCTACACGGCGCCCCCGGAGCAGCCCGGCGCGACCCGCATCGACGAGGTGCCGTTCGGCGACGAGCTCGCCGGGGTCACCTTTGGCTCGATCGGCACCGCCGGCGTCGGCACCGGGGGAGCGGGGACCAAGGTCGCCGCCGCGCGGCTCGCAGCCGAGGCCGGCACCGCTGTGCTCGTCACCGACACGGCGCTGGTCGACCGCGCGCTGGCCGGCGAACACCTCGGTACCTGGTTCCACGCCGCATCGCGGCCCTGACGCAGTCCGCACAGCGCCCGGAACGGTCACGACGCGCCATCGGCACGGCGCCGAATGGTCGGGAACCGTCGGCGCAGGCGTCGCGGAGCGACGGTCTGTGACCGCGCGCACGGCGCAGGACGACGTGTCGTGACCGGTCGGCGGAGTGGACGCGACCGCCTGGAGGCCCGGTGCAGGTCCGGGGACCGGTGGCGGGCCTCCAGGCGGTCACGACTCCCTGTCGGGACGCCGGCGTGTGGTCGAGAACCCTCGGTACGGTCGCCGCGTCGCGCAGATCTGCGACCGCTCAGCAGACGGGTGACGACGTGTCGTGACCGGTCGGCGCGGCGGACCGGGCCTGGAGGCACGGCGAGCGTCCGGCACGCCCGTCACGAACCGAGGGGCGGACCTAGAATCGGTCCATGTCGTCGATCGCGCCCGCCCCGACCCTGACCGACACGCTCGTGGCAGCACGGGCTGCCTCGTCGGCGCTCGCGACCGCGACCACCGCCGTCAAGGACGCCGCGCTCGTGGCGATCGCCTCGGCCGTGCGCGCCGCGACCGCCGAGATCGTCACCGCGAACCACGAGGACCTGGTCGCCGGTGAGGACGGCGGGCTGTCGTCCGGGCTGCTCGACCGGTTGCGGCTCGACCCGGTCCGGATCGAGGCCCTGGCCGCCGCGGTCGAGCACGTCGTCGGGCTCACCGACCCGGTGGGTGAGCACGTCCGCGGGTCGCAGCTGCCGAACGGGCTCCAGCTCACCCAGGTCCGCGTGCCGTTCGGCGTCGTCGGCGCCATCTACGAGGCGCGCCCCAACGTCACCGTCGACATCGCCTCGCTCGCGCTCAAGTCGGGGAACGCCGTGGTGCTCCGCGGCGGGTCCGCAGCGCAGCACACCAACGCCGTCCTCGTGGCACGCATCCAGGACGCCGTCGAGTCGGTCGGGCTGCCGCGCGACCTGGTGCAGACCATCGACACGTTCGGCCGGGCCGGTGCCACCGAGCTCATGCGCGCCCGTGGCCTGGTCGACGTGCTGATCCCGCGGGGGAGCGCCTCGCTCATCCAGACCGTGGTGACCGAGTCGCAGGTGCCCGTCATCGAGACCGGTGCGGGGGTCGTGCACGTGTTCCTCGACGCGTCCGCGCCCGAGCAGCGGGCCGTGGACATCGTCCTGAACAGCAAGGTGCAGCGGCCGAGTGTGTGCAACGCCCTCGAGACCCTCCTGGTGCACGAGGCAGCGGCCGAACGGCTCCTGCCGGTGCTGGCCGACCGGCTGCGGGCGTCCGGCGTCACGCTGCGTGGTGACGAGACCACGCGGGCGATCGTGCCCGGTGTGCTCCGTGCCACGGACGACGACTGGGCGACCGAGTCGATGGACCTCGACCTGTCGATCCGCGTCGTGCCCGACGTCGACGCGGCGATGGCCCACATCGCCCGGTGGTCCACGCACCACACCGAGTCGATCGTCACGAACGACGTCGACACGGCCGAGCGGTTCCTGGCGACCGTCGACTCGGCGGTCGTGATGGTGAACGCGTCGACACGGTTCACCGACGGCGGCGAGTTCGGTTTCGGCGCCGAGGTCGGCATCTCGACGCAGAAGCTGCACGCACGCGGTCCGATGGGGCTGCCGGAACTCACGAGCACGAAGTGGATCGTGCGCGGCTCCGGGCAGATCCGCGGCTAGACTGAACGGCGTCTTTCCCCGACCGAACGGAGCACCGAACGATGACCCTCCTCGCAGAAGCTGCTGAGCACGCCTCCGGGGCGCCCGCGTTCGTGTACCCGATGGTCGGCGCCCTCTTCTTCATCTTCCTCGGCTTCGTGACCTGGAGCTTCCGCGACGTGGCCTACCGTCACTCGCAGAAGTTCGAGGCCACCCGCCACCACGAGACGGGTGTCGACGAGTTCGGTCACACCAAGATCTGACCGACCACTCGATGCTCGAGACCACCGGACGGCCACGCATCGGCGTGATGGGTGGCACGTTCGACCCCATCCACCACGGGCACCTGGTCGCGGCGTCCGAGGTGGCGCGGGCGTTCGACCTCGACGAAGTCGTCTTCGTCCCCACCGGACAGCCGTACATGAAGTCCGACGTCACCGATGCCGAGCACCGGTACCTGATGACCGTGATCGCGACCGCGTCGAACCCGATGTTCACGGTCAGCCGCGTGGACATCGACCGTCCAGGACCGACCTACACCGTCGACACCCTGCGTGACCTGCACGAACAGCGACCGGATGCCCAGCTGGTCTTCATCTCGGGCGCAGACGCCGTTCAGCAGATCGTCGACTGGAAAGACCATGATGGTCTCTGGGACCTGGCGCACTTCGTCGCCGTGACGCGTCCGGGACACGCCTTGAGCATCACCGGATTGCCCGAGCGGGACGTAAGCTTGCTCGAAGTCCCTGCACTGGCCATATCCTCGACGGATTGCCGTGACCGGGTTCGACGGGGGTTCCCCGTCTGGTACTTGGTTCCCGACGGCGTCGTCCAGTACATCTCCAAGCACCACCTGTATCGGAGCGTTGCATGAGTTCGTCCGACGCGCAGCCGCCCCTGTCGCGGCGCCAAGCGCGCGAGCGGGAGCGTGCCGCCGCGGCCGGTTCTCAGCCCGCGACGCCGCCCCCGACCGTCGCAGCACCCGCCGCCGAGACCCCGGAGTCGCACCGTCGCCCCGGGTCGCACGTCGCCCCGGCACCCGGTGGCCCGGCGCAGTCGTCCGCCCCGGTGTCGGCACAGTCCGCACCCGGGTCCGCGCAGTCCGTCCCGGTGTCGGCACCGGCAGCCGGTGTGCCGCCGTTCCCGCCGGCCTCCGCGACCGAGATCGTCCCCGGCAGCGGTGGGCTCACGCGTCGGCAGATCCGGCAGCTCCGTGCGGCCGAGAACCAGGCGGTCCAGCCGGTCCCGCTGCAGAACCCGACCCCGCAGTCGTCGGACCGCACCGTCGAGGACGTCCTCGGCTCGGTCGACACCATCGACCCCTCGGTCGCACCGCGCAGCGCTCCCGACTCGGGCACCGGGTCCGACGACGAGCAGACCGCGCCGGCGACGGCCCTCGACCGGGCAGCGGTGGCCCAGGCCACCGAGGCCGACGGATCGCCGGACGCCCTCGAGCCCCTCGACGAGGCCGCCGCGCACGCCGAGGAACCCCGCCGTCACCGTTCGACCTGGTCGCCGCCCGCCGAGGCTGCGGACGCCGAGCCCACGACCGAGCCCGAGCCGGAGTCCGCGTCGGAGTCCGAGTCCGACGCCGCGGTGTCCAAGGGCGCGACGGACCGGACGACCGAGGACGCTCCGGCCACGGCCGCTCGACCCGCCGACACCGCCTCCGCTCCGGAGCCGCGGCAGGCAGCGGTCAGCCCGGCCCCGGCCCCGATCCCGACGAGCGCCGCCGCCGCGACCCCCGCCGTGTTCCCGCTCTCGCTCGACGCCGACGCCGACCCCGAGGACGACGACACCAACGAGGTGCCGCTGCCCGGATCCGCTCCCGCGACCGAGGCCCCGAAGGTCCCGGCCGCGTTCCAGCGTCCGACGGAGCCGAAGCCCGTGACCACGGCCTTCGCGCCGCCCGCCGGCCACTGGTCGCAGCAGGCGCACGACTCGAACGACTCCGAGGTGCACGACGCCGAGACCGGTACCCGCCGCGTCGCCGTGACCAACACGAACGCGATCATCCTGCCGAACTCGGCCCTCGCCGACCCCACCGGTGCCCTGAACGCGACGGGCGAGGTGATCCTCACGGGGTCGATCGACCTGCCGGCGTCGCTGTCGTCGACCGGGTCGCACCGGCCGATCGACGGCGCCGAGGTCGACCGCCTGCTCGAACAGCAGGACGAGCAGCCCGAGACCGACGCCAGCCCGGTCCGCGCGAGCCGTGCGGTGTCGAGCCACACGTCGACCCGGCAGGTCGTGCTCGCCGCGGCCAAGCCGAAGGAGTCGCGCACGCCGCTCATCCTCGGCATCACCGTGGGTGCCGTCGGGCTGGCGGCGGCGGGCGTGATCATCACCGCCCTCCTCACGACCCACATGGGCGGCTGACCACTGCCGTCCCCGACGTCCGTCCTGCACCACCCCGCCGACTCCGGCCTGGCCGCTGTCGGCGGGGTGGCTTATGATCGTGACCCATCAAGCGAACCGGCTGCCCGTCGGTTCGACGACCGGAAGGAATCCGTGACCGCCTCCACTCGCGCACTGGAACTCGTGCAGGCCGCAGCACTCGCGGCCGACGCCAAGCAGGCCGAGGACCTCGTCGCTCTCGACGTGACCGGGCCGTTGCAGCTCACGGACGTGTTCCTGCTCGCAACCGGTCGGAACGAGCGCAACGTGCAGTCCATCGCCGATGCCGTCGAGGAACGTCTCCTCGAACTCGGCGCCAAGACGCTCCGTCGCGAAGGTCGTGCCGAGGGTCGCTGGGTCCTCATCGACTTCGGTGACGTCATCGTGCACGTGTTCCACGACGAAGACCGTCAGTACTACTCGCTCGAACGTCTGTGGGCCGACTGCCCGACGATCTCCCTCGAGCTCCCGGTTGACCACACCGCCTGATCGGCGACGCGCCCGGGTGACGGCTCCGATTTCGTCACCCGGCGTTCGCGTGGTGTACGCTTCTATGGTGCCTCCGGAGAACCGGTCGGCGCAGAAGCAACACAATCTGGGTCTGTGGCGCAGCTGGTAGCGCACCTGCATGGCATGCAGGGGGTCAGGGGTTCGAGTCCCCTCAGATCCACCGGTACGAACACGAACAGTACGGACACGAACCGCCCCGTCGCTCCCGAGCGTCGGGGCTGTTTCGTTTCCGGGGTCGCGCGTCCGACGGCTCCCGGCCGCCCCCGATACGCTGAGCGCATGAGCAACGACGCGCCGCTGTCCGGGTCCCCGCTGACGATCGCCTCCGCCGGGTACACGGCCGACATCGCCACCGTCGGCGCGACGCTGCGGACGCTCCGTCACGATGGTCGCGACCTGGTCGTGCCGTTCGACGCCGACGAGGTGCGCCCGGTCTTCCGCGGTGCCGTCCTGGCTCCGTGGCCGAACCGGATCGTCGACGGTGAGTACTCCTTCGGCGGCGTCGACCATGAGCTCGCCCTCACCGAGCCGGCACGGCACCATGCCCTGCACGGACTCGTCGCGTGGACGGACTTCCGGGTGCAGGAGCAGGCGGACGACCGCGTGGTGCTCGCCACCACCGTGCAGGCGCAGCAGGGCTACCCGTACCGCGTCGAGGTCGCAGTGGAGTACCGGCTCGACGCCGAGGGGCTGCACACGACGATCACCGGGACGAACACGGGCGCCGAGGACGCTCCGTGGGGGACCGGCCCGCACCCGTACCTCGTCGCGGGCACCGGAACCGTCGACGACTGGACCCTGTCCCTGCCGGCAGCCCAGGTGCTCGAGGTGACGCCGGACCGGCTCATCCCGACCGACCTGGTCCCCGTGCACGACGAGTTCGACCTGCGGACGCCCACACTCATCGGTGACCGGTTCATCGACCACGCCTTCACGGGCTTCGACCGCGACGCCGCCGGCCTCGCGACCATCGCGGTCACGGCGGCGGACGGCCACGGGGTCCGTGCGACCTTCGGTCCGGAGTGCGGCTGGGCCCAGGTGCACACCGCGGACCACGTCGTGTCCGAGTACCACCGAGCCGGTCTCGCCGTCGAGCCGATGACGTGCGCGCCCGACGCCTTCAACGACGGCGAGGACCGCGGTCTCGTGGTGCTCACCCCCGGTGCCTCGCACGCCGCCGCATGGACGATCGCCGCGATCTGACCGGCCTCGACCCCGACCCCGACGTCCGCGTCGAGGTCCGCCGACTCGACCCGGTCCCGGACCTCGCGACCCTGGCGGCGCGTGTCCAGGGTGACCTGGTCTGGCTCGACTCCGGTCTGCCGGACGGTGCTGCCGCCACAGCTCGGCCCCGGGCACGCTGGTCCGTGCTGGCGTGGACGGACGGGCCGTTCGCCGCCCGGTTCCGGCACCAGGACCGTCGAGCGCACCTGACGGTCGCCGCGCCTGCAGAGGGGTGGCTCGGTCGGACCCGTTCCGAGGAGCGTCCGGCCTTCGCGGTGCTGGCCGACCTGCTCGCCCGCACACCCCGCCTGCCCGAGCCGCTCCCCGGGTGCGGCTTCGCGCTGGGCTGGGTCGGGTTCCTCGGCTACGAGCTCGGCCGCGAGTCCGGCGGTCCGGACCGCACCGCCGACGGACACGCCGACGCCGACCTGCGGTTCGTCGACCGTGCCTTCGTCGTCGACCACACCGGTTCCGGGTGGGCGCTCGCGCTCGTCTCCGACGCCGAACCGACGGCCAGTGCGCGGAACCGCGCGTGGCTCGAGCAGGTGACCGCCCCGTCGACTCCGGCCGACGTCGGGGACGCGGCCACGGGCCTCCCGGCCGGGGTGTCCGCGGCGACCGGACGTGTGTCGCGGGCCGCCTACGAGCGGGCGGTCGACGCGTGCCGCGCCGAGATCCGCGAGGGCAACGCGTTCCAGGTGTGCCTCACCACCGCCTTCGCGGTCGGACGGGAGGCCCGGGGCGGCTCCGTCTCGGACCCACACCTGGGCGAGTACCTGCGGATGCGGGCGTCCGATCCGGTGCCGTTCGGCGCGTACCTGCGGCTCGGCCCGCTGCGCGTGGCGAGCCGGTCGCCGGAGCGGTTCCTGCGGATCGACGCGGTCGGGAGCGTGCTCGCGGAGCCGATCAAGGGCACGCGGCGACGGCTCGCCGATGCTGACGCGGACGCTGCCGTGCGGGACGAACTCGCGGCGAGCCCGAAGGACCGGGCCGAGAACGTGATGATCGTCGACCTGCTGCGGAACGACCTGCTGCGGACGGCCGTGCCCGGGTCGGTGCACGTCGAGCGGCTGTGCGCCGTCGAGACCTACGCGAGCGTGCACCAGCTGGTCTCGACGATCGGGGCGGTGCTGCCGGCGGGGACGTCGCGGGCCGACGTGGTGCACGCGGCGTTCCCGCCCGGATCGATGACCGGGGCACCGAAGAGCAGCGCGACGGCGATCGCGGACCGGCTCGAGGGGGCGCCGCGCGGGGTGTACTCGGGTGCCATCGGGTACTTCTCGGCGAGCGGGGCGGTCGACCTGTCGGTGGCGATCCGTACCCTCGTGACCGTGCTCGACGACTCGGGCGTCGTGCGTTCCCGGACGCTGGGCGCCGGGGGAGCGGTGACGTGGTCGTCGGTTGCGGCGGACGAGGCGGACGAGGTCGAGACGAAGACGCGATCGGTGCTCGGTGGGGTCGGGGCGGTCGCCAGTTGGTGAGCTGATGCACTGAGTCGAACAGGCGTTCGACACAGACTGTCCACAGATGTCGGACGCGATTGACATCATCGAACACATGTTCGAATATGAGGGCATGCAGACGGCGGCGGCACTCCGGTCGCCCACCCCGGACCGGGGCGGGCGGAGCGGCGCTGCACACGGCAGCGGCGCGGGCAGTGGCGGTGCGCGCCGTGGGACGGACCACCTGGGCGATGCCCGGGCCGCGCTCGACCGCATCACGTCCCTGCGGTCCCGGGTGGCCGACATGGAGTCCACCCGGGTCGACACCGCCGGGCTCCCCACGGCCCCGGCGCTCGAACCCCTGCTGCCCGGTGGCGCGATCCGGGTCGGTGGTACCTACGCCGTCCCCGAGTCGGTGCTGCTCGCGATCACCATGCTGCAGGCGGCCTCGGCGGCCGGAGCGTGGTGCGCGGTCGTCGGCGTGCCGTCCTTCGGGGTCGAAGCGGCAGCCGCCGCGGGGATCGACCTCGAGCGGCTCGTCCTCGTCCCCGAACCGGGCGACCAGTGGCTCGCCGTGACGGCGGCGATGGCCGACATCGCGCAGATCGTCCTCACCCGACCGCTCGGCCGGGTCGTGCCGGGCGACGTGGCACGGCTGTCGGCTCGGCTGCGACAGCGCGGTGGCGCACTCGTCGCGCTCGGCTCCTGGCCCGGGGCGGACGTCACGCTGCGGGTCACGTCCTCGACGTGGAGCGGCATCGGACAGGGCCACGGTCACCTGACGGAACGCCGGGCGACCGTGACCGCGACCGGGCGTGCCGGCGCGGTGCGTCCGGCGACCGCCGAGCTGCTCCTGCCCGCGGCCGACGGTGCGGTCCGGGCCGCCACACCGGTACCGACGGTGGGCTCCGGGGACACCCGCGTGCTGCGGCCCGTGGCGGTGGCGTCGTGATCGCCTCCGGGCGCGTCCGGTCCGACGCGATCACGCGGGGAGCGGCACTGCCCGAACCACCCCCGACCCGGACGATCGTGCTCTGGTGCCCGGACTGGCCGGTCATCGCGGCGGCTCGGGCCGGTGGCACCCCGCCGGAGCAGCCCCTCGCCCTGACCGCGAAGGGGCTCGTGTTCGCGAGCTCCGCGTCCGCGCGTGAGCAGGGTGTCGTGCGGGGGCTCCGCGTGCGTGAGGCGCAGGCGCGGTGCCCCGAGCTCCTCGTGCAGCCCTACGACGACGCCCTCGACCACCGCGCCTTCGAGCCCGTCATCCGAGCGGTCGAGGCGGCGGTCCCCGGGGTCGAGGTGCTGCGGCCGGGCACCCTCGCGCTCCGCGCCCGTGGGCCGGCCCGGTACTACGGCGGTGAACGCGCGGCGGCGGCGACCCTTGCCGGCATCGCGGCCGACCACGGCGCCCCCGCGGTGCGGGCCGGGGTGGCCGACACCCCGTTCGCGGCGGACCAGGCAGCCCGGGCCCGTCCGGTGCGACCCGGTGAACGGGTGCGGCTCGTGCCCGTCGGGGGATCGGCGGACTTCCTCGCGCACCTGCCGCTCGGTGTGCTCGGCGACCCCGACCTCACGACGGTGCTCGACCGGCTCGGCATCACCACGCTCGGCGACTTCGCGGCACTCGGCGACGAACAGGTGCGGGACCGCTTCGGCGTGGCCGGGGCGTTCCTGCACCGGTTGGCCGGGGGCCGCGACCCACGCGAGATCGCGGCGCGGGAGATCCCGCCGGAACTCCGGGTCGAGGCGTCGTTCGAACCCCCGCTGGACCGTACCGACCAGATCGCGTTCGCGTTCCGGCGTTCCGCCGACGACTTCGCCGAGCGACTCCGGGCCGCGGGGCTCGTGGCGACGACCATCCGTGTGGGGATCGTCGACGAGCGCGACATCCTGCTCGAACGGACCTGGGCGCACCCGCGCTGGTTCGACGCCGCCGACGTGGTCGACCGGGTGCGGTGGCAGCTCGCCGGCGGGGTGGACCCGACCGGGCTCGAGGCGCCGGTCACCTCGGTGGTGCTCGAGCCGGTCGCCGTCGACGACATGGCGAACCACGAGCGCGGGCTGTGGGGCTCCGGCCCGGATGAGCGCGTGCACCACGGCCTCGCCCGGATCCAGGGCATGGTCGGGCACGACGGTGTGGTGAGTCCGCGCATCGGCGGTGGCCGCACCCTGTCCGAGCGCGTCGTGCTCGTGCCGTGGGGCGACGCGCCAGCGGGCGGCGAGCGTGCCCTGGCGACCGTCCGCGACCGCCCGTGGCCCGGCAAGCTGCCCGGCCCGCCACCCGCCACCGTGCTCGAGCGGCCCCGACCGGTCGACGTCGTCACCGCCGGCGGTGCGAGTGTCGACGTCGACGAGCGTGGTGTGCTGTCCGGCGCACCCGAGCGGTTCCGTGCCGAGGGCGACCGGGGCGGCACGTTCGCGGCCGTGACGGCCTGGGCGGGCCCGTGGCCGCTCGTCGTGCGGTGGTGGGAGTCCGGCGGACGACGCCTGCACCGGCTGCAGCTCGTCGACGCCGAGGGACGTGCCTGGTACCTGGTGCTGGCGGACCACCGCTGGTGGGCGGAGGCGATCGCGACGTGACCACCACCAGCAGCAGCACGAGCAGGAGCGTGACCTGATGGGCTACAGCAACCCACCCATCCCGTGGTCGCAGTTCGAGCGTGCCCTGTCCGACAAGCGGAGCCCGGGTACGGCGCACGACGGCGACGGCGGGGACAGCCCGGCGTGGTCGCGGAAGCGCGAGCCGTACGTCCCGTCGCCGCTCGACACCGACGGCGGCCCGGTCGTGCCGTACGCCGAACTGCACGCGCACTCGGCCTTCAGCTTCCTCGACGGCGCCAGCCAGCCCGAGCACCTGTTCGAAGAAGCTGCTCGGCTCCGGCTGCACGCCCTCGCGCTCACCGACCACGACGGCTTCTACGGGGCCGCCCGGATGGCCGAGGTCGCCGAGTCGTACCCGCAGGTCGGCACCGTCTTCGGCACCGAGCTGTCCCTGGGGCTGACCGAACCCCAGAACGGCGTGCCCGACCCCGAGGGCTCGCACCTGCTCCTGCTCGCCGACGGCCAGGACGGCTACCACCGGCTCGCGGGTGCGGTGACGAGTGCGCACCTGGCTGCCGGGTCCGAGAAGGGCAGCCCGCAGTACGACCTCGACGACCTCGCCGCGCGGGCGGACGGGCACTGGCGGGTCCTCACCGGGTGCCGGAAGGGCTCCGTTCGGCAGGCCCTCGAGCAGGGTGGCGAGTCCGCCGCCGAGACCGCGCTCCGGGTGCTGCTCGACCGGTTCGGCAGCCGCAACGTCGTCGTGGAGCTGCTCGACCACGGCGACCCGCTCGACAGCGCCCGCAACGACGCCCTGGCCGCCCTCGCCGCGAAGCACGCGCTGCCCCTGGTCGCCACCGGCAACGTGCACTACGCAACCCCCGACCGGTTCCCGGTGGCGACCGCACTCGCGGCGGTGCGTGCCCGTCGCAGCCTCGACGAGATCGACGGCTGGCTGCCGGCCGCCGACACCGCCCACCTGCGCTCCGGCGCCGAGATGGCCAGACGGTTCGGGCGCTACCCGGGGGCGATCGAGCAGACGGTGGAGCTCGCCGACGAGCTCGGGTTCCGGCTGAAGACCGTGCAGCCCGGGTTGCCCGACCTCGACGTCCCGGACGGACACACCGCGATGTCGTGGCTCCGCGAGCTCACGTGGACGGGTGCCCGGCGGTTCTACCCCGGCAGCGCCGACGGCGTCGACCCCCGCAAGCGGGAGCGCATCGAGCGTGAGCTGTCCGTGATCGAGGAGAAGAACTTCCCGGGGTACTTCCTGATCGTGCGCGACATGGTGCAGTACGCCCGCGGTCGGGGCATCCTCTGCCAGGGGCGGGGCTCGGCGGCGAACTCGGCGGTCTGCTACCTGCTCGAGATCACCGCGGTGGACTCGATCCGGTACGGGTTGCCGTTCGAGCGGTTCCTGTCGGCGATGCGCGACGAGGAACCCGACATCGACGTCGACTTCGACTCGGACCGCCGCGAAGAGGTGATCCAGTACGTGTACGCCAAGTACGGTCGGCACAACGCCGCCCAGGTCGCGAACGTCATCACCTACCGGCCCAAGGGTGCGGTGCGTGACATGGCGAAGGCGCTCGGCCACAGCCCCGGGCAGCAGGACGCCTGGTCGAAGCAGGTCGAGCGGTGGGGCTCGGTGACCGAGAGCCAGGACCACGACATCCCGCCGGCGGTCGTCGGGCTCGCGAGCGACGTCCTCGGGTTCCCGCGGCACCTCGGCATCCACTCCGGCGGCATGGTGCTGACCGACCGCCCGGTGGGCGAGGTCGTGCCGATCGAGCACGCCCGGATGGACGGCCGCACCGTGCTGCAGTGGGACAAGGACGACTGCGCCTACATGGGGCTCGTGAAGTTCGACATGCTCGGGCTCGGCATGCTCGCGGCCCTGCAGTACTCGTTCGACCTGGCGGCAGAGCACTGCGGGGAGCGCTGGGAGATGCACTCCATCCCGAAGGAAGAACAGGGGGTGTACGACCAGCTCTGCCGCGCGGACACGATCGGGGTGTTCCAGGTGGAGTCCCGCGCGCAGATGGGCACCCTGCCCCGACTGCTCCCGCGGCGGTTCTACGACCTGGTGATCGAGGTCGCACTCGTCCGACCCGGGCCCATCCAGGGCGGCGCGGTGCACCCGTACATCCGTCGGCGCACGGGCGAGGAACCGATCACGTACATGCACCCGGCGCTCGAACCCGTGCTCGAACGCACCCTCGGGGTCCCGCTGTTCCAGGAGCAGCTCATGCAGATGGCGATCGCGGTGGGCAACTGCTCCGGGGACGACGCCGACCTGCTGCGGCGGGCGATGGGGTCGAAGCGCGGGCACGAGAAGATCGACCGGCTGCGGGACAAGCTCTACACGGGGATGGCGGACAACGGCATCCACGGTGCCGATGCCGACGCGATCTACGCGAAGATCCAGGCCTTCGCGAACTTCGGCTTCGCGGAGAGCCACTCGATCAGCTTCGCCCTCATCGTCTACGCGAGCGCGTGGATGCGGCTGCACTACCCGGGAGCGTTCCTGGCGGCGCTGCTCCGGGCGCAGCCGATGGGGTTCTACTCACCGCAGACCCTGGTCGCCGACGCCCGGCGGCACGGTGTCCGGGTGCTGCGGCCGGACATCCTGCGGTCCGGGGTCGACGCGACGCTCGAGCCCCTGCCGGACGGGGATGCCACGGCCGGTGACGACGCGTGCCTGGCCTCCGAGCAGCCCCCGGTGCTGCCCTTCGACAAGGCGCTCCCCGACGACACCGCGAGGCACCGTCGCGACGGTGCCTTCGCCGTGCGGCTCGGGCTGGCCGAGGTCGCGTCGCTCAGCCGGAAGAGCGCCGAGAAGATCGTCGCCGAGCGGGACGCCAACGGCCCCTTCTCCGACATGTCCGACCTGGCCCGCCGGGTCGGCTTGACCACGCCGCAGCTCGAGGCCCTCGCCGCCGCCGACGCGTTCGCCCCGTTCGACATCGACCGGCGCGGTGCGATGTGGTCGGCTGCCCAGGCCGCGGCGGAGCGCCCCGACCAGCTGCCGGACACGCAGGTGTTCGTGCAGCCGCCGTTGTTCGGTCAGATGACGAGCGGGGACGTGCTCATCGCTGACATGTGGTCGACGGGCATGACGACCGACGACCACCCCGTCCGGCACGTGCGGGACCGGCTCGCCGCACGCCGGGTGCTCAGCGTGCAGGACACCGCGACCGCCGAGACCGGCCGACGGGTCGAGATCGGCGGGATCGTGACGCACCGGCAGCGTCCGGCGACGGCCTCGGGCATCACGTTCCTGAACGTCGAGGACGAGACCGGGCTGGTCAACGTCATCTGCAGCGTCGGGGTGTGGGGGCGCTACCGCCGGGTGGCGCGGGAATCCCCGGCGGTGATCGTCCGCGGCATCCTCGAGCGGTCGCCCGACGGGGTGGTCAACCTGGTGGCTGACCGCATCGAGCACCTGTCGCTGTCCGTCCGCACCCGCTCGCGGGACTTCCAGTGATCGGTCGTGCGCAGGTGAGCGGTCGTGCTCGAGCGAGCGGTTGTGCTCAGCGCACCTCGGGCAGGCGGACCGTGACTTCGAGCCCACCCGAGGGCACGTTGCGGAGCGACGCCGTGCCTCCCGCCCGTTCCGCCACCGCGCGCACGATCGCGAGTCCCAGGCCGGAGCCGCCGGGCAGGGCGCCGGCACCTGTCGACGGGTCCGGGTTGGGGCGGGACTTCCTGGCCTCGTCCGGACGGGTGAAGCGGTCGAAGGCCACCGGGATGAAGGACTCGGGCACGCCAGGTCCGTCGTCGGTGATCTGCAGCACGCCCTCGCCACCGGTGCTCCGCCACGACACGAAGATGCCGCCGCCGCGGGGGAGCGCGGCCACGGCGTTGCCCGCGATGTTCGTCACGAGCTGCGCCATGCCGCCGGTGTCGATCCGGTAGTGCGGCTCGACGGTGCCGCCGCCGATGCCCGGGCCCGAGCCGCCGACGGCGACGGGTGGTTCGAGGTCGAAGTCGACGGTGACGTCCTTCGCCGACGCGATGAGCCGGACGCGGTCGACCGCGGCCATCACCTCGTCACCGAGGTCCGACCAGGCGGTTTCGGGTCGCTGGTCGCCGTCCTGTTCGCGGCGCTCGGACTCTTCGATCCTTGACAGCGCGAGCAGGTCGTTCGCCAGCCGCGACAAGCGCGCGACGCTGTGCTTCGCACGCTCGATGTGGGCGGCGAGGGCGGCCGCGTCGTCGACGTCGAGCGCGGCGAGGTCGAGCTGGGTGGTCAGGATCGCGAGGGGCGTGCGGAGCTCGTGGCTGGCGTCCGACACCATCTGGCGTTCACGCTCCGTCGCCTGTCGGGTCCGGGCGAGGAAGGCGTTCAACGTGGTGGCCAGGGACGCCAGCTCGTCCTGGGCGGGGCCCACGGGGAGTTCGGCTCGTTCCGGGGCGACGGAGAGCCGTTCGGCCTCGCGGCGCATCCGGTTCACGGGGCGCAGCGCGGTGGTGGCGAGCACCCAGGACGCGACACCGAAGGCGAGCAGGATCGCCAGTCCCGTCAGCGACAGCGTCGTCGTGAGGTCGTCGACGACGATCGCCTCGGCCTGCGAGTTCCGGGCGGCGACGACGGTCCAGCGGCCGGCCTGGTTGACGGGGTGCTCCACCACGACCCGGTACTCCGAGCCGGAGACGCGGATGATCGACGTGCCGGCGGCGGTCGACGTCAGGCTGCCGAGGGCCTGCTCGACGCGGTCCGGCATCGTGGACAGCACGATCTCACCGGACGGGGACACGACGGCGACGAGCTGCGCGTTGCCCGGCGGCGACAGGTCCGGGTCGCTGTCGACCTCGAGCGTGGCGACGTAGGGGTCCGCGTCGGCGTCGAGCAACGTCCGTGTCGCGCTCGCGACGACGCTCACCACCTGGAACCGCATCACCAGGACGAGCAGCAGGATGACGATCGCGGCGATCGCCGTCGATCCGATCGTGATCCGGGCGCGCAGCGACAGCAGGCGCAGCGGTCGGATCGGACCGCGGCGTCGGCGGTCCGATCGGGGGGCGTCGCCGGCCCCGTTCACGCCCCGAGCAGATCCAGGCGGTACCCGCGGCCGCGGACCGTGGCGATGGCGACCGTGGCGCCGTGCGCGGTGAGCTTCTTGCGGAGGTACGAGATGTACTGCTCGACCACGTTCGGGTCGACGTGCTGCGAGCCGTCCCAGACCTCTTCGAGGATCTTCGGGCGGTCGACGACGCTGCCTGCCGATCGAGCGAGCAGTCGGAGCAGCGCGAACTCGGTCGGGCTCACGGCGACGCGCTGGCCCTTGATCGAGATGCGGCGGGCCTCGGAGTCGATCGAGACGTCCCCGACCTCGATCGTGCGGGGAGCCCCGGCGGACTCACGGCGGCCGAGGGCACGGAGCCGCGCGGTGAGCTCGGCGAAGGCGAAGGGCTTGGTGAGGTAGTCGTCCGCGCCGGCGTCGAGCCCGAACACGCGGTCGTCGACGGCGTCTCGCGCGGTCACGAGCAGGATGCGCACCGGGTCCTCGCGCTCGCGGATCCGCCGGGCGAGCTCGAACCCGGACATGCCGGGCATCATCACGTCCACGACGGCCAGGTCGAACGCCTGCTCGCCGAGGGCGATGAGCGCCTCGACGCCGTTCTCGACCGCCGTGACGCGGTACCCCTCGGCAGCGAGCCCGCGCTCCATCAGTGCACGCATCTCGTCGTCGTCCTCGACCACCAACAGCCGCATAGTGGACCTCCTCGGACCCATCGTGGCATCGAACCGGCTCGGAGGGCCGTTCTCCGGGGCAGACTCGCTGAATCTCGTCACAGGACAGAGCAGAACGGTCTGTCCCACGTTCTAGGGACGTGAGCGTCGCTTGCTTCGTTGCTAGGCTCCGGCAGCGGACAGCGCGACCCGATGCGCCGTCCGCACTGGGGGACCATGAACGACTCGATCGACCACCCGTCCATCGTGCGCCTGCGCGCCGAACTCGACGCCGCCTGGAAGGGCATCGGCGCGCTCGCGCAACTGGAGGACGCCCCGCGCGACCGCGTGGTCGCGGAGCTGCTCACGGCGGTGCCGGACGTGGCGAGCCGCACAGCACGGGAGGTCGGCATCGAGGCCGTCGTCGCCGAGATCAGGCGGTACGCCGATGCCGGGATCCCGGGAGCGAGCGGTACCGTGCCGACCTCGGTGATCTGGTCCGACGTCGTGCGGACGGCGTCGGAAGCGGCCTGCGCCACCCGCTGACCCGGACCGCCTAGTCGTCCTCGCCGAGCAGCTCCTCGCGCACGCGCCGGATGTCCTCGAGCAACGCTCCGATGAGCACCCAGTGCCGCGAGTTCGGCCGCACCACCTCGAGCGGCGCGGTCAACGCCGGCTCCGACGCCTCGGCCCATGGGTCGCCGACCACCCCGGCCGAGCGCCCGTCGGCGCCGCCGGACCTGCCCGTCCCGCCGGACCTGCCCGTCCCGCCCGCGCCGGCGACCGGGTCGAGCCGCGTCGACTCCACCCGCGCACTGAGCGCCCGGACGTCGGCACCGATCCGCGCCACCTCGGTCGCGATCCCGTGCACCACCGGGTCGGCTCGCAGGTCCGGCGCGGTGTTGTCGCGGATCGCCCGGGTCATGCCGGTCACCCGGGTGACGAGGACCCGGAGGTGGTCCGTGACCGCCACGTCGCGGTCGAGGATCATCCGGTGTCGCCCGCCGCGCGGGTTCATCGTCAGGGACTCACGCGCCGAACCGAGAGCGGCCTCGGCCTTCGCGTGCTGCTGTCGGAGCGCCCGGGCCGCCACGAGCGCCTCGTCCCACCGGTCGCGGTCCCACCCCTCGGTCAGGCCGATCGCGATCCGTTCGAACGCCACGGCGGTGTCGCGAGCGAGGCGGGCGACGGCGAGGTGCGCCGGCTCCAGCAGCACGGGCGGCACGATGACGGCGTTCACGACCAGGGCGACGACCGCACCGATCACGGTCTCGAGGATGCGGTCCGCGGAGTAGTTCGGCGTGACCACCCCGGCGGTGAGCACGAGCATCCCGCTGATCCCCACCTGGGTCGCCGAGGTCGGCGTCAGCCGCAGCGCCCACGCGATGAGGATCGCGAGCACGATGACGAGCAGGACGACGAACACGCCGTCGCCGAGCAGCAGGTGGAACCCGGTGGCCAGCACGACGCCGATCACGACGCCCGCGCTCCGCTCGAGCCCCTTCACGAACGACTGGTTGATGCTCGGCTGCACCACGAGCAGGGCCGCGATCGCCGCGAAGGTCGGGAACGGTCCCTGGATGACCAGACGGCAGAGGAGCACGGCGGCGACCACCGCGACGGCGGTCTTCACGACCTGCAGGAACGGCGTGCGACTGGAGCTGCGGAGACGCGCGACCGGGTTCACACCGACCACGGTAGCCACCGGCCCCGCGCCGAGCCGTGCACGAACGCGACGAAACCCCCGCGACACGGTTGACTGATGTCGTGTGGCCCAACCATGAGCGCGTCATCCCGCAGGCCTTCGCCGGCTCCGGGACCTCCGTGGTGGCCGCGCGGGCGCACTCCGTCGAACCGTCGGGCAACGGCTACCTGTACGGCTACGAGGTCGACACGGTGGACCGCAACGGCCAGCGCGCCACCGTCCTGACCTACGTCGACACCGGCGGGACCCACGACCAGAACAGCGCCATCGTCACCGACCCCGCGACGGGTGAACCGGTGTCGGTGTGGGCGTACCCGAACGACCCCGGCCTGCCGGTGCTGCCGCAGGTCACCTACCGCGACGCCGTCGCCGAGCTGCTGACCACGCTCGGGATGCCCGTCACCGAGCCGGTGCTCACCGTGGCCGCGTACCGGCCGGGCAAGCGCGCGGTGGTGCGCGTGGACGCCCCCGAGCGCACCCTCTTCCTGAAGATCGTCCGCCCGCACCGGGTCGCGCCGATCGTGCAGTCGCACGAGCAGTTCGTCGCGGCCGGTCTGCCGGTGCCGCGTGTGCTGTCGAGCCGTGGCGACGGCCTGCTCGTGCTCGAGCGCATCCGCGGGGTGCCCGCAGGCAGCCGCATCCTCGACATCGCCGACGACCCGCGCTTCGTGGCGTCACTCGCGGCCCTCAGCGGCCGGGTCGCCACCGTTCCGATGACCCAGCAGGCCCGCGCCGACGCGATGGACCACGCCGACTGGCACCGCCGGACGCTCATCTCCGCCCTGCCCCGGGACGCCGAGGAGATCGACCGCCTGTACGACGCCATCGGCCGCCGCTCCATCGGCTGGTCGAGTTCGACCAAGCAGGTCGTGCACGGCGACCTGCACCTGGAGCAGGTCTTCGTCGACGAGGACGAGCCGTGGCGCATCTCGGGCCTGCTCGACATCGACACCGCCGGTTGGGGGTTCCCCGTCCGTGACGTCGGGGCCGTCGTCGCCCACCTCGTGGTGACCGGGCTGTGGCACCGGTCCCGCGGAGACGCGGAGCGCGGCGCCGCGGCCGAGCGACTCGCCGACGCGATCGCCCGCGACTGGGTCGCGCGCAACCCGCGCGAGGCCGACCGCATCGGACCGGCCATCGGGGCCCAGCTGCTCGCCCACGCCGGCGGCCAGGCGACCACCGGGTCCGCCAACGGGATCCAGACCGCCCAGCAGCTCCTCGCCGCGACGCAGGCCGCCCTGGCGGACGCGGCCCCGAGCCTCCCGACCGGCGGTTCGATCCGCCCGAGGTCCGCACCACAGGCCTGAAACGCGACGCCGCCGTCGCGAAAGCGACAGTTCTGCGCGGAACATCCGCGGCAGCCTGTCGCTCTCTCGGGGGGCAACGGGGCAGGGACCCGGGAACGTGTCGCTTCGGTGGGGTGAACGTGACCGAAGGGCGGACGGGAGGCCCGGGTCGGGCCCGCCACGGGCCTCCCGTCCGTCGTCGCGACGCGCGCGGGCAGCGCGCCGGTCGCCTCCGTCGGTGGTCCGGGAGTAAACTGACCGCGCACGCACCGCGTTCCCGCGTGCCGCGTCGATTCCGGACGCAGCCGTCGATCACTTGATCGACGCGGGAACCGGGCCGTGAGCGCCCCGAGGGGGCATCACGTGCGTGTGACGACGCCGGATCCCGGCGCGGACCGTCCGAACCTGCTCCCGGCAGGCGCTCGTGTGGAACGGCTCGCGGGAGTCCACCGGACGTCCCGAAGCGGGGACCGGCGATGCGGTGGGCCACGGTGGCCCGCAGCTGAACCGGAGCCGCGCCAGGCCCCGGTGCAGGACTTCCCGCCCCACGGGCGGATCGCCCCGACGTGTGGGCGGAACAGGAGGAGCGTTGGCTCGATCAGGCACCCGGCGTGCTGCCGGCGGGACGCGGACCGCGTCACGTCGTACCAGGCCGCTGGACAACGACGGCGTCATCCCCGTCCTCGCCCGCGCTGTGCGCGAGGTCGAGGCCGCGGCGCAGCGCGGACCGCTCAAGGCATCGAACCGGACGAAGTTCCAGGCGGTCGCCCTGCTCATGCGCGAAGAGCGCGCGCGGGTGAAGGCCGACACGGAGCTCACCGACGCGCAGCGCGCCGAGCAGCTCAAGCGGCTCGACGGCGTGGCCACGATCCTGGCGAAGACGGCGGCGCGGGACACCAGCGTCATCCAGCTCCTCGCCGAAGAGGTGCAGGTGTCCGAGGCGACGCGTGCGGTCAAGCGGGACATGATGATCGCCGGTGGCATGGAACTGCAGCCGGAGGACCTCGTCATCGCATCCGAGCCGGCCGCGGTGGTCGAGACCCCGGTGCGGGCCGTCGTGCCGCAGGCGGTCGTGCAGCGCCAGCTCGCGAATCCGTTCATGCCGCCGGACTTCGCCCTCGCCGACCAGCCCGTCGCGCACCCGCGTCGGCTGGCGAACTGGGAGCTGTTCGGGCCGCTGTTCAAGTCGTTCGAGTACGGCGCTGGCGGGGGAGCGGCGACGATGCCGCTGCCGGAACCCACGACGCTGCACTCGCGCTCCGGCACCACGCTCATGAAGCACCAGGCGGAACTCGTCGCCGCCGCCGCGCAGGGGCACCGTACCTTCCTGCTCGCCGACGAGCCCGGCCTCGGCAAGACCGCGCAGTCGCTGCTCGCCGCCGACGCCGCGAACGCGTTCCCGCTGCTCGTCGTCGTGCCGAACGTCGTGAAGACGAACTGGGCGCGCGAGGCCGAGCGCTGGGTGCCGAACCACCGCGCCACGGTGATCCACGGGGACGGCAACGACCTCGACGGGTTCGCCGACATCGTCATCGTGAACTACGAGATCCTCGACCGGCACGCCGGGTGGCTCGGCAACTTCGGGTTCAAGGGGATGGTCGTCGACGAGGCGCACTTCATCAAGAACAAGGACTCGCAGCGCGCCCGGTTCGTGCTGCAGATCGCCGAGCGCATCCGGCAGCGCACCGCCGCGCCGCTGCTCATGGCGCTCACCGGTACCCCGCTCATCAACTCGGTCGAGGACTTCCGCACCATCTGGGAGTACCTCGGCTGGATCGACGACAAGAAGCCGCGGGCGAAGCTCATGAACGAGCTCGAGGAGATCGGCCTGACGCCGGCCGACCCCGGGTTCTTCGTCGAGGCCCGTCGTGCCGTCATCGACCAGGGCATCGTCCGACGCCGCAAGGTCGACGTCGCCGCGGACATCCCGGCCCGCCGGATCGCCGACATCCCCGTCGAGCTCGACGGTGACGAGGGTCGCTCCATCCGCGACGCCGAGCGCGAGCTCACCGCGAAGCTCGTCCGCCGCTACCACCAGGCGCTCGACGCCCGCACCGGGCAGGACCCGGTCGTCGGCATCGACCACAAGCTGGTCCGCCAGGTCGCCCGCTGGGAGCTCGAGGACCAGGACGCCTCGTCGACCGGCGAGAACGTGTTCTCGATGGTCCGCCGCATCGGCCGGGCCAAGGCCCAGCTCGCGGCCGACTACGCGGCACAGCTCGCCTCGAACGTCGGCAAGGTCGTGTTCTTCGCGAAGCACCTCGACGTGATGGACCAGGCGGAAGAGGTGTTCGCCCGTCGCGGGCTGCGCACCGCCACGATCCGCGGCGACCAGACCCCGACGCAGCGCACGGCCGAGATCGACTCGTTCGTGAACGACCCCGACGTCGCCGTCATCGTCTGCTCGCTGACCGCGGCCGGTGTCGGCCTGAACCTGCAGGTGTCTTCGAACGTCGTGCTCGCCGAGCTGTCGTGGACGAGCGCCGAGCAGACCCAGGCGATCGACCGTGTGCACCGCATCGGGCAGGAAGAGCCCGTCACCGCGTGGCGCATCATCGCCGCGCAGACGATCGACACCAAGATCGCCGAGCTCATCGACTCGAAGGCGTCCCTGGCCGCCCGCGCGCTCGACGGTTCGGACGAAGAGGTCGTCGACTCCGGCGACATCCAGCTCGACGCGATGGCCGCGCTGCTGACCGAGGCGCTCGGCGGCTAGCGCCAGCGCGCGGCGCGCGGCGCTGCGCCGTCCCGCACAACCAAAGTCCGTCCGAACCACGCGATCACGTGGTTCGGACGGACTTTGGCTGTTCGCGGAGGCTTCGCGCCGGAGGGCCGCCGCTCAGATGCGGGACTGCACCTCGGCCAGGGAAGGGTTGGTCGCCGTCGAGCCGTCGGGGAACACCAGCGTCGGCACGGTCTGGTTGCCGCCGTTGACCTCGGCGACGAGCTCGGCCGTACCCGGGGTCTGCTCGATGTCGACCTCGGTGAAGGGCACCCCGGCCTTCGACATCTGGTTCTTCAGCCGGGCGCAGTAGCCGCACCACGTGGTGGTGAACATCGTGACGCCGCCGGCTTCGGGCGTGAACTGCTCGCGGGTGATCGTGTCGCTCATCCCTGCAGGCTAACTCGTCCTCCTGAGGGGGCTTGCGCGGCTTGTTCTACATAGGTAGTTTGAGCGCATGGAACCCATCCGGCGCGTGACCGCCCCCACGCTCGACGTGCTCGACGCACTGCTCGCCAGTGATGGGCCGACCTGGGGGCTGCTCGTCATCAAGGCCACCGGTCGCCCCGCGGGCACCGTCTACCCCATCCTCGAACGGCTCGAGCGGCAGGGGTGGATAACCTCGTCGTGGGACGACGACGCGGAGCGGTCAGGGCCACGCCGGCGGCTCTACGAGTTCACCGCGGACGGAGTCCGCGCCGCCCGAGACTTGCTCGCTGCGCGCCCGGCCGAAGCACCGGTCCGTCCGAGCCGCCCGAGCCGTCCGACGAACCGGCCGGTGACCTCGTGAGTGCGCTCGACCAGGCGCTCGTCGGCATCGCGGTCGCGGTCTCACCAGCCGCCCACCGTGATGCCCGACGCGAGCAGTGGCTCGCCGACGTGCGCGACGCCGAGCAGCTCGACCTGTCGTCGACCGCGCTCGCGCTCGGTGCCTTGACCACCGCGCTGTTCCACCGACGAGCACCGCACCGCACCTCGTGGGGGAACACCGTGACCGCACTGCCCACCCAGCTCGATCGCATGCCGCACACCGTCCGGACCATCCCGGTCCTGGTCGCCGTCGCGGTCGTCTCCCTGATCGCGTCCGGGGCGTGGCTGATCGTGCAACCGAACGGCGGGTACGGCAGCCGGACCGACGTCGTGCTCGTCACGGCCGGTACCTGGACCCTGGTGTTCGTCGTGCCCGGTGCGGCGATCGCGCTCGCAGCCCTCGTCCTGCGCGCTCCGTCGGGTCGCCGACGTCTCGGCGCGAGCATCGTCCTCGCCGCGGCCGTCGGTGGAGTCCTGCAGCCGCTGCTCACGCCACCGACAGACCTTCCCGTGGGCGGGCTCCCGCTGATCCTCGCGCTTGCAGGCTGGTTCGTCGCCGTCCGCGTCCGACGCAGCGCCTGGCTCCTCCTGTTGCTCCCTGCGGTGGTCTTCGTGCTCGAGTGGAACGGGGTGCTCTTCTCGATGGTCCCGTTGCGCTGGAACCCCTTCGTTGTCACGCTGCCTCCGCTGAGTGCTGTCATCGCCGGGTACGTCGCGAGCCGGTTCTCCACAGAGCCACGCCTCGTGGTCGAACCGCAGGCCGAAGCCCTGGTAGACAAGAGCGTGTGAGCCACACGCACCTCGAGATCGAGCGCACCTACGACCTGCCCGAGGGCGGTGCCCTCCCCGACCTCGTCGGCGCGGGCGGCATCCTCCGCACCGAGCACCAGGAGCCGTTCGAACTGGACGCCACCTACTGGGACACCGAGCGGTACGACCTGGTGGCCGCGCGGGTGACCGTCCGCCGCCGCACGGGCGGCCCGGACGCCGGCTGGCACATCAAGCGCTCGGAGTCGGACACGGTCCGCCACGAGCAGCAGTTCCCCCTGACCGACGACGCCGACACCGTGCCCGACGAGGTCCTCGCCGCGCTCTTCACGGAGCGTCGTGGCCGCGGGCTGCGTCCCGTCGTCCGGATCACCACCACCCGCACCGTCACCCGACTGCTCGACGAGGACGGCGACCAGATCGCCGAGCTCGCCGACGACCAGGTCACCGCCCAGCGCCTCGACGACGAGGCCCCGGAGACCCCGCGCACCTGGCGCGAGGTCGAGGTCGAGACCGTCGACAGCGTCGACCCGCAGATCGCCCACGAGCTGTTCGCGGCCCTCGACGGACGGTTCGCAGCCGTCGGCGCCGGCCCCGCCGCCGTCGCGTCCAAGCTGGCACGCGGGCTGGCAGGAGCACCGGCACCGCGCCTCCAGACCGAGGAGAAGCCGGCCAAGGGCACGACCGCACGCATCCTGGCGAAGCGCGTCCGCAAGCTGCGCGCCGCACTGCTCGGCCAGGAGGCCCGGCTCCGGTCCGGCGACACCGCCGACCTCCGGCAGACGGCCGAGACCACACTCGAGATCGCCGCGATCCTGGGCGGGTACCGCCCGGCGTTCCCCGACGGCGACGCCGTCGACCGCGCCGCGGAGGCGGCGGACGGCCTGGCTGCCGTCACCGCGCGTGCCGCGCTGGCCGAGTACCTGATCGACCGGCTGCCGCGGGCGTCCTCGCCGGCGCAGGACGACCTGGTCGACGCGATGACCCGTGAGCGCATCCTCGCGTCGACCCGTGAGCGGCGCGACCAGGCGGTGCGCGACGTCGTCGCGTTCCTGCACGGGGAGCCGTTCCTCGAGCTGCTCGACGCCCTCGACGACGCGGCCGAGCGGCCGGTACCGACGGCCTGGTCCCTCCGGTCACCGAAGCAGGTCGCGCAGGACGTCGGTGCCGACGTGAAGCCGCGTGTGCGCGAGCTCGTCCGGGCCGCCGTCGCCGACGACACCTCGGACACCGCTGCCGAGCGCGAGGCCGCCGACCGTGCCACCACCGAGGCCGCGTGGCAGGAGACGATGCGCGCGCGGATGGCGATGGACGTGCTCGGTGACGATGCGTTCCCGCACGCGCTGTGGAAGCGGATCGGCACCGCGGCCGACGTGCTGACCGAGCGGGTGCGGTCCCTGCACGCCCTCGACATCCTGCGGGCGAACGCGGCGATCGCGGAGCGCGGGGGTGAGGGCACGTTCGGGTACGGGGTGCTCGCGGGGGACCGGGTGCGCCTGGCCGAGGAGTCCTACGACGAGGCGGTGCACGCGCTCAACCGCGTGTGAGCGGGCTGCGTGCGCGGCTGCGTTCGCTGCGTGCGCCGCTGTTCGCTGCTGTGCGCTGCTGTTCGCTTGGTGAGCAGAAGAGGTCGGGTCCCGCGTTCGGACCCGACCTCTTCTGCTCACGAAGTGTGCGCCGGCGCTCAGCCCGCGGCGATCGGGTTGGCGGTCGCGGCGGCGGGGGTCTCGTCGGCGAGTCCGAGCACGTCGAGCAGCCAGGCGAGTTCGAACGCCCGCTCCTTCCACGATGCGTACCGACCGCTGACGCCACCGTGGCCGGCGGACATCTCGGTCTTCAGCAGCACGGGCGCGCCGACCTCGCGGAGCTTCGCCGTCCACTTCGCGGGCTCGACGTACAGCACACGGGTGTCGTTGATCGAGGTCACGGCGAGGATCTGCGGGTACTGCACGTCGTCGCGGACGTTCTCGTACGGGGTGTACTCGCTCATGTACCGGTAGACCTCGGCGTCGTGCAGCGGGTCGCCCCACTCGTCCCACTCGATGACGGTGAGGGGGAGGTCCGGGTCGAGTATGCTCGTCAGCGCGTCGACGAACGGCACGGCGGCCAGGATGCCGGCGAAGCGGTCGGGCGCGATGTTCGCGACGGCCCCCATGAGGAGTCCGCCCGCACTGCCACCCTCGGCCACGAGCCGGTCGGCGCTCGTCCGGCCGGACTCGATCAGGTGGTCGGCGACCGCGACGAAGTCGGTGAAGGTGTTCTTCTTCGTGAGGGTCTTGCCGTTCTCGTACCAGTGCCGGCCGAGCTCGCCGCCGCCACGCACGTGGGCGACGGCGAAGACGACACCGCGGTCGAGCATCGACAGGCGCATCACGCTGAAGCCCGGGTCGATCGAGTGTTCGTACGAGCCGTAGCCGTAGAGGTGCAGCGGCGCCGGGGTGCCCTCGTCGATCGCGTCACGGCGCCAGACCAGCGAGATCGGCACACGGGTGCCGTCCTCGGCCGTGGCCCAGTCGCGCTCCTGCACGTAGTCGGCCGGGTCGTAGCCGCCGAGCACCGGCTGGCGCTTCAGGACGGTGACCTCGCCGGTCGCGAGGTCGAGGTCGCTGACCTCGGAGGGGGTCACGAACGACGTGTAGCCGATGCGGAGCGTCGGCTGCTCCCACTCCGGGTTGCCACCGAGCCCGGCGGAGAACAGGGCTTCTTCGAAGGGGACCTCGTGCGCGTCGCCGTAGCCGTCGCCCTCGATCGGGATGATGGCGATGCGGGGCAGGGCCTCGGAGCGGTACTCCAGGGCGAGGTGTCCGGCGAAGGCGTCGACCGACTCGATGCGGCGCTCGGTGTGGTGCGCCACGACGACGCGGCGGTCACGCTCGGACGTCGGGTCGTCGGCGGGGACGTCGACGAGCTCGAAGTTCTCGGCGCCGTCGTTGTGCAGCACCAGGAACCGGTCGCTGCCGCCGACGATGGCGTGCTCGATCTCGTACTCGACGCCCTCGCGCCGGGGCCAGACGACCTGGAACTCCCCGGTCGGGTCGGCAGCGTCGAGGACGTGTGCCTCGGACGTGATCTTCGAGCCGAGCTCGATGACGATGTACTGCGACGACCGGGTCACGCCGACGCCGACCCAGTAGCGGTCGTCGGGCTCCTCGAACACCAGGACGTCCGCAGACGCCCCGGTGCCGACCGCGTGCCGCCAGATCTTGTCCGGCCGCCAGGACTCGTCGACCGTGGGGTAGAAGACGTAGCGTCCGGCGGGATCGAAGGTGGCGCCGGCGCCGGTGTTCGGGATGGCGTCGCCGAGGTCGGTGCCCGTGGTCAGGTCGCGGACGTGCAGGGTGTAGCGCTCGTCGCCCTCGACGTCGATGCCGTAGACCAGGCGGGTGCCGTCGTCGCTGATGTCGTAGGTGCCGAGCGAGAAGAACTCGTGGCCGTCGGCCAGGGCGTTGCCGTCGAGGACCACCTGCTCGCCGGGGAGGGTCGACTCGCCCTCGACGACGGCGGGCGGCGTCCAGTCGTCGGGGCCGGCGACGGGCACGCGGCAGTGGACGCCGTACTGGCTGCCCTCGGCGGTGCGGGTGAAGTACCACCAGTCGCCCATGCGGACCGGCACCGAGAGGTCGGTCTCCTGCACGCGGCTCTTCACCTCGGAGAAGATGCGGTCCCGCAGCGGCGCGAGGTGCTCGGTCGCGGCGTCGGTGTGCGTGTTCTCGGCTTCGAGGTACGCCAGGGTGTCGGGGGATTCCTTGTCCCGCAGCCACTCGTAGTCGTCGACGAAGTCGATGCCGTGGTGGGTCCGTGTCACGGGCCGCTTGGCGGCGCTGGGCGGGGTGGATGCGGTGTGCTCGTTGCTCACCGTCCCACCCTATTCGCCCGTGCCCCCGGTCACGTCGCCGTGCGCTCGCGGCCGCCCACAGCGGCGTGTACCCGCTGCTCGAACGCCTCGAGCTCGGCGACCACGGCGGGTGCGACCCACGCGCGGTCACGGCGACGACCGGTGACCGGACGGAGCACCCCTGCCAGCACGAGGTCGTGCGTGACACGCTCGACCTCGTCGGCGGTGAGCAGGGTGTCCAGGTGGGCCTCGGTCAGGACGGGATCGTCGGCAAGGGCCCGGCCGACCACACCGTGCGGGCCCGAGGCGCAGGGGCCGGCGACCCGGTCGGCGTCGTGCTCGGCGAGCAGCAGGGCACTGAGCGTCGCTTCGTCGCAGACCGTCCCGATCGCGAGGGCCAGGTCGACCACGAACCCGGTCACCCGGCCGTCGCGGTACTGCTCCAGGTGCCCGAAGTACCGCCGCCGGTCCGCCGCGAGCGCGGTGGCCACCGGTGCCGTGACCGTGGTCGTCACCCCGCGTCGTCGCAGCACCGCCCCGATCAGTGCCCGCCCGATCCGACCGTTGCCGTCCGTGAACGGGTGGATCGACTCGAACTGCGCGTGCGCGATTGCCGCCTGTGCGATCGGGTGCAGGTCGACCCGTTGCACGAACGCGAACAGGTCGGCCATCAGCGGTGCCACGAGCTCGGGCGGTGGTGGCACGTACACGGCGTCGCGGGGTGTGGCGCCGCCGTCGATCCAGTTCTGCACGTCGCGGTACCGGCCGGCGTACCGTCCGTCCACCGGGTCGCCGCGCATCAGCAGGCGGTGTGCCTCGAGCAGGGACGCCTCGGTGACGGTGCCGGAATCGGCGCCGGACACCAGGTGCTCGACGGCACCGCTCGCCCGGGCGACCGCCGTGGCACCCGGGTTCGCCCGGATGCCGACGAGGGCCCGCGCCAGGTCGTCGATCGACGCGGACTCGTCCTCGATCCGTGACGACGCCACGGCTTCGGTCCGGCCGAGCACGGACCCGAGTGGAGCGAGCCGGGAGCCGTGGTGGACGTCGAGGGCACGCAGGGCCGTGGCGCTCCGGTCGAGCAGTGCGACGGTGTCGTCGTCCGGTGTCCACCGAGCCCTCGCGATGGACGGGGGAAGCGACACCCGCACGGTGGTCACCAGCCGGTCGTCACGGCACCCGCGGACGGCGCTCCGCCACGGCCGTTCGGTGCGCTCGTGCGTGGGCCAGGTGTCGTTCGGGTCTGCCATCCGACGACGCTAGGGCCGCTCGGACGCTCGACGCCAGGAATCCGTATTTCGCCGCCCGCTCGCCCGCCC
>NZ_JAHEWN010000013.1 GCF_018598555.1 Curtobacterium aurantiacum
GAAGCTAAGCCTCTCAGCGCCGATGGTACTGCAAGGGGGACCTTGTGGGAGAGTAGGACGCCGCCGGACTTAACGTAGAAACACCAGGGAACCCCTGACCATTCGTGGTCAGGGGTTTTCTGCGTTTGCGGCCCGTTCTGGGTCCTTGTCGACGGGGACCGGTCAGGCCTTAGGATCAGCCGACGACGGAGGAACGATGACCGAAGCCTGGCCGGCGCTGCCCGACGGCTCCCGACTGGCACTGCGGGAGATCCTCATCCACGGGGTGCTCTCCCGTGCTGAGATCGCCCGGTCGCTCGGGCTCTCGCGGGCGAGCCTCACCCGGGCGATGCGGATCCTCGTGGCACAGCGGCTGGTGGTCGAGGTCGGCACCGATGTGCGTGGTGCGACCGGTCGGCCGTCGGAGCTCCTGCAGGTGAGCAGCGGGCAGTGGGAGTTCCTGGGCATCAAGCTCACGAAGGACCGCCTGTACGCCGCCGTGACGGACCTGGGCGGCCGAGTCCTCGCCCTGCACGAAGAAGTCATCGACGACACCGACCCCGCCTCCCTCGCCGAGCGGATCGCGGCCGTGCTCGAGCGGCTCCGCGCGGCGCATCCGGCCATCTGCGCGATCGGGGTCTCGCTGCCCGGTGACGTCATCGTCCGCGCGGGGGAGTCCGTGGTGGCGGCGTCGGTGTTCCTGGGGTGGCACGAGGTGCCCTTCGCCGGGATGCTCGAGGAACGGACGGGCGTCGCCAGCTTCACGGCGAACGACGTGCACGCCCTGACCGCGAAGGAGCACTGGTTCGGGGCCGGTGCGGGACGCGGGTCGATGGTGCTCGTCACGGTCGGTGAGGGCCTCGGGCTCGGGCTCATCGCGAACGGGCAGGTCTCCACCGGGGAGCACGGGCGGCTGGGACGCATTGGACACCTGCCGGTCCTCGGTGGCGGACCGGACTGCGGGCTCGGGCACGCCGGGTGTGCCTCGAGCTACCTGCCGAGTCCGGTGATCGTGCGGAACGCGGGACACGAGGGGAAGACCTACGAGCAGGTGGTCGAGCTCGCTCGGGACGGCGACGAAGGAGCCCTCGCTGCGTTCGAGGACGCCGGCCGTGCGCTCGGGGTCCTGCTCGCCACCGCGGTCCACATCGCGGATCCTTCGGCGATCGTGCTGACGGGCGACGGGCTGCCCGTGTACGACCTCGCCCGAGCCGCGGTCGACGATTCGTTGCGTGCCGCCCTGGCGCCGTACACCGAGCCCGTCACCGTCGAGGTGCAGCCGTTCGAGTTCTCGGAGTGGGCCCGTGCCGGTGCGGTGCTCGCGATCCGCCGACTGCTGGGGGAGTGATCACCCGAGACAGTGGCTGACCCATCGGCGCGTTAGTTACACGCGTTGACAAACGTGGACGGAGCCGGGAGGCTTGAGCGGTCCACACCATCGAAGGAGATGCCGTGACCGCTGCCCCCACCGTCCCGTGGCCGACCGACGGCCTGTCGTTCGGCGGCGACTACAGCCCCGAGCAGTGGCCCCGGGCGACCTGGCTCGAGGACGTCCGGCTGATGCGTGCAGCCGGTGTGAACCTGGTCACCGTCGGGGTCTTCTCGTGGGCACTGCTCGAGCGGTCGCCGGGGGACTTCACGTGGGAGTGGCTGGACGACGTGCTCGCGCTGCTGCAGGAGCACGGCATCGCGGTGGACCTGGCGACGCCGACGGCCGCCCCGCCGAACTGGCTGCTGACGGCACACCCCGAGATCCTGCCCCTCGACGCCACCGAGCGACGAGAGCGCCCCGGTGGGCGGCTCGGATGGTGCCCGGCCTCGGAACTGTTCCGGGAGCACGCCCTCCGGATGGTCGATGCGCTGGCGGAACGGTACGGCCGGCACCCCGCGGTGCGGCTCTGGCACGTGAGCAACGAGCTCGGCGGTGGCAACGGCCGGTGCTACTGCGAGGAGTCGGCAGCGGACTTCCGGCACTGGCTCGTCGCGAAGTACGGCGACGTCGAGGCCGCGAACGACGCCTGGGGCACGGCCTTCTGGGGGCACACGTACACGTCGTTCGACGAGGTCTCGCCGCCACGCGGTGTCGGCGGTGCGCCGAACCCCGGGCTCGCGCTGGACTTCGAGCGGTACTCCTCCGACGCGCTGCTCCGGCAGTTCGACGCCGAGAAAGAGGTCATCGAGCGGCACTCCGACGTGCCGGTCACGACGAACTTCATGGTGGGAGCCAGCTCGCAGGTCGTCGACTACGCCGGGTGGGCGAAGCACGTGGCGATCGTCGCGAACGACCACTACACGCTCGTCGACGACGCCCGCCGCGAGCAGGACCTCGCGCTGGCCGGTGACCGGATGCGCGGGATGTCGGCGGACCGCCGTCCCTGGCTGCTGATGGAGCACTCGACGGGTGGCCCGAGCTGGCAGCAGCGCAACCGCGCCAAGGAACCCGCCGAGCTGGTCCGGAACGCCCTGGCCCACGTCGCACACGGTTCCGACGGGGCGCTGTTCTTCCAGTGGCGTGCATCGACCGCGGGAGCGGAGCAGTTCCACTCCGCGATGGTCCCGCACGCCGGCACCCGGACCCGGATCTGGCGCGAGGTCCTCGCCCTCGGCCGGGCGCTGCAGGACCTCGCTCCGGTACAGGGAACCCGCGTCGAGCCGGCCCGGGTCGCGATCGTCGTGGACGAGGCCTCCGGCTGGGCCGTGCAGTCCGGGCTCAAGCCGCACCGGGGTCTGCGCTACGGCCGGGAGCTCCGGGCCTGGCACCGTGCGTTCCACGACCGGCAGGTGCTCACCGACGTGGTCCCCGCCGACGCCGAACTGAGCGGGTACGACGTGGTGATCGTGCCGACGATGCTCATCGTCGACGACGCGACCGCTGCTCGGATCGCCGCCGTGGTCGAGCGCGGTGCAACGCTGGTGGTCACGTACCTGTCCGGGGTCGCCGACGAGACCGCCCGCATCCGCACCGGCGGCTACCCGGGGGCCTTCCGCGACGTGCTCGGTGCGTGGAGCGAGGAGTTCACGCCGCTGCAGCGCGATGAACGCTGGACCCTGGACGACGGCGAGGCCGTCACCGACTGGGCCGAGGCGGTCGTCCTCGCGGGCGCCGAGCCGGTGCTCACCTACACGGACGGCCCGCTCGCGGGCCGACCTGCCGTCACGCGTCGCGCCGTCGGCGGCGGCGCCTGGTACGTGTCCGCGATGCTCGCGGACGACAGCATCCAACGGCTCGTGGACGGGGTGATCGCGGAGCGGGGGATCCTGCGGACGGTCACCGGGCCTCCAGGCCTGGAGGCGGTGCGTCGCGTCGGCGACGACGGTTCCGCCTTCCTGTTCCTCGTCAACCACCGTGCTGACGACGTCACGGTCCGTGCGTCCGGCACGGACCTGCTCGACGGGTCCGGCCACGGGCCGGACACCGTCGTGCCCGCCGGACGCGCCCGGGTGCTGCGCGAGGAGCGGGCCTCGTGACCGTCGTGGAGCGCGAGTCGGCATCGGTGGGCGCTCGAGATCGGCGGGTGCACGTGCTGCGGTCGGCCGGGGTGTCGTTCGTGCTGGCGACGGCTGCGGACGGGCTGCCCGAGGTGCTGCACTGGGGGCGGGACGTCGGACCCGTGGACGCCGGTGACACCGAGGACCTGCTGCTCGCGCTCGGGCGGCCCCTCGGACCGAGCGCCCTCGACGCGCCGTGGCCGCTGACGGTGTTGCCGACGGAACGGGACGGGTGGGAGGGGCGGCCGGGGATCGCCGGACACGTGGACGGGCTGCCGCTCGTGCCGCGGTGGACCGACGTGGTGGTGATCGGTGACGACGAACGGATCGTCGTCACCGCGGAGTCCGACTCGCTGACGCTGCGAAGCGAGTTCGCGCTCGACTCCGCGGGGGTGCTGCGGGTGCGGCACGCGGTGACGAACACGCACGCCGGACCCGTGCACCTGCAGGCACTCGAGGCGACGCTGCCCGTGGGGGAGCGGGTCGCCGAGGTGCTCGACCTCGGCGGGCGGTGGACCCGGGAGCGGACACCACAGCGGCGTGCGACCTCCGCCGGGAGCCACGCGCGGGAGAGCCGGCGCGGACGGACGGGCCATGACTCCCCGACGTTGCTCGTGCTCGGGACGCCCGGGTTCTCGGACGCCGAGGGGGAGCTGTGGGCCGTGCACCTGGCCTGGAGCGCGGACTCCGTGTACCGGTACGACCAGCTCGCCGAGGCGCGGCCGCTGCTCGGCGCCGGGGAACTGCTGCGTGCGGGTGAGGTCGTGCTCGGCGAGGGGGAGTCGTTCACCGCCCCCGACGCCGTGTTCGTGTGGAGCGACAGCGGGATCGACGGGCTCTCCGACCGGCTGCACGACTCGTTGCGCAGCCGTCCGGGCCACCCGCGACGGCCCCGGCCCGTGGTGCTGAACACCTGGGAGGCCGTCTACTACCGGCAGGAGCTCGAACCGCTGGTGGCCCTGGCGGAGACCGCCGCGGATATCGGTGTCGAGCGGTTCGTGCTCGACGACGGCTGGTTCCTCGGCCGGCGGTCGGACGCGACGTCGCTCGGGGACTGGCGCGTCGACCCGTCGGTGTGGCCGGACGGGCTGGCACCGCTCGTCGACCGGGTGCGTGCGCTCGGCATGGAGTTCGGGCTGTGGTTCGAACCGGAGATGGTGAGCCCGGTGTCCGAGCTCGCGGCGGCGCACCCCGAGTGGATGCTGCAGCGGCCCGAGGACGACGTCCGCACCTGGCGGAACCAGTACGTGCTCGACATGGCGAACCCGCTGGCCCGGCACCACGTACTGGAGAGCATGTCCCGGGTGATCGGGGAGCACCACGTCGACTTCGTGAAGTGGGACCAGAACCGGGACATCGTGCACGCGGTGCACGCCGGACGCGCGGGCGTGGACGCGCACACCCGCGGGGTCTACGCGCTGATGGACGAGCTGCGTGCGCGGCACCCGTGGCTCGAGATCGAGGCGTGCGCGAGCGGCGGGGCACGGATCGACCTCGGCGTGCTCGAGCGCACCGACCGGGTGTGGCCCTCGGACTCGAACGACGCGTTCGAGCGGCTGCCGATCCAACGGTGGACGGAGGCGCTGCTGCCACTCGAGCTGATCGGGTCGCACGTCGGGCCGGAGATCTCGCACACCACGGGCCGGCACCTCGACCTGGACTTCCGGATGGCGGTGTCCCTGTTCGGCTCGGCCGGCATCGAGACCGACGTCACGAAGCTGTCGCCCGAGGAGCTCGACCGGCTCCGGGCCTGGACGGCGCTGTACCGGCGGGAGCGCGGGCTGTTGCACTCCGGGCGGCTGCGGCACCTGGACCTCGGCGACGCGGGGATGGTGGCGACGTCCGTGGTGGCCACCGACCGTTCGCGGGCACTGGTGCGGGTGGCGCGGACGGAGACCGGGCCGCGGTCGTTGCCGGTGCCGCTCCGGGTGCGCGGACTCGACCGGTCGCGGCGGTACCGGCTCGCCCCGGTGTCCGGGCTCGCTGTGCCGCGCGGGCTCGACATGGTGCCGCCGGAGTGGCTCGTACGCGGGCACCTGGAGCTGACCGGTGCGGTGTTCGAGGACGTCGGGGCACGGCTCCCGATGCTCGCGCCGGCGACCGCGATCGTGCTGGAGCTCAGCGCCGTCGACTGAGCGCGGCCGACGGCGCTGCTCGGCGGGGGAAGCGTCCAGGTTCGGTGACGTGACGGTTCCGGTTCGCGAACCTCGGGGATCGTGAACCGGAACCGTCAGCGGCTCGAGGGAACGTCGCCGTCCCCAGCGGTGTCCAGGCTCAGGGCAGGAGCGAGCCCGCGTGGCGGAGGACGAGCGGGTGGACGAGGGCGTCCGGAGCGATGCCGGGTGCGCCCGTCACCGTGAAGGTCACCGCCTCGCCGGGGAGCAGGGACACGAGGCCCTCGTCGACACGGGCTGCGGCGTCCACGCGGTCCGGGAACAGCGAGACGTCGCGTGCGTACGCCGTCGCCGTGACGGTGACCGTTGCGCCGTCGGCCGTCGGGGTCACCTCGGTCTGCAGTGGCGAGGGTTCCAGCGCCTGGTCGACGACCTCGGCGAAGTCGTGCACGGTGCGGGTGCCGGCTCCGGTGACGACGAGGACCTCGGAACCGGGGCTCCCGGGCGCCGCGAGCGACGTCGGCAGCTGCACCCGGTCGGCGTCGGCGGGGGCAGCTGCGAGTGCGAACGACGACGACCCGAGCACGGTGCCGTCGAAGGCGACGCGAGAGACCGTGACCTCGTCGGCGACCGATGCCCCGGACGCGTTGACGAGGACCACGTCGAGACCGCCCGCACCGTCGGACGACGGCTGCACGGTGAGCAGCACGGGCTGGTAGGCCTGCCGGACGGCGTACCAGACGGGCTTCCGGATGCCGGCGTGGTCGACGAGGGCCCACGACACCACGGGCCAGTCGTCGTTGAGCTGCCAGACGACCATGCCGGTGTTGTCGGGGGTGCGGGAGCGGAACCACTCCATGCCGAAGCGGATCGCGTGCGCCTGGTTGAGCTGCGCGGCGAAGTGCCAGTCCTCGATCGAGGTCGGTTCGGGCAGGTGGCCCCGCATGCCGTCGGCGAGCTTCCGGTTGCCCTGGTCGGCCTTCTGGTGCACGAGCATCTCGTGACCGTCCGGGTCGAGGGGCTCGTCGTGCACCACGGCGGCCAGGGTCGACCACGCCGGCGGGCCCTGGAACCCGAACTCGGCGACGAACCGCGGCTCCCAGTCGGCGTAGGCGCGGTAGTCCAGGCGGTTCCAGACGTCCCAGATGTGCACGCTGCCGTTCCGCTGGTCGTTCGGCGTCAGGTACTCGTCGAACGAGAACGGGCTGCCCGGCGTGTACGGGCGGGTGGGGTCCAGCTCGGCGACGACCGACGGCAGCAGGGAACGGTAGTAGCCGTTGCCCCAGGTCCGGCCGACGAGCGACGGTCGCCAGCCCCACTCGGCGTAGGCGACGAGGTTCTCGTTGTTGCCGTTCCACACCACGAGCGAGGGGTGCGGGCTGAGGCGGGTGACGGCCGCGCGGACCTCGGGCTCGACCTCGTCGGCGAGCCAGGGCTCCTCGGCGTAGGCGGCGCAGGCGAACAGGAAGTCCTGCCAGACGAGGATGCCGAGCTCGTCGCACCGGTCGTACAGGTCGTCGGACTCGTAGATCCCGCCGCCCCAGATGCGGAGCAGGTTCATGTTCGCGTCGACCGCGTCCTGGATCCGGTCCGCGTACCGCTCGCGGGTCATCTCGGTCAGGTAGGCGTGGTCGGGGATCCAGTTCGCCCCGCGCACCATGACGGGCCGGCCGTTGACGCGGAGCAGGAACGGGGCCCCGCCGGCGTCGGCCGCGGTGTCGAGGGTGACGGTGCGGAAGCCCACGCGGCCGTTCCACACGTCGTCGCCGACCTCGACCCGGACGTCGTAGAGGGGCTGGTCGCCCTCGCCGCGCGGCCACCAGACGGCGACGTCGGGGACCTCGAGGCGCACGACGGCGGAGCCGGTGGTGACGTCCGGGCCGGTCACGACGGGGCGCGTGCCGACGACCCGGCCGGCGGTGTCCGCGGTGTCACCGGGACGGACGGGAGGCTCGGTGTCGGAACCCGGGTGCCCTGCGGACGCGGGGTGCGGGGCCAGGGTGATCCGGGCCTCCAGGCCGGTGCCCGCGGAACCGTCCGCGGACGCGACGGGCGCGCTGCCGATCGCCTGCGAGAAGGAGCCGGTCGAACCGGCGTACTCGACGTCGACGTGGGCGGTCAGGACGCCGGTGGTGCCGTCGACGTCGACGAGGGGGCGGACGGCCGCGATGCGGGCGCCGCTCCAGGACTCGATGCCGATCGACTTCCAGATGCCGCTCGTGGCGACGTCGACACCCCAGTCCCACCCGAAGTTCGACGCGTTCTTGCGCAGCGCGTTGTAGGGGTGGTGGTTGACGTGCGGCAGCTCGCCGCCGTGCAGGGCGGAGAGGCGATCGGCGGCGGGGACGGGCGCGTCGAAGGTGATGACGAGCTCGTTCGCGCCCGGTCGCAGCAGGTGCCCGACGGGGAACCGGTACGAGCGGTGCTGGTTGGCGGTCGTCGCGACGACGATGCCGTTCAGTTCGATCGTGGCGAGGGTGTCGAGGCCCTCGGCGACGAGGTCGTGGCGGGTCTCGTCCGGCGCGGTCCAGTCGAAGGTGCGGCGGTACCGCCAGACGGTGTCGCCGATCCACTGGGTCGCGGCCTCGCCGTCGCCGTCGAACGGGTCGGGGATCCGGCCGGCCCGCAGCAGGTCGGTGTGCACGCAGCCGGGGACCTGCGCCGCGATCGGTTCGCGGTGCTCCGCCGACTGCCCGGGCCCGGTCACCGCCTCGAGGGTCCACGTGCCGTCCAGGGTGGTCCGCTCCATTGCGTCTCCTCATCGTTACGGGGCCGTGACCCGACCCCTTGACCGCCTTAGTTTACGCGTGTAACAATCACGCTCACAACGTGGACTCTGCGACGACGCAGACCGAGAGGACAACGATGTTCAACCCAACCCGTTCACGGCTCGCCATCGGCGGCGCCGTTCTCCTCGCCGCCGGCCTCGCGCTCAGCGGCTGCAGCTCCAGCGGCACCGCCAGCACGAACGACGCGGCCGCTTCGACCCTGGTCGCCTACACCGGCCAGTCCGGCGACTACCAGATCAACTACAACCCGTGGTCGCCGTCGAACATCGGTGGCGTCGGCACGATCTACGAGTCGCTCTTCTTCATCACCAACGTCAACACGAACGACCCGAAGCCGCTGCTCGGCAAGTCGTACGAGTGGAACGAGGACGGCACGCAGCTCACCATCACGCTGCGCGACGGAGCCACCTGGAGCGACGGGGAACCCTTCACCTCGAAGGACGTCGTGTTCACGCTCGACATGCTCACGAAGCAGAAGGCCCTGAACTCGATCGGCTACGACGGCAGCGCGAAGGCCGACGGCGACGACAAGGTGGTCGTCTCGTTCGACAAGCCGTCGTTCGTGCTCGGCCCGAACCTGCTCGGCAAGACCTGGATCGTGCCCGAGCACCTGTGGAAGGACATCGACCCGACCACCGACGTCGTGCGCGAGCCCGTCGGCACCGGCCCGTACACGCTCGGCACCTTCAAGGCGCAGGCCTTCACCCTCGAGGCGAACAAGGAGTACTGGGACGGCGCCCCGGCCGTGAAGACCATCCGCTACCTGTCGCTCTCCGGCAACACCGCCGGCGCCGACGCGCTGAAGCAGGGGTCGATCGACTGGCAGACCGGCCCGGTGCCGAACATGGACGACATCCCCGCCAACTACAACGGCTACGACGGCATCACCGTCGGTCAGAACCAGATGGCGCTGCTGACCTGCTCGAGCACCGACCTCGGCTGCGCCGGACCGCAGACCGACCCGGCCGTCCGCCACGCGATCGCCGACGCCATCAACCGAAAGCAGCTCAACTCGCTGGCGTTCGAGAACACCGCGAGCGAGATCTCGCCGACCTTCGCGCTCACCACGACGCAGAAGGACACCATCTCGGAGGACATCGAGCCGGCGGTGATGCCGGAGACCGCCGACACCGACGCGGCCGCCTCGACGCTCGAAGGCGCCGGGTGGAAGAAGGGTTCGGACGGCATCTACGCCAAGGACGGCAAGAAGCTGTCCCTGACGGTCGAGGTCGTCACCGGGTGGACCGACTACATCACCGCGATCGACACGATGACGCAGCAGCTCAAGGCCGCGGGCATCGAGCTCAAGGCGCAGCAGTCGTCGTGGAACGAGTGGACCGACAAGAAGACCAAGGGCAACTTCGAACTCGCGATCGACTCGCTCGGTCAGGGCCCGACGGCGAATCCGTACTACCTGTACAACAACTACTTCTCGACGGCGAACACCGCGAAGGTCGGCGAAGCGGCCCCGATGAACATCGCCCGCTACAGCAACCCCGAGGTCGACGCGGCCCTGAAGCAGCTCGCCACGATCGACCCGGAGGACACCGAGGCCACCCAGCCCCAGCTCGACACGATCCAGGAGCACATCGTCGAGGACCTGCCCTACATCCCCGTGATGACCGGCGGTACGACGAGCGAGTTCCACGCGGCGAAGTTCACCGGCTGGCCGACCGAGGACGACCTGTACGCGTTCCCGGCGGTCTGGGCGAGCCCGGACAACGCCGAGATCTTCAAGGCGCTCAAGCCGGCGAAGGGCTGACACCGATGGGATCGCGACCGAGGGGCACTCGACGATGACCTACTTCCTGCGCAAGATCGGCTTCTACGTCGTCGCACTGTGGGCGGCCCTGACGCTGAACTTCATCATCCCCAGGCTCCTGCCCGGCAACCCGGTGGACATCCTGCTCGCCAAGCTCCAGCAGCGCGGCGGGCAGGTGACCCCGGCGACCCGGGAGGCGTACGAGCTGCTCCTCGGTGGCGATTCCTCGGAGCCGCTCATCTCCCAGTACGGCCACTACCTGGTCAACGTGTTCCGTGGTGACCTCGGGGTGTCCGTCAGTTACTTCCCGGCGCCCGTCACCGAGGTGATCGGCAGTTCGCTGCCGTGGACCATCGCCCTGGTCGGCATCGCCACCATCGTGGCCGCGATCATCGGCGTCGGCCTCGGGGCCTTCGTCGGGTGGCGGCCCGGCACCTGGCTCGATTCGTTCGTGCCGGCCACCACCCTGCTCGCCGCGGTGCCGTACTTCTGGCTCGCGCTGATCCTGGTGTACTTCTTCGCCACCGGGCTGCACCTGTTCCCGGCGCAGGGCGGCTACGACGTCATCCTGACCCCCGGCTTCAACTGGGACTTCATCGTCTCGGCGGTGCAGTACGGGGTGCTGCCGGCGGTGACGATCGTGCTCGCGTCGCTCGGCGGCTGGCTGCTCGGCATGCGCAACATGATGGTGTCGACGCTGTCCGAGGACTACATCACCACCGCGCAGGCGAAGGGCCTGTCCGACGGCAAGATCCTGCGGAACTACGCCGCCCGGAACGCCGTGCTGCCGTCGGTCGCCGGGTTCGCGATCTCCCTCGGGTTCATCGTGTCCGGCTCCGTCGTCACCGAGCAGGTGTTCTCGTACCCGGGCATCGGGTCGAAGCTGCTGTCCGCCGTGACGAACAACGACTACGCGCTCATGCAGGGCATCTTCCTGTTCATCACCCTGGCGGTGCTCGGCGCGAACCTCGTCGTCGACCTGCTGTACGGACTGATCGACCCGCGCACGCGGGCCCGGAGCTAGGGGAGGAGACGACCATGACCAACATCCAGCAGGAGACCGAGCCCACCATCGGCGCGCTGACCGAGGAGGCCGACAGCACCACGTCGATCGCCACCCGGCGGGCGTCGAAGGGCGGCATCCGTCGGTTCCTCCCCACGCTCACCCCGTGGCTCGTCACGGGCATCGCGCTCGTCGCCGGCGTCACGCTGTTCGGGGTGATCGGACCGCTGCTCGTCGGCGACCCGACCACCATCCGCGACACCGGACTGCAGGGACCGAGCGGCTCGAACGTGCTCGGGACCACCCAGACCGGTCAGGACGTCCTGGCCCAGCTCGCCTTCGCCACCCGGGGCAGCCTGCAGATCGGCCTCATCGTCGGTGTCCTCGCCACGGTGCTGTCCGCGTTCTTCGGCATCCTCGGCGCGTACCTCGGCGGGATCATGGACGAGGCGTTCTCGCTGTTCTCGAACGTGTTCCTCGTCATCCCCGGCCTGCCGCTCGTCATCGTCATCTCCGGCCTGGTGCCGCGTGAGGCCCGCGGGCTGTGGACCATCGCCATCGTCCTGGCCATCACGTCGTGGGCCGGGTCCGCCCGGGTGCTGCGGGCGCAGACCATGTCGATCCGGAACCGCGACTACGTGTCCGCCGCCCGGGTCGCCGGCGAACGGCCCTGGCGGGTCATCGCCGTCGAGATCCTGCCGAACCTGCTGCCGGTGCTCGCGTCGCAGTTCGTGTTCGCGGTGATCGCCGCGATCCTCGGGGAAGCGGGACTGTCGTTCCTCGGGCTCGGGGCGTCGAACTCGTCGACGCTCGGCACGATGCTCTTCTACGCCCAGAACGGCTTCGCACTGGCGAACGGCGCCTGGTGGTGGTTCGTGCCGCCGGGCCTGCTCATCGCCCTGCTCGGCATGGGCCTGTCCCTGGTGAACTTCTCGATCGACGAGGTCATCAACCCGCGACTCGCGAACGTGCGTGCGCAGCGACGGCGCGACCGTCGTGCGAAGCGTGCGGCCCGATCGGGAGGCCCGGCCCGCGTCGCCACCGCCGGTCACGACACGAAGGGGGTCGCCCGATGAGCGCCACCGACACCGCACGACCGGTCACCTCCGACGCCACCGGCGACGGCCGCCGCCCGGCCGTGCTGACCATCGACCACCTCGACGTCGTCTACGAGACCGAGCACCCCGTGCACGCCGTCAAGGACGTCTCGCTCAGCCTGGCGCCCGGGGAGATCCTCGGGCTCGCGGGGGAGTCGGGCTGCGGCAAGACGACCCTGGCGTACGCCATCACCCGGCTGCACCGGCCGCCGGCGAAGGTCACGTCGGGCAGCATCACGTTCCACGACCGCGACGGCACCGACGTCGACCTGCTCGGTCTGCCGCACGAGCAGCTCCGGGCGGTGCGGTGGTCGAAGCTGTCGATGGTGTTCCAGGGGGCGATGAACGCGCTCAACCCGGTCACCACGATCCGCGCCCAGCTCGACGACGCCCTGGTCGAACACCGCAAGGGCCTGCCGCGCAGGGAACGACGGGCCATCGCCGAGGACGCCCTGCGTCGCGTCGGCGTCGACCCGTCCCGCATCACCGCGTACCCGCACGAGCTGTCCGGCGGCATGCGGCAGCGCGTGATGATCGCGATGGCGATGCTGCTGGAACCGCAGATCATGATCATGGACGAGCCGACCACCGCACTCGACGTCGTGGTGCAGCGGGAGATCCTGCGCGAGATCGTCCGCCTGCGCGACGAGCTCGGGTTCGCCGTCGTGTTCATCACGCACGACCTGCCGCTGCTGCTCGAGATCAGCGACCGGATCGCGATCATGCTCCGCGGCGAGGTCGTCGAGTGCGACCGTGCCAGCGTGATCCAGCACGACCCGCAGCACCCGTACACGCGGAAGCTGCTGCAGTCGTTCCCGAGCCTGTCCGGAGCCCGCGGCGCGTTCATCCGCACCGGGGTCGAGGACGGCGCCGAACCCGAGACCGACACCCGGGCCGTCGTGGTCCAGGCAGCACAGGAGACGGACCGATGACCAGTGTGACCGTCAGCCACCTCGGCAAGGACTTCCACACCCGCAAGGGCCTGAAGCGCACCACCCTGCGGGCCGTCGACGACGTGTCGTTCGACCTGCTGCCCGGCCGGACCGTCGCGCTGGTGGGGGAGTCCGGCTCGGGCAAGTCCACCATCGCGCGGATGCTCGCCAAGCTCGAGACCCGCACGCGCGGCTCGATCGACGTGCGGCTCGAGGACGGCACCCCCGTCGAGGGCAGCATGTACCGGCGGCACGTGCAGATGGTGTTCCAGGACCCGTTCGCCTCGCTCAACCCGTTCCACTCGATCGAGCACCACATCGCCCGACCGCTGCAGCTGCACCACCGGGCCCGCGGCGCCGACGAGACCGCCGACAAGGTGCGGGAACTGCTCGGCCGGGTGAACCTCGACGAGGACTTCGCGTCGCGGCGACCGCACGAGCTCTCCGGCGGGCAGCGACAGCGCGTCGCCATCGCCCGCGCACTCGCCCCGGGCGCCCAGGTGCTCATCGCCGACGAGCCGGTGTCGATGCTCGACGTCTCGATCCGCCTGAGTGTGCTCAACCTGCTCGGACGGCTGCAGCGGGAGGACCACCTCGCGGTCCTCTACATCACGCACGACCTGGCGACCGCGCGGCACTTCTCCGACGAGATCCTGGTCCTCTACCGCGGCCGGGTCGTCGAGCGGGGACCGTCGGACGCCGTCATCCTCGACCCGCACCACGACTACACCCGGCTGCTCGCCGAGGCCGCCCCCGACCCGGAGCGCACCGAGCGCCGGATCACCGCGGGGCCGCCGCTCGACCGGACGAAGATCGACAACACGACCTGTTACGACCACACCGTCGGGGACTGGGTGCCGAGTCGGCCCGCACCGGTCGGGGCACGATGAGCGACGGGCCGACGTTCGTCGACTGGGTCACCGAGGGGTTCTCGGCACGGTTCCGGGTCGGTGCGGACCAGCCCGCGGCGCTCGTGTCCTTCGTCGCGACCGGTGGCGCGCTCGCCGACGGACCGGACGACCCGCAGCCGCTCGTCGAGCTGACGACCGTCGGGCACGGGCGGTTCCCGGGTGGGTTCCGGCACGTGGACTCGACGATCGGGGCGCGACTGCGCCCCGTGTCGCACCACGTGCACGACGACGGGACCGACCTGTGGTTCCGGATCGTGCAGATGGACGCGGCCACGCGCCTCCAGGCCGAGTCGGTGTTCCGGGCGCGCGCCGGCGTGCCCGCGTTCCAGACGTGGACCGAGGTGTCGGCGGAGCACGGTGAGCACGTCGTGGACTTCGTGTCGTCGTGTGCGACCGGGGCGTTCCTGACCGACTCGGGCGCCACCGTCGACGAGCTCGCCCTCGTGCACGCCGACAACGACTGGGCAGCGGAGAGCCGCTGGCGGACCGATCCGCTGCGTGACATCGGGCTCGCGGCGATCGACCGGGAGGCCCAGCACCACCCGCCCCGCAGCCGCGCCGTCGTGCAGAACCGCGGCTCGTGGTCGACCGGTGAGGCGCTGCCGATCGGGGTGTTGCGGACGGAGGACGCTGTGTCGCTTCCGTACGCGCTCGTGTGGCAGGTCGAGCACAACGGGCCCTGGCTGTACGAGCTCGGCGAGACCCGGCGGCATGCGTACGTGCTGCTGAGCGGGCCGACCGACCAGGAACACCAGTGGACCACCGTCATCACGCCGGAGCAGCCGTTCACCTCGGTGCCGGTGTCCGTCGGCATCGCCGGGCCGATCGACGACGCGTTCGGGGTGCTCACCCGGCAGCGCCGGACGTTCCGGAACGTGCGGGACGCCGACCGTGCCCTGCCCCTGGTGTTCAACGACTACATGAACACGCTCATGGGCGACCCGACCACCGAGAAGCTCCTGCCGCTCATCGACGCGGCAGCCGACGCCGGAGCGGACCTGTTCTGCATCGACGCCGGCTGGTACGCCGAGGGGCACTGGTGGGACACCGTCGGAGCGTGGGAGGAAGCGGCGTCGCGGTTCCCGACGGGGCTCGGGGCCGTCATCGACCACATCCGTGCGCGCGGCATGCAGGCCGGCCTCTGGCTCGAACCCGAGGTCATCGGCATCCACTCGCCGCTGGCCTCGTCCCTGCCGCCGTCCGCCTTCGTGCACCATCACGGGGTCCGGGTCGCGGAGCACGGGCGGCACCTGCTCGACCTGCGCTCGCCGGAGGCCCGCGCGCACCTCGACGCCGTCGTCGACCGGCTCGTCGGGGAGCTCGGGGTGACGTTCTTCAAGATGGACAACAACACCATGACGGGTCCGTTCGCCGGGATGCTCGACCACCAGCGGGCGCTGCTCGACTGGCTCGACGCCGTGCAGGAGCGGTACCCGGCGCTGCTCATCGAGAACTGCGCCTCGGGGGCGATGCGTGCCGACTGGGGCATGCTGTCCCGCCTGCACATGCAGTCGACGTCGGACCAGCAGGACCCGGTGTCGTCCGCCACGATCGCCGCCGCCGCTCCCGCCGCGATGCTGCCCGAGCAGGCGGGGAACTGGGCGTACCCGGCGCCGACGATGGACCCGGAGCTGTTCACGCTCTCGCTCGTCAACGGGGTGCTCGGGCGGATGTACCTGTCGGGGTACCTCAACGAGATGACCGCCTCGCAACGTGCGGTCGTCGGTGACGCCATCGCTGCGCACCGGCAGGTCCTGGAGATCATCGAGTCCGCAGTGCCGGTCTGGCCGCTCGGGTTACCCGCCTGGGAGGACACCTGGGTCGCGCTCGTCCTCGCCGTCCCCGATGGGGACCTGTTCCTGTCGGTGTGGGCGCTGCCTGGTGCGTCGGCGTCGGTGTCGTTGCCGCTGCCGGCGTTCGCCGGGCAGACGGGGGTCGTCGAGCCGCTGTTCCCGACGGCACTCGGGTCGTGGTCCGTGGCGTGGGACGCCGCTTCGGGCTCGCTCGAGGTCACGAACGGCGGGTCCACCCCCAGTGCGCGGGTGCTCCGCATCCGGTCGCAGGAGGCGGACGCGGAGGCCTGAGCGGGCGCGCGTCGCGATGGCAGGGCGCGCGCTGGAGCGGACGGGAGGCACGGTGCGGGCAGGCACCGTGCCTCCCGTTCCGTCGGTGGTCGCGTCCACGGCGCGGGGGACGCGGGTTCGTGTCCGCGCGGTGACGGTTCCGGTTCAGGATCCTCGGGGGTCGTGAACCAGAACCGTCAGGAGCGCCGCAGGACGGGATCCCCGCTCGTGCACAGCGCCGTAGGATCAGAGCAGGGGAGTTGCGGAGAACCGGGGGAGTCGAGCGTGAGCGCACCGATCTGGCTGATCGCGATCGGCGGGGTGTTCGTCGTCCTCGGCGGACTGGCGTACGCCGGACTCTGGCGGTCGTGGATGCGACGCAGCACGCCGGCGATGCCCTTCGGCTTGTTCTGGCTCGGGCTGGCGCTCGCCTGCGAGGGCGTCGCGGCGTTCTGCTTCAACGGGCCTGTGGTGCTCGCCCTCGTCCTGATGGTGGCGTTCGTGCTGTGCGGCGTGCTCGGGATGTGGTTGCTGTTCGGCGGGGCCCGGTGGGCGACACCGCGGTGGTCGCGACGGGCGGCTCGCCGATGACCCGGCACGTGCCGTGGGACCCCTGGCCTGACGTCCGCTGGGATGCACTGGCCATCGTCGACGGTCTCGTGTTCGAGGTGCCGGAAGGGTGGACGGCCCGTCCGGTCGAACCGGGCATCCGGCTTGAGCGCGACGACCACGCGGTGTCCATCGACGTGCGGTCCTTCTCTGGTGATCCCGCTGTCGGGATGACCCGGCGACTCGGGGACCGACCGGACGCCCTGGTCCTCGAATCCGCGGACGACCGCGTCCTCGTCGCCCTGCCCGAACCGGACGACGTCGTCATCAGTGATCTCCGGATCCTCCGCGATGTACGGGTCCGGGTCGCGGTCGAGTGCTCGGCCCGTGACTGGCCTGGAGCCGCCGCGGTCGTCGACGGGCTGCTCGATTCGCGGTGGCTCCGTCCCCTCGACGATCCGTCGACCGGGAACCGCGCGCTCGCCGCAGCCGCAGCCGCCGGCCCGGGTGCGACCCTTCCGTGGCGCACTCCCGTCGGAGTGCTCGACCAGCTCGTGCGGTTCCGGGAGCGCGGCATGGTGCCGGCAGCGGCGCGACGCTCGGAGACCGGGGTCGCCGCGCGAGAGCTCGGGTTCGTCGGGCGTTTCGGTGGCCTCACCGACAAGGGCCACGAACTCGTCGGCCCGGTGGTCGATCACGATGCGCTCCTCGTCGTCGAGTCGAGTGACCCCGCGAGCGACGCTCCGCCACTGCGCTGGGCGTGCTGGATGCAGGGCCAGAAGTGCGTCGTGCGTGCCGGCCACGAGGACGGTTCGGAGTCGCTCGGTGTCGTTCGTCCAGGATCCCTCGTGGCACACCTGCTCCGGTGGCTCGACGTCGACCCCGTCGAATCGGTCGGCTTCGGTGAGCCGGTCACGATCACGACGGCGCAGTACGAAGACCGATCCGGTCCCTGCCCGAGCGACGTCGCGTGGTTCCGGCGTGCCTGGACGGAACCTCGGTGGCGGTCGGTGAACGGCTGGAGCCACCAGGCCGGGAAGGGCGTCCACGGGCTGTTCGTACCGGGTGTCGGTGCGCTGACGAGGCAGAGCGGTGACGGAACGATCACCCTGCGTCCGGAGCGCACCGCGGTGGTCGTTCGGGGTGCTGTCGACGGAGTGAACGCGTTCGTTGGTCTCACCGACGGCGCCCGGCAGCAGCGCTGATCAGCGGAGCAGACCGAGCTCCATCGCCCGGGTCACCGCACGGGTGCGGTCGTTCACGCCGAGCTTCTCGAAGACGTGGCCGAGGTGGGTCTTCACCGTGGCCTCGCTGAGGAACAGCGCGCGGCCGATCGCCGGGTTGCTGTTGCCCTGGGCGACGAGGCGCAGGACGTCGAGTTCGCGCGGGGTCAGCGACGGGCCGGCGGCGGCGGGGAGCGAGCCCGTCGCTCGGCGGACGAGCGCTGCGGCCGCGGAGGGCGCGAGCGCGGTCTCACCCCGTGCGGTCGCCCGGACGCCGGCGAGGATCTCGGACTCCGGGGCGGCCTTGAGCACGTAGCCGGTGGCGCCGGCCTCGATGGCGGCGAGGATCTGGTCGTCGGACTCGTACGTGGTCAGGATCAGGACGCGGACGCCGGGGTCGGCGGCGAGGATCTGCGCCGTCGCCGCGTCGCCGTCGAGCACGGGCATCCGGAGGTCCATGAGCACGACGTCGGGGCGTTCGGCCAGTGCCACCGTCACCGCGGCGCGGCCGTCACTGGCCTGGCCGACGACCTCGACGTCGTCGGCGTCCTGCAGCAGGGCCACGATGCCCGACCGGACGATCGGGTGGTCGTCGGCGACCACGACGCGGATCACGGGGTCACCTCCGCCACTGGGTCACGGTCGACGGCCGGGAGGCCCGGCTCGGCTCCGGTGGGCAGGCTCGCGTCGACGACGGTGCCGCCGCCAGGGCTGCTCGTGATCGTGCAGGCACCGCCGGAGAGCGACAACCGTTCGTGGAGGCCCCGGAGACCGTGCCCGGCTGTCGGGACGCCGGTGTCGAACCCGACGCCGTCGTCGGTCACACGGACGCCGACGTGTTCGGGCGCGTGCTGCAGGACGATGCGGACGGACCCGGCGTCGGCGTGCGCGCGGATGTTCGCGAGGGACTCCTGGACGACCCGCAGCAGCACGACCTGGGCATCGCGGTCGAGCGGGCCGTCGGTCGCGTCGACCGTCACGGGCGTGCCGGTCTCGCGGGTGTAGCGCTCGGCCAGGCGGTGCAGGGCCCCGGCGAGGCTGCCGCTCGTGGCACCGGCGACCCCGGCGGCGACGAGGGCGCGGGAGTCCTCGAGGGCGGCGCGCGCTGACTCCTCGAGGACCGCCAGCCGTTCGTCGAGCGCGGCACCGCGGTCGTTCGCCAGGTCCTTGCGGGCGCGTTCGGTGAGCATGACGATGCCGGCGAGGTTCTGCGCGACGGTGTCGTGGATCTCGCGGGCCAGGCGCTCCCGTTCGCTCGCGACGCCCGCGCTGCGATGGGCGTCGGCGAGGGACTGCTGGGTGGCGCGGAGTTCGTCGAGGAGCTGGCGGCGCTCCTCGGACAGGCCGGCGACGCTCGAGATCCACACGCCCATCGCGCAGGCACCGATGACGCTGATGCCCTCGATGAGCAGGGTGCTCACGAGGTCGTCCGGGCCGCCGGAGACCTGCAGGCCGATGCCGCTCGCGAGCCCGACCGCGACCGAGAGCAGGACGGCGGTTCGGATCCGTTCGGACTGTACCCAGACGAGCGGGAACGCGATGCACTGCACGAACGCGGTGCTCGGCACGACGGCGGGCAGCACCAGGGCGGCGACGAGGACCAGCGGCAGGAAGGCCGCGGCGGCACGGGGGCTGTCGTAGCCACGGTGGCCGAACACGGCGTAGGCGACGACGAGCACCACGACCGCGGTGTACGCGGGCCAGCGGTTCGACCACGGGGACCAGCCGAACACGGTGATCACGGCGGTGAGGAGCATCGTGCCCGCGAAGAAGACGTGCAACCACCGGTTGCGCATCCACGTCTCGCCGTTCATGTGCCCAGCATCCCATCCGCGGTGCACCATCAGGCGTCCTTGCGGTTCCACCGGAACGTCAGCAGGCAGGCCACCGTGCCCAGGACCAGCCACGCTGCCAACACGAGGGCTCCGAGGCCGAGGTGCCACGCGCCTCCCGGCTCACCCGACTCGAACGCACCGGGCAGGAAGACGGACCGCATGCCGGACGCCATCCAGCGCAGGGGGAAGACGGACGCGACGTCCTGCAACCAGGTGGGGAGCTGCGTGAAGGGCAGGTAGACGCCGGAGATGAACTGCAGCACCAGCACGATCGGGACGATGGTGGCGGTGGCGCGTCGGCCCTCGCGGGGGAGCGCCGAGACCGCGATGCCGAGGACGCAGCTGGTGGCGATGCCGAGGACCATCACCCCGGCGAAGACACCCCAGTTGCTCGCGTCGGTCGGCAGGTCGACGCCGAACACCAGGCTCGCGATCGCCAACAGCAGGGCCGTCTGCACGAGCGTGGTGACGAGGACCATGCCGATCTTGCCGACGAAGTAGGACAGGACCGGGAGCGGTGTGCCGCCGAGGCGCTTCAACGTGCCGTCGCTGCGCTCGGTGGCGATGTCGACGCCGAGGGACTGCGTGCCGGAGAGCAGGATGCCCGTCGCGACGAGTCCGGGCAGGTAGTAGGTGGCGTAGTCGACGCTGACGTCGGGGCCGGCCTGGATGTCGGCGGCGCCGGAGAACGCCACCGAGAACAGCGCCAGCATGATGATCGGGAACAGGAACGTGAAGAAGACCGCGTCGGGAGCGCGGAAGTAGGTGCGGATCTCGTACGAGATGCGGCTGGTCGCTGTCTTCACTGCTGTCCCACCATGTCGAGGTAGACGCCCTCGAGGGACGGACGGATGACTTCGAGGTCGTGCATGGGTGCGGTGCTGCTGCGGACGAGCGCTGTCGGGTCGGTCGTGCGCTCGTCGTGGTGTCCGCCGTCGTCGTCACGCCAGCGGACCCGGGGCGTACGGGCCTCGGCACCGCCGATCTCGTCGATGGGTGCGAGGTCGAGGAGCTTCCCGTCGGCGATGACCGCGGCCCGGTCGGCGAGCTGGGCGGCTTCGTCGAGGTAGTGCGTGGTGAGCAGGATCGTCGTGCCCTCGTGCTGCACCTGGCGCAGGAGGTCCCAGAACTGTCGGCGGGCCTCGGGGTCGAAGCCCGTGGTCGGTTCGTCGAGGAACAGGACCTCGGGGCGGCCGATGATGCCGAGGGCGACGTCGACGCGTCGCCGCTGGCCACCCGACAGGCGGCTGATGCGGGTGTTGCGCTGCGTCTCGAGCCCCGTCGCGGTGAGGAGTTCCTCGGTGCTGCGGTGCTTCGGGTAGAGCGTCGCGAAGTGGTTCAGCTGCTCGGCGACGGTGACGTTCGGGGACTCCGCGCTGGTCTGCAGGACGATGCCGATGCGTGCGTTGTGGCTGCGGCTCGTTCGTGCCGGATCGTGGCCGAGGACGCGGACCTCGCCGGCGGTGCGGGATCGGTACCCCTCGAGGATCTCGACCGTCGTGGACTTGCCGGCACCGTTCGGGCCGAGGAGCGCGAAGGTCTCGCCCCGTTCGATCGTGAAGGAGACGTCGTCCACGGCACGTTTGCCGGTGGCGTACTGCTTGCCGAGGTGCTGGACCTCGATGGCGGGGGACTCGGGCATGGGTCCAGCTTCGCCGCCGGGTGGCCGTGGGGGATCGACCGGGGCGGTGGTGTCGGCATCGTCCGATCGGGGGATGGTGCCGGCGGGGGAGGTGGTTCGGTTTCCGGCCGTGACGGTTCTGGTTCGCGATCGTCGGGGATCGTGAACCGAAACCGTCACCGTCTCAGTACTGCGGCCGGATCCAGTTCGTCGGTTGCACGAAGCGGGCGCGGGGCAGGACCTCGTCCGGGTCGGCGGAGGGCGGCGAGCTCCTCGGCGATCACGGGACCGTCGGACCGGGTGAGGAGTTCGTCGAAACGCACGGTGCCAGCATGGCGCACCACGTGCCGTGGACCGCACCCCCTGACGGGCGGGAGGCGCGGGGCGGGGTGGTGCTGGGCCTCCAGGCCGTGGGGTGGCCGCGTCAGGTTGCGTCAAGCAACGTGCGCGTAGACCGGGAGGATGCAGGTCGTCGGAGTCGAACAGTTCGGAGGGCCCGAGGCCCTCGCCGTCCACGAGGTGCCGGAGCCGCACGCCGGTGCGGGGTCCGTGCGGATCCGGGTGCAGGCGTTCGCCGTGAACCCGACCGACACGGGGGTGCGTGCCGGGCAGCGGGACAGCTCGCAGGCCTCGCCGCCGTACGTGCCGGGGATGGACGCCGCCGGCGTCATCGACGAGGTCGGGCCCGACGTCACCGGATGGCAGGTCGGCGACGAGGCGATGGCGATGGCGCTGCCGCTCAGCGCCCACGGTGGCGCCTACGTGCAGGAGCTCGTCGCGCCGGTGGGGTCGTTCACGCGGATCCCTCGCGGGACGTCGATCGAGGCTGTGGCGACCGTGCCGATGAACGGGCTCACGGCGTTGCAGATCCTGTCGCACGCCTCGCTCGCGCCGGGGCAGACGGTCGCCGTGACCGGGGCCGCGGGGCTGCTCGGGAACTACGTGGTGCAGCTGGCGAAGGCCGCCGGGCTGACCGTGATCGCGGATGCTGCTCCGGCGGACGAAGCACTCGTCCGGTCGCTCGGGCCGGACCACGTGGTGCCGCGAGGTGCTTCCTTCGCCTCCGCTGTCCGTGAACTCGTGCCGGACGGGGTCGATGCGCTTGCCGATGCTGCCGTGCAGCGCGACGAGGCCGTCGACGCCGTTCGCGACGGGGGAGTGTTCTTCGACGTGCGGGGGTGGCAGGGCAACGGTGCTCGTGGCATCGAGTTCGTGCAGGTGATGGTGTTCTCGGAGTACCGGTCGTTCGACAAGCTCGAGCAGCTGCGGCACGCGGTGGAGAGTGGGACGTTGACGCCGCGGGTGGCCGAGGTGCTGCCGGCTGCGCGGGCTGTGGAAGCGCATGAGCGGTTGGAGGCTGGGGGGACGCGGGGGCGGTTCGTGCTGACTTGGTGAGTTGATGACGTGGTGATGGACGGGAGGCGCGGTGCCGGTTGGCATCACGTCTCCCGTTGGTTGTGGGTGTTCGACGCGCGATGATGACCGTGTGACCCTGCACGAAGCGATGATCGAGGTACTCCGCGAGAACGGCGCGCCGATGACGAGCCGTGAGATCGCGGACATCATCAATGCTCGAGAGCTGCACCGACGGAAGGACGGCCGTGCGCTGCCCGCCGGGCAGGTGAGTGCACGAGCGCGGAACTACCACCAGCTCTTCCATCGAACCGCGAGCCACATCGCTGTGCGGTGACGTGCGAATCGCCCGTGACCGTCAGCCCCATCGGTGACGGCCTGGGCGCGCCTGCCACTGCAATGGCCATGGCCCGCCGGCGCCTCAAGGGCGTTGTGTCCGATTTCAGCGAGCGTCGCCGGTGTCTCCGTCACCGGGCCTACGACGGAGCTTGCTTGCCCAACCTCCGAGACGAGCGGACACAACCTCTGCAGCGTTGCCCGCCTGCTCCAGCGCGCTCCCTCCGAGTTTGCGCGCCACCTCGACGCCGTCGGCGCCACCTTCTACGATTCGGTCCCGGGCGTCCTCGGCCGCGTCGCCGAAAGCGGCACGCCATCGCTTTGACTCCAGCTCTGCGCGCGAACCCTCGATGCCCATCCCGCCGTGGAACGCCATCACCTGGCCGGCTACAGCGTTCGTCGAACGAACGACTGTGCGGGAGTCGAGAGGATGCATCACCACCGAGACGTCTCCCACACGTGCTGCCGCGTCGATCCGACCCAGGAGCGTCTCCGTGCGCTGCGTGATGGCGGTGCGGCGTGACCGGCGGGTGTCGCGGAGTGACTCCCGGTGGTGATCGAGGTCCTCCGGAGCGGTCAGCTGCACGTGATCGAGCTCGAGGATCGCGACGCCTTCCTGGAGCTTGAAGGACTGCGCCAGGACTGCCAGCCACTCATGCACGGTTCGCTCGGCGCTCTCCGTCACGTCGGCAAGTTCTCCGACCTTGGAAGTGCGTTCGAGCTTCTCCGCCAGGGCGTCGAGTTGCAGGAGCGCGTACGACTGCGCGCGAGCGATGGTGAACTCCGTCCCGTTCACCTTCGACCACGTCACCGCGTTCACGTGACCGACACGGTCGCGGACGCGCAAGGCATCGTTGATGATCAGCTCGACTCCGATGAGGTCGGCGACGGCGGCGTCCTTTTGCGCCCGGAGCACGTCGTCGAGCTTCGTGTCGATCTTCGCGAGGTAGTCGGTGATCTCGTCCATCGCCTGCTGCATGGCGAGCTGCGCCATGATGCCGGCGACCCCGGTGAGCATCGCGGGACTGGTGAGCATGGAGCTCACCTTGGTGAACTCGAGGATGTTCTTGATCTTCCCGTTCTCGGTGACGATGGCGCGGCTCACGCCTGCACTCGACCCCTTCATGGCGGAGAACTTGTCGAGCGCTTTCGCGGACTCCTTCGTCAGCTTGACCCATCGGCCAGACCCCGCCGCGACCTGTGCGGCAGCGTTGGCTGCGCCGGACGCACCGCTGAGCGTCTGACTCAGGCGGGGCAGATCGAACTGGCGCGAGGGCAGGTCGTTCGCTGAGAGGAAGCGCTCGATGGCCGTGTCTGATCCGAACAACGTCACACCGTCTTCGTCGCGCACCACGTCGATCTCGTCGGTCATGTGTGCTCCGTGTTCGTCGCAGGTCGGGTGAGCTGATCATAAGGGGTGACGAATGCTCTCGAAACGCCGTCGTGTCGAGTGCGACCGGCACAATGGCTTGCGAGCGGCACCGCAGCCGTGACGATGAGGGGAACAGCAGTGTCTCGAGCAGAGAACCGACTCCGGCGACTTCAGGAAGCACTCCGCTACCTCGACAGCATCGGTGGAGAAGCCCGACGCATGGACGTGTGGAACAACGTTCTCGAGCGCGTGCCCCTCGAGGGCGACGAGCTCGCGCCGGACTCACAAGGCAAGCCGGTCGGTGACTCCGACTTCTTCTGGGGTTCGTCGACCATGGTCAACGCGGGCTTCATGGAGAAGCCGAGGCGCGGCGAGTGGCGTGTGACTGACGTCGGGCGTGAGTTCAGCGCAGATGCCGTCGCCGTTGAGGACTTCGGGACGGCACTGAACGCGCGCCAGCGAGAGTTCGACCGGCGGCGCAAGGCGGACCTCCAGCTCCGACTCGCCACGGAGATCGTCCCGCCTGACTGGCGAGCCGAGACGATCCGCTCGACCAGCGCGATCTTCGTCGACCGAGGCCTCCGCCAGCTCGATTCGGTCTTCGCTCCGGGACGTGGTGTCTGGCGCAACGAGGTCGTCGCAGAACTCCGCGAGCGCTTCATCGGACGACCCGAGGTCAACGGCGACGTCTTCCTCGAGAAGCTCGCGACCCAGTTCGACGGTGCCAGCGACGACGCCAAGCTGCTCATGGCCGAACTCCTGTGCTGGCAGGTCCTGCCACTCGAGCAACCGGGGGAGCGGAAGAAGCGGGAGCGCGTGACGTTCCTCCTCGACCGGATGGAGCACCCCGTCACCATCCCGGCCGAGATCGACGAGGCATTCCGCTCGTGGTCCTTCAATCCCGGGCAGGGCATTTCCGGGCACATGTTCGCAGCGACGTCCATCCTCATCGAGTGCGTCGACGCGTGGCTCCGGCTCGGTGAGGAAGAGCGTGACCACGCGCTCGACGACCCCACGGCGTGGAGGGATGTCGTCTCGGCGCTGCCAGGAACACCCCTGCCCATCCAGCGCAATGAGCTGCTCCTGCTCGTGCACCCCGGGTTCTTCGGGGAGGTCGTCTCCAGTGACGACCGCGAGGCGATCCGCAGCGCATTCGCCGGCGAGGTCGAGGGACAGATGGAGGATGACCCGGACGAGGCTTTCCAGCAGATCACGATCGCGCTCCAACAGAAGGCGAAGGGGCCGGCGCTGTTCTACAAGGAACCGCTGGCGCCGCGATGGCGGCACAAGATCTCGACGCCGCCGAAGCCGGTGCCTTTCACGGCCCCGGGTCCCGGTCCCGTCATCCCCGACCCGAAGCTCAATGTCCGCGTGCCGTTCACCCGCGTGGACGATGAGCTCGCGGCCGAGCTTCACATGCCCGAACCTTGGCTGCAGGACACCCTCAACCTCATCGAGAGCCGCAAGCAGGTCATCCTCTACGGCCCTCCGGGCACCGGCAAGACGTTTCTCGCCCAGGCCCTGTCAAAGCACGTGACGGACGGCACCGACGGCGACACCACCATCGTGCAGTTCCACCCGACGTACTCGTACGAGGACTTCTTCGAGGGCTTCCGCCCCGTCGCCAACGACGACAGCGGCAACCTCGCCTTCACGCTCCGGAAGGGTCCGCTCCGGCGGCTCGCCGACGCGGCTGCGGCCAACCCTGAGGCGAACTACTTCCTGGTCATCGACGAGATCAATCGCGGCAACATCGCGAAGGTCTTCGGCGAGCTGTACTTCCTGCTCGAGTACCGGGACAGCGACATCTCCCTGCTCTACAGCGACGAGCCGTTCACCCTGCCGAGCAACATCTTCGTCATCGGCACGATGAACACCGCCGATCGCTCGATCGCGATGCTGGACGCCGCGATGCGGCGCCGATTCGCGTTCATCGAACTGCACCCGGAACGCGCCCCCGTGCAGAACGTGTTGATGCGTTGGGTGGCGACCAAGGGCCTCCAGGACGATCGCGCCGACCTGCTGACGCGACTCAACGCGCAGATCCAGGACCACGATGCGAAGGTCGGGCCGTCTTTCCTGATGCGCGATCTCGCCGGGACCGGTCTGCAGGACGTGTGGCGGTACGAGATCCTGCCGCTCCTAGCGGAGCACCACTACGGCGAAGGCGTCGACCTGGAGGCGCGGTACGGCCTGGCAACGCTGCGTCGCCAGGCGACGCGCGACGCTGCGGACGGGGCCGAAGGTGCTTCCGTCGACGATTGAGCTGCGGGAAGCAGACCAGCCGGTGGTGCATCGGCTGCCGCGCGCGGTGGCGGTCGGTCTTGCGTCAGCGAACATCGCGACGGTCGCGCCGACGCTCGGCGCTGACGAGTACCGCGTGAGCGGTGTCCGGAAGGTCGGCGTCGTGCGGATCGCCGGGCACACGGTGTGGCTGAAGCCGAAGACCCCGGTGCGGCGGCTGTTCGCGATGCTCGCGTACGCCCGTGCCGGGAGTGCGATCTGGACGGAGGACGACTTCGGGTTCGAGGAGGACGATGACCTCGTGCCGGCGTTGGCGCACGCGTTCGTGCGGCAGGCTTCGCGGGCGTTGGCCGGAGGACCGCTCCGCGGGTACGTCACGCGCGAGGATGCGCTGCCGCTTGTGCGTGGCCGGTGGCGGATCGGGGACCAGCTGACGCGGCGGGGCGGGCAGCCGCTGCCGGTCGAGGTGTCGTTCGATGACTACGTGGACGACATCGCGGAGAACCAGGTGCTGCTGACCGCAGCGACGCGGTTGCTGCGCCTGCCGGGTGTGCCGGCCGATGTGCTCGGGCCGTTGCGGCGGATCGTGCGAGTGCTCGACGGAGTGTCGGTGATCCCCGTTGGGGCGCCGGTGCCCGAGGCCCGACAGGATCGACGGAACGCGCGGTACCCATCGGCGTTGGCTCTGGCGTCCCTCGTGTTGTCAGGGTCGTCGGTCGAGCAGCGCGCCGGGGCTGTCGTCGCGTCGGGGTTCCTGGTCGACATGTGGTCGGTGTTCGAAGACTTCGTGTCGGCTGCACTACGAGAGGCGTTCAGGCCGTACGGGGGAGTGCTGGCGTCGCAGTACCAGTCGACACTCGACGTCGAGGGCACGGTGAAGATCGCGCCGGACCTCGTGTGGCTCGTCGACGGAGAGGTACGGGCGTGCATCGATGTGAAGTACAAGGTGGAGAAGCACGGGCAGTACCCGAACGCTGATCTGTACCAGATGGCGGCGTACTGCCGGCGGTTCGGATTGAGGGAGGGGTGGCTCGTGTACGCCGGAATCGGCGGCGCACACTCCTCAGTGAAGTTGACAAACGGTCCGACAGTCACGCGAAGTCCGATCGATCTCAATCGGATCGGAGTTGCGTCTCGACCCGAGTTCTCCCAACTGAGCGCTCGCGTTGCGGGCGAGCTGCTAAGTGAGGAATCCCGGCCGAAGTCGTGAGCGCGTCGGCCAGGATTCGCTTCACTGGGTAGTCGGTCCGCTGCTGTACTCCAGTGTGGGAAGGGTCCGGATAATGCCAACCGTTTCCACGCTGACCGTAACGATGCGTTGGATCAGCTCGACGATGTATGCCGAGTTGCCATGCTCAGCTCCCCAGTCGTTGGGATCGTTGACGATGCCGGACGCTTTGTCGGTCTTGACCTGGTATCGCTCGAGGATCCAGTCAAGGGCCGATCGGGAGCCGAGCCTGTATTCGTGCGCTTCCGCCGGGATGTCGGTGATAGTTAGGCCCGGCGCGACGGTGATCTGCGTCCGGTCGAGGTTGCCCGGTTTGCCGCCATACTTCATCTTCGTCACCCTGAGGTCAGCAGGGAGCGGGCCACTGAACGTTAGCGGATACAGCGGCGCGGCTTCGTACCCAATGTGCAGCTCGGACAGCGCCCGTCCGGCGTCTGCGAACGAGCGGAAGTCTGCGGGATTGGTGAGCTCCGGGATGCGGGGCAGCATCTTTTTCAGGTCCGCGTCAAACTCGCGCCGGTAGTCCTCGGAGTGCAGCAGTCCGTAGACGGCGAAGAATACGTCGTCGGCCGTCACCTTCGCGCCGTACAGCTTCCGATACCGGGCGAGCGCCGTGTCGGTGATATTGTCACGGCGCTGTGGTCCGTCGAACATCGAGAACGCTCCGTCCGGTTGCTCGACGTCGTACACGTATCGCGGGAAGAACTGACCAGTGTCCAAAGCGTGAAGGTCAGGTAGGACGTCCGTTGCAAGCACTGCGAAGGACGGGAAGTGCGTTGACGGTGAAGTCAAGTAGAAGCCGTGGTTCTGTTCATCTGGCGGGAAGAATCTCGGCTGTTGGCTCCGTTCGTGGTTCATCACGGGGGCGAAGTACACGCGCTGCTTGTTGAACGGCCGGTACAGGCCGACGGTTATCGCTTCGCCGGAGTAGGCGAGCCGTTGATTCTTCTTCAAGGCGTTGCGGAGGCTGCGCGACCAGCTGATGCGTTCCGGGTCGGTGTCGATGAAGTCCTCGACAGGCCGCGGGCTGCCGGCTGCTGCCCAGCGGTCGAGTTCGGCGTTGTACGCGTCGATCATGCGGGTGGCGTTGCTGCGAAGCGCCGGCTCGGACGAGTTGTAGACCCAGACATCACGGCCAGTTTCGAGACCACGTGAGAACGCTCGGAAGATTGACGACTCGGGCGCCTTGCGGTCTCCGATAGCAGTGAAGGTGTCGAATGCTTCGTTACGTTGATTGATCCAGTCGCCGTGCTCGTTCGGAGTGATCTGCTGCCAAGGCACGCCGTCGGCGTCTCGGTACTGCTCGAGGAGGCCGAGCTTGTCGTCTCGGGTGAGGTAGTCGCCGATGTCGCGGTAGTGGATCGTGCCAGAAGCTGGGCGGTCCGGGTTCTTCACCAGCAGCGAGATAGCGACGGAGGCCCGGCTACCTGAGCCGAACATCTTCCCGCCCTCACGCCGGGATTCCTCACCGGCGGTGCGTTGGTTGCCGCGGAGGTTGAGGATGTAGAGCTCGGTGAACTCGTCTTGGAGGGCGAGGCGAAGGCCGGCGGCGGTGTTGCCGTTGAGGAACCCGCCGTTGGTGACGTAGGCGACGATGCCGTGGTCCTTGATCCGGTCGGACGCCCAACGGATGGCGCGGATGTAGGAGTCGTAGAGGCTGTTCTTGTTCTGCCCGCTCGATCGTGCCGCGTAAGTGTCGGCGATGCGCTTGTCGAGGTACGGGTACTTGAGGTTCTGGTTGTTTTCGTTGGCAGAGTCTTGCCCGGATGAGTAGGGCGGGTTGCCGACGATGACACGGATGTCGAGGGCGTTCTGCTGCTTAACGCGTTCGTTGTTGTCGCCGAACACGCCCTGGTCGTCGTAGGTGTCGTCGTCCTCGGCAGTCTGGAACGTGTCGGTGAGGACCACGCCGGGGAACGGCACGTACTCACCGCCCTGGAGGCCGGTGTAGGTGGCTTCAATGTTCACCGCGGCGACGTAGTAAGCCAGCAGCACGATCTCGTTCGCGTGCAGCTCGTGACGGTACTTGTGTGCCAAGTCGGCCGGGGTGATGAGACCGGATTGCAGAAGTCGGACGATGAATGTGCCGGTCCCGGTGAACGGGTCGAGAACATGGACGCCGTGGTCCGTGAGCCCGGCGCCGAAGTGGTCACGGGAGAGCCGATCTGCGCTTCGGAGGATGAAGTCGACGATCTCGTTGGGGGTGTACACGATGCCGAGCCGTTCGGAGGTGCCTCTGAAGGCGCCGGTGAAGAACTTTTCGTACAGCCGCTTGATGATGGTCTGCCGGCCGGCCGCGTCGGTGATCCCGGCGACGGTGCGTTGCACGCCGGCGTAGAACCCGGCGAGCTCGCTGGTTTCGGTGGTGAGGTTCTGCTCTTCCAGGGCGTCGACCATGCGTTGCATGACCTGAGAGACCGGGTTGTGGTCGCTGAATGCATGGCCGGCGAAGAGGGCGTCGAAGACGGGTTGTGTGATGAGGTGCTGGGAGAGCATCTCGATTGCCTGCGGTTCGGTGACTCCGGGGTTGAGATTGTCCTGCAGGCCCTTCACGAAACGGGTGAACTCGGTGCGGAGCTCGGCGTTCGAGCCGCCCACGAGGCCCGTGATGCGGGCGATCTGTCGGGCGGCGATCTCTGCAACGTCCTGAGCCCAGTTCTCCCAGTAGTCGCGTTCGCCGACCTTGTCGACGATGCGCGCATAGATGGCGCTCTGCCAATCTGTACCGAGCACGCTCATGTCGAGCGGGACTTGCGACGTTTCGAGGGTCGTGGAGTCGGGAGCGGGTTCGGGCAGGTCGGCGTCGGAGAAGTTGGTCGCGATGACCGGGCCGGTGTCAGTGCGACCGTTGAGGTCGATCTGCTCGATTTTCGCTTCGAACCGCTCGTCATGAGCTCGCAGCGCGCGCAGAACGTCCCAGACGACCCTGAACTTAGTGTTGTCGTTCAGGGCCTGCTCGGGCGACTGCCCCGCGGGCACTGCGATGGGCAGGACGATGTACCCGTAGTCCTTTCCCGGGGCCTTCCGCATGACACGACCGACCGACTGCACGACGTCGACCTGGCTGTCTCGGGAGTTGAGAAAGATGACGGCGTCAAGTGCAGGCACGTCGACGCCCTCGGAAAGGCAGCGCGCGTTGGTGAGGATCCGGCAGACGTTCTGATCGCTCGTGTCCGCCTTCAACCAGTCGAGGTGCTCGTTGCGCTCAAGGATGTTCATCGCGCCGTCGACATGTCGAGCCTCGAGACGGTAGGTCTGGGCGTCGCCGTCGTCCGAGAGATCGATCCGGCGCCCGGCGATGCTGTCGGGCCGGACTCCATCGACTCCGTCGTAGCCGTCAAGGAAGCCTCGCACGGTCTTCGAGTCTTTGATTGAACGAGAGAACGCGACAGCTCGACGCAAAGGTTGATGCGCATTCGGCGTCGTGGTGTCGATGCCGTGCACGCCGCGCTTGGCGAGCCCATTGTAGATGCCGACGATCCGAGCAGCGTCGGGGATGTTCAGCTCGCCGTCGGCCGCGAAGGTCTCCTGGAACGCACTGCCGATCGAGTCCTCGTCGATGGTGAGAACGAGCACCCGGTAATCGGAGAGAAGGTCGCGCTCCACTGCTTCACCGAACCCCAGGCGGTGGAAGAGGGGCCCGAACACGCTCTCGTTGTCCATCGAGTAGATGACGGCCGCGTTCTCGTCGGCCTGGTTCTTCGCGGATTCAGCGTAGATCTTCGGCGTCGCAGTCATGTAGACGCGGGCAGCGGTCTTGATTACATCATCCGAGTGCACGCGCAGAAAGGCCGATTCGTCTGCGCCCTGACGAGAGAAACCAGCGGTGCGGTGCGCTTCATCGCAGATCACGAGGTCGAAGTCCGCCAGCCCTTCAGCCTGCGCCTTGGCGACGACATCGATCGACTGATACGTCGAGAAGAAGACGGTCAAGCCGTCGGGCTCATCAGCCTTAGCAACTTCCTTGAGGAGCTGTTGCGTGTTGGTGGTGGCTGGGTAGGCGAGATCGGCGACCGTGAAGTCTTCGCTGACTCGTCCGACCTTGCTGTCCGAGCACACGGCGAAAGCGCGGAGCGGCATGGCTCGCTCCTGTGACCACTCTCGGAGTGTCTGGGACAACAACGCGATCGAGGGGACCAGGAAGAGTACCTTTCCCCCGCGGCCGGCAACAGCTTCCGCGATACGAAGGCTGGTGAACGTCTTGCCCGTGCCGCAGGCCATGATCAGCTTGCCGCGGTCGGTGCTGTCCAGGCCAGCCTGCACCGCGTTCAGCGCTTCTACCTGGTGCGGGCGCAGCGACTTCTGAACGGGGGCAGCAAGCGAGTCGGGGTGGTCGAAGGAGTAGTCTGACCAATCGATCCCACTGTGTTCGAACTCCTCGATCGGGATCTGCGCGGTCGGCAACTGCTGATCGACGAGGGCCTCGAGCGCGTTCTTCCCGAGTGGAGCGGTGGCGACGATCAAACGCGATGAGAAGGCTGCCTTCCCCGATGCCGTGAAGAACGAGTCGAGGTCACTCTTCTGGACGGTGTTCTCCGGGTCGTGGAACTTGCACTGGATCGCGCACAGCCCGCCACCATGGCGCTCCCGTGCAACGAGATCGATGCCGGTGTCGGTCTTCCCGTTCCGGTCAGGCCAGTCTTGCCAGAGCCATACCTCGTCGAAGCGCGCCGTCCACTTCGGGTCGGTGGTGAGGTAAGCACGAGTCAACCGCTCGAAGAGTCGGCCCTTGGAGCGCTTGTCAGGAGCCATGGTCGCGTATACGTCGAGCAGGTCGTGGATGGACATCGCCATGATGCAGTTCCCCTTGAGATACAGCCGGCGCACGCCGGTTGAAGCGAGATCCAGACTAGCTGGAGCGGCGGCCCGCCTTGCCCAGCGGCTCGCTTAGCGGCAAGTTTCCTTGGCCAACGGTGTTTTGTCGGAGGTGCAAGCTGAGGTGGAGGTGGATGTTGAAGGTTGCACACGATGCTCGGCGCTGCGCGCAAGCTGGAACGCTCGACGACTAGGGGCGCGCTTTTGGATCAGCGTGCAGGACGGGTGTGAAGAGATTTGCAGGCTGTATGCAATCGACGCGAACCCCGAACGCTGCGACTTAGAGGCCCTGTCGAGGCGCACCATAATTCCTAACAGTTCGTCGGTTAGAGCGGGGATCTGCTTCCAAGATGGCAACCTTCTCGGCGCTTTCCACACCAAGTTCTACGCACCTACCGATACTGCGTAGTGGGTGACCTTCAGGAAGTGGTTCTGTATTCGAGAGCAGCGCCCTCTGCTCCGCAATCAAGCCTGGTAGAGAGAACAGGTACGCCAAGTCAGGAACGACCCGGAGGACGAACTTCCTGGCAAACGTTAGTTTCTCATCCTTCTCGCTAGCTAGGCCGCGGGAGATACCTACGCGTTGAATCTCCAGCAACGAGCTACCGTGAAGCCAACGCGGTAGAAGCTCGCGAAGGTGATGGACGAGTGTACTACCTGATGTAGACCAGGCATCCAGATCTTCGGCCGTGCCTGCGAGTGCAGATCTACTTCCGTCGCGGAGAACCGACTCAGCCAGACTTGGACGATTGTTCAACAGATCGAGAACCCACGCCGACCAGGAGTCGATTGTGCCGGTTTCCGCTAGAGGGAAGTCCAATAATTCCGCGATAAATTGAATATCAGCCAGTGGTAGGCCTGAGACGAGTGAACATTGGCGAATCCAAATCTCAGCATCTTGACCGTCCACTACCGCGGATAACTGCGCAACTTTCCGGTCAATCCACCGAGCCATGTCTGTCCCGCGTGAAGTATGCGCTAGGAAGCTGCTCCGAATGAGTTCAGGACCAATAGTTGCATCGGAAACGCTGTCGAGACGACGGGCGAGGTAATCGACCAGTGGTGGTCGATCGTCGTCATCCAAGCCGCCCAGCAGAGGAAGAAGGGGGTCCTCAAAGGCTAGGCATTGGTCGCTCTTAGAGAACGTTTCTTGCAAGGGTGCCCACGCCGAACCAATATTCGTGCCGCCACCATACTCGACGATGGCTCCGGGGATAACAAGCACAAGCGCGTTCGAACGAGAGCCGGCGCGACCCGCCCGTCCTGCTGCGTTCAGTAGCTCGTGGGCTTCGACGCGACCGCGAGTATTGGTCGCCGGGTCGAACCGTCGATCGCTCGCCACGATGACAAACTCGCTAGGAAAGTTCATTCCCTGCGCCACAGTAGATGTCGCCACCATAACGGGAATGCCATCGGCACGCTGATATAGCCGCTCGTGGAGCCGACGCTCGTCGGGCAACAGGAGGCCGTGATGCGGGATAGCATCGCCTATCACATCAGTGCCATTGATATCGAGATAAAGCGCCGATTCAGATCCGAGCGCGTCGATGATACGGCTTGTCAGGTCCCGTTCCACAGGGGCCAAGGGAGTGCGACGAGTCGATCCGTTCGAAACGGTACGGGCAATCGACGCTGTCCAAAGCGGCTGGTGAGTGAACACAAGCGTTTTCATGTCGGATTTGGCCGCCGCTCGAGCAATATGGGCAGCTACGTTATTACTATTCGGTGTCAACCACCATGTGCCGTCCGTGTTCCTTTTTCCTCCGGTTTCGAGCGGGACCGGCTCTTCAAGTAGACGGACGAGGCGATAGTCGTCGATGCTATTCGATTCCCACGTCGACCAGAGACTGAAGAAGCCGTACGGCACAGCCGTCATCGTTGCGCGTATGGCCGACGGGGCACCTTGGTTCGACGAGGACTTAAACGCCGCATCCAGCTGCTGTCTCAGTTCGCGCACGCGCTGTGCGTCATAGACGAGCGCACCACGAGCCTGCCGAGTCGGTTTCCATGGGCTATTTAGGGCGATCGCTGGTCTGCTGGTGATTGTCTCCAGCCAGTTTGTAAGTTCATCTGCGTTAGCGATCATTGCCGAAACGAGCAATAGGTCGGCTGTTGGGAACCGAGCTGCAAGCGTCAGGAAACATAAGGTCGCGTCAATTGAGCGTCGCGAAGGCTCTCCGCCCGCGAAATGCATCAAATGTGCCTCGTCAAACATGACGAGTCCAACGTCGCCGAATCTTTCATGGTCGATGCCGAGTGTTGCCAAACAGCTCTCCGGCGTCATGACGTAGATCTGCGTGCCATCCCCGTCGATTCCAGTAACGTCTTCGTCGGGGTCGTGTTGCGCGATCACTGTCGCAGAGGGTGCTACCTGCCGGAAAGAACGTGCAAGCTGGTCGACGAGTGAAAGAGTCGGAGCTAGGCAGATCACGTTCCTGCCTCGCAGGACCGTGGCGATGATCTTCAGCTCAGAGAGTGTCGACTTGCCCGCGCCAGTCGGGAAGGCCAGTACGGCGGACATGCCTTGGTCGAGCAAGCCCCTTTGTAGAGCATCCCGATGATTGCGCCACAGCACCGGACGCCGCCTGCTAATGCGCATACGATGTTGCGACCATTTATACGAGTCGACCCCAGGCGGTGCTTCGATGGCGGAGGTAGCGGATCGAAGAAGGATGGGTTCCGTCAGTTCCAAGAGTCTCGCGAGGTGCCACGGGCCATTGATTCGGTTTGTGACCACATGGCGGTTGTCGTCGAAGCCGAAGGTGATAGCGGACTCCATGCTCGCCGCGATGATTGCGAATGCTTCGGTCTCCTGTTCTGGCTTTGACCCGTCATCGAGACGCGCTATTAGTTGCAACAGTCTGCGTTCGCATTTCCAGTAACCGATGGGCGCGATCAGACTCGACGGTTCTTCGTCCGTTTTCAATGTAATAGTGGCACGAGCCTTACCCAGATGTACCTCGCCTCTGCCTAAGAGGCGCACAAGTTCTACTAAGGTCGCGTTGGGATCATCGGCCTCCACAATGATGGAGGCCGCCGCCTCGGACGCATCGGCGGCGGCATCGGCAATGAGAAAGAGCAAGGTTGACGCGATAGCAGCTGAGATTGATTCCGTGCTAAGCGAAGTAGAACGTACATCGCTGCTCGGGGAAGCTTCAGCGATGGCGCGATATGCGCTGGCGGCGACGTATGACGCCGATTGTTGGATCTCGAAATCGTCAACTGCTAGAGCAATCGCCTCGTTGGAAGCACCGATTGAGCGAAGATCATCAAGAAGTTGGGTCTGTGTAGTCATCTCCTCGCCCAGTAGCGACTTGGACACCGTCACTTGGACGTACGCCTCAGTGATTTGCGCCGCGAGCCTCTCACGGTCTATCCCAGCTAGCCGGGGGGCCGCGGCAATTAGCGCGGAAGTGACTGAATCAAACAAGACTCGCCTCCAGTAGCGCGATGGCCCGGTCGCACAGGGAATCCATCCAGCTTCGAAGATCTTCGACCTCTAGCACGTTGCCCTGTCGACGCAAGCGGTCCCCAGACACCGAGGACTCAAAACCGTCGAACAGTCCGTTGAACCCTGCCGACTGGACATGGTAGCTCCCGGCCGTCAATGAGGCTCGATACGCCAAGCCGTCTGGCGTCCGCATTATGCGATCCACGATCTCGATGATCTCATCCGTGGACCACCGACCTCGCAGGAGTGCGCCGATCTCGGTCGCGATCGCGGGATGACGATGGCCAGCCTCAATGTCTTCGAATTCGGGCCACACTTTTTCTCTCACTGTGTCCCTCGGTGAATCGGTTGCCTTGTCCTCGAATACGACGGCGCGTTTCACGCGGCCGGTAATTGGATCAAGCTCCAATTGAAAGCCATCAAAACCTTTCGACGCTTGATCCATCTGCGGCGCACGAGTCAGCGCTGGAGACTCCTCAATCGCGACAATCCACGAAATGAATTGGAATACCCAACCGTCGCGGTGCCAAGGATCTTTTCCTGCTGGGACTGTTAGAGACTTGATGGCCGCATCGACGGCGTACGAAGCTGAGATTGGGTGCCACGGGGCCGCGGTGCGCAGGATGGCCTCGACGTGCGCGCACTGTCCCAGTGCCAGGTCCGCGATGGCGCGGGAGAGCCCTTCGAGATCTTGGGGTTCCCAGATTCGCCCACAGAACAGGGCATGCTCGGGTTGAAGCTCGCTGAGGTTGAAGAGTCTGCCCACTCGCTCATACTGGACGACCGTTGCGTACGGTGTCGGTAGTACTTGCGCGCGTCGTGCAATCCTTGCCGCTGGTAGACGAAGCTCGGATCCCTCGAAGTCTTGGCGGTGGCTCAGGTGAGGGTCCAGCTTGGCCGACGACTTACCGAGACGGCCCGCTTAGGTGACGCCGAGTTAGTCAGGTCGTTGCCTCGGGTCGGGGCACGTGCCAGCGCCGTCTTGTCGGGTGTCGAGGTGTCCGGCTCAGATCGATGAAGACGGCGATCCTTGCTTGCGGGCACCCGACTTCGATCCGCGCGTGGCACTTGCGGCTAACCTGACGGTCGACAAAGAAGGCGCCGACCTTCATGCAGCTCTCGACGCAACGCCAGCTCGGGTGCCGTCTCCCGCCGAGTAGAGCGAGCCGTGTGCCGTTTGCCGAGCTTGTTCCGGTTGTCATAGCGTCGGCCCGATCCTTGCCCAAAGGTCCTCGCTGCGAGAACGTGGGAAGTCATTTGTTGACTGTCGGAGGTTGAACGGAACGGTGAGCGAACGAAGGATCAACGACGGGCGTTCGATGTAGCTCCGACGGGTGCGACCCGCCCATCGATAGGTGCATCGGGGTCTACCGGATCACCGGTCGAGGTGTCCGACTGCGCCTCGAGGTCAGCCCGCACTGAGTCCGACACCCCCAACAACAACGTCGCCACGAACCCCACGACATACGCCACCACGAGCCCCGACCCGTACCCGAGCAGCGCCCACCCGTACCCGGACGAACCGTTCAGCAGCGGGATGAGCGACAGGTCCGAGGCGCCGATGGCGATCGCCCCGACGGAGTGCCCGAGCTGGTCGAACAACCCGACGACACCGCCACCGAACGCTCCACCGATGCACGCGGTGATGAACGGCCGGCCGAGGGGGAGCGTCACGCCGTAGATCAGGGGCTCCCCGACGCCGAGGAACCCAGCCGGCAGGGCACCACGGATGGTCCGCACCAGCGAAGCGTTCGATCGGAACCGAACCCACAGCGCGATGCACGCACCGATCTGCCCGGCACCGCCCATCGCCAGCACGGGCAGCAGCACGGTCCACCCGGTCTGGTCGATCAGGGTGGTGTGGATCGGGATGAGTCCCTGGTGCATGCCGGTCATGACGAGTGGCAGGAACAGGCCTCCGAGCACGAAGCCGGCGAAGGCACCACCGTTCGCGAGCAGCCAGGTCGCAGCGGTCCCGATCGCGACGGAGACGACGCCCGCGACGGACATGAGCACGCCGAGGGTGATCGAGCCGGCGACGAGGACGGTCACGGTCGGCACGACGATGAGCGCGATGACGTCCGGCGTGACCCGGCGCATGAAGCGCTCGACGTAGGCGGGAGGATGCCGCCGGCAAGCGCGCCGAGCACACCGCCCTGCCCGGGAGCCAGGGTCTCGCCGAACACCGTGACGTTCGCGACACCGGCCGCGACGATGATGCCGCCGACCGCACCACCGAGGGCGGGCGTGCCGCTGGACCCCATCGCGACACGGTTCTCGTCGGCACAGCCATCCCGACGAACACGGCGAGCAGCGACAGGAAGCCGGACGAGAGCACGCCGAGGAACGGAGTCAGCGCAGGCACCCACCCCAGGTTCGTCAGGATGCCGTTGATCCCGGCGATCAGCCCGCAGGCGATCAGTGCGGGGATGAGCGGGATGAAGATCGCGGAGATCTTCCGGATCGCGCGCATGGTGCGGCCGTCGGAACGAGCCCGCGCCGACGCCTTGATCTCGGTTCCGCGAGCCGCGAGTTCTTCAGGTGAGGACCCACCAACCGCAGCCGGCGGGGCGGCCGTGCGCAGGGCCTCCAGGCCGTCGGCCACGCGGTCGACGAGACCCGGGCCGAGCACGATCTGCAGGTTCGAGCCGGCCGCGATGGCGGCCATGACGCCGTCGGTGGCCTTCAGGTCGTCGAGCGTGACGGAGGAGTCGGACACGACCTCGACCCGCAGGCGGGTCATGCAGTTCTCGACGTCGGCGATGTTCGCGGAACCGCCGACGGCGTCGAGGATCTGCTGGGCGAGTTGCTGGGCATCGGGCATTGCTGTGCTCCTCGGGGGACAGGAGACGGAAAAGGGGAACGAGCTCTACAGCACGGCGCGCAACGAGCCAGCAGCAGTATCGAGGCGAGAACGCACGTCGGCAGGCGAGGCGCCGGTCAGGATCACGGCGATGGCGGTCTTCACCTCGCCGCCCGAGGCGTCGAGCGCCGCCCGGACCTCGGCGGGGCGAGCGCCGGTGACGTCCTGCACGAGCGAGAACGCCCGGGCGACGAGCTGCGCGTTCGTCGCCCGCACGTCGACCATGCGGTTGCCGTACGTCTTGTGGCTGCGCACCATCGCGAGCGTGGTGAGCATGTTCAGGACGAGCTTCTGCGCGGTGCCCGCCTTCAGGCGGGTCGAGCCGGCGATGAACTCGGGGCCGACGACGGCGTCGATGGCGATGTCGGCCTCCCGCCCCGCGGCCGAGTCGGGGTTGCACGCGACGGAGACCGAGAGGGCGGAGCGGCGCCAGGCCTCGAGGATGGCCGCGGTGACGTAGGGCGTCTAGCCGGACGCGCTGATCCCGACGACTGCGTAGTCGCCGTCAGCCCGAGTGTGCCGAGGTCGCGGACGGCGACCGCTTCGTTGTCCCCTGCGCCCTCGACCGCGGTGGTCAGGGCGGGGTCGCCGCCGATCAGCGGGCTACCCCTAGGGGCCCTTGCTTGCGAGCCATGACATGTGCGGGTCACGTTTGGCCTCAACCAGCCTAATCATCCGGATCAGGACTGACGATGCGATCAACCCGGCGAGAACGCTTGCCGGGCGCCTAGGGGCCCTCTAATTCCATCCAAAGATGCGTGCTCGACGACGAGCCTGGGACTTTCCTGCCCGCTGTTCTAGCGGCGATCAGCGGGAAGAACGAGCAGTAGCGGCTTTGACCCGTCGGTCAGCGTGTGATCACGGGATGGCCTCGCCGAGGAACCCACCGCGGTCGCTCCACTCCGATACTTCCCTACGCCAGTCGGTCCCCGTGGCGGTCGCGAAGCTCTTTGAGAACCGCTGTCTCGAGCTTGTGCACCGAACCATCGACTTCAGCGGTCATCACCGCCACATCGAGGAGATCCGCGAGATCACCGGCCTCCTCGTCTAGGCGTCGCCAGACGTCCTCGACATCCAGGTCGATCACGTTGGCGAACTGGTCATCGTTCAGATCGTGTTGGTCGTGCAACTGCTCGACTAGCTTCCGCATGAGGAGGGCTTCGTCGTCAGTGATCTTTCCGTCCGCGAGCACCATCATCCAGGCGACCCACAACATCGAGCGGGGGTGATCCGCCTTGGACACCGCGTTGGTCGCAGCTTCGTCGACGCGGGCATCGTTCCGGAAGACGGCCCGAGCGTGTTTGCCAGCGATGATCGTCGAGTAGTAGTTGAGCGCCACTGACACAGGAACGCCGACGATCGGAATTCCGATCTTGATGACGTTTCGTTGCAGCAGGAACTTCCCGACGACAGGCAAACCTCGCGCCGTCGTGAGCACAGCTCTCGAGTAGAACTTCTTGACGAACGGGCGGACAAGTGCGGGGACCACCTTGGTGACGCCCTCGCTGACCGCCTGAGCGCCGCGGATCGTGAAGGCGACCCGGATCAGCTTCCACAGGTCATCCGGGTCGTCAACATTGATCGGGACGCGGTAGAGGACCGCGATGTCGTAGGCAAGGTGCAACTGCAGCCGTGCGATGTAGGCCACGTCGACGAGCAACGTGACGCCGGCTGCCGGCAAAGTCAGCGGTGAGGCGCCGCCCAACGTGCCGAGCGTGGCGACCACCGCAGCCGTGTAGGCGCCAGCCGAGAGACCACCTTCGATCGCGGCGTAGCGAGCGGCCATCTTGATCCGCTGATCGACGATGGCGTCCGCTGGGACGCCTTTGTACCGCTCCTGGAAGTACGCCGCGTCGACTTTCTGCGTGTAGGCGGCCAGGGCGTTGCTCAGGAGCTTCGAGAACCAGTTCCCCGATTTGATGTCGTCTCCGGTGAGGCTCTTCACGAAGTCCTTGAGCTCTTCGCGCTCGTTCTCGACCTCGGCGCGCTCGTCTTCGGTGGCGTCGGTCTGGGCGGACTTCATCATCGCGGTCTCCTGTTGAGGAATGGGGCTGAGGTGATACCCCAGCCTGGCAATACTGACGCATGCTCGTCCTCCTTGTGTGACGGATCAGCGTGTCGACTCGGCTCCGTGCTCAGGATCCGTGGGCTGCTTCGCTCCGTCTGGTCGCACTGCTCGAACGATTGCGTCCCACCGGTCGAGTTCGTCTTCGACCACCGTGGCTGACGTCACCTCGTCGTCGTGCTCCCAGAACCGCAAGACACGCCAGCCCTCCGAGACGAGGATCGCCTGGTTCCGAGCATCGCGCTGCCGATTCGCCAGGAGCTTCCGGCGCCACAGCTCGGCATTCGCCTTCGGGAGATGGGCATGCTCCTCGCAGTAGTGCCAGAAGCACCCATCGACGAACACTGCGACCATGGCACGAGGGAACACAAGATCAGGGCGCACACGGCTGCGACCACTCACCTGTCGATCCACGAAGAAGCGGCGCCCACGACGATGGAGTTCCCTGCGTACAGCAAGCTCGGGTGTAGTGTCCCGGCGGCCGAAACGCGCCATGTGCCGTCGGCGTGCGTCATCCGCTTCCCATCGCTCCACGGCGAAGATCCTCGTTCAAGGCGGAGCAACCCGTGGACAAGATCGTCGAACGGTGGACTACGTCTCCGAAGGGGCGACTGTGGAGGAGCGCTCACGCCCAGGAACGACGCCTGTCCGACACGCCGTGCGCAGTACGCCGTATAGCTTCTCCACGTCGGCGCACTGCAGCTCTGACCCGCAGAACGACGACATCACCATGTGCCTCGAGGCCGACGCATCCTGGAGAGAGGTGACTTACGCCGTGCGGGTGTCAGCGGCAGCTGCTGCTTGCACGTACCTGCCGGCGTTGCGGGACTGGCGGAGGAGGAGCGGTGTAAAGACGACGGCTGCGACGAGGAGAGCACTGCAGAAGATTCGACTGAATACGGCAGAGAAGGGGTCGTCCTCGACGAGGTTCGGGAGCTGTGGCCCGGCGATGCCGAGGTAGAGCAGCAAGAACTGGCCGAGCGCGATCGGTTGGTAGACGGCGCGGAGGCGTGCGAGGTCGAACGCCCGCCGTGCGAGGTCGGAATCGACTGGCTCGATCGGGGTTTGCTTCGCTATCGCCTGCGAGAGCGTCTTCCGGCCGGAGCGCGACAGACCTGCGAGGGGCGCCTGCATCTGCGGAGAGAGGCGAAGGCTGGTGGCGAGCAACGAGAATGCTCCGGACAGTCCGCCGACAGCCGCGGTGCACCCGACGATCAAGAGCGGCCAGCCCCGTCCTGGGCTCACGCGCTCGAGCAGAACCCCGATGATCGCGCCGGCCACGGCTCCGGCCAGGATGATCCAAGCCGTCCGGCGCCAAGCTCGGCGGGCGATCACCTCCGGCGTCGAGGGCATCTCCGTCACGGCGGTCATGCGACAGGTACCGGAGTAGCGGTGCGGCGTTCGTTCTCGGCTGTGGCGGCTTCCGCGTAGCGCCGAGCTCGGCGGCCTCGGACGACCAGCAACGGCACGAGGAACGCCGTCTCGATGACGAAGAGCGCCAGGAAGACCCGGCTGAAGGTCACACCACCGTCGTCGGTGACGGCTCGAGCGAACTGGGGAGTGGCAACCGCCGCGACCAGCATCACACCGTGCCCAAGCATGATCCCGTTGAACATGGCGGTACCGCGGGCGAGGGTGAGCGCGCGGTGTTGCAGTTCCGGGTCCTCGTTCTCATCGAGCGGGACGCCCGAGCGGATGGCCTTGCTGATGATCTTGCGACGATCCCGCGCCAGCCCCTCGACAGCCTCGGTCATCGTCGCGGACGCGCGCACACTGGCGGGGAGCAACGAGAGCATCCCGGCGATGCCGCCCAGCACCATGACGCACGTGAAGATCGCGAGGGTGACGGTCCAACCGTCCTCGCCCCGTGACGTGGCCCAGCCGGAAACCGCCCCGGCGATGGCGGCGATCAGCACGACCAGGGCAGTACGACGCCATGCACGCCGGATGATTCGTTCGTCTTCCCCCACCCGCTCACCCTACGGTGCGGGGCTCACCCGTGTTCCGGAGCCGAGCACCTGTCGGGCGCTGGCGGTGCGGCGGAGGTGGGACGGGCCTCCAGGCCGGACGCCGTCAGGCGACGCCGCGTCGCGGACGGAAGACGCCCGCGCGGACCAGCCACACGTAGAGCAGGCAGCCGATGCAGACGTCGAAGACGGCGTTGAGGAACGCGGCCACCAGGGCGACCGCGGCACCGATCGGGGCGGCGTACGGCACGCCGAGCAGCGCGAGGAGCAGAGCGGCCGCGGTCACGAACAGGCCGACCTGCTGGGCGAAGGTCGGGGGTTCCGGAGCCTCGAGTTCGGCGGGTGGGGCCAGGCGTGGGCGGACGACCCGTCGGAAGAGTGCGCCGTAGGGGTGGCGGCGGATGCCGGCGATGCCTCCGACGGCGAACAGTACGACGATGACCGCGAGCAGCACGATGCCGGCGATCCACGTCTCGGGGATCAGCGTGAGGACGATCGTCGCGGCGAGGAGCACCGCCGTGATGGCGGCGCCGAAGCGTGGGGAGCGCGGGTCGATGCCGCGGTCGCTGTCGTTCGTGGTGGTCATCGGGACTCCTGGGGGCTGGTGGTGCCTGAAGTGCCTGTGCTGCCTGTGGTCAAGACGGCGTCGAGGGCTGCGGTGAGCTCGGGTGGGCGGGGCGGTCCTCCGAAGCGGGTGCGAACCGTGCGGTCGGCGTCGAGGAGCAGGACCGTCGGGGTCTGCATGACGTCGAAGCGGCTCGCGAGTTCGGGGCGCTCCGCGAGGTCGATTTCGATGCGTCGGACGCCCTCGTGTTGACCGGCGACGGCGTCGAGCTGGCGCCGGGTGGCCGGGCAACGAGCACACGTCGGCGTCGAGAACTGGACGAACGTGGCGGTGGTGCCGTAGTCGGTGTCGAGCGCGAGGCCGTCTGCGTCCTGGCTCATCGAGGCGGCGGTGCCCGCCGATCGGGCTCGACCGGTCCGGTGGCGGAGCAGGAGACCGAGGACCGTCGCGAGCGCGAGGACCCCCACGAGCACGGCCACTGCGGTTCCGACGGTCACACGGCTACGGTACGCCCAGCCGACGAACTGCTGTCGAACGTGACCGGACGTGACGCCGAGGTGTGCGCGTCGCGCCGGGCTTGGCGGGTGCTCAGTCCTCGGGAAGCGTGCGGACCCACTGCTCGAACGCGGCGGCGTCGTCGTCGCTGAAGACGGCGGAAGGTCGCGACTCGTCCTTCGCCGAGTGCAGGAACAGCGCGCCGTCGGCCGTCCCCGGCGTCGCGTCGTCGAGGATGGACGACTTCGCCGCGACGCCCTTCCTGGTGAGGAAGGTCAGCTGTTCGCCGTTCGTCGATTCTGCGATCGCCGCTTCACCGTCGAAGAACGAGGCGAGCTCCGTCACCAGGAACGCGGTGGCTCCGTCCTGCGTGGTGAGCGCGACGGCCGGCTTCGTCCGACTCTTGCGGAAGGGGTGCTCGACGGCCGTGGCCGTGACTCCCGAGCCGGTCCAGGGTCGCACCTCGGTCAGGGGGAGCCTGGCGGCGACCCGCGCCGCGGGTCGTCTCGGCGGGAGGGCAGCCTGGAACAGCAACGTCCCGATCACGACCGCGAGGAACCAGGCGTACGGCGAGAACGTCTTCGTCGCGATGAGGACGAGGAAGCCACCGAGGAACCCCGCCGCAACCAGGTTCGGCCACCACCTCGACCCCTGACGCAGGCCGAGCGGCCACACCACGGCGCCGTACACGAGTCCGACGACCGTGGGGACCCAGAAGGCCGAGGGGTGGATGGCCCCGGCGTGGAAGTGCAGCCAGACGTCCACCACCGCCATGACGACCGCCATGACGACGAAGAAGACGCGCTGTCCGCGACGGTCCCGCTCGCGAGTGCTCAGTGTGGTCATGTGGTTCCCCCGTAGTGCGCGTTCCCCGTCCTGCTCAGTCAAGCAGGACGCGCGGTCATGGTCCCACCGCTCGGGCCGTACCCTCGGTCGCGTGACTGACGACGTGACCGCGGGCCGCTACCGACACTTCAAGGGCAACGACTACGAGGTGGTCCTGGTCGCCCGTGACGTCGAGACCGAGGAGCCGGTGGTCGTGTACCAGGCGCTGTACGGCGAACGCGGGCACTGGGTGCGCTCGCTCGCCGACTTCACCGCGCACGTCACGCGCGACGGGTACGACGGGCCGCGGTTCGTACCGATCCGGTGACCGCCGCGCGACCCGGACGGTTCGGTGTCAGCGCCCGCCCCTAGGCTTTCAGCGCACCGGAGAGCAAGGGGGAGCGCATGCAGATCGGCGTCGACGGGCACGTGCTGCTCAGCCCGAGTGACCTGAGCACGTGGTCGGCCTGCGAGTGGGCGTTCCTGCGCCGCCTCGACGCCAAGCTCGGTCGCGGGGAAGCCCTGCCGGACGTGCACGACGACATGCTCGAGCGCACCGCACGGCTGGGAGACCAGCACGAACTCGACTACCTCGAGATCCTGCGCCAGACCCGCGACGTCGTCGAGTTCGACCGCCCCGCCCCACCGGACTACGCACACGCCGCAGCCGAAGCACGACAGGCCTTCGCCGACGGTGCCGACGTCCTGTACCAACCGACGTTCCACGCAGCGCCGACGGCCGACGCCCCCGGGTTCATCGGCTTCGCGGACTTCATCATCCGCAACGACCGCGGCGAGTACGAGGTCTACGACACCAAGCTCGCTCGGCACGCCAAGATCAGCGCCCTGCTGCAGCTCGCCGCCTATGCCGAGCAGATGCAGGCGCACGGCATCCCCACCGGGCAGCAGGTGCACCTGGTGCTCGGCGACCGGACGACGACCACACACGACCTCGCCGACATCGCGCCGGTGTACCGCACGCAGCGCGCCGAACTGCAGCGGGTCATCGCCGAGCGCATCGCTGCCGACGAGTCGCTGCAGTGGGGTGACCCGCGGTACTCCAGCTGCGGGCGCTGTGCGATCTGCTCGACCCAGGTCGCCGAGCACCGCGACCTCGTCCTCGTCGCCGGCATGCGCCTGGACCAGCGGGCGAAGCTGATCAAGCACGAGGTGCGGACGATCGACGACCTGGCGGTCTGCACCCGGGCAGTACCGGGCTTGTCCCGCGCGACGCAGGATCGGCTGGTACGCCAGGCGAGCCTCCAGATCGAGTCGGAAGACGCCCGACGGACAGGCGCCGACGGGCCGGGTCAGCCCGTGAGGCCGCGCTTCGAGGTCCTCGACGCCCGCGCGCTCGACGCGATCCCGGCGCCCGACCCGGGAGACGTGTTCTTCGACTTCGAGGGCGACCCGCTGCACACCGAGGACGGCGTGCACTGGGGACTCGACTACCTGTTCGGCCTGGTCGACGACCACGCCGAGTTCACTGCATTCTGGGCGCACACCATCCGCGACGAACGACAGGCGTTGGTGGACTTCCTCGCCTTCATCGACGAGCGGCGCGAGCGGTACCCCGGCATGCACATCTACCACTACGCGGCCTACGAGCGGACGCACCTGCTGTCGCTCGCCGCCCGGCACGGGGTGGGTGAAGAGGCCGTCGATGACCTGCTGCGCGCCGGGGTCCTGGTCGACCTGTACCCGATCGTCCGCAAGGCCCTGGTCGTCGGCAGCCACAGCTACTCGATCAAGAAGCTCGAACCGCTGTACATGGGCTCGGACCTGCGCGAGAGCGACGTCACGAACGCCGCGGACAGCATCACCGCCTACGTCGACGCGATCGAGGAACTCCGGAACGGCGACGCCGCCGAGGGGCAGCGGATGCTCGACCAGGTCGCCGACTACAACGCCTACGACTGCCGCTCGACCCTGCGCCTGCGCGACTGGCTCCGCTCGCTGCGCGCCGACGACCCCGACGCGGCCGACCCGGCGCTCGAGCTCGAGGTCCCACCGATCCCCGTCGAGCGCGAGCCGAACCCGGTGTACGTCGCCCTGGCCGCGCAGCTCGAGGACGTCGACGCCCTCGACCGCACCCCGGACCAGACCGCTTTGGCGCTCGCCGCAGCCGCGATCGACTACCACCGCCGCGAGGCCAAGACCTTCTGGCAGGACCACTTCGACCGCCTGCGGAACCCGGTCGACGACTGGGCCGACACCCGCGACGTCCTGGTCGTGGAGCGTGCGTCCGTCGAGCGCGACTGGGAAACGCTGCCGCGTGCCCGCTCGCAGTCGCGGGAACTCCGGTTGTCGGGGACGCTCGCGCCCGGCTCGCGGCTGCGGCCTGGAGGCACGCCCCACCTGGTCTACGACGACCCACTTCCGCCATCGGTCGCTATTCCGGGCCCCGGGTCGAAGGGTGCGTCGTCGCGCGCCGTGATCGTGGACGTGTGGGACAACGGCGATGCCGTCGAGGTGCTCGTGAAAGAGGGGCTGCCCGTCGGCGGCGAGCCGCACCACGAGTTCCCCGTGGCACTCGCCCCGTCGGCGCCGCCCCGAGCGAAGCCCCAGCCCGAGGCGATCGCGTGGTGGGGCCAGGCCGTGCTCGACGAGCTGCCGGCGATGCTGCCCGACCCTGCGCTCGACCTTCTGCGCCGGGTGCCCCCACGTGGCCCGATCGTCCCGGTGCAGGGCGACGACACGGTGTCGGCCGTGGTGTCGACCCTGCTCGGCCTCGACCGGTCGTACCTGGCGATCCAGGGCCCTCCCGGCACGGGCAAGACCTACGTCGGCTCGAACGTCGTCGCCCGACTCGTTCGCGAGTACGGCTGGCGCGTGGGGGTCGTCGGGCAGTCGCACGCGACGTCGGAGAACTTCCTGGCCTCGGTGGTCAAGGCCGGCGTCCCCGCGGACCGGGTCGTGAAGGTGCCGAAGTCCGGCGCGACCGAGGACGAGCTCGACGCCGCAGCCTGGACCCCGGTGAAGAACGGTGCCGCGGTTGCCGCGTTCCTGTCGTCGTGTGAGGCCTCCGGCGCCGGCGGTGTCGTCGGTGGCACGGCGTGGACGTTCGCGAACGAGTCGACGATCGAGCGTCGATCTCTCGACCTGCTCGTGGTCGACGAGGCCGGACAGTTCTCCCTCGCTCCGACCATCGCCTCGACGGTCGCCGCGACCCGGCTCCTGCTGCTCGGTGATCCCCAGCAGCTGCCCCAGGTGTCGCAGGGCTCGCACCCGGAGCCCGTCGACGAGTCCTCGCTGGGCTGGCTCGCCGACGGACAGCACGTCCTGCCGCCCGAGTTCGGGTACTTCCTCGCCCGCACCCGCCGCATGGAGCCCGCGCTGACCGAGTCCGTCTCGGCCCTGTCCTACGACGGGCAGCTGGCCTCGATGGTCTCCGGGCGGCACCTCGACGGCATCGACGCCGGGGTGCACCCCGTGCCGGTCGTGCACACGGGCAACACGACGTCGTCCGCCGAAGAGGCCGCCCGGGTCGTCGCCCTCGTCGGTGACGTGGTCGGCCGCACGTGGACCGACGGTTCCGACACCCGGGACCTGACCGACGAGGACGTCATCGTGGTCGCGCCGTACAACGCGCAGGGCGCACTGATCCGGCAGGAGCTCGACCGCGCGGGCTTCACCGGCACCCAGGTCGGCACCGTCGACCTGTTCCAGGGCCGTGAAGCCGTCGTGTCGATCGTCTCCCTGGCGGCGTCGAGTGCGGCCGACATCCCGCGCGGACTCGACTTCCTGCTCATGCCGAACCGGTTGAACGTGGCGATCTCGCGGGCGAAGTGGGCGGCCTACCTCGTGCACTCGCCGGCGCTGACCACGGGGCTGCCGCCGTCGATCGCGGGCCTGTCCCTGCTGTCCCGCTTCATCGAGCTCGTCGAGCCGGCTCGCTGACCGAGTCGGCGCGCCGAGTCTTCTAGGCTGCAGACGGCCGAGGGGGCCAGGGGAGTGGGGGACGATGTCTGCAGGAGCGCAAGGACCGCTGCCGGCCGGAGGGCCAGCGCCAAACCCGGTCGCGGCACCGAAGGGGAACGCGGTCTGGACGGTTGACCTCGTCGTCACCATCGCCCTGTTCGTGGTCATCGCGATGCTCAGCGGTTTCGCGGTGATGTTCGGCTGGGTCCTCGGGACGATGTCGCAGTACGGGTGCGACTGGGAGTCCTCGACGCGCGTGTGCAACCGATCGATGGGGGTCCAAACCGCAGTGGTCGAGGCGATCGTCCTCGTCGTCCTGTGCACGGGAGGCGGGGTCCTCGCAACCAAGGTCCGTCGGAAGCGGCCGTTCGGGTGGCTCGTCGCACTCGGGACGGCCGCAGCGGTAGCGATCGCTCTCGCGCTGACGCTGGCGGTGATCGGGGCGGCGTCGGGATCCTGACGCGACGCCAGCCAGTCGTCACGATCGTGCTGTTCATCGCGACAGTGCTGGAAGGCGTTGCAGCGATGACTGTCGTCGTCGCGGAGCATGGCGGGTGAGCGCGAGCCGCTTGTCGGTTTCGGTTCACGAAGCCCGAGGATCGCGAACCAGAACCGTCACCGAGCGGGATGCCCCGCACTCGCCCGGAGCGGACGGTGAGACGGAGCGAGTCAGTCGTCGCTGGCCGGGACGCCACCCTGCATCTGCGCCCGCATCTCGGCGAGGACGTCGGCGTGCAGGAAGTTCGCTTCGGCCGCACTGGTGGGGTCGACCACGATGCCGAACTGCTCGGGCAGTGCGGTCACGAGCTCGGACATCGGCACCGGACGCCCCTCGGCGTCGGGCAGCCCAGCGGCGAGTTCGGCCGGGTCGGTGAACACCGGCACGAACGGCTTGTCACGGATCATGACGTGGGTGACGCTGCCACCCTCGGGGTCGCCTTCCGGCTTCCACGGGACCCAGGCGGCACTCCGCAGGAAGCCCGCGGGCGAGGCGGCCATCCGCCGACGCAGTTCGGTGGCCGCCGAGGGCGGGGTCCGATCGACGCCACGGCCGAAGGCCGACCCGTGCTGCTCGTTGGTGCTCATGCGTTCCCCTCCAGGGTGTCACCAGCCATGCTGTCACGGACTGTGGGAACGGCGGGGTCGAGCCGTTCCTCCGGGAGCCTCAGCTGGTGACGATCGAGGTCGTCGTCACCGCGGTCGCCGCCATGATCACGACCATCGTCGCGGCCTCGATCTCCTCGAGCACCGCCTTCACCGCCGGGCTCGCCCAGGTGCCCGAGGTGATCTCCTTGACCAGGTCCTTGTCGACCGCACCGAACTGCTTGCGCAGGGTGTTCGTCGCGTCGAGCAGGCCGATGACCGCGGCGGAGAACGGCGTCGGACCCGCCCGGCGTGCCAACACGTCGGCGATGCCCGACCGCAGCAGGGACTCCGGGGCGCCGTCGCGCTCCGCGTGCTTCGTGGTGGGGAAGATCCCGAGGACCTTGCCCTGCTCGACGCTGAGGACCCCGTCCGCCACCAGTCCGGCGAGCACGTCGTCGCGGAGTTGGCGCTTGCCGAGCCGGCTCACCCACCACTTCGCCTTGCGGGGCGCACCCGACGCGGCGATCGAACCGACCACGCCGTCGAGCACAGGGTCACCGGTGGCGGCACCGTCCACGACGGTGACGAGCCCGTCCTGCAGCGAGACGGCACCGCGCAGGGCGAGGTCGGCGAGCACCGCGCCAGCGAGACCGGTGTCCAGCGTCTGCCCATCGAGCGCGTGGCGCCCGTCGGGCTCGACCTGGAGGAGCGCGAACGCCTGCGGGACCGTGAGTTGCTCAGCCATGCCCGCAGCCTGCCACGCGGGGCGGAGGTGCGCCGGGCCTCCAGGCTGACGCCCAGCGGCGCCGGACCACCGGGCGTCAGCAGGCGTCCAACACCCGCACCATCGCGTCCCGCTCCGCCGGAGCGACCCACAGGCGGTACTTCGCCTTCACCGTGACCTGGTGCTCGACGTAGGTGCAGCGGAACGCCTTGTTCGCGGGGAGCCAGGTCGCCGCGTCGCCGGACCCCTTCTGCGAGTTCGACCGCCCGTCGACGGCGAACAGGTTCACCGGGTCGTTCGCCAGTGCCTGCCGCTCGGTCTCGGTGAGGCGCTGGGCTCCGGTGCGCCAGGCGTTCTCGAGCGCGACGACGTGGTCGATCTGCACGAGCGTCGAGGTCGTGTTGCCGCGCACGAAGTCCACCGTCGCACCGGTGTACGGCGAGACGAGGGTGCCGGTGAGGACCCTGCAGCGGCCCTCGCGGGTGATGCCGGCGAGGTCGCGGGCGAGGACGTCGTTCCGGGTGTCACACCCGTTGTGGTCGACGTCGAGCCACGCACTGCCGAAGTCTCCCGTGCGGTCGTAGCCCGTGCCGGCCGCCTTGCCCTTGACGGGCAGGTCGGCGAGCAGCGCACGTGCGCGGACGGCGTCGGCGTCGGTTCCGCGGCTGACGGTCGGACTGGAGGCGGGGCTCGCCCCCGACGACGCCTGCTGCGCTCCGATCGTGGTCGTCTCCACGGCCGTGGGACCGTCCGCAGCGGTCGTGCCCGCAGCGGACGGACCCGCGGCGTCGGCGTCCGGGCCGAGGAGGCCGGTCGCGTCGAGGGCGTAGCCGCCGACGGCGAGGGCCAGGACGACGATGACGGAGGTCAGGGTGATGTGGCTGCGGCGTCGGCGGGACGTCATGCGGTGGGACTCCAGGTGGTGCGGGGCGGAACGGTGGTGCGGGCGGAACGGCGGAACGGTGGTGCGGGTGCGGCTCAGGTCAGCAGGGAGCGGATGTCGTCCGCGGTCAGGTCGTCGGCGAACAGGGCGTCGTCGTCGATCATCGTGGCGAACAGCTCGGCCTTGCGGGCGGCGAGGGCGAGGACCTTCTCCTCGATGGTGTCCTCGGCGATGAACCGCTGGACGCTCACCGACCGGGTCTGCCCGATGCGGTGCGTGCGGTCGACGGCCTGGGACTCGGCGGCGGGGTTCCACCACGGGTCGAGCACGAACACGGTGTCCGCCTCGGTCAGGGTGAGCCCGAACCCGCCGGCCTTCAACGAGATGAGGAACGCCGGGGCGGTGCCCTGCCGGAAGCGCTCGATGACCTCCGGGCGCTTGCGGGTGGAACCGTCGAGGTACTCGTAGCCGATGCCCCGGGCGTCGAGGGCATCCGAGACCATCCGCAGGAATGAGGTGAACTGACTGAACACCAGGGCGCGGCGGCCCTCGGCGGCGAGCTGTTCGAGTTCGTCGAGCAGCAGGTCGAGCTTGGCGGAGGGGATCGGCGTCGACGGCGACAGGGGCGAGTCCGACGACGCCGACCCGGACACCCCGGACGACACCAGCGCCGGCGACAGCGCGAGCATCCGCAGCAGCGTCAGCGACCGGAACACGATCATCCGGTTCTTGGACAGGTCGTCGATCAGGTCGAGGACCTTCAACCGCTCCCGGTTCAGGGTGCGCTCGTACAGCTCGCGGTGCGCGGGGTCGAGCGTGACCCGGACGACCTGTTCTTGCTTCGGGGGCAGGTCGGCGGCGACGGCTTCCTTCGTGCGGCGGAGCATGAGCGGCCGGATCCGTCGACGCAGTCGCGCGGTGAGCTCCTGGCGGGCCTCGCCGCGGAGCTCGGGCGAGGCGAGGGGCTTCACGTAGTCGTCGCCGAACCGGGTCCAGGTGGACAGCAGCCCCGGCGCGACGATGTGGAACAGTGCCCAGAGGTCGGTCAGGCCGTTCTCGAGCGGGGTGCCGGTGATCGCGAACTTCACCGGTGCCTGCAGCTCCGAGGCCACGCGGTGGGTCTGGGACTGCGGGTTCTTCACGAACTGGGCCTCGTCGAGCACCAGTGCCGACCACGGCAGGTCGGTCCAGGCGCGGGCGTCGAGCCGGAGCAACGCGTACGAGGTGACGACGACGTCCGACGCTGCGGCGGTCCGCGCGACGAGCCCCGGGTCCTTCAACGACGTCGAGGTCACCGTCGCGACCCGCAGCGACGGCACGAACTTGGCGGCTTCGGCGGCCCAGTTGCCGACGACCGACGTCGGTGCGATGACCAGGAACGGGGGAGCGGCGGGCTCCGCGGCGCGACGGGCGGCGACCATCGCGAGCACCTGCAGCGTCTTGCCGAGGCCCATGTCGTCGGCGAGCACCCCGCCGATGCCGTGCGTCACCAGGAACGACAGCCACGCGTACCCGGCGTGCTGGTACGGCCGCAGGTCGGCGTGGACGGTGTCCGGCACGGGGACGTCACCCGGAGGAGTCGCCCCGAGCAGCCCGGAGGCGATCGCCTGCCAGCGTTCGTCGTGCGAGGTCTCGTCGGCCAGCAGGTCGAACTCCGACCACAGCCCGGCGTGCAGGGGCGTGACGGCGATCGGCTGGTCGGGCTCCCACTCGTCCAGGTCGCGGGCCTCGTCGATGAGCTCCTTGAGCCGGTCGAACGCGGGGTCGGCGAGCGACAGGTACGAGTTGTCGACGAGCTTGAGTCGTCGCTGCCGACCCGCGAGCGCGGTGAGCAGCGGTGTGAAGGGGATCTGCTTGCCGTTGACGCTCACGATGATGCCGAGGTCGAACCAGTCGTGCTTGTCCGACGGCATCGTCGTGACACGGATGTGCGGCCGACCGCTCAGCCGCTCGTAGTCGAGGCGCTCGCCCTGCACGACGGTGCGGACGCCGAGCGACGGCAGCTCGGGCAGGAACTCGTTCGCGAACACCGCGACGTCGGCCCCGTCGATGGCGCCGTCCTGGAACCAGTCCAGTCCGCCACCGGGTCCGGCAGGGCGGACGGGAGGCCCGGCCTGCGTCGCGTCGTCGGCCGGCGTCGTCGACGTGGTCGGCTCCACCGCCGTGGTCGGTTCCGCCACGGGTGCGTCGTCGTTGCCGGCCTGCTCGTCGGTGCCGGCTGGATCGTCGGCGGCACGGAGCCCGGAGAGGTCGGGGAGTGGGCCGTGCAGGGACACCGGGTCCTTCCGGCCGTCGACGTGCCAGCGCCAGTGCAGGTGCACGCGGTCGTCGGTGCGCGGCGCCCGGGCCGGCTCGAACGTCGCGGTCAGGACGAGCTCGGGCGGGGTGCGCTCGGGCAGCTCCACCGAGCCGTCGGAGCTGACCAGGCCGAGGGCACCGCGCAACCGGGGCGACCAGTCGGCCAGGAACTCGTCGACCTCGGCGGTGGGCACGGTGATCCGGGTGCCCTCGACGAGCATGCGGCGCTGGTCCTCGGGCACCGGCGCCGGGGTCGGGGCGACGGCGACCGTGAACTCGGGGCTCTCGCGGAACACGTAGACGCCGTGGTCGCCGATCATCCGCGCGGCACCGGGCACCACGGGCCGGCCGTCGAGCACGGCACTCGCGCCGATCACCACGGCGTCGTCGCGCCGGGCGACGTCGAGCAGCACCTGGGCCTGCGTTCCGAGCACCGCTCCGCCCTCGCGCTTGCCCGTGACGAACGCGATGTCGAGCGCCGCGGCCTGCTGCAGGAGTGGCCAGAGCAGCGGGCTCCGGAAGTCGTCGAGGTGCAGCCAGTCGCTCTCACCCGGGAGCCCGGCGAGCTGCCCGGCGCGGTGCAGGGCGGCGAGCTGCAGGAACCAGGCGTGCTGCTCGGCACCGACGCCGAGCCGGTTCTGCGAGTAGGGGAGCGTGCCCCAGGTCAGCTGCCCGCGCACCCAGTTGCCGGCGTCGCTGCGTGTGACCGGGCGGACCCCGAGTCGGACACTGCGGGACGGTGCGGGCAGGGCGCGGCCGGCCGCACGGGCTCGCGAGGCGAGCTTGGCGGGGACCGCGTCACGCAACTCGAACTGCAGTCCCATCCGCGTGCCCTGCGAGGTGGGAGCCCGCTCGTCGTCACCGGCGAGGCGGGCGAGGTCGTGCCTCCAGTCAGACGGCGGCGGAGCCGGCGCTTCCGGACGTGGGCCGGCGTTCGCGGCGAGGGCACGGGCGTTGATGGTGAGGAGCGCGGCCGCGACGTGCTTGCAGTCCCCGCCGAGGGGGCAGCTGCAGGTGCTGCGGACCGGGCGGACGAAGTCGCCGCGCGCCGGGGTGGTGTCCACGCGGAGTTCGTACGGGTCGTCGGCGGTGCCGGACACGACCGCGGTGACCGTGCCGTCGTCGTCGTGCCAGGTGGCGTCGTCGACCAGACCGGCGCGGACGACGTCGCGTGCGCGACCGAAGGTCTGCGGCCCGACGAAGCGGATGACGTCGACGGCGTCGATCATCGGGGCGGCTGGCACGTGACCATCGTGCCAGTCACCACCGACGATCCCCGCCGCCACCCTGTGCGACGAACATCTGACAGGACTACCGTCCAACTCGGATCGCGACGACTGCGATCCGCCGAACCGATTGGAAACGCATGCCGGACCGACTGCGGTGGGTACGCGACTCCGCCGACCACTGGAACGGGTGGCTCGACGCCGAGGTCGTGTGCGACATCACCCGGACCGACACGTACAACGTCGATTCCCCCGACCACTCGCTGACCGGTGGGCACTCGTCGTTCGAGAGCGCAGCAGCGCAGGTGCACGGCTGGGTCCGCTGGTCCGGCCGTTAGGCCGCAGAGCGCAACCTGGTTGTACGACAACCCACTGCTCCCTAGCGTGAGAGAGCAGGCTGGGGACCACCCGGAGGTGACCGCACCGCTCTGCTCCAGGAGAGAGAGGTGTTCCGATGACCGACACGACCGAGTCGCAGGCGCCCGCTCCGGGTTCCGATCCTGCTGCACGGCCCGCCCAGCCACGTTCGCTCGTCGCCGTGGCCGGCCAGGACACCGACCAAGCCATCAACTCGCTCGCCGGCATGTACGCGGGCAAGGCCTGGTACTCCCGGGCACTCGACCAGGACTACTGGTTCAAGTACGTCGGCGTCGGTGACGAACGGCTGAGCATCCGCCGTTCGCAGATGCACGGGTACCTGCGGGGCGACGTCGCCACCGAGGGCGAGGTCGTCGTCCAGTGGCTCGAACGCGGTGAAGCGCGCGTCGACGTCGGCCGTGACGAGGTCCGCATGCAGCCCGGCGTGCCGACGATGTTCCCCGTCGAGCGCCGGTTCGAGATGGAGTACCAGGACTGGGACCAGCGCCTGGTGCACCTCCGACGCGACCTCGTGCTCGACGTCGCCGCCGAGAACCACCTCGTCGACGGCACCATGGCGTTCGACACCGCCGCAGCGCCGGACCCCGCCGCAGTCGGCCTGTGGCGGACCGCGGTGTCGGGAGCGCTGCGGGCCCTGCGCGAGGAGGGCGAGGGGTCCCTCGCCTGGCACGAGGCCCAGCGCGACGTCGCCCGAGCACTGTTCCGCATGTACCCGCTGCAGGCCGAGCGGTTCCCCGCCGGCTACGGCACCCGGAGCGACGGACGGCTCCGTGCCGCGGTCGAGTTCATCCAGGCGCACGCCCACCAGCCGCTCACCGTCGCCGACATCGCGCAGGCCGCCGGTCTCAGCATCCGCGGGATCCAGGAGTCGTTCCAGCGGGCGTTCGAGCGCTCGCCGATGACGTACCTGCGCGAGGTGCGGCTCGGACGGGTGCACGAGGAGCTGCGGATCCTCGACCCGCAGGCGACCTCGGTGGCCGACGTCGCCCGGCGCTGGGGCTTCGCGCACATGGGGCGGTTCGCCTCGGTGTACGCGAACCGGTTCGGGGAGTACCCGCGGGAGACGTTGCGGCGCTGAGGGGCGTGGGCGCTGCCGGCGTCGCCGCGGCGTCAGCGCTTCGTCGGCTCGGCCAGCTTGCTGTGCTTCCGCGAGTACGCGAAGTACACGACGAGGCCGATCGCGAACCAGATCCCGAACCGCACCCACGTCTCCCACTGCAGGAACGTCACGAGCCACAGCGACGCGATGACGCCGATGATCGGGATGACGGGCATGAACGGCAGCCGGAACTGCCGGTCGAGCTCGGGCTGCCGGTAGCGCAGCACGATCACGGCGCCGCAGACGACCACGAACGCGAGCAGGATGCCGATGTTCGTCAGCTCCGCGACCACGCCGATCGGCAGCACACCGGCGAGGACCGCCGACGCGATGCCGAGGATCCACGTGACCCGGGTCGGGACGTGGCGCTTCGGGTCGGTCTTCGCGAACCACTTCGGCATCAGGCCGTCGCGGCTCATCGAGAACCAGACGCGCGAGGCGCCGAGCATGAACGTGACGAGCACCGTGACGATGCCGACGATGGCCCCGATCGCGATGATGTTCGCGACCCCGCCGAGTCCGACCGACGCGAACGCCGACGAGAAGCCCGACGCCGGGTCGATGTCCTTGTAGTCCTGCATGCCCGTCAGCACGATCGTCGCCAGGACGTAGAGGACCATCGAGATGCCGAGGGACAGCAGGATCGCCTTCGGCATGTGCTTGCGGGCGTCGGTGGACTCCTCGGCCGCGGTGGACATCGCGTCGTAGCCGAACACGGCGAAGAACACGGTCGCGGCACCGGTCATCACGCCGCCGAAGCCGAACGGGAAGTACGGGGAGTAGTTCGCGCTGTTGATGTGGAACACCCCGAGCACCACGATGAGCACGACGAGCGCCACCTTGATGCCGACGGCGACGAACTCGAACCGGGCGGCGCTGCGGATGCCACGGGTGAGCACGAACGCGGTGAGCAGGCACAGGATGATCGCGAACACGTCGACCACGTGGCCCTCGCCCGTGCCGGGTGCGCCGAGCATCCAGGCGGGCAGGTCGATGCCGAACTGGCCGACCAGGAACCCGACGTACCCGGAGATACCGATCGCGACCACCGCCACGATCGCGGTGTACTCGAGCAGCAGGTCCCAGCCGATGAACCAGCCGACGATCTCGCCGAGCACCGCGTAACCGTACGTGTACGCGCTGCCGGCCTTCGGGATGAGCCCGGCGAACTCGGCGTACGACAGCGCTGCGGCGGCACTCGCGACCCCGGCGACGAGGAAGCTGATCAGGACCGCGGGTCCGGCGACGCCGTTCGCCACGGTGCCGGCGAGGGTGAAGATGCCGGCGCCGATGATGCCGCCGATGCCGATCGCGGTGAGCTGCCACAGGCCGAGGTGCCGTTTCAGGCCGCCCTCGCCCCCGGCCTCGTCATCGATCGTCTCGATGGGCTTCCGTCGGAACAGGGTGCGTGTCGTCGTCGTCACCCGCCCATGGTGCACCCGGAGACGATTCCGCGCACGTGGCGCACGCGGCGGGCTGCGCGGTTCCGGGCGAGGTTTCGTGCTGGGCGACAGTCCTCGCGCCGCCGGGCCCGTGAACTGTCGCTGAGCGCGAAAGAACAGCCCGACCCGCACGAACGCGCCCCGCCACCGCCCCACGCACGCGGCCGGACCGCAGGCAGCCCGCGTAGACCTGGAGCATGCGCCACCCGAACAGGACCGAGCCCGGCCCCGGCCAGGAATCCGTCTGGGACTACCCCCGCCCGCCCGCCGTCGAGCCGGTCACCGCCCGCGTCGTCGTCCGCCTCGGCGGCACGGTCGTCGCGGACACGACCGACGCCGTCCGCGTGCTCGAGACCTCGCACCCGCCGGTCTACTACCTGCCGATGGCCGACCTCGCCGAGGGGGCGCTCGTCGCGGCGTCCGGCTCGAGCATGTGCGAGTTCAAGGGGCTCGCGCGCTACTTCGACGTCGTGGGCGGTGACGGCACGGTCGCGAGCCGTGCCGCCTGGAACTACCCGACGCCCGTTCCCGGCTACGGGTCGCTGCGGGAACGCGTCGCGATCTACCCGTCCGCGATGGACTCCTGCGAGGTCGGCGGCGAACGAGTCCAGGCGCAGGACGGCGACTTCTACGGCGGCTGGATAACGGCGGACGTCGTCGGCCCGTTCAAGGGAGCGCCCGGCACGCTCGGCTGGTGACCCGGCGTCGCGACGCCGGGTGGCTCCGAGCCGGACCGACCAGGGTCGTGCGCGGCGGGGCGGACCCGACCCGGGCCTCCAGTCCGGACCGCGTCAGCGGTTGGCGTACGGCGACCAGAACGGCGGTGGGAACGCGCCGCCGGTCACGATCACGAGCACCTGCCACACGAGCATGACGAGTCCGGCGCCGCCGATCACGATGCCGATCCACGACCACACCCGCACCGCACGACGACGGCCGGCGATCCGGATCGCCCGCCACCCGCTCAGCACGCACACGAGCCCGAACACCGCACCGAGCAGCACGTGCCGGGTGGTCGACTGCGCGGGCACGATGATGCCGAGGTAGAACGCGACCGGTCCGAGCAACACCGCGAACGTCGCCGGGGCTGCCGGCGGTTCGTGGTCCCGAGCGACTGCTCCCATGCGTCTGAATGTAGCGAGTGAACCTCGCTTCGTGCGCGTCCAGGCCGCGCAACGCGGGCAGGCGTCGGTCAGAACGGGCACCATGGGGGCATGCGTTCCGTCTTCCGCGTCCTGCTCGGCCTGGTCCTCGTCGTCGCGGGCACGAGCCACCTCACCGTCGCGCGTGGGGAGTTCACGGCCCAGGTCCCCGACTTCGTGCCCCTCGACGACGACACCACGGTGCTCGCGTCCGGTGTCGCGGAGATCACGCTCGGCTCGGCCCTGGTGCTCGCTCCGAAGCGGGCCCGCCGCGTCGTCGGCACGGTCGCGGCCCTGTTCTTCACGGTGATCTTCCCCGGCAACCTGTCGCAGTGGGTCAACCGCCGTGACGCCTTCGGTCTGGACAGCGACGAGAAGCGCTTCGTCCGCCTGTTCGGTCAGCCCCTCCTCGTCGCGCTCGCCCTCTGGTCGACGCGCGGCCGGCGCTCCTGATGGGCGCGCCCGCGCGGCAGACCGGTCCGGCACCCGGGCCCGGTGCCGGGGCGGGCCTCGATCCGCTCGGGTCCGGCCCGGCACGCTTCGGTCGGGAGGCCCGCCACCCCCTGGCCGGTCGCAGCCGCGTCGCCGACGTGGTCGCTTCCACCGCCCTGCTCGTGCTGCTCACGGTCGAGGCGCTGGCAGCGGGATGGGGCATCAAGCTCATGTCGCTCGCGTTCGTGTCGTGCGCGGCGCCGGGCAACACCTGCAACGAGACGCTGGGGGACTCGGTGGTCGTCGTGGGGCCGATCCTCGTCGCGGGGGTGCTCGTCGCGACGATCGCGGTCTGCGTGCTGCGGCTCGTGCGTCGGCGGCTGACCTGGCCGGTGGTGCTCGTCGGCATGGCGGCGGTCGTCGCGGTGTTCTTCGCGTCGCTGTTGCTCGTCGACAGCTCCGTGACGCACGGCATCTGACGGCTCGTTCCTCCACAGCCTGTGTCGTTCGAGTAGCTGTCCACAGAAGCCGGGGTTCGCCTCGGTGGCGGTGGTCTGGTCGCCACGCTGGAGTCATGCCTGACACCGACATGCTCGCCCGCCTCATCCGTGAACCCGTCCGCACCGACGACGACGTCGTCCAGCTCGTCGAAGCCGTGGTCGAACGGCCGCTCCGCCGCCAGTGCTGGGTGCTGTTCCTCGACGACCGCGGGATCTCGATCCCGTTCCTGCTGCCGATCGCCGACCTGCCGTACTCGCCGGACGAGCACGTCGACGACTTCGCGGCCCTGATCGCGGACATCGTGGCGCAGCTCGGTGCCGCCGACGTGGTGCTCGTGTGGGAACGGCCCGGTGCCGACCGGCTCCACCCGGTCGACTGGGAGTGGGTCGACGCCTGCGCCTGTGCCCTCGACGAGCAGTCGGTCCGGCTCCGCGCGCAGGTCGTCGTGCACAGCGGGGGCGCCGCGATCGTCGAGTTCGACGAGGAAACGCATGCGGTGGCCTCGTGAGCGGTCAGCCCTGCGGGGCGGTGTCCGGCACGGCCTGGCCGGTGAGCTCCTCGACGATCGTCTTCGCCTGTGGCCACGACTTCGCGTAGTGGTCCGGGTCCGAGTTGATCTGCACGGCGTGCGCCATCTGCGTCGGGGTCATCGTCTTCCAGCCCGGCACCTTCACGAGCTTCGCGTAGAACATCGACGCGGCCGTGTACGGGTCCATCCGCTGCTCGTACGTGCCCCAGGCGCCGTTGTCGCGCTGCTGGAACAGGCCGCGGCTGTCCGGGCCCGCGGCGTCCCCGTGGTCCAGGTTCACCAGGCTCGACTCGCCGATCGCGGTCATCACGCCGACGGCCTGCGTGTGCGGCCCGATGCCGAGCGCCCGGGCGGCTTCGATCACGTGCGCGGCGTTCACCAGGCGGTCCTGGCAGAAGCCGCCGACGGGGCCGGCCGGCACGACCATCCCGCCGATCGTCTTCGACGACACGGCCGGACACGCGGGAGTCGGGGTCGCGGCGCTCGACTTCGCGATGCCGGCGATGGAGTTCACCGCGATCACCACGAGGACGACGACGCCGATGCCGACCGCCACGATCCCGGCGCCGAACACCGAGGCGAGGGTGATGCCGACGCGGTGCATGACGGGACCTCTCGACGGGCTGGGCGGGTGCTGGGCGGGCGGAGCGGGAAGAGCAGCACGAGCGTACGGGTGCCCGCTGGGAAGCGTGCGGCGCCCCGCCGTGATCGCACGCTCAGCGGTTCACGGTTCACGGTTCGCGGTTCGCCGCCGGTTGCTCGCGGCGGGGAAGGTGCATCCCCGACGACGAGTGACGGTTCTGGTTCACGAAGCGGGGACTTCGCGAACCAGAACCGTCACGGGTCATCCGTGCAAGGCGATCACCGCTCGCGGCGACCGTCCTGTCGGCCCCGACCCCGACCCCGGCGCAGGCGCCAGCCCCCGGCGGACAGGGACAGTGCGGCGATCACGGCGACGACGAGGGTCCAGATGACGCTCGAGGCGTCCATCAGCTGTCGCGGCGGTCGTGCGGCGGGCGCTGCACCTTCGTCGGCTCCGTCACGAGTCCGGTGGGGGCCTTCTCGGCCTGCTTCCGCCCGTGGGTGAACCAGGTCAGGACCCAGAGCAGCACGCCCAGGGCCAGCAGAGCGCCGGCGATCTGGTACTGCTGCGGGTCACGTCCGGACGAGAACGGCAGCACGAGCCACAGGCACGTGATGATGCCGATGACCGGGATGATGACGCCGGCACGGAAGTGCTTGTGGTCGACCTTGTCGCGGCGCAGCACGAGCACGGTCACGTTGACGACCGCGAACACCGTCAGCAGCAACAGCGAGGTGGTGCCACCGAGCACGACGACGATGGGCGACTCCGGGTCGAGCGAGACCCACCCGATCAGCACGAGCGAGATGAGCGTGGTGAAGACGATCGCGTTCGACGGGGTGCGGCGTGCGGGGGAGATGCGGGACAGGAAGCCCGGGAGCACGCCCTGCTTGCTCATGCCGTAGAGCAGGCGCGACGCCATCATCATGTTGATCAGGGCGGTGTTGGCGACGGCGAACATCGAGATGAAGGGCAGCAGGTCGGCGATCGGGAAGTCCGGCGCCGCCGTCTGCACGACGGTCACGAGCGGGGTCTCGTTGCCGGCAAGCTCGCCGATCGGCACCACGGCGACGGCACAGATCGACACGAGCACGTAGATGACGGCGGTGATGCCGATGCCGGTGAGCATGATCTTGGGGAAGATGCGCGAGGGGTCCTTCGTCTCCTCGGCCATGTTCACCGAGTCCTCGAACCCGACCATCGCGAAGAACGCCAACGACGTCGCCGTGCTGATCGACAGCAGCAGGGACTTGTCCTCGGGTGTCTCGAACATCACGACGCGCGAGAAGTCCGCGTTGCCGCCCGCGATCGCCCAGAAGCCGATCAGGATCACCATCACGAGACCGGACAGCTCGACGAGCGTCAGCACGACGTTCGTCTTGACGCTCTCGCTCACGCCGCGGAAGTTGATGAGCATCACCGCGAGCATGAAGCCCATGGCGATGAGCATCACCACGCCGTTCGGCAGTTCGATGCCGAAGCCCGCGCCGAGGTTCGCCGCGAACGCCCGCGAAGCCGTCGATGCCGACGTGATCCCGGAGCACATCACGATGAAGGTGACGATGAAGGTGACGAAGTGGATGCCGAACGCCTTGTGCACGTAGAGCGCGGCACCGGCGGTCTGCGGGTACTTCGTCACGAGCTCGAGGTACGAGAACGCCGTCAGCAGTGCGACCGCGAACGCGATGAGGAAGGGGAGCCACGCTGCCCCGCCGACCTCGGCCGCGACCTGACCGGTGAGCGCGTAGACACCCGTACCGAGGATGTCGCCGATGATGAACAGCAACAGGAGCTTGGGACCGATGACCCGGCGGAGCTCGTGCTGCTCCTGCTGTGGGCGGTCCGTGTTGGTGGTGGCCATGCGTCACCCTTGCGCGCGAGATGCCTTGCTGTCCAGTCCCACAGGAAGGTTTCTCGCGATCGCAACACGGTCGCTCGGCGACGGATACGCTCCGGGCCATGGACCAGCAGTCGAACACCACCGAGGAGCCCATCGAGTTCGCGGACTTCAACGCGAAGCTCCTGGTGCTCGATGTCCTCTGCTACGACCTCGACGTCCTCGACCCCTACGACCCGGACGCCGAGGACGAGACCGACGAGGACCTCGACGTCGACGGGCAGGACGACCGGGCGCGCGCGTACTACGACGACCTCGACCTCCTGCCGTCGCACCTGTCGCTCGTCACGGAGATCACCGTCGACTCCGACCTCGAGGTGCTGCAGGACGTGCACCCCGGTTGGGACGGCTCCGACGACCGCTTCGACCCGCAGAACTGGGACGATCTGCTCGACCTGCCGGAACTCCGCACCGTCTACGCGGCAGCGCCACTGCCCGCCCACGTCACCGACCGGTTGGCCACCAAGGGTGTCGAGGTCCGCTCCGCCTGAGCGGGCCGACCAGCCGACCAGCCGACCAGTCGACGGCGGACCGGCAGGCTAGTGGTCCAGCGCCCGTAGCTGCTCGGTGAACTGCTTCGCACCGCCCTGCGCGGGATGCCGGACGGCGACGGCCTCGATGCCCGCCAGCGCGAGCGCTCCCTGCGCCTTGCGACCCACGGCGACGACCCGGACCCGGTCGACGCCGCCCAGGGCATCCAACAGGGCGAGGGCGACCGGCGCTCCTGAGCGCACCTCACCGGGGCGGGGCGTGCGGTTCGTCAGCCGGTCCGGCGCGACGAACGGGTGGTGCGGGAAGATCGCCCACGCCACCGGGAGGGCGCCGCGCCAGCCCTCCAGCGCGGCGTGCACGACGCGGGATGACGCCTCCCACGGCGCGGTCGGCTCCGGCGGGACGAGGGACTCCGATCCCAGCTCCCGCATGCTCGTGAACGGGATGCCCGTGTTCGTCATGCCACGCCACCCGGGCGCCTCGGCGACGAGCAACATGTCTGCCCGGGGACCGACGGCGGCCAGGTAGCGCGCCAGGTTCTCGCGTCGGAGTCTCCCCTCGGCCGTCCCGACGTCGTACAGCGCCTCGGCGTCCGGCTCCACGGGGACGGCGTCGAGCGCAGCCCAGAACGCGGCGAACCGGTCGCTCGACCCGTTCACGAGCGGCCGAGCACCCGGCGGTACACGTCCTCGAGCCCCGCGGCCGACCGCTCCCAGCTCAGGCGCTCCGCGTGCTCCCGGCCGGCAGCGGCGAGGGCAGTCGCGTACGGAGCGTCCGTCAGGATCCGCTCGATCTCCGCCGCCCACTCGTGCGGGTCGCGGGACTCGAGCACGACGCCCGTCTCCCCGTCGACCACGGCTTCGCGGAGGCCTCCGGCAGCGGCGGCCACGACCGGCACCCCGGAAGCGGAGCCCTCCAGCGCGACGAGCCCGTACGTCTCCGAGTGGGACGGCACGAGCACGGCTGCCGCGCCACGGAACAGGAACGCCAGGTCGGCACGCGACTGCGGACCGATGAAGGTGACGCGGTCGGCGATGCCCCGCGCGGCGGCGAGCCGACGCAGTTCGTCCACGTAGTCGCCCGCCTCACTAGAGGCGTCCCCCGCGATGACCAACGTGGGGCGGGCCTCCAGGCTGATGCCGGCGATCGCCTCGATCGCCAGGTCCAGGCCCTTGAGTGGCTGCACGCGCGCCGCCGCGACGACGTAGGGGGTGGCGGCGCGGCGCGCACCGACCCCGGCGGGGCGGAAGACGGACCCGTCGACCCCCGGCGGCACGATCCAGATGCGGGCGTCGTCGCCGCCCAGGCGTGTGCGCACGGTCGAGGCTTCGGCCTCGGACACCACGACGACGGCGTCGGACTCGCGCGCCAGCAGCTCCTCGCCGGCGATGCGGCCGGCTGACTCGGGGCGCTCACCCTCGGACAGCGGCGTCTCGGGGTCGGCGGCGATCGAGTGGAACGACTGCACGTGAGGGATCCCGCGCTCACGGGCGACGGGCAGCGCAGCGGCGCCGGAGAACCAGTGGTGCGAGTGCAGGACGTCGAACGGCCCGAGCTGCTCCAGCTCGTGACGGAACGGCTCGATGAAGGCGTCGTGCTCACCCTTCGGCACCGGCTCGGCCGGACCCGCGGACAGGAACCGCAGGCACACACCCGGCACGAGTGACACCGAGTCCGGCTGCGTCGGGGCAGAACGGCGCGTGATGATGTCGACGTGGTGGCCCAGGTCGGCCAGCGCCTCGGCCTGGTGACGGACGACGACGTTCATGCCGCCGACCTCGCCCGAGCCGGGTTCGTCTCCGGGGGAGGTGTGCAGCGACACCAGCCCGATGTGCAGGGGTTCGGTCGTCGCGCTCACCGCTCAACCCTAGCCGCGCGGCCTCCGCTGCGACGGGCGCGCGGGCGCCACCACGACGGGCCGGCGGCCCGCCTCGTCCAGCAGGTCGGATGGGAGGCCCCGATCACCTCCCAGGATCTGCACGCGCTGGTCGCCGTGTCGCTCCCAGAACGCCGCCGTCCACGCGCACAGGGCCCCGTCGAGCAGGTCCTCGCGGTGCTTGTGCGTCGGACCGTGCAGCACCGACGGATCGGCGAGCCGCCGCGTCAGCGGATGGGAGTCGACCAGCAGCGGCGGGTCGAGCGGGGTCTCGCGCAGCCGCCGGACCAGCTCGTCGAAGGCCTCGGCGCGACGGGCACGTGCCTCGGCGGCGGGGATCCGGAGGTCGAGCCGCTTGTACCGGGGTCGTTCCACGTCGTAGCCGAGCTCCTCCACCCCGACCAGCGTCGTGTAGGGGTAGCACTCGAACGTCGCCGGTCCGGTGCGGGCCCGCATCGAGTCCGTGTCCGAGACGTACCCGACGCCCAGGGCGGTCAGCCGGTCGAGCAGCGCTGAGCCGGCGCTCGCCGCGGAGGCCTGGTTCGTCGGGTTCGCCGCGACCTTCCACCGGCCGTACCGCTGCCCGACCTGCCGCTCGGATTCGCGGATGCCCGTCGGGTTGGTCACGACGAGCGAGGCGTCCACCGCGATGAGGGAACGTGGCCCGAGGTGCTGGGCGATCCAGTCCGTGACGGCGTCGACCCCGCGCGCCCAGCCGGCATCGGTGATCGTGCCGTCGTCGTCCATCGCGACCAGCCCGGTCTCGTTCGCGGCCTTCCGCTCGGAGCCGAGTCCCCACGCAAGGTCCACCCCGAGGTACGCGTTCACTCGCCCATCCTGCCCGCTCTGCAAAACACCGGTTTTCGCACGCTGAACACCGGCGTGCGCGTGTTCGACGAGTGAACACCGGTGTCTTGCGGGAGCGCGGAGGCGGGGGTCGGGCTGCGGGCGGGCGGCACGGACGCGTGTAGGTTCCGCTGCATGGCGAGCGAAGCGACGACGGTGCGGGTGCCCGGGCCCGACGGTGACCGCGAGGTCCGGATCAGCAGTCCCTCGCGGGTGCTCTGGCCCGAGGCGGGCATCACGAAGCTCGACCTCGCCGAGTACCTGGTCACGGTGGGCGGCGCCTTCGTCCGGGCGAACGGCGACCGGCCGATCTCGCTGCAGCGGTTCCCCGGCGGTGTCGACGGCGAGCAGTTCTTCTCGAAGAACCCGCCGAAGGGGGCGCCCGACTACGTCCGCTCCGTCACGGTGACCTACCCGAGTGCCCGGTCGCACCCGCAGCTCGTGATCGACGAACCGGCAGTGGCGGTGTGGGCCGCACAGATGAACACGGTGGTCTTCCATCCGTGGGCCTCTCGTGCCGAGGACAGCGACCACCCGGACCAGCTCCGCATCGACCTCGACCCGCAGCCCGGCACCGACTTCGGCGACACGGTGCCGGTGGCCGAGGAACTCCGGAAGGTCCTCGACGAGGTCGGCCTGACCACCTGGATCAAGACGAGCGGCAACCGCGGCCTGCACGTGTTCGCGCCGATCCGCCCCGAGCACGAGTTCCTCGAGGTGCGGCACGCGGTGATCGCCGCGGCCCGCGAGCTCGAACGCCGCATGCCCGACCGGGTCACGACGGCGTGGTGGAAGGAGGAGCGGGGGCAGCGGATCTTCGTCGACTTCAACCAGGCGAACCGCGACCGCACGATGGCCGGCGCCTACAGCCCCCGGGCCCTGGCACACGCCTCGGTGTCGACGCCGATCACATGGGACGAACTGCGCACCGCGGACCCGACGGCCTTCACGATCCGCACGGTGCCGGACCGGCTGCGGACCACCGGCGACCCGTGGGAGTCGATGGGGGAGCAGCCGGGCAGCATCGCACCGCTGCTCGAGTGGTGGGAGCGCGACCTGGCGAACGGAGAGGGTGAACTGCCGTTCCCGCCGGACTTCCCGAAGATGCCGGGGGAGCCGCTGCGCGTCCAGCCTTCACGAGCGAAGAAGCCGAGCTGAGGCCGAGCGCTGAGCCGCCGAGCCTCAGGCGGCGGAGGAGACGTCCCGCTGGCGATCCGGGTCCTCGACGCGCGTGGTGTGCGTCGGTACGCCGATGCTGGCGGTGTGCAGGCGGGTCAGCCGCGACCACGTGCCACGGTGCACGTCGGTGATGCCGTCGACGATCACGCGCCGAGCCCGATCGTGACGAGCGCGAGTGCCGTGGCGGTCACGCCGGCGATGGCGCTGACGACCGCGCTGAGCTGCAGGACGCGCTGGCGCCGTGCCTCTCGGACTTCTGTGAAGGGGCTCCGCCGAGGGTGGCGGACAAGCGTGCTGGTGCTCATGTCGACCGCTTTCGATCCGGGCATCCGGGCTGGACACCTCGTGCTGCTGAGATCATCCTGGCACGGCTTCACTAGTTCGGCTAACTACTTTTCGCCGAACGTGACAGAACAGCGACAAACGGACACCGCAGTGCGTTCCGTCGTCAGGACAGCACGTCGTTCAGGTCGTAGGCGCTCGGCACCTCGAGCTGCTCGAACCCGCACGACGTCGCCTCGCGGTCGGGCCGCCACCGCTCGAACTGCACGGTGTGCCGGAACCGGTCGCCCTCCATCTGGTCGTACCGGACCTCCAGCACCAACTCCGGCGCCAGCCGGACGAACGACGTGTCGCGACCCGACGAGAACCGCGACCGTTCCCCGTCTCCGGTGACGGGCCTCCCGTCCGCATCGCGGAGCACGACGGGCTCGAGTTCGTCGATCAACGCGGCCCGGCGCTTGTCGGAGAAGGCGGAGACGCCGCCGACCTGGCGGAGCTCGCCGTCCGCGTCGTACAGACCGACCAGCAGCGACCCGACGCCGGAGCCGCTCTTGTGCACGCGGTAGCCGATGGCGACGACGTCGGCGGTGCGGTGGTGCTTGATCTTGAGCATCGAGCGCTTGTTCGGTTCGTAGGGCCGTGCGCGGGGCTTCGCGACGACGCCGTCGAGCCCGGCGCCCTCGAAGGTGGTGAGCCACTCGCGCGCCTGCTCGACGTCGAGGGTGGTGCGGGTGACGAAGAGCGGGTCCGTCATGGCGTCGCCGAGCTGCTCCAGGCGCTCGCGGCGCTCGTCGAAGGGCAGGTCGAGGAGTTCCTCCCCGTCGACGGCCAGCAGGTCGAAGGCCACGAACTGCGCCGGGGTGTCGACGCTGAGCTTGGCGATCCGCGAGGCCGCCGGGTGGATGCGCTGCGACAACGCCTCCCAGTCGAGGCGCTCGGCACCGGGCTCGCCGGAGCGCAGGATCACCTCGCCGTCCAGGACGACCGGGTGGTCGAGGCCGCCGAACTGCGCGCGGAACGCCTCGACGAGCTCGGGGAAGTACCGGGTGAGCGGCTTGGCGCCGCGGCTGCCGATCTCGACGTCGTCCCCGTCGATGGTCACGATGCCCCGGAATCCGTCCCACTTCGGTTCGTACCGCAGCCCGCCCTTCGTGCTGTCCGGGTCGGGGACGGTGGCGACGGCCTTGGCGAGCATCGGTGCGATCTCCATGCGTCCTGTCTACTCGCGCGCGTTGGCAGCGCTGCGCGCTTCGTGAGCAGGAATGGTCGGGTCCGGCGCAACGACCCGACATCGTCTGCTCACGATGCGCGGCCGGGAGGCCCGGATCACACCGGGCAGGTCGGCCTGCGTCGGTAGGGTGGCCGGCGTGACGACCGTGCCCCCTCCGGCAGCGCCGGCCCCGGAACCGATCAGCCCCGTGCAGGCCGCCGCGCTCCGCGACGGCGTGCTGCCGCCCGTCGAGCAGGTCCGGCCGGGCATCTGGACCCTCGCGGTGCCGTTCCGGTTCGGGGTGCCCGACGCCACCCTCGTGTACGTCGTCGAGGGGCCCGACGGCTCGCTCGCGGTGATCGACCCCGGGTGGTCGGCCGACGGCGGACTCGCGGAGCTGCGGGACGGGCTCGCCGCGATCGGACGCACCCTGGACGACGTGTCGCTCGTGGCCGTCACACACCTGCACGCCGACCACCTGGGCGCCGCGGCCGCGATCCGCCGGGCAACGGGAGCACGGGTGGCGATGCACGGCCTCGAGGTCCGTGCGCTCGAACGGGAGCGTACCGACGCCGAGCGGAACGACGCCGACATCGCGACGTGGGGGCTGCCGGAACACCTGCGCGCCGGGGTCGTCGAGGCGTGGGGCAGCGGGCGCCGGATCGGGATGGGCCGGATCGAGGCGCCGTTCGCCGACGTGCTGCTCGAGGACGGCGACCTGCTGCCGATCCCCGGTCGGACGATCCGCACGCTGTGGACTCCGGGGCACACGGCCGGTCACGTGTGCTTCCTCGACGAGGCCGACGGGCTGCTGTTCTCCGGCGACCACGTGTTGCCGCGGATCAACTCCGGCATCGGGCTCGGTGGCCGGACCGACACGAACCCGCTGGGGGACTACCTGGCGTCCTTGGCCCGGCTCGACCCGTACGCCGACCTCGAGGTCTGCCCGGGGCATGAGTACCGGTTCCGCGACGTCGTGACCCGCGCGCAGACCCTGGCCCGGCACCGGGAGGAACGCTCACGCCACGTCGCCGCGGCCCTCGATGCGCTCGACCGCCCGACGCTGTTCGAGGTCGCGGCCCGGGTGCCGTTCAGCGGTGGGATCGAGTCGATGACCGGGTTCCTGCTCGCGAGCGCGCTGACGCAGACGGCCTTCCACGCGGAGCTGCTCGGGCGGGCTGACGAGGTCCGGCCCGCCTGAGCGTCCGTTCGCAGACGCGCGGCTCAGCCGAGCGTCGTCGCGAGGCGCTCGATCGTCGTCTTCGCGTCGGCGAACTCGGCGGCGGCGTGCTCGGCCAGCGGTGCGAGGTCCGGCAGCCGGTCGGCCAGGGTCGCGCTGACGGTGATCGGGTACAGCTTCATGCCGAGCGCGGTGCCGAGCACGATGTGCAGCACGGGGGAGCCGTGGTCCCACCCCTCGGTCGGGGTGCCGGCGTCGTAGGTCGCGCCGCGGCTCACCACGGTCACGACGGGTCGACCGGCCAGGGGCTGCACGCCGCCGGTCAGGATGCCCGGCACGTGGATGCGGTCGATCCACGCCTTCAGGGTCGACGGCACGGTGTAGTTGTACAGCGGCGCACCCACCACGACGACGTCGGCGGCCAGGAGCTCGTCGATGACCTCTTGACGCAGGGCCTCGGCCTCGGGCGTGACGGTCTCCTCAGCGGTGCGGTCGGCGGCTGCCCAGTGCAGCGCCGAGCTCTCGAGGTGGGGGAGCTGGTCGACGTGCAGGTCCCGCCGAACGACCCTGTACTCCGGGCCGCGGGCGCGCCAGGCCTCGGCGAAGGCCGCGGTCAGCGCGCGCGAGCGGGAGTGGGACAGGTCGGCCGAGGAGTCGATGTGCAGCAGCGTGGGCATGTCGCCAACGCTACCGGCGCGGACCCGGCCGGGCGCGGATGCGAAACGGCCCCGCCTGCTCCGGTGAGGGAGCAGGCGGGGCCGTCACGGGCCTCCCGTCCGCCGCGCGGGCACGCGACGGACGGGAGACGTCTTCAGGGGGTCAGCGCTGCGCGCGACGACGGCGCGCGAAGCGGGCGCCGATCAGGCCGGCACCGGCGACGAGCAGGCCGAGGGCCCACGGCAGCGCGTCGGTGGAGTCCGAGCCGGTGTAGGCGAGCTGACCGCCGGTGTTGACCGGGGTGACCGGGGCCGCTGCCGGCGCGACCGGGGTCGGGTCGGCGATGCCGGCGACCGCGGTCGGCTGGACGTCCACGGCGAACGACGTGGCGAACTCGCCCGCTGCGACGGTCAGGGTGTGGATCGAGGCGTGCGGGAACGTGACGCCGACGAGGCCGAAGTCACCGAGCTCGGGGTCGGGTGCGATCACGTCGCTGGCGACGTCGGACGTCACGGTCGGCAGCTCGGGCGTCTCGTTGTCGAAGCCGCCCATTGGGTTGCCGAAGCGGTCCACGAGGCCGCCCTGGATGATGAGCGTCCCTCCCTGCTTGATGGTCGGACGGCCGCCGATCTGGAAGTCGTCCTCGCCGAGGGTGTAGATGCTGCCGTCGGGCTCGATGATCCAGGAGGTGCGGTCCTCGTCGCTTTCGTCGCCCTCGTCGAACAGGCCGGCGCGATCGGTCGTGTAGACCAGGACACCGATCGGGTCCGCGGCCTCGACGGTCATCGAGACGTACTGCGTGACCGACTCGGTGCCGCTCGTCGCGGTGACCGCGAACTCGTAGTCCAGCGCCAGGGTCGCGGTGCCACTGAGCTCACCGGTCGAGGCGTCGAAGGTCAGGTCGTAGGGGAGCTGGTCCTCGGGGGCCGTCTGGTCTTCCGGGAACTCCTCCGCGTAGTCGGCGTCCTCGTCGTAGAACCAGGACAGGCTGTACTTCGGCTCCGGGAAGCCCTGCGCACGGAAGGTGTGCGAGAAGGCGTCACCGGCGGCGGTGTTCAGCTCGAGCGGGCTGTCCTGCGTGGCGCCGGCCTTCGTGGGCTGGCCGTCCTCACCGAGGAACACCGGGGTCTGCGACACGGCGGCGGTCGCGGCAGAAGTGACGGTCGACGTCTCGGTCGCGCCGGGCAGCGTGCCCGTCACGGCGACCGTGATGGTCTTGCGCACGTCGGTGGGGTCGACGACGTAGCTCGCGGCCTTCGACAGGACGTTGTCGTCCTGGTCGGTCCAGGAGTACTTGTACCCCGCCTCGTCGTCGAAGCCGGTGACGACGGCGACGAGTCGGGTGCCGACCTTCGCCGTGCCCTCGATGGTGACGGTGACGTCGGCGGCCTTCGTGGAGACGTCCGGCTTCGGGGTCTCGGTCGGCTTCGGGGCCTCGGTGGCGGCCGGCGCGGTGGTCTCCGGAGCGGCGGGCTCGTCGGTGGCCTCCGGGGTCGGTGCCGCCGGGGGCTCCTCGGCCGGAGCCGGGGTCTCGGGCGTGGTCTCGGCGGGCGGGTCCGTCGGCGTGGGCGTCTCGTCGCCGTCGACCGGGGCCGGCGACTCGACGGCCGTGATCGGCTGCGTCGTGTCGAGCGTCTCGGCGTTGGCGGCCGTCGCGGTCATGATGCCGAGGCCGGTGGTCAGACCGACGAGGGCGACGGTGGTGCCGACGGCGCAGGCGCGTCGGACGGTGGAGGTGCTGCGATGCACGGGTTCCCCCAGGGATTCGGTCCGGGCTGCACGCCCGGATCATGTGAATTTGCCGAGAATGTCGGCGTTCTCGGATCGTAGCGGGATGACGTTGCCGATCCGGGCCGATTGATCGGAATGTGACCCGGGTTGGGGGTGCGTGCGGGAAACCGCCTGACCCCCGCAGGCCGCGGCCCGCCGTGTGGCGCGCTGTGCCGGACGGGAGGCACGGTGCGGGCCCGCACCGTGCCTCCCGTCCGTCCGGTGTCGCGTCTCAGGCGCGGCCGAGCGTGCGGACGCCCAGGCGACCCGGCGCCACCGCACCGGGCATCGCGAGGGCGGATCAGTCGCCGACCGCGGCTGCGGCGCGCTCCAGGGCGTCGCGGAGGGCACGGACCGCCGGGGAGGACGACCCGGCGGACCGGACCACGGTGAAGATCGTGCGCCGCGGACGCTCCGGCAGCTCGAGCAGCCGACAGGTCGTCGTCCGGCCGGTCCACATCAGGTCGGGCATCAGGCTGACGGCGTTGCCCGACTCGACCAGGCGGATCTGCGTCTGCAGGTCGGCGGTCTCGTACCGGACGTCGGGCTCGAAGCCCCAGCGCCGACAGACCTGCTCGGCGAAGTGCCGCGACGCGGTGCCGCGGGGTTCCATCACCCAGGGCATGGTGCGGGCGTCCTCGAGCGACGACACCGGGCGCAGGGCCGTGTCGAGCGGAGGCAGGGCCAGCCGGACGGCGTCGGTCGTCAGGTCGGAGCGGTCGAGCCCCGGCAGGTGCGGAGCGGCGTGGGCCGGGTACTGCTCGGCGATGACCATGTCGAAGTCGCGCGCCCACGTCTCGTTCAGCGCGGTCTCCGGTTCCCGCTGGACCATCTCGACCCGGACATCGGGGTGCTCCGTCGCCATCTCGTGCAGGGCGCTCGGCATCAGGGCGAGGGCCGCGGACTGGAACACCGCGACCCGCACGCGACCCTGCACGGACGACAGGGTGTCCTCGACCTGTGACTGCGCGTGCTCGAGGACGTCGAGCACCTGGCCCGCCGCAGCGACCAGCACCTCGGCCTGCGGGGTGAGCTGCAGCCGTCGCCCGGCCTTGCGGAGGAGTTGCACGCCGGCCTCCCGCTCCAGGGCACTCAGCTGCTGCGAGACCGCCGACGGGGTGAAGTTCACCGCGTCGGCGACGGCCGCGATCGTGCCGCGGATGGACAGCTCACGGAGGAGCACGAGACGACGGACGTCGAGCATGCTCCGACGGTAGCCGGGTCGTGGCGGGAACGGTAGCGCAACTGAACGGTATCCATCAGGAACGCTCACTTCCGCTACCGCATCCCGGACCTCCACACTGAACCCATGACGACGCTGCACGAGGACTCCGCCATCGACCACGACGCCCTGGCGGACCAGTCCGTCGCACTCGTCCGACAGTGGCTCGCCGAGGCCGAGTCCTACCCGGTCGACGGCTCGGCGAAGCAGCTGGCCGGCGTGCTCGCCGACCCCGCCGGACTCGACTTCGCCGTCGGGTTCGTCGACGGCGTCGTGCGGCCGGAAGACCTCGCGGTCGCCGCCCGCAAGCTCCGCCAGATCGCCCCGGACGCCCCCGGGTTCCTGCCCGCCGCGCTCCGCGGACTCGTCCGGCTCGGCGGTGGCATGGCCCCGATGCTGCCGAACGTCGTCGTCCCCATCGCCCGACGGGTGCTCCGCAACATGGTCGGCCACCTCATCGTCGACGCGACCGACTCCAAGCTCGGCCCGGCCATCGCCGGCATCAAGCGCGACGGCGTCCGCCTCAACGTCAACCTGCTCGGCGAGGCCGTCCTGGGCGAGCGCGAAGCCGCCCGCCGGCTCGAGGGCACGCACAAGCTCCTGGCCCGCGACGACGTCGACTACGTCTCCATCAAGGTGTCCTCGACCGTGCACCCGCACTCGCCGTGGGCGTTCGGCCACGCGGTGGACGACATCGTCGAGCAGCTCCGACCGCTCTTCCAGCGTGCCGCAGCCGCCACCCCGGCCAAGTTCATCAACCTCGACATGGAGGAGTACAAGGACCTCGACCTCACCATCGCGGTCTTCACGAAGCTCCTCGACGAGCCCGAGTTCCTCGGCCTTGAAGCCGGCATCGTGCTGCAGGCGTACCTGCCCGACGCGCTCGCCGCGATGCAGGAGCTGCAGGAGTGGTCCGCCGCCCGCCGTGCCCGCGGTGGTGCCGGCATCAAGGTCCGTCTGGTCAAGGGCGCGAACCTGCCGATGGAGCAGGTCGAGGCCTCGGTGCACGGTTGGCCGCTCGCCACCTGGCACACCAAGCAGGACTCGGACACCAACTACAAGCGCGTGCTCGACTGGGCGCTCACCCCATCGCGCGTCGAGAACGTCCGCGTCGGTGTCGCCGGGCACAACCTGTTCGACGTCGCGCACGCCTGGCTGCTCGCCGGTGAGCGCGGCGTGCGGGACGGCATCGAGTTCGAGATGCTGCTCGGCATGGCGCAGGGGCAGGCGTCGGCCGTGAAGAACACCGTCGGTTCGCTCCTGCTCTACACGCCGGTCGTCCACCCGGGCGAGTTCGACGTCGCGATCGCCTACCTGATCCGTCGTCTGGAGGAGGGCGCGTCGCAGGACAACTTCATGTCCGCGGTCTTCTCGCTGGTGTCCTCGCCGCCGCTGTTCGCCCGCGAAGAGGAGCGCTTCCGCGCGTCCCTGGTGCCGCTCGCGACGCCCGAGGGTCTCGAAGCGCCGGCCTCCCACCGTGTCGCCGACCGGTACGCCGCCGTCGGCCGCCCCGGCCCCGGCCACTTCGAGAACACCCCGGACAGCGACCCCTCGGTCGGCGCCGTCCGCGCCTGGGGCGACGCCATCACCGCACGGGTCGCCTCGTCGACGCTCGGCGTCCGTGCCGTCCAGGAGGCCCGGGCCGACTCCGCCACGGCGCTCGACTCCGCGCTCGGTCGCGCCAAGGCCGCCGGTGCGGTCTGGGGGACCTGGTCCGGTGGTGCACGTGGCGCCGTGCTGCACGCCGTCGGCGACGCACTCGAGGCGAACCGCGCCGCCCTCATCGAGGTCATGGCGTCGGAGACCGGCAAGACCATCGACCAGGCCGACCCCGAGGTGTCCGAGGCGATCGACTTCGCGCACTTCTACGGCACCCTGGCGTCGTCGCTCGACGAGGTCGACGGAGCGACGTTCACCCCGGCCGAGCTGACGCTGGTCGCGCCGCCGTGGAACTTCCCCGTCGCGATCCCCGCCGGGTCCACCCTCGCCGCGCTGGCAGCCGGGTCGGCCGTCGTGCTGAAGCCCGCGCCGCCCGCGGAGCGCTCCGGTGCCGTGCTCGCCTCGATCATCGAGACCGCGCTCGACGCCCACGGCGCCCCGGCCGACGTGCTCGCGTTCCTGCAGGTGTCGGAGAACGACCTCGGCCAGCAGCTCATCACCTCGCCGATGGTCGACCAGGTCATCCTCACCGGTGCCTACGAGACGGCCGAGCTGTTCCGCTCGTTCCGCCCCGACCTGCCGCTGCTCGCCGAGACCTCGGGCAAGAACGCCGTCATCGTCACGCCGTCGTCCGACCTCGACCTCGCCGTGAAGGACGTCGTCGCATCGGCCTTCGGGCACGCCGGGCAGAAGTGCTCGGCCGCGTCCCTCGTCGTCATGGTCGGCTCGGTCGCCAAGTCGAAGCGGTTCCGGAACCAGCTGCTCGACGCCGTGTCCTCGCTCACGGTGGGCTACCCGACCGACGCGGCGACCCAGATGGGCCCGGTCATCGAGCCGGCGTCGGGCAAGCTGCTCGACGGCCTGACGAAGCTCGGCGCGGGGGAGTCCTGGGCGGTCGAGCCGAAGCAGCTCGACGAGACCGGCAAGCTCTGGAGCCCGGGCGTCCGACAGGGTGTCCGCCGCGGCTCGGAGTTCCACCGCACCGAGTACTTCGGCCCGATCCTCGGCATGATGACCGCGGACTCGCTCGACGAGGCGATCGACATCGTGAACGAGGTCGACTACGGCCTGACCTCGGGCCTGCACTCGCTCGACCCGGCCGAGATCGGCACGTGGTTGTCGCGGATCCAGGCGGGCAACCTCTACGTCAACCGCGGCATCACGGGCGCCATCGTCCGCCGCCAGCCGTTCGGCGGGTGGAAGAAGTCGGCCGTGGGCGCCGGCACGAAGGCCGGCGGGTTGAACTACCTGCTCGGGCTCGGGTCGTGGACGCCTGCACCGGCGGTCGCCGCGTCCGGTGTCGCCGTTTCGGGTCCGGTCTCGGCGTTCGCCCGGGCTGCCGAGGTCGCTTCGCCGATGCTCGACCGTGCGCTGGCGTCCGACGAGCGGGCGTGGTCGACGCTGTTCGGCACCGCGACGGACGTCTCGGCACTCTCCGCCGAGCGGAACATCGCCCGGTACCTGCCGTTCCCGTCGGTGCAGGTGCGGCTGGCCGCGGTTGCCGACCCGGACGCAGACACGGACGCCTCGGTGGTCGAGCTCGTCCGCGTCGTCGCCGCTGCGCTCCGTGCCGGCACGACGATCGACGTCTCCACGGCCGCGACGCTGCCGTCGTCCGTCGCCTCGGCGATCCGCTCGCTGCCGATCGTCCAGTCGCTGTCACAGACGGTGCCCGACGCGGCCTTCGCGAGCTCGGTCGCCTCGGGTCCGTCGACCCGGGTGCGGCTCATCGGTGGGGACACCTCGGGCCTGTACTCGGCCGTCGGTGGTCGTCCGGACGTCGCGGTCCACGGCGGCCCCGTGACCGAGGCCGGGCGGCTCGAGATCCTGCCGTTCGTCCGCGAACAGGCGGTGTCGATCACGGCGCACCGCTTCGGCACGCCGAACCACCTGACGGACGACCTGATCTGACCCGGACCGCGGCGCTGGCGTTCGGGTCCGGCGCCGCTCGCACAACCGAAGTGCCCCCGAACCGCGTGATCGCGTGGTTCGGGGGCACTTCGGTTCTGCGGAGGGTCCTGGTCAGTCGGCGACGGCGGGCTGCTGCGCGACCATCGAGCCGGTCACGAGCTCGCGGAGTTCGGCGGGCAGCGGGATCGGGCGGCGGGCGCCCTCGCGGTCGATGATGACGTGCACGAACTCACCCGTGGCGAGCAGGGCGCCGTCGGACTGCCGGAACAGGCCGAACTCCCACGACAGGCTCGTGGTGCCGAGGTGCTTCGAGCGCATCCCGACCTCGATGACGTCCGGCCAGACGGCGGACTCGACGAACCGGCAGCTCGACGACACCAGCACGGCGATCCACTCCGACGAGAACGGGTCGAGCCCGGCGACCCCGCGGAACCAGTACGTCGACGCGTTGTCCATCGCCGAGTAGTAGATCGTGTTGTTGACGTGCCCGAACATGTCGTTGTCGTTCCACCTGGTGGGGTAGGTGCGGCGGAACGGGTACTCGTCGATGGTCATCGGTCTCCGATCGGTGGTGCGGGTGTGGCGTGCACCGCGTCGGGCCGCAGGACGTACTCGAACGCCGCACGGGCTCGATCGGGATCAGGGGTCTCGCCGGAGATGAACTCGGCGTAGGTGAACGACTCGGAGATCCGGACGAGCAGCCGTGCGAGCTCCTCAGCCGACAACGGTGCCGGATCGAACGTACCGGACGACGCCTGCTGCTCGATGAGTGCGGTGACCCGGGCCACGAACCGGCTCTGCACGTCGCTCTCCGAGGTGGTGAGCAGGCGCATCGCCCGAGCGGGTTCGCGGGTCAGGAACGCCCGGAAGTACGGGGCCTCGATGAGGTCCGCGGTGAACCGGTCGAGCACGACGACGAGCCGGGCTGCTCCGGTCGCCCCGATCTCGTCGGCGACGTGGGTGGCCCCGTCGAGTGTCGGGACTGCGAGGGACCACAGGATCTCGGACAGCAACCGGTCACGGTTGCCGACCCACCGGAACAGCGACGTGCGGTCCACGCCGAGCGAGGCAGCCAACGCCCCCATGTCGATCCGCGAGCCGGCGATGAAGGTGTGGCGGGCCTCCCGGAAGGCGCGCAGCGCAGAGTCTGATGTGTACACGCGGTCCTCCCTTGCAACGTTTTCGAGAATGATGCATCGTGGTTCCCATGTCAACGACGATGCCCGCGACGCCCCTGCTCGAATCGGACTTCTACGGCTTCCAGCAGCAGCTCACCGAGCAGGAGCGCGGGGCGCTCGGGCAGCTCCGGCAGTACCTCGAACAGGAGGTCCGGCCCATCGCCGACGAGTACTGGGCGCGTGCCGAGTTCCCGATGCAGGTGATCGCGCCGCTCGCCGAGCTCGGCATGTACGGGCCGGGCGTCCCGCTCGTGCGCCAGTTCGAGAACTCGGCCGTGTACCGCGGGTGGGCGGCCCTCGAACTCGGTCGCGTCGACGCGAGCGTCGCCACCTTCATCGGCGTGCAGTCCGGCCTGGCGATGAACTCGATCGCGGTCGCCGGCAGTGACGAGCAGCAGCGTGAGTGGCTGCCGCGGATGGCCGCCGGCGAGATCGTCGGGGCGTTCGGGCTCACCGAGCCGTACTCCGGCAGCGACTCCGCAAAGGGCCTGCGCACCACCGCCCGACGCGAGGGTGACGAGTGGGTGCTCGACGGCGAGAAGCGCTGGATCGGCAACGCCACCTTCGCCGACGTCGTCGTGATCTGGGCGAAGGACGTCGAGGACGGCCAGGTCAAGGGCTTCCTCGTGACCACCGACACCGCGGGCTTCACCGCGACCAAGATCGAGGACAAGATCGCGCTGCGCGGCGTGCAGAACGCCGACATCGTCATGCAGGACGTCCGGGTGCCCGAGTCGCGTCGGCTGCAGAACGCGACGTCGTTCCGCTCGACCGCCGAGGTGCTCCGCCTGACCCGCACCGAGGTGGCCTGGCAGGCCGTCGGCATCGCGGTCGGTGCGTACGAGGCTGCCCTGGCCTACGCCCGCGAGCGGATCCAGTTCGGCAAGCCGATCGCGGCGCACCAGCTCGTGCAGGACCTGCTCGTCAAGTCGCTGTCGAACATCACGGCCTCGATCGCACTCTGCACGCAGGCCTCGGCCATGCAGGACGCCGGGGTCGGGGGCGACGAGCACTCGGCGATGGCCAAGGCGTTCGCCACCGCGAAGATGCGTGAGACCGTCGCCTGGTGCCGCGAGGTGCAGGGTGGCAACGGCATCGTGCTCGACAAGGGCGTGGCCCGGTTCTTCGCCGATGCCGAGGCGATCTACTCGTACGAGGGCACGCGCGAGGTCAACACCCTGATCGTCGGGCGGGCGATCACCGGGCAGGCCGCGTTCGTGTAGCGGCCGGCCGGTCTCGCGCGGGTCGCTGGTTCGTGTCGGGCCGTGTCGCGCGGGTCGCTGGTTCGTGTCAGGCCGGTGTCGACTTGAGCAGCCGGTTCACCGCGATCATCGCGCCACCCACCACGGCCGGGACGCCACCGCCGGGGTGCACCGACGCGCCGACCCGCCACAGCCAGGGCCGCCAGCGGTCGTTGTACGAGGGGCGGTGAAACGGCCCGCTCAGCCACGGCGGACGTGCCGCTCCGTAGAGCGCACCGTGTGGTTCGCCGCCCTCGCCGTAGTACTGCGGATCGAGCACGACCTGCTCGTCGAGCAGGTCGGTGAGGGGCCCGTCGAGTCCCATCGCGCGGGAGACACGGTCGACCTCGCGCTGCACGAAGGGGTGCTCCGCCGTGTAGTGACCGCCGTCGGCCGGAGCGGTGAGCAGGATCCCGACGGTGCTGCGCGGGTTCGGGTACACCTCGCCCGCGCGGTACTGGTTGACGAACACCATGGTGTCGGCCGGCTCGTCGCCGGCCTCGAGGCTCCGGTGCAGTGCGGCGGGCTTCGTCGGGAGCACCACGCTGTGCGCCGCGAGGTCCGCCGGCAGCTCCTGGCGGAGGACGCCGTACAGCGCGACGGCCGAGCAGGAGAGGGTGCGGGGGCGCAGGCGGGGGAGCGGTGGGATCCGCGACGGACCCGTCAGCGTGGTGAGCCGGTCGGCGTCCACGGCGCTGACGACGAGGTCGGCCGGGTACCGGCCGGCATCGGTGGTGACCCACCCGCGCTCGATGCGGGTGACGGTCTCGCCGGTGCGCACCTCGGCTCCGGCGGCCTCGGCCAGCCGGCCCAGCGCGAGCACGATCTCGTAGATCCCGCCGCGCGGCACCCAGGCGCCGGTCTCCGCCATGATCGCCGGCATGCTCGCGTAGAGGGCGGGGGTGCGTGCAGGCGAGACGCCCGCGTTGAGGGTGTGGATCGCGATGATCTCGCGCAGTCCGTCCGGCAGCCACGGCAGGCCGTCCAGGTAGGCGCGCGTCGTGAGACGCGAACCGTAGACGGCCAGCAGTCGACGGAGCGCCGGGAGGGCCGCGCGGTCGAGGGGGTCGGCGAGCAGCAACTCGGTCACGTCGTCGGCGAGGGGCGCGTGCAGGTCCGAGAACCGCCGCCAGGCGGGGTACCACGGGTGGTCGGGCGCCACCGGCAGAGAGGTCTCCTCGCCGTCGTGGTAGTAGCGACCGACCTCGGGCATCCGCACCAGGTCGAGGTGACCGTCATCGCGAGTGCGCTCGGGTGCGCCCGCGCCCGCGCCCGCACCGTCGCCGAGTCGCCGCAGCAACTCGTCCCACACGGCGGGGAACGTCATCAACGACGGGCCGGTGTCGATCCGGTCCGCACCCAGGTGGATGCGCCGGCTCTTGCCGCCGAGTTCGGCGGAGGATTCGAGCAGGGTGACCCGGTGCCCAGCGTGTGCGAGCAGCGCGGCGGCGGTCAGTCCGCCGATCCCGCCCCCGACCACGACGATGCGGCTCACGAGCGGCCTCCCAGCACGATCGACACCATGAGGAGCACCCCGGCGAACGAGCCCGCGATGTACGGGAAGGCGACCGACAGACGGTAGAGGCGGTGACCGGTCTCCGGCGTCGGCTCGCGCAGCAGGGACACCACGAGGATGCCGGCGATGAGCAGGTTGACGGCGGCCACGGGCACGCTCACCACGGCGAAGAGTGCCGTGGAGACGATCCACCAGGACCCGCTCCACCATGCCGTCCCGCGCGCGCCGAGTCGGACCGCGGTGGTGGTGATGCCCGCATCGCGGTCCTCCACGATGTCCTGCACCGCGTCGAAGGCGTGCTTCGCAACGCTCCACGCCATCAGGCCGAGGGCGGCCGGCCACACCGGGGTGACCGAGAGTGCCGCGGGGACGATGACCAGCGGCAGCGCGTACGCGGCGTTGCTCAGCGAGTCGAGGAACGGCCGCGCCTTGAAGCGCAGCGGCGGTGCGGAGTAGAAGACGAAGACACCCGCGTAGAGCAGGATCACCGCGTTCGCGAGCGGCGGCAGTGCGATGGAGAAGTAGACGAGGAACGGGACGTTCACGACCGCGACGGCCCAGGCGATGAGCCGCACCTCGGACTGTCGGATCCTGGCACCCTCGATCGATCCCTTGCGGGGGTTGGCCGCGTCGGTGTCCTGGTCGTAGATGTCGTTGACGCCGTAGATGAGCAGGTTGAACGGCAGGGTGAGCCACAGGATGAGCGGCAGTGCCCGCACGTCGAACAGCGCTCCGGTGAGCCACACGGCAACGAGCCCGGAGCCGATGGTGTTGATCCACAGCACCGGTCGCGAGATCAGCAGGAGCCGGCGCACGGCCGGTCCGATCCTGGACGGCGCGGTGCGCGGCATTCGCTCGAGGCCGTCAGTCACCGGCCCGAGCGTACCCGGCCGACGGTGACGCCGGACGCCGGCTTCACCGCCACACTGGTCGGATGCGCATGATGCTGCTCACCGCCGGTACCCGTGGCGACGTCGAGCCCTTCGCCGCACTGGCACGACACGCCCTCTCCCGCGGACACGAGGTCCGGCTGGCGCTGCCGGACGACGCGGTCGCGCCCGAGGGCGTCGACACCGTGCGCCTCGGTCTGGACGCGCACCGGGTGCTGTTCCCCGCCCGGCGCACCCCTCGAGCGCTCGCACACCACCTGCGCACCGAGGTGCGTCCCGCGATGCGGCGGATGCTCACGGCCGCGGTGCGGGAGAGCGTCGCCTTCGACCCCGACGTGGTGGTGCACCACCCGCTGATCCTGAGCGCTCCGATGGCGGCGGACGCGCTCGGTGTTCCCCGCGTGCTGGTGGAGTTCGCGCCCGTGGCCACCCCGAGCGAGCGCTTCCCCGCCGCCGGGGGCCCGACGGCGACCCGAGACCTCGGCTCGCGCAACCGGTCCACCTACGCCGTCCCGCGCGCCGTCGCCCGCCTCTTCGACGCCGACGTGGTGCGCGCCGCCGCCGAGTTGCCGGGCGGCCGTCGTCCCGCGCGGCGGTCCCCGTCGCGTGCGACGCTCATGGCCTTGAGTCCTGCGTTGCTCCCGCGACCCGACGACTGGCCGGAGCGGGTGCACCAGACGGGGGCCTGGTACGAGGCGACACCGGCGGCGTCACTCGACCCCGAGGTCGGCGACTTCCTGCGGGCCGGTCCCTTCATCGTCGCCTCGTTCGGGTCCATGACGACGGGGACGGCGCGGAACGCCTCGGATCGAGGGTCCGCGATCGTCACGGCGGCGCGTTCCCACGGCCTCCGGGTGCTGCTCGTCACCGGGGCGGGCGGCCTCGCGCTGCCGGCTGAGTTCCGTGGCCCCGACGTGCTGACGGTGCCGTCGACGCCGTTCGACACGGTGCTGCCGGGCGCGACGCTCGCCCTGCACCACGGCGGGGCCGGTACCGCGCACGCCGTTGCCCGGGCCGGCGTGCCCGCGGTCGTCGTGCCCGTCACCGCGGACCAGCCGTTCTGGGCCGCCCAGCTGCACCGACAGGGCGTGGCCGCCGCTCCGGTTCCGCTGCGTCGCGTGTCGGCGGGCGCGCTCGAAGCCGCGATGCGCGACGCCCTCACCCGCCGCGACCGTGCCGCCGACGTGGGGCGACGGATGCGGGGAGAGCACGGCGTGGAGCGGGCGCTCGACGTGCTCGAAGCGCTCTGAGCCGTGGTCGCGGGGACGAGCGGGGATCGTCGCGGTTCTTCCTCCGGTCCGGACGTGTGTCGCTCAGCCGAGCAGCTCGGGTCGCTCCCAGTCCTCGTCGAGCACGTGCTGCCCGAGGAACGCGAACACCGTCTCGTACCAGACCACGGCGTGCTGCGGAGCGAGCACCCAGTGGTTCTCGTCCGGGAAGTACAGGAACCGGTGCGGCATCGAGCCGTCGGGCGCAGCGTGGTGCTCCGCGAGCTCGGACCAGAGCCGCAGCCCCTCGCCGATCGGCACCCGGTAGTCCTTGTCACCGTGGATGACGAGCATCGGTGACGTGATGTCGGCCACGAACCGGTGCGGGTCGTTCGCCGCGATCCCGTCGGCGTCGAAGATCGACGACCAGTACTGCGACGAGTCCGTCGTGCCGTTGAACTGGTCGAGCGCCCACAGGCTCGCGTGCGTGACGATCGCCCGGAACCGGTCGGTGTGCCCGGCGATCCAGTTCGCCATGTACCCGCCGAACGACCCGCCCATCGCCGCGGTGCGGGTCGCGTCGATGTCGGACCGGGCCTCGACGGCGTCGGTGATCGCCAACAGGTCGGTGTACGGCGCCTGCCCCCAGGCGTTCCAGCCGCGGTTCACGAAGTCGAGTCCGTAGCCGGTGGAGAGTGCGGGGTCGGGCAGCAGCACCGCGTAGCCGCGGGCCGCGAGCAGCATCGGGTTCCACCGCCACGACCACTGGTTCCACGAGTTGAGCGGTCCGCCGTGGATCCACAGGACGAGCGGGTGGGGACCCTCACCCTCGGGCACGACCAGCCAGCCACGCACGCGGGCACCGTCGGCTGCGGTCGTCTCGACCTCTTCCAGGTGGGCGGGGACGTCGGGCAGCGGCGCCGGCGTCGCCAGCGGGGTCACCGTGCCGTCCGTCGCGATCCGCACGGGGTGCAGCGGTGCCGCCCAGGAGGCCCGGAGCGCCACGACCGTGCCCGTCGCCTCCGCCACGCGCAGGCTCGAGTACGCCCAGTCGTCGTGCGTCAGCTGCTCGACGGCGCCGCCGTCGAGGGGGAGGCGGAAGACCGGTGCGCGGGCGTCCTGGTCGGCGACGGCCAGCAGCGCGCGGTCGCCGTGCTCGAACACCAGCTCGCTCGGCCAGCGGTCCCAGTCGGTCGCGACGCGGCGGGCGTCGGAGCCGTCGATGCCGGCGGCCCAGACCTCCTGCTGGTGTGCGCCGGCAGGGGTGGAACGGACGGTGCGGACCCAGGCGATCGTCCGGCCGTCGTGGCTCAGCGTGGGCATCTCGTGATCGACCTCGACGTCGTCGAACAGCACCGTGCGGTGGCCGCTGGACAGGTCGGTGGTGACGAGCGTCGAGCGGTCCCCACGGGCCTCCCGGACGCCCACGGATGCCAGCAGGACCGATCCGTCGGGCGTGAGCGCCCCGCTGACGTGGTCGAGCGAGCGGCCGGGCGCCGGTGTGCGGTCGACGGGCTGGACGGGGTCGCCGCCGGCGCTGCCGGCGGCGCTGTCGGCGTTGCCGCTGGCCGTGTCGAGCGTCAGGACGTGCGTCTGGGCCGGCCCGAGGTCGTGGTCCCAGTACCGCACCGGGTACGTCTCGTGCAGGATCGCGCGGACCTTCTTGTCCTTCCGCGTCTTCCGCAGCTCGGCGTCGGCCTCCAGCACGGTCGCGGGGTCGGAACCGGCACCGGGCAGCAGGTCGGCGGTCAGTGCGACGACGTCCGACGACGCCGCGGTGGCGAGGACCCCGCCGACGCCGCCGGCCAGCCGCGTGAGCGGACGGGCCTCGCCGCCGGCCGCCGGGAGCACCCAGAGCTGAGCGGCCTCGATGTCGGAGGCGTCGGCGTCGGGCCGCGCCGAGACGAAGAGCAGGTCGCCGGCGCGGGTGAAGGCGATGCCGCCCTCGCCCGTGGCGGAGCGGGTGAGGCGGACCGGGCCCACGGCGGCCCTGTCGGCGTCACCGGTGTCGTCGACCGGCGTCGCGGGCACCTGCCAGATCGACCGGCGGTACCCGGTGCCGTCCGGGTCGAGCGCACTGACCGTCAGGGCGACGCGGGTGCCGTCCGGGCTGATGTCGATGCCGTCGACGCGGGGGAGCGCGATGTACTGGTCGAGGTCGGAGAAGGGGGTGCTCATGCGTGCACGCTCGCCAGGTCCTCGGCCCAGAAGGCGGCGACCTGCTCGGCGACGGCGGTTCCCTGGGCGTGGCCGGCCTCGGCCGACGGTGCCTGCGTGGCGAGCGAGAGCGAGTTCGTGCCGAAGGCCTGCTGGGACGCGCTGTCGGCCACGACGACCTCGACCGACGAGCCGCCTGCGCGCAGGGCCTCGACGGCGACGTCGAGCCAGGGCCCGCACGGTGACGGCCCCTCGGGGCCGCAGGCGATGACGAGCACCCGTTCGTACCCGGCAGCGGCGTCGGCGTTGGTGCCGGACCGGACGCCACCGTCGACGTACGGGCGGCCGTCGATGCTGACGGGGGTCCACACGAACGGCACCGAGCAGCTGGCGGCGACGGCACGGGGGAGCGGGACGCCGTCGGCTGCGGTCAGCAGGCGGAACGCGCCGTCGGTGGCGTCGACCGCGGTGACCGCGAGCGGCTTGTCCGGCCACTCGGTGGACGGGAGCGTCTCGCCGAAGGTCGCCGTGCGCTCGTCGTCGCTCTGCCCGCCGACGACCTGCTGGGCGGCCTGTCCGAGTCGAGCGCGGGCGTCCTGCTCGCCGGTCGCGCCCTGCAGGGCTGCGCCGATGTGCTGCTGCACCGCTTCGACGTCGATGGGTGCCGGTTCCACGTAGGTCGTCGGCGCGGGGGTGTGCTGCTGGTCGTACGCCTGCTGCACGGCACCGTTCCGGACGAAGGCGCCGACGACGCTGCCGGCGCTCGTGCCCACCACGAGGTCCGCGGCGTCGAGGTCGACACCGGCTTCCTGCAGCGCGACGAGGACACCGACTTCCCACGCGATGCCGGCGACACCTCCGCCACCGAGGACGAGGGCTCTGGATCCGGGAACGGGCGTGCTGACGTCGGTCATGGGTCCTGCTTACCAGTTGCGTGCGACGGGTCGGTGGAGGCCGACAGCTCCTGTGGAGAACCCGCCTGTGGACAACTCCGTCCGCGTCGGTGGCGTGACCTAGCGTCGTGGTCATGGGGCAACAGCGTTCAGGACGGGTCGGCACGGTCGTGTGGCCGATCGTGGTGGCTGCTGCGCCCACCGCGGCGTTCCAGCTGCCGAACCTGTTCGTCACCCCGGCGGTCCGGCTGTCGCTCGTCGCGTTCGGGCTGGTCGTGCTCGTCGGCGCCGTGACGGTGCAGGTGGTGCGGACCCGGCGCAGCGACGCTGCGCGGTCGGTGGCCGAGGACAACGCGACCGCGGCAGAGCTCGAGCAGTCGACGGCGGTCCGGTACGCGTTCGGCCAGATCGCCACCCGTCTCGTCCGGTTCACCGAACTGCCCCGGTCCGATCGCCACGCCGAACTCACCGTCGTCGCCGACCGCGTCGCCGTGGCCCTGGCGTTCTACCTGCTGCCGAAGGTGCCCGACGTGCGCGCCAACGTGTACCAGCTGTCCACCGATCTGCGTGCGCTCGAGCCGATCGGTCACGGGGGCGCCGGCGACACCGCCGGGGTGTTCCGCGCCGGCACGCCCTACGGCGATCGCAACCTCGAGTGGGTGCTGGTCGGGGGATCACCCCGGATCGTCGGCGACCGCTCCGCCGATGTGGACGTCGACCAGGACGTGCCGGGCTTCGAACCGCGGTACTCCTCGTACGTCTCGGTGGTGATCCGGTCCGACCAGTACTCGTTCGGCATGCTCACCGTCGACTCCCCGGTCCCCGACGCCTTCACCGAGCTCGACGCCAAGAACATCGCGATGATGGCGTCGTTCATGGCTGTTGCGTTCTCGCTGACCTACTCGTTTCCCGAGCGCGACCGCAATCCAAGGAAAGGCCCGTGATGCTCACACGCTCTGTCGGACGCTCGACGTACGATGCCCCCATGACGACCGTGAACCCTGCTCCGCCGTCGTTCGGGCGTGCCCGGATCTCCTCGCCGAACTGGAACGACACCACCACCGACGCCGACTACGAAGACCTCGACGTCATCGCCGCCAACATCGAACGCGAGCGCGCTGCAGCCCGGCTCCGGGTCACCGCAGCCATCGCCGCGCGACTGGGTCGCTGACCCCTCCCGCATCGTCCACGACGAACGGCTCCCACGCGTGCGTGGGAGCCGTTCGTCGTCTGCGGAGGCAGGGAAGGCCGGAGCCGGAGCCGAAGCAGGCGCCGGAGCCGGGATCCCGTGTCGCGGCTACGGCGCCTCGGTCACGTCGACGAGCACCTTGCCGACCGTGTCCTGCTCGACCGCATCGTGTGCCTCGGCGGTCTGCTCGAGCGTGAAGCGGGTGAGCGGGAGCCCGGCGTCCTCGCCGACGGGCAGCACACCGTCGTGCAGCGCCTCGGTGACGTCCTCGGCCGCCGCGGACAGGGCCTCGTCGCCGATCGTGTAGAGCAGCAGGAACTGGTATCGGGCGTTCACGCTCATGTTCGGGCGGATCGGCAGGCTCGCTTCGTCACCACCGTTGTTCGCGTAGATCGACACGACCCCGTGGTTGGCCAGCACGTCGGCGACCAGCGCGGCGTTCTGCGGGATCGACACCTCGACGACGATGTCGACGCCGTCGGGGGCGATCGACCGGATGCGCTCGGCGGCGTCCTCCTCGCGGTAGTTCACGATGTGGTGTGCCCCGGCCGCCGTCGCCAGCGTTGCCTTCGCGTCGGAGCTGATCGTCGTGATGACGGTCGCCCCGGCCCAGCGTGCGAGCTGGATCGCTGCGTGCCCGACGGCACCGGCTCCCCCGGCGACGAGCACGGTGAAGCCGTCGAGGGCTCCGGGACCGAGTCGGGCAGGGCCGTCCTCGTGCGTGGTGAGGGCTCGGTGCGCCGTCATCGCGGGGACGCCGAGCGAGGCGCCGACGTCGAACGAGACACCCTCGGGCAACGGCACCACGCGGGACTCGGGAACGACCGTGTACTCCTGCGCGGTGCCGGTCGGCCGTGACGCCGCTGCCATGAACATCCAGACGCGGTCGCCGACGGCCAGGCGGTCGACTCCGGGGCCGACGGCGTCGACGACACCGGCGCCGTCCTGGTTCGGCGTGATCTCGGGGAAGGGCAGCCCGTCGCCGTAGGTGCCGCCGGCGCGGGCCTTCCAGTCGGTCGGGTTGACGCCGGAGACGACGACGCGGACGCGGACCTCACCGGCGCCGGGCTCAGGGATCTCCCGCTCGACGAGTTCGAGGACGCTGCTGGCACCGGGCTTCGTGTAGACGATCGATCGCATGTCCCCAGGCAACCACTCGTCGCCGTCGGGGATTCCGAGTGCGGCCGCCCAGCGCGCGTCGTACCCCTCGCGCGCCTCAGCGCGCGTCGTACCCCTCGCGCGCCTCGGCGACGTCGGGCATGTGCGACGTGGCCCAGTCCTCCAGCGGCACGAGCACCGTGCGCAGCGACCGCCCGAGCTCGGTCAGTTCGTACTCCACGTGCGGCGGGATCTCGGGGAACACCGTCCGCGTCACCATGCCGTCGCGTTCGAGCGCCCGCAGCGTCTGGGTGAGCATCTTCTGCGAGACCCCCTGCACCCGGGCCGCCACCGCCGAGTACCGTGCGGGACCGTCGGCGAGGGCGCCGATCGTCAGCACGCTCCACCGGTCGCCGATGCGGTCGAGCAGCTGCCGACTGGGGCAGTCCGCCGCGTACGGGCTGTACTCGAGTGCTGACATGGTGTCCTCCGCAACGCACCGCCAGGTGCCTACTTACTGAAAGAGAGTAACTCTTGTACGGTGACTGTCAACGTCACCGACGCCCGTGACGTCCGAGAAGGGAACAGCATGACCAACATCGTCGTCTTCGGAGGCACCGGCTACGCCGGCTCCGCCATCACCCACGAGGCACTCTCCCGCGGCATCACCGTGACCGCGGTCGCCCGCGACACGAGCAAGCTCGAGCCGGCCGAGGGCCTCACGCTCGCGCAGGGTGACGCGTTCGACGCCGACTTCGTGTCCGAGGTCACGAAGGGCGCCGACGTCGTCATCGTCTCGCTCCACGCCGTGCAGGCGGACGGCAGCGAGCTGAAGGACAAGTTCCAGCACTTCGTCGACGCCGCGGCAGCAGCCGGTGCGCGCCTCGGCATCGTCGGTGGTGCCGGCTCGATGCGCGTGTCCGAGGACGGCCCCCGCGTGTTCGACACCGACGGCTTCCCGGACGCCTTCAAGGGCGAGGCGAAGAGCCACGCGCAGATCCTCGACGCCCTCCGCGCCTCGGACACCGAGGTCGACTGGTTCTACGTGAGCCCCGCCGCGGCCTTCGGCAGCTACAACCCGGGCGAGCGTCGCGGCACCTACCGCGTCTCCGACGAGGTCCTGCTCGCCGACGCCGAGGGCAACTCGGACATCTCCGGTGCCGACTACGCGATCGCGTTCGTCGACGAGATCGTCACCCCGGCGCACCACCAGACGCGCTTCGGCGTCGCCTACTGAGGCACTGCCCTTCGCAAGACACCGGTGTTCACACAACACACCGCGGGATCCCGCGGCGTCGAGCGTGAACACCGGTGTTTTGCGTACCTCCCGACGCGACCAACGGGCGGACGGGAGGCGCGGGGCGGGGCCGCCACGGGCCTCCAGGCCGGCGGATGGTCACCGCCAGGGCCCCCGCGTCAGTGGGTGACGATCGCCGGCACCGGCAGGTGGTGGCGCATCCGCACCGACAGGTGCAGGCCTCCGCGGCGGGCGAGCACGAGCGCGACCACGGCGGCCGCCGCGGCCGGCACGCCACCGGCGACCATCATCCCCACGTGCGCCCCGAAGCGGTCCACGATCTGCCCCATCAGCGGCCCGCCGATCGCCTGCCCGCCGAGCAGCACCAGGACGTACAGCGACATCACCCGGCCGCGGATCGCCACGTTCGACGACAGCTGCACGAGCGAGTTCGACGCGGTCTGGAACAGCAGCTGCGACATCCCGACGGCCACGAGCGCGACGGTGAACGGTGCGATCGCCGGGATCGAGCCCGAGACGACGAGCAGCACCCCCGTCCAGAACACCCCGCCGACGATGGTGCGGAGCCGGACGACGGCCCTCCGGGTGGACAGCAGTGCACCGACGAGGGCGCCGATCGCCACGGCGGAGTTGAACACGCCGTAGCCGCCGGCGCCGACGTCGTACACCTGTGACGCGAAGGCGGACAGCAGCACGGGCATGGTCAGCGCGAACACCGAGAAGAACGCGACGAGGATCACCGGCACGATGATCGTCGGCTTGTGCACGGCGTAGCGGAGGCCCTCCATCAGCTGCCCCTTGCCGCGTGGCGCCGGGGGCGTGCGGTGCAGTTCGGAGACCTTCAGGAACCCGAGCGTCACGACGACCGCGACGCAGGCGATCGCGTTCACGCCGAACGACCAGCCCGCCCCGACCGCGACGAGCAGGGCGCCCGACAGTGCCGGCCCGATCATCCCGCCCAGCTGGAACACCGACGAGTTCACGCTGATCGCGTTCCGCAGGTGCTTGTGCCCGACGATCTCGGTGACGAACACCTGCCGCGCCGGGTTGTCGATCACGGTGACCATGCCCACCAGGAACGCGATCACCCAGATGTGCCACGCCTCGACGACGCCGGCGAGCGTCAGCACGGCGAGCAGCGCGGACAGCACCGCGAACGCGCCCTGCGTGATCATCATGAGCGCACGCTTCGAGAACCGGTCGACGAGCACCCCGCCGAGCAGCCCGAACAGCAGCATCGGCGCGAACTGACAGGCCACCGTGATGCCGACCTGCGCGACCGACCCGGTGAGCTCGAGCACGAGCCAGTCCTGGGCGATGCGCTGCATCCAGCCGGCGGTCATCGCCACGAGGTTCGTCGCCGTGAACAGCCGGAAGTTCGGCACGGACAGGGCGATGAGCGTGTGGCGCCACGGCGGTCGCGTGGCCTGGATCGGGAGCGGTTCGGTGGGCGGGGGGAGGGTCGTCGGTGACGCGCTCACGGTGCGGGGTTCTCCGGACGTCGGTGTGGATCTGGTACCCCAACGAAACTACGTGACCGCGCCCCATTCGATACCCCTATGGTGGCTATCACTCCATTGCGATGTCGAATGACTGCGCGACCGCGCGAACGAACGAGGTGCCCGTGCTCGATCCTGTCCTGTTGCAGACGTTCCTGGCCGTGGCGGAGACCGGCAGCTTCACGCAGGCCGGCACCCGGCTCGGCATCAGCCAGCCGACGGTGTCGCAGCACGTCCGGCGCCTCGAGACCGCGGTGTCGCGCACGCTCGTCGCCCGGGACACCCGTGGTGTGGCCCTGACCGACAACGGGGACGCGATGGCCGGGTTCGCCAGGACGATCCTCGCCGCGCACGCCACCGCCGACGCCTACTTCTCCGGCGCGGCCACCCGCGGACGGCTGCGGTTCGGGGCCGCCGACGACCTCGCCATCACCCAACTGCCCCGGATCCTGCGGGACTTCCGGCGGCTGCACCCCCAGGTGAACCTCGAGCTCACGGTGAACCAGTCGTCACCACTGCTCCGCCGGGTGCACGCCGGGCAGCTCGACCTGGTGTTCATCAAGCAGACGGCGGGGGAGTCCGCCGAGGGCACCCGGGTCGCCACCGACCAGATGGTGTGGATGGCGCAGGACGGCATCGCCCTCGAACCCGGTGAGCCCGTGCCGCTCATCGCCTACCAGGCGCCGAGCATCAGCCGGCAGATGGCGATCGACTCCCTCGAGGCCGCCGGCCGCACCTGGCGCATCACCTGCAACACGCGCGACGTCAACGGTGTGCTCGCGGCGGTCCGGGCGGGCATCGGCGTCGCGGTGTTCCCGCACTCGCTCATCCCGGCGGACCTGGTGAAGGTGTCGCAGCGGCTCGGGCTGCCGGACCTGCCGGCGGTGGACTACGTCCTCATCGCGAACCCGACGGTGCAGCGGGAGCCGATCGACGCCCTGACGAACGCGATCCTGTCGCGCGGGGTCGTCCGCGCCGTCTGACCCGCGGGTGCATCGGCCGCGAGACGCCGGCGTGTTGCGGCGGGTGCGTGCGACGGGACGCCGTCGTGTTGTCCCGACACCGCCGAGTCATCGAGACGCCGCGCTTTTCGACGGCGTCTCGACGGGCACGCGGCGTCGTGCGAACACGACGGCGTCTCGACGGGCACGCGGCGTCGTGCGAACACGACGGCGTCTCGACGGGACGCCGGCCGCGGCCCTACGGGGCGAGCGTCGGGGTCGTGCCGGTGCCGGTGACGTCCGGCAGCGAGACGCCGACGAGCGGCAGCAGCGCCGCGGCGACCGCCCACAGCAGCACGATCGTCCCGACGCCACCGAGCACGGCGCCGACCAGGGCGACCGGCCGCTGCCACGTGGCCGTCCGGTCGCGCAGGGTCACGATCGAGAGCACCAGCGCGAGCAGTCCGAGCACCACGCCGACACCGTGCACGGTCGCGGGGGCGGAGAACCACCAGGCCGCCAGACCGATCGTCGCGATCCCGGCCACGGCACCGAGCACGGCACCGGCGGTCGCGCCGAGCGCACGGCGCGGCTCCGGCGTCGCGGCTGCGGCCACGGGCTGGTCGAGCAGTTCGGTCGGGAGGCCCGCATCGCCTCCGCCAGGACGCTCCGGCCCCGAGACGGGTGCGACCAGGGCCGCGGTCGCGGCGGCGTCCGCGGTCGGCGTGACCACGGGCACGACGGGGGCGACGGCCGCGGACGGCGTGGCGTGCAGCACGGCGTCGAACGACCGCCCGGGAGCCGGGACAGCGGCCGACTTCGCGGCGGCGGCGGCCTGCTGGTGGGCGAAGCGGCGGGGGGTCCGGTAGCCGATCGGTCCGACGGGCTCGGGCTCGGTGCCCTCGACGACGACGTGCTCGAGGCCGGGCACCGAGAACCGGGGCTGCCCGGCGACCGGGACGGTCGGGACGGCGGGTGCTGCGGGAGCAGGCGCTGCGGGGGTGGTCGCTGCCGGAGTGGGCATCGGTGCCGGCTCTGCGACGGCTGGCGCGACGGAGAGCGCGCCGGCGGTCGGAGCGACGGTCGGCGGGACCGTGGGAGCGGGCGTGGGGACGGCCACGGCGGGGGAGACGGGCATGGCGAGCGCTCCCGAGGGCGCGATCGTCGCCGCGGGCACCGCCGGGTTCTCGAACGGCACCGTGTGCACAGTCGGGGACATCGGGGCCGGGGGGAGCTGGTCCTGCTGCGGCGGGAAGTCCGGCACCGGGGCGTCGGATTCGACCAAGGCGGCGATCGACGTCGGCTCCGCTGCCGGTGCGTGCACGGCCGGCACGTGCGCTGCGGGCGCGACCATGGTGGGTGGGACCGGCGCCGCGTGGGCGGCGCGGGACGAGGCGGGGGTGGGGCGGGCCTCCCGGCCGGCGGCGTTCACGTGACCTGCTGCGGCGACGCGCTCGGGCGCGACCTCGTCGACGGGCGGCGCGGTCACCCAGGCCGGGACGGGGCGACGGGGCCGGTCCGATTCGGGCATGCGATGCGCTGCCACTGCGGCGCTCCTTCCGTCGACTGATCCATGCTCAGTTGTAGCGGCAACCGCTGTGAGGATCGCAGCCCCAGTTCGGGGTCGCCGGTACGTTCGGGTGATGACCGGAATCGAACACCGTCCCCTGGGCCCCTCGGGCCTCGTCGTCTCCACCGTCGGCCTCGGCTGCAACAACTTCGGCCGGCGGGGCACCGCGTCCGAGTCGCAGGAGGGCACCGACGCGGTCGTGTACGCGGCCCTCGACGCCGGCGTGACGCTCTTCGACACCGCGGACATCTACGGCGGCGAGCCGGGCATGTCCGAGGAGATGCTCGGGCGCTCGATCCGCGGCCGTCGTGACGAGATCGTCCTCGCGACCAAGTTCGGCATGGACATGCAGGGCGCGAACGGGCCGGACTGGGGCGTCCGCGGGTCCCGTCGGTACGTGCGGCTCGCCGTCGAATCGTCGCTCCGCCGCCTCGGCACGGACTGGATCGACCTCTACCAGATGCACCGGCCCGACGACGTCACCCCGATCGAGGAGACGCTGTCGGTCCTCGACGACCTGGTGCGCGAGGGCAAGATCCGGTACATCGGTCACTCGAACTTCGCGGGGTGGCAGATCGCCGAGGCCGAGCTGACGGCGTCCATCGCCGGGACCACGGCGTTCGTGTCCGCACAGAACGAGTACAGCCCGCTCGCCCGTGCCGCCGAGGCCGAGGTCCTGCCGGCCGTGCGGGCGTACGCGCTCGGGTTCCTGCCGTTCTTCCCGCTGTACAACGGGCTGCTCACCGGCAAGTACACGAAGGCCGGCGGGCCCGCCGACGGGCGGCTGTCGACGTCGAAGCCGCAGGTCCTCGAGGACGCCCCGTGGGACGTCCTCGACGACTACCAGCGGTTCTGCGACCACCGCGGCGTGACGATGCTGCAGGCGACGTTCGCGTGGCTCCTGGCGCAGCCCGGGCTGTCGAGCGTCATCGCCGGGGCCACGAAGCCGGAGCAGATCACGCAGAACGTCGAGGCCGGCACCACGTGGACGCCGAGCGAGGACGACATCACCGACATGACGGTGATCTTCGACCGGGCCTGAGCGGGCGCGGGCGCAGGCCGGGGTTCGCTCGGTTCGCGCCGGTCGTTTCGCGCTGAGCGACAGGTCACGGGCCGCGGAGCCCGTGGGGTGTCGCTCAGCGCGAAACGGCGGCGGTGCGGCGCTGGTGCTGCGACTAGCGCGTCGCGGCGGCCAGGGCGTCGCGCAGCTCGGCGGCGGTCATCCGCGGGCCGTAGCCGGGGGTGTCCCGCTGGATGCGCCAGCCCTCGGTGAGCGGTCCAGCGTCGACGACGTCGAAGCCGAACACGTCGATGAGCTCGGCGACGGTCTGCTTGGCGGAGTCGTCGTCGCCGGCGATGACGAGGGCACGTCGGTCCGGGGTGCCGGCGGGCGTCGCGTGGCCGGTCAGGTCGTCGGCGCCGATGTGGTTGAACGCCTTCACGACACGGGCGCCGGGCAGGTGGTCCTGCAGCAGCTCCGCCGTGGTCGTGGACTGGTCGTCGAGGGCGGCGATGTGGCCGTCGCGCTCCCAGTAGTAGTTGTTCGTGTCGATGACGACCTTGCCGACGAGGGGCTCGACGGGGATCGTCTCGATCGCGGCGAGCGGCACCGTCACCACGACGATGTCGCCCGCTGCGGCTGCCTCGTCGCGAGTGGCCGCGCGTGCGTCGTCGCCGAGTTCCGTGACCAGGTCGGTCAGGGTCTCCGGCCCGCGGGAGTTCGCGATGACGACCCGGTGGCCGTTCCGCACCGCCAGTCGTGCGAGCTGGGATCCGATGTTGCCTGCGCCGATGATTCCGATGGTGGTCATGGTGTCCCTGCAACGCTGCTCGACGTCGTGCATTCCCTGCGCGGCACGGACGCCCGGCGCGGAGCATGATGGCGGCATGGACCACGAGTTCCGCGACGAGACCGATCAGGACCGCTACGCGATGTACGCCGGCGGCGAGCTCGTCAGCGTGCTCGACTACCGGGTGAACGGTGACGCGGTGGCGTTCCCGCACACCTACACGGTCCCGAAGCACCGTGGACACGGCTACGCGGCACAGCTCGTCGAGTACGCCGTCACCGACGTCGAGTCGTCGACCACGAAGCGCATCGTGCCGATGTGCTGGTTCGTCGGCAAGTGGTTCGACGACCACCCCGAGAAGGCCGACCTGCTCAGCCGCAGCGCCGCGGACTGAGCACCGGCCGAAGCGCACCCCCACCCACGGGTACCCGCCGGTATGGTGACGGGACGACAAGGCCGCCGGCAGGCGTCGGCGCAGACAGGCTGGAGCACCATGGAGCACCCGAGCTCGAAGGTCCGGAACAGCGACATCAGCCGGGCGTACACCGAGCTCGCCCGCATCACGCGCCGTGCGAGCATCCGTGCGCGCGGCTCGGACCAGGTGTTGAGCGTCGTCGACCAGTCCCTCGTCGACTTCGTCGTCCAGCACCCCGGCTGCATGGCCATCGACATCGCCCGCTACCTGCGGCTGAACCGATCGACGATCTCGCGGCAGCTGTCCGGGCTCCTCGCCACGGGGCTGGTGCGGACGACCGGCAGCGGCAGCGGCAACGCGAAGCCGCTCGAGGCGACCGACGCCGGCCGAGCAGCGCTCGAACGATCGGTGCAGCTGCACCGGGACGCGCTCGACGAACGGCTCGCCGACTGGTCGGACGACGACATCGCACTGCTCGCCGGACTGTTGGAGCGCCTGGGTGCCGCCGACGAGGCCGGACTCCCGATGCCGGCACCGACCGAGCCGTGACGACGTCGTTCGTCCTGCTGTCGGACACACACCTGCCGAAGCGCGCGAAGGACCTGCCGCCGGGGCTCTGGGCCGACATCGACGCCGCCGACCTCGTGGTGCACGCGGGGGACTGGGTCGACCTGTCCACCCTGGACGCCGTGCAGGCGCGGTCCCGCCGCTTCGAGGGCGTCCGCGGCAACAACGACGGGCCGGAGTTCGACGACCGGCTGCCGCTCGTGGCCCGGTTCGGTGTCGAGGACCTGCGCGTCGCCCTGGTGCACGAGACCGGTGCCGCGACGGGCCGGGAGCGGCGGATGGACGCCGAGTACCCGGACACCGACGTGCTCGTCTTCGGCCACTCGCACATCCCGTGGGACACCGTGGCACCGTCGGGGATGCGCCTGCTCAACCCCGGTTCGCCCACCGATCGCCGCCGCCAGCCCGACCACACGTGGATGCGCGGCACGGTCACGGGCGCCGAGCTGTCCGTCGAGCTGGTGCGGCTGCCCCCGGTCGCCCGCTAGCCCCTGTAGCCCGCTGGCCGCGGTAGCCCGCTGGCCCTGGTTTCGCGCCCACCGACACCGCACGGGGCGCGGTGCCCGTGGGGTGTCGGTCAGCGCGTGAGCTCGGCAGCAGCCGTCGGCATCCGGAAGAACGCGAGCTCCCACTCCGTCGAGCGCCGGAACGCCCGCGCCATCCGCCCCCGCTCGTCGCGCGTCGCCGCACGGGCCAGCTCCTCGACGAGCCGGGTCGCCTCGGCACTCGACGCCGCGAACCCCGGGTCCCCGTACGCCGTGATCCAGTCGGCGAAGGCGTGCCCGTCCGGAGCGACGCCGAGCTGCGACCCGACCCAGGCGTAGACCCGGAAGCACGGCAGCACCGCGGCGGCCAGCACCGCTGCTGACCCGGAGTCGGCGGCCTCCTGCAGGTGTGCGAGGTACCCGGCGCACGTGGGGTGCACGGGATCGTCGGCGTGCGAGCCGGCCAGCCGACGGTGGTGCAGGTCGCGGGCCTCGTCGGCACACCCCTGCGCAGCAGCTGCCCAGAAGGCAGCAGCAGCGCCAGCACCATCACCCGAACCGGAGGAACCAGCGAGCGCCGCCAGGTGCCGCTCGTACGCCCGCAGGTAGTGGACGTCCTGCGCCAGGTAGCCCGCGAACACCTCCGGCTCGAGGGTCCCGTCCCCGAGCCCCACCAGGAAGGCGCACTCGATCGTCTCCTGCAGCACCGACGTCGCATCCGCCCACCACACGTCCGTGTACGACAGCGCCGGACGTGCCGCCCGCGCCTGCGCGCCGTGGTCGATCGGCCCGTTGCCGCTCCCGACCGACAGGGCGTCCGCCCCGTGCAGCGCTGCGGTGAGCCACTCCTTCGCCACCCCGACCGCGAGTTCCCAGTCGCCGTGCCGGCCGGCGAGCGTCGCGATCGCGCTGGAGAGCGAGCACCCGGTGCCGTGCGTGTTCGTCGTCGCGACCCGGGGACCGGCGAAGACGCGCACCGAACCGTCCGGCGCCACGAGCACGTCGTCCGAGGTCGGCCCCTCGTCGTGCCCACCCTTCGCCAGCACCAGGACGTCCCACCGCGCCGCCACCGCCCGCGCCGCCGCCAGCGACGAAGCCGCCAGCGACGAAGCCGATGACGAGGACGCCGACACACCCGCCAGCTCCGCCAGCACCGCGAGCTCGGCCCGGTTCGGCGTCACCAGGTCGGCGAGGGCGAACAGCGCCCCCATGGCCGACGCCGCGTCCTCGTCGAGCAACCGGTCCCCGCTCGTCGCCACCATCACCGGGTCGACGACGACCACCGGCGGCCGGTGCTCCCGCAGCCAGTCCGTCACGACCCGCACGACTTCGGCGGTGCCGAGCATCCCGATCTTCACCGCGTCGACCACCACGTCGTCCGACACCGCGTCGAGCTGCTCCCGAAGGAACCCGACGTCCGGCACGTGCACCGACCGCACCCCGTGCGTGTTCTGCGCGACGAGCGCCGTCACGACGCCCATCCCGTACCCGTCGTGCGCCGCGATCGCCTTGAGGTCCGCCTGCATCCCGGCCCCGCCCGTCGGGTCGGTCCCGGCGATGCTCAGCACCCGTGGGACGCTCATGCGTCCGCCCCGTGGCGCGCGGCGTCGGCCTGGAGGAAGGGGTCGCCATCACCGGACGGCCCCGCCTCCGCCCCGTGGCCGGGTCCAGTGCCCCACGCGGCCACGTACGCCGCCGCGGCGGATCCCGGGTCGGCCGCGGCGCAGATGCCCGACACGATCGCGACACCCGCGGCGCCGGCTGCCCGGAGCGGTCCGACGTCGTCGAGGGTCACCCCGCCGATCGCCACGCACGGCACGTCGGTCGCGGCGGCCAGCCGGGCGAACCCGTCGTGGCCCAGCGCTGGCGGGTGGTCCGCCTTCGTCGCCGTGGGGTGCACGACCCCGACGCCGAGCAGGTCCACGGTGCCGCGGGGGAGCCGCTCGACGGCAGCCAGGTGCTGGAGCGTGTTGGCCGTGAGGCCGACGTGGGCGTCCGGACCGAGCAGGGCACGGGCGGCGGTGACCGGGACGTCGGACTGGCCCAGGTGCACCCCGGCGACCCGGTGTCCCGCGTGCCGGGCGGCGAGGGCGACGTCGAGCCGGTCGTCGACCACCACCCTCGCGCGGTCCCCGACGGCGTCGGCCACGGCGGCCGTGAGTGCCAGCAGGTCGCGGGCGGAGGCGTCCTTGTCCCGCACCTGCACGATCCGGACCCCGGCGTGCACGGCGGCGCGGACGACCCCGAGCACCCCGATGCCGTGCCGGTCCGCCAACGCTCCGTCGGTCACCAGGTAGACGCCGAAGTCCACCGGCCCCAGCGCACTCACGCCGACACCGCCGATGCTTCGACCTCGGGTGCCGATTCGATGGTGATCCGGGCTTCGCGCACGACGTCCTCCGGGGTCAGCGACGCCAACCGGTCGAGGAACAGCGGCTGGAAGGTCCCCGGTCCGCCCGCCTCGCGGGCGGCGAGCTCGGCGGCGATCGTGTGCACCGCGGTGGCGGCGACCGCGGCGGCACCGGCGTCCTCCGGCGACACCGAGGAGAACGCGGCGACGACCGCGCCGAGCGCGCACCCACCACCGGTGATCCGTGTCAGCAGGTCGGTGCCGTTCGCGACCCGGACCACACCGATGCCGGGCGCGACCAGCAGGTCGACCGCACCCGACACGGCCACCGCGGCCACGAGCCTCCCGTCCGAAGCGGCGACGGACGCGACCCGGGCGTCCTCGGTGCCCACCGTGCTGTCGACCCCGCGGCCACCGGCCGAGTCGCCGAGCAGGGCGAGGACCTCGGACGCGTTGCCGCGGAGCACCGTCGGGTGCAGGGCGAGCAGGTCGCGCGCCAGTGCGGTCCGCACCGGCAGCGAGCCGACGGCCACCGGGTCGAGGACCCACGGGGTCCCCGCGTCACGGGCGGCGTGCACGGCCTCGAGCGCGGCGACCCGGGGTTCGGCGTGCGGGGTGCCGGTGTTCACGAGCAGGGCGTCGGCGACACGGGCGAACGGCCCGGCCTCGGTGGCGACGTCGACCATCGCTGGTGAGGCCCCGAGTGCGAGCAGCACGTTCGCCGTGACGTTCTGCACGACGGTGTTCGTGATGCACTGCACCAGCGGGCCCCGGGCACGGACGGCCTCGAGGAGTTCGGCGGTTCGGTGGGCCCAGTCAGGGGAGGGCGCAGCGGTTTCCATGGACGATCCCTTCGCGAGTACGAGCTCGAGCAGGTTCGACGGGTGTGATCTCAGCCGCTGGATGCGGCACCCCGTGTCTCGACCGACACCGTACACGACGCCCGGTGACCACTTCGAGGCCTGCTCGGGGCACCGTGTGCCAGGGTTGGACCGTGCCAGATGCAACGCCTCCCGGGCCCCCGCCCGGCCCCCGCGACCCCGGTGACGCCTGGTCGGTCGGCCCCGACGGCACCAAGGCGTGGGGACGCTTCGGCGCCGCCGGCCTGCTCGTCGACGACGGCGCCGGCCGCGTCCTCCTGCAGCACCGCGTCGAGTGGAGCCACCACGGCGGCACCTGGGGCATCCCCGGCGGGGCACGGCACCAGGGTGAGGACGCGGTGACCGCCGCGCTGCGCGAGTCCGCCGAAGAAGCCGGCGTCCCCGACGACGCGATCGCCCTGCGCCACACGGCGCTCCTCGACCTGGGGTTCTGGACCTACACGACCGTCGTGGGGCGCGCCTCCCGGCCCTTCGAACCGGTCATCGCCGACCGCGAGAGCCTCGCGCTGTCCTGGATCCCGATCGACCAGGTCGACGACCTGCCCCTGCACCCCGGGTTCGGGAGGTCGTGGCCGGCGCTCCGCGCCACCGTCGCGACCACGCCGCACGTCGTCGTCGACGCGGCGAACGTCGTCGGCAGCGTTCCGGACGGCTGGTGGAAGGACCGGGCCGGAGCCGCCTCGCGCCTGCTGGCACAGGTGTCGGCGCTCGCCGCGGGCGGGGTGTCCGCTCCCTTGCTGGACCTGCCGTTCGCGCGGTGGTGGCCGCGGTGGACGGTCGTGCTCGAGGGCGAGGCGCGCGCTGCCGCCGAAGACCCGAGTGCCGGTGCAGGTACAGGTGCCGGTACCGGCGCGGTCGACGTCGTCCGTGCCCCGGCCTCGGGTGACGACGCCATCGTCGAGGCCGCACGTGCCGCGGTGGCGGACGGCGACGGCCCCGTCGTCGTCGTGACGGCCGACCGCGAGCTCCGTGACCGTGTCGAGACCCTCGGCGCGACGGTCCACGGGCCGTCCTGGTTGCGCGACCAGCTGTAGCGGATCCGACCGCCGTGTTCCGGATGGTCGGGGGACGACCGTCGGTCGCTGCCGGTACGCTGGCCCTCCGTCGACGGAGACGCAACACGCAGGAGGTTCCCCTTGGAGCGCATCACCAGGGCTGACGACCGAGTCCACCGCCCCGCCGGGCCGTGGACCCCCACGGTGCACCGGCTGCTCGCCCACCTGCACGAGCAGGGGTTCGTCGCGGCCCCGGAACCCATCGCCCTCGGCGACACCCTCGAGACGGTCTCGTTCGTCCCCGGCGTCGCGGGGGAGTACCCCTGGACCGAGGACATCGCCAGCGAAGCGGCCCTCGTCACCAGCGCCCGACTGCTCCGTCAGTTCCACGACGCCGCGGCCAGCTTCCCGCGCAGCGCCACCGACGACCTCTGGTCGCAGGCGGACCGCGCCCCTGTCGAGACGATCGTGCACGGCGACTTCGCCCCCTACAACTGCGTCTACGACGGCATCGCCGCCGTCGGCCTCATCGACTTCGACACCGCCCACCCGGGCCCACGGGTGTGGGACGTCGCGAGCGCCGTCTACCGGTTCGCCCCGTTCACCACCGGCGCGGTGGAGGGCGCGACCGCACCCGACCTCGACGCACGGCTCGCGCGGGCCGCCGAGTTCTGCCGCGCCTACGCCCTCGACGACCGCTCCCGAGGCGTCCTCGCCGAGACGATGATCGCGTCCCTCGTCGCCCTGGTCACCACGATCGAGCACGAGGCCGCCGCTGGCAACCCGAAGTTCGTCAGCGACCTGCAGCACGGCCACGCCGACCTGTACCGCGCCGACGTCGCCTACCTCGAGCAGCACGCCGACGCCATCAGCGCCGCCGTCGCGTGACCACGAGCCGGGGTGTCCTCAGCGCGCCCGTCGCGACCGCGGTGGTCTGACGCCACCGAGGACGGACCGCGAGCCGCCGTGGCGCGTCGGTGCGGAACCGGCGGCGTGGCCCAGACCGTACCCAGCAACCATGCGGCGGACTCCGACACTGCCTCCGGTAATGTCGCAGGGCCATGACGGACAGCCCGGCCGACGCCACCCCCTACGAAGTCCTCGGCGTCCCCGCGACGGCTGACGACGACGCGCTCCGCCGCGCCTACCGGCGGGCGGCTCGCGAGACCCACCCCGACCTCGGCGGTGACGCCCAGCGGTTCCGTCAGGTCCAGCTCGCATGGGAGCGCATCGGGACCCCCGCCGCGCGGCGCGCGTACGACGTCGGGTCCCGCGCGTACGGCGCGTCCGGTCCGTCCGGGGCGACCGCCGGGAGGCCCGACACCGGTCGCGACGCCTACGCACCCCCGGCAGCGCGTCGCGACACCCGCCCACGGGCCCGGTCCCACGGACACCCCGGTGGTCGGTCGCGCGAGGTCTTCCTGCAGGCGGAGCGCGAGTGGGTCGGACTCGGCGATCCCATCGAGGACCCGTACGACCCCACGCTCATCCGCTCCGCGCCACGGCACATCCGGCGGCTGCTGGCCGAGGCCCTGGCAGAAGAAGCGACCGCCTCGATCGTCTCCGACATGGGCATCGGCGTCACGGTCTGGCACGACCTCGACGCCGGGTCCGAGGGCAAGCTCGACCACGCCGTCCTGACCCCGAGCGGGCTGTGGGCCGTCGAGTCCATCGACTGGGGCGCTCCCGTGCGCGTCGAGCACGGGGAGATCGTCGGCGAGACGCTCGCGCCGGGGGAGCGCCCGGTCAAGGAGCTCGTGCGCGCCGCCCGTGCCGTGCAGAAGCAGACCCGGGTGCGGTTCTCCGGGCGGCTGCTCGTCGTGCCGGACGCCGCCGTCACCGAGGACGTGCAGCTCGTCGGCTCCCCGAAGAAGCCCACCGCCCTCGTCGTCCGCCGGAGTGCGCTCGCCCAGGTGCTGAACGGCGTCTGGTCGCCAGCCGGTTCCGTCGACGTCTTCGAGATCCGCGACCGCCTGCAGCAGACCGTCCGCTTCGTCTGATGTCCGCGTCGCACGTCGTGGTCGAGATCGGCGGCTGGGAGCACGAGTGCTGCGGCCTGGCCGTCGAGATCGGCGACGTCGTCGAGTACTGGGTCGTCTCTGCGGACGGAGCACGGCGGTTCGGCGAGGTCCGACACGACTCGGCGCGGACGCAGTCGATCCGTGGACGGGTCGTCGAGCTGTACGCGGTCGGCCGTGACGGACGGGTGGCAATCGAGCGGGTTCCGAGCGGTTCGGCCCTGTGCGGCTCCGACGAGGACGACGACGGTCACCTCGAGGCCCGCTGGACCGGGCAGCCGGTTGCCGTCGATTGGGACGGCGAGACGGAGTTCGAAGTCGTCATCGACCCGTACGGCAAGCCGAAGCGTCAGTAGCCGCGCAGCTTCTCGAGGTCGCGGCGCTCCCGCTTGCTCGGCCGTCCGGCACCGCGCTCGCGCATCGGGACGAACCCGGCCTCTTCCTTGGAGAGCCGCGGCGGGGTCTTGTCCTCGAAGTGCTTCGCCGCCTCGGGCGCGCTCGTCCGCTTCAGGATGATGCCGGTGACCATGACGATGCGGTCGAAGCCGTTCTGGCGCACCCGCACCTCGTCGCCGGGGCCGATCGGCTGCGCCGGCTTCGCGCGCTCCCCGTTGACCCGGACGTGACCGGCCTTGCACGCGGCGGTCGCGGCCGACCGGGTCTTGGTGATCCGGACGGCCCAGATCCAGCTGTCGACCCGGGCCTTCTCCATGCCGACACTCTAGGCGGCCCGTACCCTGGGGCGGTGCATGCGGACGAACAGGCGGCGATCGCCCGAGCCCGTGCGCTCGGGGTGCTGCACGATGCCGCGATCGGGGACCGCCTGGTGGTCCGGGCGCACCACGGGGACGGTGCGCAGGACGCCCTCGGTGACCTGGTCGCCCGGACACCCGACACCGTGACGATCGCGACCCGCCGCGGCCCCGTCGAGGTCCGGCTCACCGACGTCGTCGCCGCGAAGCCCGTCCCGCCGCCCCCGCCCGCGCGGCCTGCTCGGCGCTGACGCGCTCATCTCGCACCGTGCGGCCTTGTCGTGCTGTCGAGGCGGGGTCGCACGGTGCGGATCTTGTCGGCGGGTGCGTCGTCGGGGGTTCGGTGCGGGGTTGTGGTGCGGCACGGAGCCGCCAGCCTCGCACGGTGTGGCGGAGGCGGCACGGTGCGGGGTTCGCGTCGCCGGGGTCGCACGGTGCGGATCTTGTCGGTGGGTGCGTCGTCGGGGGTTCGGTGCGGGGTTGTGGTGCGGCACGGAGCCACCAGCCTCGCACCGGCTGACGAACCTCGCACCATGCGAACCCCACGCCCCCGCGCCGCACGCACGCACGCACGCACCCACCGACAAGATCCGCACCGTGCGACCCCGGCGACGCGAACCC
>NZ_JAHEWN010000014.1 GCF_018598555.1 Curtobacterium aurantiacum
TGCCTCCGCCGATCAGGACGACGTCGATGGGGTCCACCTGCTGCTCTGCCACCCGTCGATCCTACCGGCGGCGTCCGTCTGCTGGTCGCGTCCGCGAACCCCGCTACGCGTCGACGGAGCGGCGCGCGACGATCGTCTCGGCGATCTGCACCGCGTTGAGCGCGGCGCCCTTCCGCAGGTTGTCGTTGCTGACGAAGAGGACGAGGCCGCGGCCCTCGGGTGCGGACTGGTCGGCGCGGATGCGGCCGACGAAGGCCGGGTCCTGGCCGGCGGCCTGCAGCGGCGTCGGGACGTCGGAGAGTTCGACGCCGGGAGCGCTCGACAGGATCTCGGTCGCACGCTCGGGCGACAGCGGACGCTCGAACTCGGCGTGCACCGAGATGGAGTGCCCGGTGAACACGGGGACCCGCACGCAGGTGCCGGCGACGAGCAGGTCGGGCAGCTCGAGGATCTTCCGGCTCTCGTTGCGGAGCTTCTTCTCCTCGTCGGTCTCGCCCAGGCCGTCCTCGACGATGCTGCCGGCGAGCGGCACGACGTCGAAGGCGATCGGGCGGACGTACTTGACCGGCTCGGGGAACGTCACGGCGGATCCGTCGTGCGTCAGTGCAGCGGTGTCCTGCTCGAGCGCGGCCTTCGCCTGGCCGAGCAGTTCGTCGACCCCGGCGAGCCCGGAGCCCGAGACCGCCTGGTAGGTCGTCGCGACGAGGCGGCGGAGCCCGGACTCGGTGTCCAGGACCTTGAGCACCGGCATGATCGCCATCGTCGTGCAGTTCGGGTTCGCGATGATGCCCTTCGGCGCCTGGTCGATGGCGTGCGGGTTCACCTCGCTCACGACGAGCGGAACCTCGGGGTCCATGCGCCAGGCGCTGGAGTTGTCGACGACGATCGCCCCGGCGGCGGCGAACTTCGGCGCGAGGGCCCGCGAGGCGGTGGCCCCGGCGGAGAACAGCGCGATGTCGATGCCGGACGGGTCGGCGAGCTCGGAGTCCTCGACCACGATCTGCTCGCCGCGGAACGGCAGCGTCGTGCCGGCGGAACGGGCGCTCGCGAAGAAGCGGACCCGGTCGGCCGGGAACGCGCGCTCTTCGAGCAGGCGACGCATCACGGCGCCGACCTGGCCGGTGGCGCCGACGACGGCGACGGTGAGGGTGCTCATGCGGTGCTCCTGGTGTTCAGCGGATCAGGCGGGCGTCAGCGGCCGGTGCCGGCGTAGACGACGGCCTCGGCATCGGCGTCGAGGCCGAACGCGCTGTGCACGACGCGCATCGCCTCGTTCAGGGTGTCGGCGCGGGTCACGACCGAGATGCGGATCTCCGACGTGGAGATCATCTCGATGTTGATCGACGCGTCGTGCAGGGCGCGGAAGAGCTGCGCCGAGACACCGGCGTTCGTGCGCATCCCGGCGCCGACCAGGGCGAGCTTGCCGATCTGGTCGTCGTACTGGATGCTCTCGTACCCGATGTCGGCCTTCGCGACTTCGAGCGCCGTCAGCACGGTCTGGCCCTGGTCCTTCGGCAGGGTGAACGAGATGTCCGTCCGCCCGGTCGACGCGGCCGACACGTTCTGGACGATCATGTCGATGTTCGCCCCGGCACGTGCGACGTTCGTGAAGATCTCGGCGGCCTTGCCCGGCTGGTCCGGGACGCCCACGACGGTGATCTTCCCCTCGGAGAGGTCTCCGGCGATCCCGGTGATGATCGGTTCTTCCACGGTTTCCCCCTCTGCAGGGTTGTAGACGATGGTGCCCTCGTTGTTGTTGAACGAGGACCGGACGTGCAGGGTGACGCCGTGCCGACGGGCGTACTCGACGGCACGGATGTACAGGACCTTGGCACCCGAGGCTGCGAGCTCGAGCATCTCTTCGCTGGTGACGCGGTCGACCTTGCGGGCCTTCGGCACGACGCGGGGGTCGGCGGTGAAGATGCCGTCGACGTCGGTGTAGATCTCGCAAACGTCGGCGTCGAGTGCGGCGGCGAGGGCGACGGCGGTGGTGTCCGAGCCGCCGCGACCGAGGGTGGTGATCTCACCCGTGGTGCGGTTGAACCCCTGGAAGCCGGCGACGATCGCGACGTGCCCGGAGTCGAGCGCTTCGCGGACGCGCTTCGGGGTGACGTCGACGATGCGGGCCTTGCCGTGCTGGGCGTCGGTGAGCATGCCGGCCTGGCTGCCGGTGTAGGACGACGCTTCGACCCCGAGGCTCTTGATCGCCATCGCGAGCAGCGCCATCGAGATGCGCTCCCCCGCGGTCAGGAGCATGTCGAGCTCACGGCCGGCAGGGATCGGCGTGACGGAGTGCGCCAGGTCGACGAGTTCGTCGGTGGTGTCGCCCATCGCCGAGACCGCCACGACCACGTCGTTGCCGGCCTTCTTCGTCTCGACGATCCGCTTCGCCACGCGCTTGATGCTCTCGGCGTCCGCGACGGATGATCCACCGAACTTCTGCACGATCAAGGCCACTGGCTGGTACTCCCGGAGACGGCGACACCGCGAGGTCACGCGGTCTCACAATGGTAGTCGGTGTTTCGGGGATGTTGCGTGCGAGCGGGCCCGGACGCAAGGATCCTGCGCGGCAGTCAGCCGCCGACGACCCGCCGTCCCTCGAAAGCACGGCCGAGGGTGACCTCGTCGGCGTACTCCAGGTCGCCGCCGACGGGCAGACCCGACGCCAGGCGCGTGGTCCGGATGCCCATCGGGACCAGCAGTCGACTGAGGTAGGTCGCGGTCGCCTCACCCTCGAGGTTGGGGTCGGTCGCGATGATGACCTCGTCGACGGTGCCGTCGGCCAGGCGCACCATGAGCTGCTGGATGCGGAGGTCGTCCGGGCCGATGCCGTCGATCGGGCTGATCGCCCCGCCGAGCACGTGGTACAGCCCGCGGAACTCACGGGTGCGCTCGATCGCCGCGACGTCCTTCGCCTCTTCCACCACGCAGATCGTGGCCGGCGAACGACGGGGGTCACGGCAGATGCTGCACTGGACGTTCTCGGTGACGTTGCCGCAGATCTCGCAGAAGCGGACACGTTCCTTGACGTCGGCGAGCAGCTCGGAGAGCCGGCTCGGGTCGAACGACTCGGTCTGCAGGATGTGGAACGCGATGCGCTGTGCCGACTTCGGGCCGATCCCGGGCAGGCGGCCGAACTCGTCGATGAGGTCCTGGACGATCCCGTCGTACATCAGGCACCGTCCTGGTGGAGAGCGGTCTCCTCGATGAACTGGGCGTTGAGGATCTCACGCACGACGGCCTCGCCGTACCGGCCTGCGACCGGTGCACGGCGTGCGGGCGGGGCGGTGCGCGCAGGAGCGGCGGCCGGCTGGGCGGCGCGCTGCGGTGCGGCCTGCTGCGCCGGGGCTGCCGGCGTCGCAGCAGCGGGCGCTGCGGTTGCGGGCGCGGCGGTTGCGGGTGCGGCGGTTGCGGGTGCCGAGCCACGACCGATCCCCGGGTCGGGGAACGGGGCGCCGTCGTCGTACGGTTCGTCATCGAGCGGGTAGTCGTCGACCGGCACGCCCGGCACGACGGGACCGCCGGGAGGCACGGCTCCCGCTCCGGACGCCGCCTGCGGACCCGGGGTGGTCGGCTGGTCGGGCCGCCCTTCCGCGGCAGCGCCTGATTGCCCGGGTGCGGCCGATGGTGCCGGCGGCTCGGTCGGCTGGGGCGTGCTCGTCTCGGCAGGGGCGACCGGCGCGGACGCCGGCACGGTGCCGAAGGGTGCTGCCCAGCTGGGCTCGACGGACTCCGGGACGGCGTCAGCGGTGGGGTCGCTGGCGGGGATCGTCGCGACCGCCCAGTCCGTCACCGGCGCGCCCGAGGGGGCTGGGGTCGGCTCGGTCGGTGCGGGGCCGCGCTGCGGCGCGGACGCGGTCGGCGCTGCCTTCGGCTCCGCGGCAGGGGCAGCCGTCGGCGTGGGGGCACCAGCGGACGCCGGCGCCGGGGACTTCGGTGCCGCGGGCTCCGGAGCCGCGGGTTCCGGAGCCGGGGTCGGGGTCGGGGTCGGGGCGGCCGCGGGCGCCTGCGCAGCGGGGGCGGAACGCTGGGCCGGAGCCGACTGCTGCTGCTGCTGCTGACGCTGCTGCTGTCCGGGCCCGCGGGCGACGAACTTCACCCGGAGACCGAGGACGTCCACGATGGCGGCACGCAGCAGTTCGCTGACGCTGGCCGAGGGATCGGACATCTCCTTGAACGAGGCAACGTCCTGCTGGCTCGGGAACGTCAGCGTCAGCACGTCGTCGCGGAGCGCGGTGACCTGCGCCGTGACGACCACCGACCACGCCGAACGCTTGGCGTGCTGCACGTGCTCGACGATCTGCGGCCAGGAGTCGCGCATCTGCTGGAAGCCGACGGCGCCGACGGTCCGGACGGCCGGCTCGTCACCGATCGTCGTGCCCTGACCGGTGGACGACGGGCTGACCGGCTCGGCCGCAGACTTCGAGGGCTCGGGCTGCGAGGAATCGGGCTTCGAGGACTCGGACTTCGCAGGCTCGGGCGGGGTCTGCGCGGGCGCTCCAGGAGTGCTCGGAGCGACCGCCGCCCACGACGCTGCGGCGTCGCGCGCCACAGCTCCGGAATCGGCCTGCGGCGCGACGGGCTGCTCGGCGGCACGCTCGGGAGCGGTCGTGCGGTCGGGGGTCGCGGCCGGAGCGGGCGTCGGGGCAGGAGCCGGAGCTGCGGGAGCCGCGACTGCCGGCTGCTCACGACGGGGCGCCGCAGCGACGGCGGGAGCGGACGACTCACCGGCGCCGGCCTGGTGTCCGCCGGCGTCGCCGACCCCGACGCGACGCTCCAGCCGCTCCACCCGCGCGAGGGCACCGCGCTGGGTGTCGTCGGCCTCGGGCACGAGCATCCGGGCGGTCATGAGTTCGAGGTGCAGTCGGGGCGAGGTCGCGCCGGTCATGTCGGTCAGTGCACGGTTCGCGATGTCGGCGGCACGGGACAGCCCGGTCGCGCCGAAGACCCCGGCCTGGCGGCTCATGGTGTCGAGCTCTTCCGGCGAGACGCCACGCAGGACGGCGGCGGCGCTCTCGTTCGTCGCCGCGACGACGATCAGGTCGCGCAGGCGCTCGAGCAGGTCCTCGACGAAGCGGCGGGGGTCCTGCCCGGTCTGCACCACGCGGTCGATCGCGGCGAAGGCGGACGCGGGGTCGGCGACGGCAAGGGCGTCGACGACGTCGTCGAGCAGGGCGGCGTCGGTGTAGCCGAGCAGGGCCACGGCACGTTCGTACGCGATCGCGCCGTCTTCGCTGCCGGCCATCAGCTGGTCGAGCAACGAGAGGGTGTCGCGGACGGAACCGCCACCGGCGCGCACCACCAGGGGCAGGACACCGGGGGCCACGGACACGGACTCCTGCGTGCAGAGCTGCTCGATGTACTCGAGCATCACCGCGGGCGGCACGAGCCGGAACGGGTAGTGGTGGGTGCGCGACCGGATGGTGCCGATGACCTTCTCGGGTTCGGTCGTCGCGAAGATGAACTTGACGTGCTCCGGCGGTTCCTCGACCAGCTTGAGCAGCGCGTTGAAGCCCTGCGGCGTCACCATGTGCGCTTCGTCGAGGATGAAGATCTTGTAGCGGTCGCGAGCCGGGGCGAACACGGCGCGGTCGCGCAGGTCACGCGCGTCGTCGACGCCGTTGTGGCTCGCGGCGTCGATCTCGATGACGTCGAGCGAGCCGCTGCCGTCGCGGGCGAGTTCGACGCAGCTCGGGCAGACGCCGCACGGGGTGTCCGTCGGGCCCTCGGCGCAGTTCAGGCAGCGCGCGAGGATGCGGGCCGACGTCGTCTTGCCGCAGCCGCGCGGGCCGCTGAACAGGTAGGCGTGGTTGACGCGGTTCGTACGGAGCGCCGTGCGGAGCGGGTCGGTGACCTGCGACTGCCCGATCAGCTCGGCGAAGTTCTCAGGCCGGTAACGGCGATACAGGGCGGTGACCACGCGACAAGGGTAGCCGTCACGACCGACAACCCGCGTGCCCGTCCACAGGTCGTCCCGCCGGGCAGGACCACCCGTCGGCGGTGGGCCGAGCGCCCGGACGGCACCGCGCCTCCCGTCCGTCTGGTCGACGGGCGGGAGGCGCGGTGTGTGACGCGGGTGCGGACTCAGCCGCGGGTGCGGCGACGCAGGCCGCCGGCGAGGCGGGAGAGCCCCAGCAGCAGGAACCCGAGGACCACGAGGCCCGCCGCGGTGCCGGCGATCGGCACGACGTCCGCGCCGGTCCAGGCGAGGTCACCGTTGCCGGAGCCGGAGCCGGAGCCAGACCCGGACCCGGTGCCGGTGCCGCTGGTCCCGTTGCCCGCGCCTCCGCCGGTGCCGTTCCCGCCACCGATCCCGGTGCCGCCGCCGGTGCCGCCGGTGCCCGGCGTGCCCGGCAGACCGGGCGCACCCGGGGTCCCGGGGGTCCCGGGTGTGCCCGGGTTCCCGGGGGTACCGGGGGTACCCGGCTCCTCCGGGTCCACCGTGTCGTCCATGACCATGACGCGGACCATCTGCGCCTGCGAGGTGAACCCGCCGACCGACTGGGTGACCCGCAGCATGTGCGCGCCGACCGGCAGACCGACCATGACCCACCACTCGCCGTCCTCGTCGGCGGTCGTGACGACCACGTCGCGGCCCATCGGCTGCACGGTGACCGTCGCGCCGGGCTCAGCGGTGCCCGTGACCATCAGGTCGTGGTCGCCGTCCTCGTCCGCCATGTGCTGCTCGCCCTGGCTGGGCGAGGTGACGGCGAGCGGCTCCAGGGCGTCGACCACGATCGGCACCCGGGCCGCCGCCGAGGTCGTGCCGTCCACGGACTGCGTGGCGCTGATCGTCCACTCGCCCTCCGGCACCCGCTCGAACATGACGTCCCACGCGCCCTCGTCGTCGGCGGTGGTGGTGCGCACCTGTCCGGTGGACAGGGACACCGTCACCGTGGCACCCGGGGCGGCCTGACCGGTCACCCTGAACGAGCCGGTGTCGCCGAAGCCGTCCGCGGTGATGAGCTGCCCGGGCTCGGGGCTCGTGATCAGGATGTCCGTGGCCCGTGCGGCCTCGACCGTGACGTCGGCGGTCACGGGGTCGGAGGTCCGACCGCCGACCGTCTGCGTCACCGAGACCGTGTGGTCGCCCACCGGGACGCCGCCGATCGTGACCGTCCACGAGCCGTCGTCGCCGGCGGTCGTCGTGGCGGTGCGGCCGTCGATGTCGACCGTGACGGTCGCACCGGGCTCGGCCGTGCCGCTCACCGGGATCGCCTTCGTCGATCCGGTCGTCGGGAACACCTGGCCGTCGGTCGGGCTGGTGATCGCGACCGGCGTCGCGGCCGTCACCGTGAAGCCGACCTCCGGAGCGGTCGTGGTGTCACCGTCGACCGTCTGGCTGGCGGCGATGGTGTGCGCTCCCTCGTCGACGTCCCGCACCGTCACGGCCCACTCGCCGTCGTCGTCCGCGGTCGTGGTGACCGCGCGACCGTCGTCGATGCGGACCGAGACCGTGGCGTTCGGTGCCGAGGTGCCGGTCACGCGGACGTCAGTCGAACCTCCGAGCACCCGGTAGTCGGCGCCGTCGGCCGGTGCGGTCACGACGATCGCGTCCGCGGCGGCGACCGCGACGGTCACGTCGCGTTCGATCGGGTCGGACGTCGTGCCGTTCACGACCTGGGTGACGACGAGCGTGTGCTCGCCCGCCGGCACGTCGACCAGCGAGGTCTCCCACCGTCCGTCGGTGCCGACACGGACCACGACCGGGTCGGCGTCGTCGAGGACGACGCGGACCGTCGCGCCGGGCTGGCCCTCGCCGCCGACCGGGACGGTCGCGGTGGGGTCGGTGCTCGGCACGGTGAACGTGGTGTCGTCCGCCGGGGCGGTGACCGTCAGCGCGGCACCGGGTGCCACCGTGAAGGTGCTGCGCACCGCTGCGGACGTCGAGCCGTCGACCGTCTGGGTCGCACGGATCGTGTGCTCGCCGACGGCGGTGTCCGGCAGTTCGACGCTCCAGGTGCCGGCGTCGGTCGCGGTCACGGTCCGGGCGTCGCCGCCGTCGATCGTGACACGGACCTCGGCACCGGGCTCGGCGGCCCCCGCGGCGGTGAGGGTCGCGACCGAGTCGCGCTGGGCGACCCGGATCGTGGTCCCGTCCACCGGGGTGGCGATCGTGATCGGGTCGGCGACGAGGACGCGGACGTCCACCGTCACCGGCGCGGACTCGGTGCCGTCGATGCGCTGCGTGACGCTGACGGTCGTGGTGCCGGCCGGCACACCGGGGACCGAGACGCTCCACGCGCCGTCGTCGTCCGCGGTGGTCGACTCGGTGCGACCGTCGCCCAGGTCGACCACGATGGTCGCGCCCGGCTCGGCGGTGCCGGCGACGTCGACCGTCGTCGTGCCGTCCCCGTCGGCGACCGTGTACTCCTGGTCGGCCGTCGGCTCGGTGACGACGACGGGTGCGCCAGCCTCGATCTCGAACGTCGTCTCGACCGGGGTGGTCGAGGTCGAGCCGTCCACGGTCTGCGTCACCTCGACGGTGTGCCCACCGACACCGAGGTCCGGCACGTCGACGCTCCACGAGCCGTCGTCGCCGGCGGTGACCTCGACGGGGTCGCGGTCGTCGACGGTGACCGTCACCGTGGCACCGGGCTGGGCGTCGCCGGCGACCGTCACGGTCGTCGTCGCGTCACCGTCGGCCACCGTGATCGGGTCGTCGCCGGGCTCACGGATGGTGAGGTCGGCAGCGGCCACCACGGACACCGGTCGTTCGACCGCCGCACTCGTGGTGCCGTTGATCGCCTGCGTGACCGCGGCCGTGTACGAGCCGGTCGGCACGTCCTCGACCGTCGTCTCCCAGTCGCCGTCGCGGTCCACGGTCGCCGTGGCGGTCCTGCCGTCGCCGAGGTCGACCGTGACGGTCGCGCCCGGCTCGCCGGTGCCGGCGAAGGCGACGTCGGTGGTGGCGTCGTCGTCCGCCACCGTGACGGTGGTGGCACCCCGCGGGGTGGACACGACGAGCGGGGCGCCCGCACGGACCGACACCGCCGCCGTGACCGGCGTCGACGTCTGGCCGCCGACGACCTGCGTCGCGGTGACGCGGTGGTCGCCCACCGAGACGTCCTGGAAGGTGGTGGTCCACCGGCCGTCCTCGTCGGCGGTCACCGTCGCGGTCTCGCCGGTCGAGAGCCGCACCGTCACCTCGGCGTCGGCCTGCGCCCGACCGCTCGCCTCGACGTCGGCCGTGCCGGACGTGTCGGCGACCGTCAGGACGTCGCCGTCCTCCGGGGTCGCGATGGTGAGGGCGGTTCCGGCCCGCACCGTGACGGTCTGGTCCGGACTGGAGGCGGTGGTACCGCCGACCGTCTGGCTGGCGGCCAGCGTCGGGGTCCCGACACCGACCCCACCGAACGTGACCGTCCAGTCACCGTCGGCGTCCGCGGTGGTCGTCAGCTCGTCGTCGCCGAGGCGCACCGTCACCGGCGCGCCCGGCGCCGCCGCGCCCGAGACGACGACGTCGCGCGTCGCGTCCGGGTCCGGCACGAGGAGGACCACGTCGGTCTCCGGGGTGGTGATCGTCACCGCGTCGGCGGCCTCGATCGTGATCGTGCGCTCGACCGGGTCGGAGGTGCGCGGGTCGGAGACGCTGCCGGCCAGGGTCTGGGTGATCGAGACCCGGTGCACGTCGACCCCGAGGTCGGGGAACGTGACCGACCACGTGCCGTCGGCGCGGACCGTCGTCTCCTGGTCGTCGGACCCGGCGAGGGTCGCGGTGACCGCGGCGCCGGGCTGGCCGGTGCCGGTGACCGTCACGTCGCGCTCGACGTCGGGGCCGGCGACCGCGATCGCGTCCGCGCCGGGGCCGGTGATCGTCAGGGGGTTGGCCGTGACGACCTCGAAGGTGATCGGGACGGCACTGACGTCCTCGATCTCCTGGCTCGCGGACACGGTGTACAGGCCGGTCGGGGCGAGACCGGTCGCGTCGACCGCCCACTCCCCCTCGCCGTCGGCCGTGGTGGTGAACCGGGTGCCGGGGCCGACCGACACGGTCACGGCGGCGCCGGGCTCGGCCGTGCCGGTGATGCGGACGGTCGCGGTGGCGTCACCGTCGACCACGACGAAGCGTGCGCCGCTCGCCGGGGTGTCGATCACGATCGCGTTGCCGGGGACCACGGTGAAGTCACGCGTGACGACGGGGCCGTCGGTGCCGTTCACGGTCTGCACGGCCTCGACGGTGTGCTCGCCGATGCCGAGCTGCGTGGTCGGGAGTTCCCAGTTGCCCGCGGTGTCCGTGACGACCTCGACGGGGTCGCCGTCGTCGATCGTCACGGCGACGCTCGCGCCGGGCTCCGCGGTGCCGCGGACGACCACGTTGGCCTGCCCGCCGGTGCCGGCGGGGACCTCCTGCGCGTCGCCGGGGGCAACGATGACGAGTTCGTCGCCGGCCTCGACCGCGAAGTCACGGTCGACCGGTGCCGAGGTCGCACCGTCGACGGTCTGCGTGACCGTCGCGGTGTGGCTGCCGGTGTCGACGTCCGCGAGGACCACCGACCAGGTGCCCTGCTCGTCCACGGTGGTGGACACCGCGTCGCCGTCGTCCAGGACGATCTCGACGCGGGCACCCGGCTGGGCGGTCCCCCGCACGGTCACGTCGACGACCGAGTCGTCGGTCGCGACCGTGACGGTGTCGTCCTGCGCCGGGGCGGTGACGGCGAGCGCTGCGCCCGCCTGGACCGTGACGGCCTGGCGGACGGCCGGCGAGGTGGTCCCGCCGACGGTCTGCGTCACCGTGATCGTGTGTCGACCGACCGGGACGTCGGCGACGGCGACCGTCCAGGTGCCGTCGTCGTCCGCCGTGGTGGTGGCGGTCAGCCCGTCGCCGAGCGAGACCCGCACCTCGGCGCCGGCCTCGGCCGTGCCGGCGACGTCGAGGTCGGTGGTGGTGTCGGCGTCGAGCACGGTGACCACGTCGCCGTCCTCGGGCGAGGTGATCGCGAGCGGGTCACCCGCCTCGACGGTGAAGGTGGACTCCACCGGGCCGGACGTGGTGCCGTCGACGGTCTGACGAGCCGTGACGGTGCGCTCCCCGACGGGGACGTCGGCGAAGGTCGTCGTCCAGGCACCGTCCTCGTCGGCGGTGACCGCTGCGGAGAAGGAACCGCCGATGCCGACGGTGACCCGCGCGTTCTGGGCGGCCGAGCCCGACACCGTCACCGGCGTGGTCGAGGTCTCGTCCGCGACGGTGATGGTGCTGTCGTCGGCGGGCTCGTCGATGATCAGCGCGGGGGCCGCCGTCACGGTGAAGTCCCGCGTGACCGGTGCGCTCGTCGTGCCGCCGACGGTCTGGGTGACCTCGGCCGAGTACTCGCCGGCGGGGACGTCCGTGACGCTCGTCGACCAGGTGCCGTCGGCGTTCGCGCGGGTGGTCGCGGTCAGGCCGTCACCGAGGTCGACGTCGACGCGGGCCCCGGCCTGTGCGCTGCCGGAGAAGGGGACGGACCGGGTGTCACCGGCGAGCGGGAAGTCCTGGTCCGCCGCGGGGGTGTCCACGGTCAGGCCGGCCGCCGCCACGACACGGAAGGACCGGGTGACGGGGGCGGAGGTCGTGTCACCGACGGTCTGCGTCACGCTCGCCGTCTGCTCACCGACCGGGACCTCGGGGACGCTGACGCTCCAGGCGCCGGCGTCGTCGGCCGTGCCCGTCGCGGTCAGGCCACCGCCGAGGTCGACGCTGATGCGCGCGTTCGCGGTCGCCGTGCCCGTCAGGGTGACCGGGGCGGTCTCCCCCGTCGTGGTGAAGGTCTGACCGGCCGTGGGTGTGGTGATCGTCAGCGGGCGCTGTGCGACGACGGAGAAGTCCTGCGTCACGGCACCGGCCGCGGTTCCGCCGACCGTCTGGGTCGCGGTCGCGGTGTACTCGCCGGTCGGGACGTCCGCGATGGTCGTCGTCCAGGTCCCGTCGGCAGCGACGGTCGCCGTGCCGGTGCGGTCGCCGCCGAGGCTCACGGCGACGGTGGCGCCGGGCTCACCGGCACCGCTCACGACGACGCTGCGGGTCGAGGTCGCCGACGGCACGGTGAACTGCTGTCCGTCCGTCGGCGCCGTGATGGTCGGTGCCGCGAAGGCCGTCGCACGGACGGTCGAGGTGGCGAGGTCCACGGTGGCGACGTTCGCCCCGGGGAGCACGGAGAGCCGGAGGGCGTGCACGCTCTGCGATCCGGTGTCGTACCCGCGGGGGTCGCGGAAGCCGGTGCTGTCCTGCGCGTTCACGGTGAGGTCGACGACCTGGCGGAGCAGCAGCACGACCGGGCTGAGCAGTGTGGAGACGGCCGAGGTCGTCGCCGTGAGGGTGGTGCCGAGGTTCGTCAGGGCGGAGCCCGTGACGAGGGGCCGCACGATGGTCTGCAGCGCGGGCAGGACGATCGAGTTGACCGCCGGTGCGAGCAGCGCGCCGAGCGCGTTCAGCCCGAGGGGGCCACCGGTCGCGGTCACCGTCGCGGTGGCGGGTGCCGAGCCGGCGAGGGCGCCGAGCGTGGTGTCAGCCCGGAGCGCCAGCGCGGCGAGCGGGAGGCCGACCGCGTTGACGTTCGCGGTGACGTCGATACGCACCGCGGTCGAGTTGATCGTGTTCACGACCGCGGTCTGCAGGGCCGTCGGCAGCTGGGTGCCGAGGATCGTCGTGATGCTCCGGTTGATCGAGCTCACGGCCGCCTCGGTCAGGACCGACGTGTTGGCGGGTTGGCCGTTGAGCGTGGTGAGCCGGTCGAGGTCGACGGTGACCGCGCCGGTCGAGGGGGTGATCGTCACCGCTCCGTCCGTCAGCGGCTGCTGCAGCACGCGGGTCAGCGTGTCGTCGAGGTTCAGGTCGACCGTCGCCGTGACGTTCGTGCCGTTCACGTTCACGAGTCCGAGGCTCGTCGAACGGAGCAGCTGCTGCAGTTCGCCGGTCAGCGCCGTCGTGGTGCCCGACAGCGCCCCGTCCGCGCCGACCGCGGAGTTCACCGTGCCGGAGAAGGTGCGCAGGTCGTTCCGCAGCGCGGTGCTGAGTCCGGCGACGGCGGGGCTCGTCAGGTCCAGCTCCGCACCGGCGATGCGGTAGTCGGTCGTCGTCTCGACCGTGGTACCGCGCGTCGCCTGGATGCGGGACGCCAGGGCGCCGATCTCCAGCTGTGCGTTCGACAGCACCGTGGTGTCGGCGCCCACTCGCGAGAACAGCGGGTTGAGGTCCAGCGTCGCCGCGCCGGTACCGGAGCCGGTGCCGACCCCGATGCCGCCGTCGTTCGTCAGCAGGCCGGACGATGCGGTCGCGCCGGTGGCCGAGGTCGTGGCGTACTGGCCGTCGACGCCGAGGGTCAGGATGCCGTTCGGTCCGAGCAGGTCGATGTCGTTGCCGAGACCGACCCCGAGCGTGTTGAGCGCCGTGAGGTTCAGCGGCTGGTTCGTGGTGCCGCCGCCGGAGGTCGCACCGCGAGCCGAGTACGCGCCGCCGAGCTGGGCGACGCCGTCCACGTCGACGATGCCGGAGCCGCTGAGCAGCAGGCCCTCGGCCTCGGTGACGTCGGTCTGGGCGGCCGCCGCGGGTTGGATCGCCACGGTGGCGGCGACGAGCGCCGTCACCGTGGCGACGACGCCGCCGCGCAGGAGGAGCCGCCGGTCGTCCGAGGCTCGTCGTCGAGCCCGGCCGTCCGCGCGGGTGATCCGTCGTGTCCATTCGTACGCTGCGGTCGGTACGCGGGTACCGAGCAGCGACGCGTGCCTGCGCATGCGTGTCTCTTTTCCTGGCGGGCGCGGCCCGCCACCTGATCCTCGGAATCCTCCGCTGGTGAGGCGGTGGAGGCTCCTCCGCTGGTGAGGCGGTGGAGGGTCGGAATCCTGGTTGGGGGTTCCTGACGCAGATCTTTACACATGATCAGGTTCGTGTCCGCACGCGTCGTCGGAAAAACGCACCGGCCCTCCCGAACGGGGGGCGACGGCGCAGCGCAACCGGTCACGAACGAAGAAGACCGGAGACGATGACAACCCGGGAACGAAGAAGACCGGAAACGAAGAAGACTCCTCACCCACCCGCACACGAGATGAGCGCAGCCCCGGTTGCCCGCCCGGAACGAAGAAGACTCCTCACGCACCCGCACACGAGATGAGCGCAGCCCCGGTTGCCCGCCCGGAACGAAGAAGACTCCTCACGCACCCGCCAGAGCCCGGTTACCCTTGCTGCGTTTCCGCCCTGGGGGAGTTGGCCTGGATGGCGTCACGTGAGGAGCCGCCGAGAAGTCTACCGGACGCAACGGGCAGACTCGAACACATGAAGATCGCCATCGCCGGAGGACACGGCCAGATCGCCCTGCTCCTCGCCCGCCAGATCACCGACGCCGGCCATGACGCCGTCGCCATCGTCCGCAATCCCTCGCACGTGGCCGACGTCGAGCAGCAGGGAGCCCGCGCGGTCGTCGCCGACCTGGAGCAGCTCAGCGACGACGACCTGGCGCTCCGCCTGCGCGGCGTGGACGCCGTGGTGTTCGCCGCGGGCGCCGGGCCGAACAGCGGCGCCGAGCGGAAGCTCACCGTCGACCGTGACGGGGCGATCCTGCTCGCCGACGCCGCCGAGCGTGCCGGCATCGAGCGCTACGTGATGATCTCGGCGATGGCGGCGGACACCTACGACCCGGAGCTCGCGGTCGTGCCGGCCCAGGACGACGCTGCGGTGTTCCAGGTCTACCTGCGGGCGAAGGCCGAGGCGGACGCGAACCTGCGGGCACGACGACTGCGCTGGACGATCGTCCGTCCCGGAGGCCTGCTCGACACCCCGCCGCAGGGCACCGTCGACGTCGGCCGGACCGTGCCGCGCGGATCGATCCCCCGCGCGGACGTGGCGACCGTCGTCCTGCACGCCCTCCTCGACGACGCCGCCGTCGGCGTGCAGTTCGAGGTCACGAGCGGCGACACCCCGATCCCGGCAGCGCTGAGCGCCCTCACCTGACCGGTCCGCGCGGCCCGCACCGTGCGCACCTACTCACCCCGTGCGAGCTCCTCGCCGAAGGTGCCACGCCGCGCACCGTGCGCACCTACTCACCCCGTGCGGACTTCCACGCCCCGTGCCGCGCTGCATGCGCGCACCCAGCCGTCAGCCCCGCACCAGCCCACGAACACCGCACCGTGCGCCGGACGCGACCCACGAACGGACGGGAGGCACGGCGCCAGCCCGCCCCGCGCCTCCCGGCCGCACCGTGCGCACCTACCCACACCGTGGGGACTTCCACGCCCCGTGCCGCGCTGGAAGCGCGCACCCAGCAGCCGATCCCGCACCCACCGGCGAACGCCGCACCGTGCCAGCACGACGCCCCGAAGCGACGCGCGCGCCGCGCCTCAGAGCGCGACCGCAGCCGACTGCCGGGCGATCTCGAGTTCCTCGTTCGTCGGGATGACGAGCACCGCGACACGTGAGCCGTCCGTGGAGATGCGCCGCGCCTCCCGGGAGGCCAACTCGTTGCGGTCCGGGTCGATCTCGATGCCGAGGTGCTCCAGCCCGGCGAGCACGCGCCGGCGCAGCAGCGCGTTGTTCTCGCCGACCCCCGCGGTGAACACGACCGCGTCGAGTCCGCCGAGCTGCGCCGTGTAGGCGCCCACGTACCGGCGGATGCGGTGGCGGTACACGGCGAGCGCCGCCTCCGCCTGCTCGTCGCCCTTCGTGGCGGCGTCCTGCACGTCCCGCATGTCGCCGTTGCCGGTCAGACCGAGCAGTCCGGACCGCTTGTTGAGCATGGTGTCGAGCTCGTCGAAGGTCATCCCGGCCTCGCGGTGCAGGTGGATGAGAACCGCGGGGTCGAGGTCGCCGGACCGGGTGCCCATGACGAGCCCCTCGAGTGGCGTGAGCCCCATCGAGGTCTCGATCGACTTCCCGCCGTCGATGGCAGCGACGGAGGCCCCGTTGCCGAGGTGCAGCACGATCGTCTTGAGCTCGGCGAGCGGCCGGTCGAGGAACTCCGCGGCCTGTTCCGAGACGTACTTGTGGCTGGTGCCGTGCATGCCGTAGCGGCGGATCCCGTACTCGGCGGCGAGGTCGGCGGGGATCGCGTAGGTGTACGCGTGCGGCGGCATCGTCTGGTGGAACGCGGTGTCGAAGACGGCGACGTGCGGGACGTCCGAGAACACCTGCTTCGCCGCCCGGATCCCCTCGAGGTTCGCCGGGTTGTGGAGCGGCGCGAGGCTGTTGAGGTCCTCGATCTGCTGCTCGACCTGGTCCGTGACGACCGTCGCGCGGTCGAAGGTGGTGCCGCCGTGCACGACGCGGTGGCCGACGACGGCGGGCGGGTGCTCGTCGAACGACGGGCCGACCTTCGTGAAGGCGTCGATCATCGCCTGGAACCCGGCCGCGTGGTCGGGCACCGATGCGGCGTCGTTGGACGACGACTCCCCCGTCAGCGCGTTGGTGTGCTTCCACGCCCCGGCGGACTCGCCGATGCGCTCGACGAGCCCGGAGGCGAGCGTGCGCTCGTCCTCGAGTTCGATGAGCTGGTACTTGAACGAACTCGAGCCGGAGTTGACGACGAGGGCTGCGGTCACGGGGTGGTCACTTTCTGTCGGGCCTGGAGGCGCGGTGCGGGTCGGGCGGTCAGGCCGCGTCGGTCGCGGTGCCGGCCTGGATCGCGGTGATCGCGACGGTGTTCACGATGTCGCCCACGAGGGCGCCCCGCGACAGGTCGTTGATCGGCTTGCGCAGGCCCTGCAGGACCGGCCCGATCGCGACGGCACCGGCCGAGCGCTGCACGGCCTTGTACGTGTTGTTGCCGGTGTTGAGGTCCGGGAAGATGAACACCGTCGCGCGGCCGGCAACCGGGGAGTCCGGCATCTTGGTCGACGCGACCGTGGGGTCGGCCGCGGCGTCGTACTGGATCGGGCCCTCGACGAGCAGGTCGGGCCGGCGTTCCCGCACGAACGCGGTGCCGGCGCGGACCTTGTCGACGTCGGCGCCGGAGCCGCTGTCGCCGGTGGAGTAGCTCAGCATCGCCACGCGGGGGTCGATGCCGAACTGGGTCGCGGTCTCGGCCGACGAGATCGCGATGTCGGCGAGCTGCTCGCTCGTCGGGTCCGGGATCACCGCGCAGTCGCCGTAGACCAGTACACGGTCGGCGAGCGCCATCAGGAAGACGCTCGACACGATGGAGGTGTCCGGACGGGTCTTGATGATCTCGAACGACGGCCGGATGGTGTGTGCCGTGGTGTGCTTCGCGCCCGAGACCATGCCGTCGGCGAGGCCGAGCTGCACCATCATCGTGCCGAAGTACGAGACGTCGGTGACGGTGTCGCGGGCGAGCTCGATCGACATCCCCTTGTGGGCGCGGAGCCGGGTGTACTCCTCGGCGAAGCGTTCGCGGAGCTCGGGGTCGAACGGCGAGACGAGCTGTGCCGCCTCGAGGTCGAGCCCGAGTTCAGTCGCCCGGGTCCGGATGGCAGCGGGGTCACCGAGGATCGTCAGCTCGCAGACCTGGCGCTGCAGCAGCGTGGAGGCCGCGCGGAGGATGCGGTCGTCCTCACCCTCGGGCAGGACGATGCGCTTGCCGTAGCTGCGGGCCCGGTCGAGCAGGCCGTGCTCGAACATGAGCGGCGTGACGACCCCGGACGGGGTGAGCTGCAGACGGTCGCGCAGGGCCTCGGCGTCGACGTGCTGCTCGAACAGGGCGAGCGCCATGTCGGCCTTCCGGGGCGAGTCGGCGGCCAGACGGCCGCGCGTCTGGGTGATCCGGAGGGCGGTGTCGTACGTGCCCAGGTCGTTCTGTGCGATCGGGAGCGAGCTCGACAGGCCCTCGAGCAGCCGCGACACCTGCGGGGCGATCTCGAACCCGCCGTTCAGGATGACTCCGGCCAGGCTCGGGAAGGTCTCCGACTGGTTGGCGAGGAGGGTGGCGATGAGGACGTCGCTGCGGTCACCGGGCACCACGACGATGCCGCCCTCGATCAGGCGGGGCAGGACGTTCTCCATGCTCATGCCCGCGACGACGGTGCCGAGGGCTTCGCGGTCGAGCAGGGCGTCGTCACCGCGGACCAGGGTGGCGCCGGTGGCCTGCAGCAGGGCGCGGACGGTCGGGGCGACGAGCACGCGGTCCTCGGGGATCGCCCACACCGGCACGTCCGGGTGGTCGTCGTGCACGGCCTGCTCGACGCTCGTCACGATCGCGGCGAGGGCGTCCGGGTCGGCGCGGTTCACCACGACGCCGAACAGCTGCGCGTGTGCCGCCCGCAGCTCGCTCGTCGTGACGTCCGCGACCTGCGCCATGCCCTCGGGTGTGCGGGCGCCGCGTTCGGCGGCGTCGCGGCCCCCGAGCACGAGGAGCACCGGGGCGCCGAGGTTCGCGGCGACCTTGGCGTTGAAGGACAGCTCGGTGGGGCTGCCGACGTCGGTGTAGTCGGACCCGAGCACCACGACGGCGTCGCACTGCCGCTCGACCTGCGCGAAGCGGGTGACGATCGTGCCGAGCGCCGCCTCGGGGTCGGCGTGCACGTCGTCGTAGGTGACCCCGACGGCGTCGTCGTAGGAGATGCCGACCGCGGTGTGCTGCAGCAGCAGTTCGAGCACGTAGTCGGGCTCGACGACCGAGCGGGCGACGGGCCGGAACACGCCGACACGACCGACGGAGCGGGCGAGGGTCTCGAGGACACCGAGGGCGACGGTGCTCTTGCCCGTGTGCCCTTCTGCTGACGTGATGTAGATACGGGTCGACACGACGCCCAGGGTAGTCGTCGGACATGTCACGACATCTGGGAGCACCGAGGGCGGCGACACGCGGTCGTGAGCACCACGAAGAACCTGTACCATTGGGTGTCGCCGTCGCGAGGCGGTGTCAGGAGAATTCGCCTAGTGGCCTATGGCGCACGCTTGGAAAGCGTGTTGGGTGCAAGCCCTCGGGGGTTCGAATCCCCCATTCTCCGCCAGAAGGATCGAAGGACCCGCACCGACTCGGTGCGGGTCCTTCGTCGTTCCGGTCCCGTCCGGTCCCCCACCCGGTGGACCAGCACGTGCCCTGCTCCCCCTCCGTTGGCCGCGAAACGCCGACCGGGGGTGGAACGGGCTGTCCCCGGTCCCCGTCGGTCGCCTATGCTGGCCGAGCGCACGGCTCCGGGACGAGCCGACGCGGTGCATCGAGCGGCAGGGGCGTCGCTCGGAGGGCGTGCTGATCAGTGCGCCCGAACACCCGAGGGGACGAGGAGACGCACCATGGGGGACACGACTGTGCCCGCGGTGGCGCCGGTTCCCGCCGTCGTCTTCGACACCGTTCTGCGCCCCCGACGCTCGCTCGTCCGTTCCACGGCGCTCAGCATCGCGTTCTCCGCCGTGCCGCTCGCCGTCGCGCTGGTCTGGGTCTCCTTCCCGTTCCGCACGTGGGCCGTGTTCGCCGCGGTGGTCGTGGCGATGGCCGCGGTCGTCGGTGTCGTGTTCGTGCGACTGCACACGGCCTTCATCGGGATCGACGGCGACGGCCTCACGATCCGCGGCGTGCTCACCGGACGCCGGCGGATCGCCCGCGACCGTGTGCACAGCCTGGTCCTCGCCACCACGTTCGGCTCGTCGGTGGACCGCACGGTGCGCGAACTCGTGGCGTTCGACCGGACCGGGACCCATCTGTTCCGGCTCCGGGCCGACGTGTGGGGCGACGACGGGCTCGACCGGGTGGTCGACGCGCTCGGCGTGCAGGTCGTCGAGGAGTCCCGGCCGGTCTCCGCCCGCACCTTCGCGAAGCGCTACCCGACGAGCCGTGCCTGGTACGAGCAGCGTTCGGCGTACCTGCTCATCGGCGGGCTCACCGCGCTGGTCGTCGGCGGGCTGCTCGCCGTCGAGTTCGCCGGACTCAGCGCCCGCTGAACCTCCTCGACGGGGCCGCGGCAGGGGCCCGTGAGCCGACGAGCCCGCGGTCGCGGGCTCCGCGTCGGACGCGGGCCGCACCTCCCGGCCCGTCAGCCCCGCGCCGGACGCGAGCCGTGCTGTACGAACCGTGGGCGGCGGAGACCCGTGTCGTCAGTGCGTCAGCGCGGGGACCGTCCGGGGGCGGACCACCAGCCACAGCATCAGGATCGCGACGGCGGCGGTGGACGCCATCACGATGGCCATCGGCGTCGCCGTCGTGATGCCCAGCCAGCCGACCACCGGCGAGATGAGCCCGGCCACGCCGAAGTTCAGGGCACCGAGCACCGAGGCGGCGGTCCCCGCTTCCTTGCCGTGGGCGGCGAGGCCGATCACCTGGACGAGCGGGAACGAGAACCCGCACGCCGCGATGAAGAACCACAGCGGCACGAGCACGCCGACCAGACCGGCGCCGAGCTGGTCGAGGACGATGATGGCGAGCGACGACAGCAGCAGCGTCGCCGTGGAGCACGCCAGGATCCACTGCGGACCGACGCGCTGGGCGAGCCGCGACGAGATCTGCACGCCGAGGACGACCCCGACGGAGTTCACGGCGAACAGCAGCCCGTACTGCTGCGCGTCGAGCCCGTAGACCTGCTGGAACAGGAACGGTGACGCGCTGAGGTACGAGAACAGGCCGCTGAACACCATCGCGCCGATGAGCGCGACGCCGACGAAGATCCGGTCGGAGAACAGCGCCTTGTAGCGCTGACCGATCGTGGAGTGCCCCGCCTCGTGGCGGCGGGCCGGCGGCAGGGTCTCGACGATCAGCAGGATCGAGGCGATCACCACGGCCAGGCCGTAGCAGGCGAGGAAGACGAAGATGCCGCGCCAGCTGGTGAACTGCAGCATCTGGGAGCCGATGAGCGGTGCGAGGATCGGCGCGAGACCGTTCACCATCGCCAGCCGCGACAGCATCCGGACCAGCGGCTTGCCACCGAACAGGTCACGGACGGTCGCCATCGCGACGACACCGCCGGCCGCCGCCCCCATGCCCTGCAGCACGCGGAACACCGCGAGGAGTTCGATGTCCGGCGCCGTCGCGGCACCGATCGAGGCGGCGATGTGCACCGTCGTCGCGATGATGAGCGGCAGTCGGCGGCCCACCTTGTCGCTCCAGGGGCCGACCAGGAGCTGCCCGATGGCGAAGCCGAGGGTCGTCGCGGTGAGCGTCAGCTGGACCGCACCGTCGGTGACGCCGAACTGGTCCTTGATCGCCGGGAACGCGGGCAGGTAGAGGTCGATCGTGAACGGCCCGAGCGCCGTGAGGGCGCCCAGGACGAAGACGTAGACGAGTCGCTGCCCGCGGGAGAGGGAGTCTCCGGGGTGCAGGACGACCCGGAGCGAACCGGTGGTGGCGGGCGCGGTCACGAGACTGGAGTCCTTCGACGATGAGGGGGTGGAGGGTGATCGCGGGTCGATCGAATCGATTCGTCCGCGGAACCATCCTACGGTCGGACACACATGCTCGGCGCCGCCGATCCTCGCTGCCCGCGCGAAGCGGCTCGTGCTGCCCCTCTGCCGTGCGCGGACCATGCGGTAGCGTCGGACTGCTCGGGGGCCTTCCGGGTGAAGCGGATCAGAAGGGGGTGGGCGTCATGGTGGATGCCCGGATCCTGCACACCACAGCAGCGCTGCGTGAGGCGATCCTGCGACTCGCCGCGGACCGGCCGGTCTCGGAGATCACCGTCGCCGACGTCACGCGCGCGGCCGGCATCAACCGGGCCACGTTCTACTCGCACGCCGTCTCCCCCGGGTCGCTGCTCGCCGACGTCCTGACGCCGGAGCTCGACCGCATCCGGCAGGACGACGCCGACGAACGCCGTGCCGCGGCCGCCCGGGGCGCCGGGGCCGACGAGCTCGCCACCATCACCCGGCGCGGCATCAACGCCGTCGTCGAGCACGTGACGACGCACCGTGACATCTACGGCAAGGCACTGCCGGACCCGAACGACGCGTCGCTGCACCGGCTGCTCGTCGAGCACTTCACCGTGTCGAGCGCCCTGCACATCCGGGAGCTCGACGCCGCACGCCGCCCCGAGCTGCTCGACGACGTCGCCGCGGGGTTCGTGGCGCAGGGCTTCGTCGGGGCGATCGAGGCCTGGCTCGCCGGGCCCCGTCGGTCACGGAAGGCGCTGGTCGAGACGATCACGCTGTCGTTCCCGACGTGGTGGAGCTGAGCCGGACCACCTGATCCGCTCGGGTGTGCTGCATCGCCGACGTCCGCGTCGGCCGCCCGGCAGCGCCGGCGTCCGCGCGGCTGCTCCGGGTCGGTGGCGCGGCTACTCCGCGTCGGTCGTGTCGCCGTCCGTGGGGTCCGTCTCCGGCTTCTCGCCGCGCTGCAGCGACTGCACGACCTCGACCGCCGTCGCAGCGACGTCGGCGTCGTCCCCCTCCGAGGGCACCCGGTAGTCGGCGGACACCCCGTCGCCACCGGTCCCGGTCGCGGGCAGCGGGTCGCCGAGGGACACCACCACGACCCCCGCATCGTGTGCGGTCTGGATCACGCCGGTGAGCGCGGACGGCCGAGCTGCGTGCACGAGGAGTGCCTTCGCACCCTTCCGCACGAGCTGGGACACCGCGGCACGCTGGGCCGCCGCGGCACCCGATGCCGGTGCGACCCGGACGTCCGGGCGGAAGCCAGCGTCGGTCAGCCCGGTGCGGAGTCCGTCGGCGAGAGCTGCGTCGTCGTGGGCCAACACGACCCCGATCACGGCCTGCTGGTCGAACCCGCCGTCGGAACTCGTCAGGTCGGTGCTCTGCACGGGCGTCGGCGCGGCGGACGTCGTGCCCTGGCAACCGGCCAGGGTGAGTGCCGCCGCCAGGGCGACGGTCACGGCGACGATGCGCAGCACGGGGTCTCCTCTTCGGTCCGGTATGCCACGCTACCCGGCGGCGGGGCCGTGCGACGACGGGGACGAGGACGATGCCGACGCGGTGGACCCCGGTGCCCCTGCCCCTGCCGACGCCACCGGTCCCGGGACAGGGCCGAGCCGGCGGACGGCCGCGATCGCCAGCACCGCGAAACCGATCATCGCCGCGAACACCAGGGGGAACGACACCGTGCCGTCGGCTCCGCCGGTCGCGGTGAAGAGCAGGCCGGTCACGGCGAGGCCGATCACGCTGCCCGCGGCGTCGGCGATCGTCAGGGCGGAGCTCGCGAACCCGTCGTCGCCCTCGCCGGAGAACCGCAGGGTCAGCATCGACGCCCGCGGGTAGATCGCGCCCATGCCCGCCCCGCCGACGAACCACCCGGCGACGAGCACCCACCACGACAGGTCGAGCGTGGCGACGGCCAGCGCGGTCACCAGGCTCACGAGCACCAGCGCGAGTCCGACCCCGAAGGTGCGGCGCGCGGTGAGCCGCTGCTCCCCCAGACGGCCGTGCGCCCAGCTCGAGACGGCCCAGCTGACCGCGGCCACCGTCAGGGCGAGGCCGGCCGCCGACGGCGACAACCCGTGCTCGGCCTGCAGCAGGAACGGCACGTACGCCTCGCTGCCGAAGAACGACGCCGCCACCAGTCCGCGCAGCAGCACCACCGACGGCAGGCCCGCCGCCGCGCGGAACGTCCCGCTCGGCAGCAGCGGTCGCAGGGCGAACCAGGTGCCGACGAGACCGACCACCACCGCCACGACCATGCCCCACGGGGTCAGGTCGGGCGCGACGTTGAGGAGCAGGATCGACACGGCTGCGGCCACCGACCAGCCGATCCGGGCACGCTGCCACGGCGGGCGGAGGGACGCGGCGGGAGCGTGCAACCGGCCGAGCGTCGGCACGAGCAGGGCGAAGGCGACGAGGGCGATCGCGAGGGCCCCGGCGAAGACCCAGTGCCAGTTCCACGTGTCGGTGACGATGCCCGCGAGGGCCGGGCCGACCAGCGCCGGCACGACCCAGGCGGCGGCGAACCCGGCGAACACCGGGCCGTGCAGCGCAGCGGAGAAGATCCGGGCGACCAGCACGTACAGCACCACGTCGATGGCCCCGGCGCCGAAGCCCTCGATGAGCCGCCCGGCCAGGAAGACCTCCATGGTCGGCGCGAGCATGACCACTGCCGTCCCGACGGCGAAGAACGCCGCCGAGACCCAGGCCACGATGCGACCGCCGGCCCGGTCGGTCCAGTTGCCGGCGAGCACCATCCCGGGCACGCCGGCGGCGAGCGGGGCGGCGAAGGCGAGCGCGTACAGGGTCTCGCCGTCGAGGTCGCGGCTGATCACCGGCATGATCGTGGTCATCGCCAGGTTCTGGAACGCGGCGACGCCGACGATCGCGACCATGCCGATCGTCGCGAGGGCGTACGGCCCGCTCAGCAGGCTGGTCCGCGACGCCGTGGTGCTCACCCGATCATCGTAGGGGCGAGCGACGACGCGGCGGCAGCAGCAGCAGCAGCGGCAGCGGCAGCAGCAGCAGCAGCGGCAGCGGCAGCGGGCGGCAGCAGCAGCGTCACCGGCGACCGAGCGCGCACGCGCGTGCCCGGCAGCGCGCCCCGCCGCGTCAGCGCGCCAGCGCCTGCTCCAGGTCCGCCACCAGGTCGCCGGCGTCCTCGATGCCCACCGACAGCCGCACGACGTTCTCCGGCACGGCCAGCTCGGTGCCCTTCACCGACGCGTGGGTCATCTCGCTCGGGTACCCGATGAGCGACTCCACACCGCCGAGCGACTCGGCCAGGGCGAACAGCTCCGTCGACTCTGCGAAGCGCTTCGCGGCCTCGGGGCCACCGGACAGCGCGACCGAGAGCATCCCGCCGAAGCCGCGCATCTGCCGCGCCGCGACGTCGTGCCCCGGGTGGTCGGGCAGGCCCGGGTAGTAGACGCGTTCGACGCCCGGCGCAACGACGAGCGCCTCGGCCACGGCCTGCGCGTTCCGGGAGTGCCGTTCCATCCGCACCGCGAGCGTCTTGATGCCGCGCGTGGTCAGGTAGGCGTCGAACGGCGACGAGATCGCGCCGGCGCCGAACTGCAGGAACTGCACCTTCGCGGCGAGCTCCTCGTCCGCGAGCACGACGGCACCGCCGACGACGTCGGAGTGTCCGCCGAGGTACTTCGTGGTCGAGTAGACGACGACGTCGGCGCCGAGCGACAGCGGCTGCTGCAGGTACGGCGACGCGAAGGTGTTGTCGACGACGACCAGGGCGCCGGACTCGTGCCCGAGGGTCGCGAGCGCGGCGATGTCGGCGATCTTCATCAGCGGGTTCGTCGGCGTCTCGACCCACAGCACGGTGGTGGCCGGGGCACCCTGCAGGGCGGCACGGACCTGGTCGAGGTCGCTCATGTCGACGACGACGAGCTCCACGCCCCACGGCACGTGCAGCCGACTGACCAGACGGTGGGTGCCGCCGTACACGTCGTTGCCCATCACGACACGGCCACCGGGGACCAGCGCGGCGCGGAGCAGGGCGTCCTCGGCGGCGAGCCCGGACGCGAACGACGACGCCGCGACGCCGCCGTCGAGGTCGGCGAGGAGCACCTGCAGCGAGTCGCGCGTCGGGTTGCCGGCGCGGGAGTACTCGTAGCCGTTGCGCATGCCGCCGACCCCGTCCTGCACGTACGTCGACGTCAGGTGGATCGGCGGGATGACGGCGCCGGTGGTCTCGTCGGGCTCCTGGCCGGCGTGGACGGCCCGGGTGCTGAACTCGGTCATGCTCGATGGTTCCTTACTCGGAGAGGTAGGTGAGGAGGTCGTGCCGGGTCAGCACGGTGACGGGTTTGCCGTCCCCGACGACGAGGAGCGCGTCCGCCGATTCGAGCGCACGTCGCGCCGCGGACACGGATTCGCCGACGCCGATGAGCGGCAGCGGGTCGCCCACGAAGCCGGACAGGGCGTCCGACATCTTCGCGGCACCGGTGAAGACCTGCTCGAGCAGCGCCTTCTCCTCGACGGCGCCGACGACCTCGCCGATGACGACGGGCGGCTCGGCGCTGAGCACGGGCATCTGCGAGACGCCGTACTTCGTCATGATGTCGACGACGTCGCGCACGGTGTCTGCCGGGTGCGCGTGCACCAGGTCGGGCAGGCGGCCGTCCTTGCCGGCGATGAGCGACCCGACGGTGCGCTCGTCGTCGGTCTCGGCGAAGCCGTAGGAGCGCATCCAGCGGTCGTTGAAGATCTTGCCGAGGTAGCCGCGGCCGCCGTCCGGCAGCAGCACCACGACGACGTCGTCCTCGGTCAGGTCGCGGGCCGCGCGGAGGGCCGCGACGACGGCCATGCCGCTCGACCCGCCGACGAGCAGGCCCTCTTCGCGTGCCAGACGGCGGGTCATCGCGAAGGAGTCGGCGTCCGACACGGCGATGATCTCGTCCGGAACGCCGGCGTCGTAGGCGCTCGGCCAGAAGTCCTCGCCGACGCCCTCGACGAGGTACGGGCGACCGGTGCCGCCGGAGTACACCGAGCCCTCGGGGTCCGCGCCGACGATCCGGACGCCGCCCTCGGACGCCTCCTTCAGGAACCGTCCGGTGCCCGAGATCGTGCCACCGGTGCCGACGCCCGCGACGAAGTGGGTGATCTGCCCCTCGGTGTCGCGCCAGATCTCCGGGCCGGTGGTCTCGTAGTGGCTGCGCGGGCCGTTCGGGTTGGCGTACTGGTTCGGCTTGTAGGCGCCCGGGATCTCCTGGACGAGCCGGTCCGACACCGAGTAGTAGGACTCGGGGTGCTCCGGTGCGACCGCGGTCGGGGTGACGACGATCTCGGCGCCGTACGCGGTCAGCACGTTGCGCTTGTCCTCGCCGACCTTGTCGGGCAGGACGAACACGCACCGGTAGCCGCGCTGCTGCGCGACCAGGGCGAGGCCGACACCGGTGTTGCCGGAGGTCGGTTCGACGATCGTGCCGCCGGGTCGGAGGTCACCGGAGGCCTCGGCCGCGTCGATGATCCGGGTGGCGATGCGGTCCTTCGACGACCCACCGGGGTTCAGGTACTCGACCTTCACCAGGATGGTCGCCCGCACCCCCTCGGTCACCCGGTTGAGCTTGACGAGCGGGGTGTCGCCGACGAGGTCGACGACGGAGTTCGCGTAACGCACGGCATGGAGTCTAGGACGCGCTCCCCGCGTCGCGCTGGGATGTGTCGTCCGCGGACAGCGCGCGCCCGCCGGGTCACCGACCACGTGCCCTGGTCGCGCTGCGCGCCGGACTGGAGGCCCGTGGCGGCGCCGCCGCGGGCCTCCCGTCCGGCGCCCGGTCGCCTTCGCCCGATCAGGGGCGGAGGACGTCCGCCGACGTGTTCTGCTGCCGGTGCAGCTGGGCGTACGTGCCGTCGAGGGCGAGGAGTTCGTCGTGCGTGCCCTGCTCGACGATCCGGCCGTGGTCGAGGACGAAGATCACGTCGGCGTCGCGGATCGTCGACAGCCGGTGCGCGATCGAGATCGTGGTGCGGCCCGCCGCCGCGGTGTCGAGCGCCGTCTGCACGACGTGCTCGGAGATGGAGTCGAGCGCGCTGGTGGCCTCGTCGAGGACGAGCACCGGCGGGTCCTTGAGGAGCACCCGCGCGATGGCGATGCGCTGCTTCTCGCCCCCGGACAGGCGGTAGCCGCGCTCCCCCACGACGGTGTCGTAGCCGTCCGGGAACGACGCGATGGTGTCGTGGATGTTCGCCGCACGGGCCGCCCGCTCGAGCTCGTCGTCCGTGGCGTCGGGCTTGGCGTACCGCAGGTTCTCGCCGATCGTGGCGTGGAACAGGTACGTCTCCTGGCTGACGATGCCGACGTGCCGCATCAGGTCCTCGTGCACCAGGTCGCGGACGTCCTGCCCGGCGAAGCGCACCGACCCCTCGGTCGCCTCGTACAGCCGCGGCACCAGGTAGGACACCGTCGTCTTGCCCGCGCCGGAGGGACCGACGAACGCCGCGAACTGCCCGGGGCGGAGCTCGAACGACACCCCGCGCAGGGTCGGCTTGTCTGCCTCGCCGTCCGGGTAGGTGAAGACGACGTCCTCGAAGGCGACGTGACCGACCTTCGACTCGTCCACGGGCCGGGCGGTCGGCGAGTCCGTGATCGCCGGCTCGAGGTCGAAGTACTCGAAGATGCGGGCGAAGAGCGCACCGGAGGTCTGCAGGTCGAGGACCACGCGCAGCAGCCCCACGGTCGGGAACAGCAGCCGCGACTGCACCGTCGTGAAGGCGACGATGGTGCCGGCCGTGACCGGGACGTCACCGATGATCAGGTACGCGGCGACGACGTAGATGATCGCCGGGATGATCGACAGGAAGATCTGCACGATCGCGAAGAACCACTGCCCGGACATCTGCTGCCGCACCTGCAGGGTGATCTGGTTGCGGTTCTCGTCCCCGTAGCGACGGGTCTCGCTGGCCTGCTGGTTGAAGCTCTTCGCGAGCAGGATGCCGGAGACGCTCAGCGCCTCCTGCGTGATCGCCGTCATGTCGGACAGCGACTCCTGCGTCTGCGCGGCGATCCGCGCGCGCACCTGACCGACCCGGCGCTGCGCGATCACGAGCAGGGGCAGCAGGACCACCGCGACCAGGGTCATCTGCCAGCTCAGCAGCAGCATCGCGACCACGGCGGCGATCACGGTCACCGTGTTGCCGAGCACCGACGAGATCGTGTTGTTCAGCACGCTCGCCACACCGCCGACGTCGTTCTGCAGGCGGGACTGGATCACCCCGGTCTTGGTGCGGGTGAAGAACGCGAGCTCCATCCGCTGCAGGTGTGCGAACAGGCGCATCCGCATCGCGCCCATGACCTTGTTGCCGACCGTCGCGGTCAAGTAGGTCTGCCACACGCCGACCCCGGCGCTCGCGATCCAGAGCAGGACCATCGCCGACACGAGCTCGACCAGCACCGGGACGTCGGGGCGACCGGACGGCGGGAACAGTCCCCGGTCGAACGCCTGCTGGGTGAGCAGCGGCGGCACCACCGAGATGGCCGCGCCGACCAGCACGAGCACGACCGTCAGCACGATCGCCCGGCGGTGCGGCTGGAAGAGCGTGGCGATGCGCCGGACCAGGTGCGGGATCTTCGGCGCCTCGGCGTTGGCGGCCTTCTGCGCGCGGAAGTCGCCGCTCGAGATGCGCCCGCCCCCGCGCGGACCGCCGCCCCGCCCGCCGTGTCCCATGCTCATGGAGCCACCGTAGCCCCGCGCTCGGACATCGACCGCCCTGTCCACAGCACCGCAGTATTTGACCCCGTTCAGGGGGCGTGCGAGCATGTGCCGTCCCCGTCCCCGCACCACCGAGGTCCCATGTCGTCCGCGCCGTCACGTCCCACGTCCCTGGGGGCCCAGCTCGCCCGCCGCAAGCCGATCGAGCAGCTGCAGGCCGAAGCCTCCCGCGGTGTGAACGGGGAACCGCTCCGTCGGTCGCTCGGGGTCTGGCAGCTGACGATGATCAGCGTCGGGGCCACGCTCGGCACCGGCATCCTGGTCGTCCTCGGCACCGCGGTCCCGCTCGCCGGTCCGGCCGTCTGGATCTCGTTCGTCGTCGCGGGGATCGCCGCGCTGCTGTCCGCGCTGTCCTACGCCGAGATGGCCGGCGCCGTCCCGACCTCGGGGTCCAGCTACTCCTACACCTACGCCACGATGGGCGAGGGCATCGCCTGGATCTGCGGCTGGTGCCTCGTGCTCGAGTACGCCGTCTCGGTGGCCGCGGTCGCCGTCGGCGCGAGCGAGTACGTCGACGAGACCCTCCGCGTGTTCGGGTTGCACCTGCCCACCGCACTCTCCGCTCCCCCGGTCGACGGCGGCGTGGTCAACCTGCCCGCGGCGGTCCTGGTCCTGCTCGCCACCGTCGTGCTGCTGCCAGGCGCCCGCGAGAGCGCCTGGGTGAACACGGTCATGGTGATCGTGAAGATCGCCCTGCTCGTCTTCTTCGTCGTCGTGGCCTTCACGGCGTTCCAGGCGCGGAACTTCGAGCCGCTCGCCCCGATGGGTGCCGCCGGCGTCACCGCCGCAGCCTCCCGCCTGTTCTTCTCGTACATCGGGTTCGACGCCGCCTCCACCGCCGGAGAAGAGGCGAAGAACCCCCGCCGCGACCTCCCCCGCGCGATCATCGGCTCCATCGCCCTCATCACCGCGCTGTACATCCTGGTGGCGATCGCCGCCATCGGTGCCCGCTCGTGGACGGCGTTCTCGTCGTCCGAGGCTTCGCTCGTCCGCATCGTCGTCGACGTCACGGGGCAGCCGCTCGTCGCCCTCGTGTTCTCCATCGGGGCCGTCGTGGCCATCGCCAGTGTCGTCCTCACCGTCCTGTACGGCCAGACCCGCATCCTCCTCACGATGTCCCGCGACGGCCTGGTGCCGAAGGTCTTCGGCCGGGTCTCCCGACGCACCGGCACCCCGATCGCGAACACCCTCATCGTCGGGATCCTCGTGACGATCGTCGCTGCACTCGTGCCCCTCGGGGAGCTCGCCGACGCCACGAGCATCGGCACCCTCGTCGCCTTCGCCCTGGTGAACGTGTCCGTCATCGTGCTCCGGCGCTCGCAGCCCGACCTCGAGCGCTCCTACCGCGTGCCGCTGTTCCCCGTCGTGCCGATCCTCGGCGCCCTGAGCTGCGTCCTCCTCGCGGTGTTCCTCGGCGCCACCACCTGGATCGCCTTCGGCATCTGGATGGTCGCCGGCGCCCTGCTCTACCTGGCCTACGGCCGCCGCCACAGCACCCTGCGCTGACGCCCGCCGGGCCCGCCCGCGCCGGACTTCACGGACTCACCGACACTTCACGCGCGCCGCGGCCCGTGAGCTGTCGGTGAGCCCGTGAACTCGTTCCGTGGTCCCTCCCTCCACAGCTGCCACGTCGAGACCAGTCGTCCACACATGTCGTCCGGGACCACCGGTGACAAGCGATGACGACGAGCATCACGGCATGAACGAGAGCACCCACCGCTCGCACCTGCTCCGCGCGACCACGCAGGACCCCGCCCACGCGAGACTCCTGCAGCGCCAGCACTCCTCGGGTGCGTTGGTCCGCCTGCTCGCGGGCGTGTACATCGCGGCGGAGGAGTGGGAAGCGCTGAGCTCCGCCGGCCGGCATCTGACCCGCGCACGGGCGATCGCGCCGCGGCTCCGTGCCGGTTCGGTGTTCTCCCACGTCACTGCCGCGCTGATCCACGGCTGGCCGCTGGTCGAGAACGCACCGGATCGCGTCCATGTGGTCGACCCCGCTGTCCCGGTCATCCAGCACCGAGCCGGTCTCGTCCGGCATCCGAACAGCGTGCCACCGCGCACCGCCGCCGTCGCCTTCGACGGCGTTCCGGTCACGGCTCCGCTCGACACCGCGACGGCGCTCATCACGACAGGGTCACCCCACGCTGCCGCCGTGCCCGTCGACGCGGCGATCCGTCAGGGGACGGTCGCGCTGGACGACCTCCGCGGCGCGGTCCCCGTCCGCCCTGCACGGGGTTCGGTGCGCGCCGAGACGGTCATCTCGGCGCTCGATGCACGGCACGAGTCCGTCGGCGAATCGTTCGCCGCGATCCGGTTCGTACAGCTCGGACTCCCCCGGTGCGAGCCGCAGGTCGAGTTCCGACACCGAGACGGCACGGTTGACCGCGTCGACTTCTGGTTCCCGTCGCTCGGCGTCGTCGTGGAGTTCGACGGCAGGCAGAAGTACGTCGACCCGTCGATGCTGCAGGGTCGTGACCCCGCTGACGTCCTCTGGGCGGAGAAGCGTCGCGAGGACCGGCTCCGCACACTCGCCGTCGTCAGGGCCGTCATCCGCGTGACCTGGTGGCACCTCGTCGAGCCCGACCGCCTCCTCGCGCTCTTCCGCTCCCACGGCATCCTCGTCTGACCAGTGCGAGTTCACGCGGTGACCGACACCTCACGGGCGGGAGCGCGCGTGAAGTGTCGCTCAGCGCGAAACACCCCCGCCGCGCGCCAAACCCGTGCCTCCGCCCAGCACACGACGAAGGCCGCCACCCCGAGGGGCAGCGGCCTTCGTGACCGAAACGGTCGAGACTACGCGAGCTCGATCGTGGCGCCGGCACCCTCAAGGGTGGCCTTGGCCTTGTCGGCGGTCTCCTTGTTGACACCCTCGAGGATCTTGGCGTCGGCGGTCTCGACGAGCGCCTTGGCCTCACCGAGGCCGAGCGACGTCAGGCCACGGACCTCCTTGATGACCTGGATCTTCTTGTCACCAGCGGACTTGAGGATGACGTCGAACTCGGTCTTCTCCTCAGCGGCCTCGGCCGGGGCAGCGGCGGCCGGAGCGGCAGCAGCGGCCGGGGCAGCAGCGGTGACCTCGAAGACCTCTTCGAACTTCTTCACGAAGTCCGAGAGCTCGATGAGCGTGAGCTCCTTGAAGGCCTCGATGAGCTCGTCCTGCGAAAGCTTCGCCATGATTTTCTCCTACTACTAGCTAGTACGTGTGGTTGATGAACGCGTGCCTGGTCAGGCCGCGGACTCCTGCTTCTCGCGAAGGGCGTCCACGGTGCGGACGGCCTGCGAGAGGGGTGCCTGGAACAGGTACGCAGCACCGAACAGCGAGGCCTTGAGTGCGCCGGCGAGCTTGCCGAGCAGCACTTCACGGGACTCGAGGTCGGCGAGCTTGTCCACCTCGGTCGCGGAGAGCGGGTTACCGTCGAAGTAACCACCCTTCACCACGAGCTCGGGGTTCGCCTTGGCGAATGCACGCAGCGACTTCGCGACGGCGACGGTGTCACCGTGGACGAAGGCGAGAGCGGACGGACCGGCGAGCTCGTCGTCGAACGACGAGATACCGGCGTTGTTCGCCGCGATCTTGGTCAGCGTGTTCTTCACCACGGCGTACGTGGCGTGCTCACGGATCGAGTTGCGGAGCTCCTTGAGCTGCGCGACCGTGAGACCGCGGTACTCGGTGAGCAGAACGGCGTTCGAGCTACGGAAGGACTCCGTGAGCTCGGCGACCGCAGCTTCCTTGTTCGCCATGGTTCTCCTTGGGGGTCTTGCCGGCAGCCCCAGGTCCACGAACGAAAAAAGCTCCGGCGCAGAGGCTCGGAGCTGCTCCCCCGAGAACGGGCGGAGTGGTTCGGAACACCTGCGCGGGATGCCTCACGAGTGAGGACCTTCGGTCACGATGTTCACAAACACGTTGCGAGCAGCACGACATCCGGCGGTCTTTGGCTTCGAGAACTGTACCAGACGCCGTGGGCGTGACCAAACACCGGACTGGAGGCGCGGGGCGGCCCCGCCCCGCGCCTCCAGACCGCTAGTGGGCCGGGTCCACCGCAGCGGGCGTCGCGGACCAGTCCGCGGACCCAGCGGAACCATCGGACCCCGCGGAGCCCGCGGCCCCAGCGGACCCAGCCGCGGCTGCGGCTGCGGCGGCCGCAGCCGGGTCGCGCGGCAGGTGCACCGTGAACACGGTGTCCCCCGGCTCGCTCGTGACCTCGACCCTGCCGCCGTGGGCCTGCACGACCGCGTCCACGATCGCGAGCCCGAGCCCGGTCGACCCGACCGAACGCGAGCGCGAGCTGTCGGCCCGGGCGAACCGCTCGAACAGCTTCGGCAGGAACTCCGGGTCGATCCCCTGCCCGGTGTCGCGCACGGTCAGGTCCACACCGTCGGCGACAGGGGTGAGGCCGACCGTGATGCGGGTGCCCTCGGGCGTGTGGGTCCGGGCGTTCGTGACGAGGTTCACGATGACCTGGTGCAGCCGCGCGGCGTCACCCGTGACCGTCACCGGCTCCGGCGGGACGTCGACCTCGATGACGTGGTCGGGCGAAGCGGCGTGCGCGTCGTTGACCGCGTCGAGCACCAGGCCGGTGAGGTCGACGTCGGCGAACTGGATCTCGCGGCCCTCGTCGAGCCGGGCGAGGAGCAGCAGGTCCTCGACCATCGAGGTCATCCGGATGGACTCTGACTCGATGCGGCTCATCGCGTAGACGACGTCCTGCGGCAGATCGGCGCCCATGCGCCGGGTGAGTTCGGCGTACCCGCGCACCGAGGCGAGCGGGGTGCGGAGCTCGTGCGAGGCGTCGGCGACGAACTGCCGCACCTTCTGCTCGGAGCGTTCGCGGGCCTGCATCGCGCCGCTGATGTGCCCGAGCATCCGGTTGAAGGCGCTGCCCACCCGTCCGACCTCGGTGCGGGGGTCGGTGTCGGGGACGCGGACGCCGTCGAGTGCGTCGCTGCGGTCGAGGGGCATCCGCGCGACGGTGGACGCGGTCTCGGCGACGCGGTCGAGCGGTCGCAGGGAGCGGCGGACCACCAGGGCGGCGACGAGCGATGCTGCCAGGAGCGCGAGCGCGGTGACGACGAGCACCACCCCGAGGAGCTTCCAGACGCTCTCGTACACCGGTGCCATCGGGAGCCCCACAACGAGCACCGCGGGTCCGACGGTCGCTGCGGTCACCCGGTAGCGACCGAGGTCGCCGCCGAGGTCGACCGTGTGCGGCTGCTTGTCGACCTGCACGCCGCCGAGCGGTGCGACCACCGATCCGGAGAGGCGCTCGATCCCCCCGGCGTTGTCGAGCACGCTGCCGACGACGACGTCCCCGTTGAGGAAGTAGACGGTCAGGGTGCCGGACGCCTGTCCGGACGGACGACCGATGTCGAGGCCGGGCCCGTTCCCGCCCTGCTGCTCGACGGATCGCTGGGCGCGGTCCGTGGCGAACTGCAGCTGTTCGTCGATCGCGGAGCGCTGGATCGAGAACAGCGCGATGATGCTGCCCGCCCCGATCACCGCACTCACGGCGACGACGAGGGCGACGATGCTCAGGACGAGCCGGCGCCGCAGGGTCACGAGGTCGGCTTGATGACGTACCCGACGCCGCGCACGGTGTGGATCATCGGGGTCTCGCCCGCGTCGATCTTCTTGCGCAGGTAGGAGATGTAGATCTCGACGACCGACGACTTGCCGCCGAAGTCGTACGACCAGACGCGGTCCAGGATCTGCGCCTTCGAGAGCACGCGGCGGGGGTTGCGCATCAGGAAGCGCAGCAGTTCGAACTCGGTGGCGGTGAGCTCGATCGGGCGTCCGGCCCGGGAGACCTCGTACGACTCCTCGTCGAGCACCAGGTCGCCCACGACGATGCGGGAGTCGCCGGCCTCGGAGATCGAGATCTGCGAGCGGCGGATGAGTCCGCGCAGACGCGCCACCACCTCTTCGAGGGAGAACGGCTTCGTGACGTAGTCGTCGCCGCCGGCGGTGAGCCCGGTGACGCGGTCCTCGACGCTGTCCTTCGCGGTGAGGAAGAGCACCGGGGTGTCGTCGTTGTTCTGCCGCAACCGGCTCAGCACCTGCAGGCCGTCGAGGTCCGGCATCATCACGTCGAGCACCATCGCGTCCGGCTTGAACTCCCGCGCCGTCGACAGGGCGTCCTGTCCGCCGTTCGCACTCTTGACGTCCCAGCCCTCGTACCGGAGCGCCATGGACAACAGGTCGGTGAGGCTGGCTTCGTCGTCGACGACGAGGATGCGCAACGGGGTTCCGTCGGCACGCGTGAGGCGCGGGGCTGCTGCAGGCTGGGAGATGGTCACGTCTTCGAGTATCGAGAGATTCCTATGAGGCGTCTGTGGAGCGGCCCAGTGCGTTCTGTGGATCGAGGACACGTCCTCGTCCGCCGCTCCGTAGGTTGGCAGCATGTTGCGATCTGCAGCCTGGCCCTCGTCGGCCCGGCACCTCGACACCGCGCGGATCGAACGGACGACCGGGAGGCCCGGCTCGACCCCGACGGACCGGCTCGCCGTCGCGCGGACGGTCGCGGCCACCACCCAGCCCCTGTCCGCCGGCACGGCCGGCTCGTACTTCGCAACGCTCGCCGCCGTCGCGGCGGCGGACGTCGCCACCGCTCGCACCCTGGAGCCGCACCTCGACGCCCTCGGGATCCTCGCCCAGGCCGGCGCGGAGGTCCCGGCCGACTCGACCTGGGGGGTCTTCGCGGCCGAGGGGCCCGGGTTGCGCCTCGACGCCGGCGCACAGGACGACGGCACGGTCCTGCTGCGCGGCACGAAGCCGTGGTGCTCCCTGGCGTCGACGCTGTCGCACGCGCTCGTCACCGCACACGCCGGCGACGACCGGCAGCTGTTCGCGGTGGACCTGCGGCAGGACGGCGTCATCGTGCACGACGAGGCGTGGGTCGCGCGCGGGATGCCGGACGTGCCGAGCGGCCCGGTGGACTTCGCCGGGGCGCGCGCCTGGCCGGTCGGGGCACCCGGGTGGTACCTCCGGCGTCCGGGCTTCGCCTGGGGCGGCATCGGTGTCGCGGCTTGCTGGTGGGGCGGCGCGGTCGGGCTCGGACGGGTCCTGCGCGACCTCGCCGCCGACCGCCCGGAGTCCGAACTGCTGCAGGCGGCCCTCGGCGCCACCGTGGCCGACCTCGCCGACGCCGAGGACGCCCTCGCGGACGCCGCCGCCCGCATCGACGTCTCGGTTCCTGCTGCCGACGACACCGACTGGAAGCTGCTCGCCCAGATGGTCCGGTCGCGGGTCCGTCGCTCGGTCGACGCCGTGCGTGAGCGGGTGGTCGCGTCGGTCGGCCCGGCGCCGCTGACCTCCGACCAGGCCGTCGCCGCGCGGGTCGCCGACCTCGAGCTCTACGTCCTGCAGGACCACGGACAGCGGGACCTCGCCCGCATCGGCCGGATGGTGCTCGAGCGCGGCGGTGTCGCGTGGTGAACTTCGACCACCGCGAACCGGGCACCAACCCGGCGGCGTGGACGACGTTCCTCGACCGGGTGGACGCCCCGACGATCGACCTGGCCGGTACCGGGTCCGTGGTGGTCGTCGCACCGCACCCCGACGACGAGACCCTCGGAGCCGGTGGCCTGATCGCGGCCGCTGCCCAGGCCGGGATCGCCGTGCACGTGCTGCTCCTCACGCGCGGCGAGCGCTCCCACCCGGACTCGCCCACGACGACACCGGAGCGGCTCGCCGCCACCCGCGACGACGAGTTCGTGGCGGCTCTGGGAGCCCTGCACCCCGACGCGACCTCGACCTCGTCGCGGATCCCCGACGGAGCGACCCGGGAGCACCGCGCCGAGGTGACCGCCGCCCTCGACGACGTGCTCGCCGCGGCCGCACGGCCCGCGCTGCTGGTCGCACCCTGGCGCGGGGACGGCCACCGCGACCACCGCATCGCCGGCGAGGTGGCCGAGGCCGCCGCGGCGAGCGCGACCGACGTCACCCTGCTCGCGTACCCGATCTGGGCCTGGCACTGGGACGACCCGGACGCGTCCGTCGCACCGTGGGACCGGGCCCGGACGCTGCCGCTGCCCGACGCGCTCGTCGCCCGGAAGCGTGCAGCGCTCGACGCCTACCCGTCGCAGACCCAGCCGCTCTCCCCGGCGGTCGGGAACGAGGCGATCGTCGACGACCGGCACGCCGCCCACCACCTGCGGACGACGGAGTGGTTCTTCGTGCCGGAGACCACGGCGTCGCGGTCGCGCGCGTCCTTCGACGCCCACTACGACCGGAAGCCCGAGGGGTGGGACTTCGACGGGTCCTGGTACGAGCAGCGCAAGCGTGCGGTGACCCTGGCCGCGCTCCCCCGCCCGCGCTTCCGGTCCGCGCTCGAGCTCGGGTGCGCGACCGGCGTCCTCACGGCCGCCCTCGCCGACCGCGCGGACGCCGTGCTCGGCACCGACATCGCGGCGGCACCGCTGGAACGCGCTGCCCGTCGTGCGCCGACCGCGCGGTTCGTGCAGGCTGCCCTGCCGTCGGAGTGGCCGGACGGGCGCTGGGACCTGGTGGTGATGTCCGAGGTCGGGTACTACCTGTCGCCCGCCGACCTCGACGCGACGATCGACCGGGTGCTCGGGTCGCTCGACGACGACGGCGTGCTCGTGGCCTGTCACTGGCGGCACCCCGACGACGAGGCGGTCTCGGGCGGCGACGCGGTGGACGCACGGTTGACCGAGCGGTGGCCGCGTCCCGCGCTGCTCCGGCACGTGGAGGAGGACTTCGTCCTGAGCGTCCTGCCCGGCCCCGCGGTCACCTCGGTGGCCCGGGCCGAGGGGATCATCCGGTGACCGGACCCCGACGACGGGCGCGCATCGACGTGGTGGTCCCCGCGCACGACGAGGCGGACCGGATCGCCGCGTGCCTCGACGCGCTCCTGGTGGCCGTCGATCGGCTCGGCACGGAGCGGCCCGGGGTCGACGCCGCCGTCACGGTGGTGCTCGACGGCTGCACGGACGGCACCGCCGCCGTGGTCGAGCGGTACCCGGTCGACGTCCTCAGCACGGACCGGGTCGGTGTCGGTCGGGCGCGGACCATCGGGGCGTCGCACGCGCTCCGCGAGCACCCCGGTGACCCGGCGGAGCGGTGGCTCGCCCACACCGACGCCGATTCGCGGGTGCCCGTCCGGTGGCTCGTGCAGCAGGCGGACGCCCTGTCCTCCGGAGCCCAGGTCCTGGTCGGCGCCGTCGTCCCCGACCCGGAAGACCTGGCGCCCGCCGTGCTCGACCGGTGGACGCGGGCGCACCCTCCCGGCGCCGCCCTCGGGCACGTGCACGGGGCGAACCTCGGTGTCCTCGCCGCGGCGTACGTCACGCTCGGTGGGTTCGATCCGGTGCCCGAGCACGAGGACGCCCGACTCGTCGCCCGGGCGCGGGCACTCGGGTTCCGGGTGGACGCGACCGTCGACCTGCCCGTGGTGACGAGCGGGCGCTTCGCCGGACGGACCCCCGGCGGGTACGCGGAACACCTGCGCCAGGGGTACGGCACCGCCGGCTGATCCACCCTTGGCGGGTTCATAGGCCCGCGATGGGCAGGTCATCGACAGCCTGCCTAGGTTCTCCTGCGTCGGCCCCGCCGCGTGCTCTGCGCGGCCGGTGACCCCAGCCGGCCACCACCGAGGAGAACCATGTTCCTGACCTACCTCAGGCGCGAACTCACGAACCGCAAGAAGCAGACGGTCATCATCGCGATCGGGATGGCGTTGGCCATCGCCCTCGTGGTGATCGTGTCGTCGATCTCGGGTGGCGTGCAGGCCGCCCAGAAGAGCGTCCTGCAGTCCGTGTACGGCGTCGGCACCGACATCACCGTCACCAAGACCGCGACGGCGTCGACGAACGGCGGGCGTCCGAGCTTCGACTTCGGCAGCCAGGGCGACAGCGACGACGACAGCGGCTCGACCGATCTGTCGCAGTCGCGGCTCGCGGTCGCCCGCGGCACGAGCACCCTGAACGCCGCGAACCTGTCCACGATCACGAGCACCGACGGCGTCGAGGCCGCGACGGGTGTGCTGACCCTCGAGAACAGCACGTTCTCCGGTCAGGTCCAGCAGCAGTCGACCGACGACAGCAGCACGGACAGCAGCAGCGACTCCAGCAGCGACAGCACGACCCAGCAGGGCCCGCCGAGCGGGGACACCGGCGGTGGCGGCGGTTTCGGCGGCGGGTCGTTCAGCGTCGACTCGTTCACGGTGACCGGCATCCCGGTGTCCGGCGCGACGGTCGGTCCGCTCACGAGCACCGAGCTCACGAAGGGGCGCACCTTCGCCGCGGAGGACGCGGGCAAGGACGTCGTCGTGCTCGATGCGTCGTACGCGAAGAGCGAGTCCGAGGCGGTCGGTGACACCGTCGACATCGGCGGCACCGACTTCACCGTCATCGGCATCGTGAGCTCCACCGGCTCGGCCTCGACCACGGGCTCGAACACCTACATCCCGCTCGACACCGCGCAGGCGCTGGCCGACCTCGACGGCAAGGTCACCTCGATCTCCGTCTCAGCCGAGTCCTCGTCCGACGTCAGCGCGATCAAGTCCGCACTGCAGTCGAAGCTGACGAGCGCCACCGTCTCCACCGAGGCCGACCTGGCCTCGAGCGTGTCCGGGTCGCTCAGCACGGCGTCGAGCCTGGTCTCGAACCTCGGCAAGTGGCTGTCGATCGTCGTGCTCGCCGCGGCGTTCCTCATCGCGATCCTCTTCACGATCTCCGGCGTGACCCGCCGCACCCGTGAGTTCGGGACCCTGAAGGCGATCGGCTGGTCGAACGGCCGCATCACCCGACAGGTGGCCGGTGAGTCCCTGGTGCAGGGCCTGATCGGCGGCGTGCTCGGTGCCGCGGCCGGCCTGATCGGCATCCTCGTCGTGAACGTCATCAGTCCGACGATCTCGGCGAGCGCCTCGAGCACGACGGGCGGGGGCGCCGGTGGCGGCGGTGGCATGCCCGGCGGCGCAGCGACCGCGGCCGCGGGCAGCGGCACGACGGGCGGCGCACCGGCCGGAGGCTTCGGCGGTGGCGCGAGCACCGCGTCGACGACGGACGTGGTCCTGCACGCCCCGGTGACCGTCGAGATCATCCTGCTGGCGATCGGCCTCGCGATCCTCGGCGGCCTCATCGCCGGCGCACTCGGCGGCTGGCGCGCGAGCCGGCTCCGTCCGGCCGAGGCGCTCCGGAGCGTGGCCTGATGCCCGGCCGCACCGACACGACCGAACCGACGACAGGAGCAACCGTGACCAGCACCGACACCGTGACCGGCGAGGCGGAGGCGAGCCGCGCCTCCAGTCCGATGTACCGGCTGACGAACGTCAGCAAGACCTACAAGCAGAAGAACCGGACCGTCACCGCCCTGACGAACGTGCACCTGACGATCCCGCAGGGGCAGCTCGTGGCCGTGCAGGGGCCGACCGGCGGCGGGAAGTCGACGCTGCTGCAGATGCTCGGGGCACTCGACCGGCCGAGCGCCGGCTCGATCCACCTCGGTGGCGACCGCGACGTGGCGAAGCTCGGCGACGCCGCCCTGACCGACCTGCGGGCGACCGAGATCGGCTTCGTGTTCCAGAGCTTCAACCTGATCCCGACGCTGACGGCGCTCGAGAACGTCGAGACGGCGTTCGCGGGGTCGCTCGCGAACCGGTCCCGGGGCGAGGTCCGCGAGCGTGCCGTCGCGGCTCTGCGCGAGGTCGGGCTGGGCGAGCGGATGGACCACCTACCGGCCGAGCTCTCCGGCGGGCAGCAGCAGCGCGTGGCGATCGCCCGCGCCCTGGTGAAGAACCCGAGCGTGCTGCTCGCCGACGAGCCGACGGGGGCGCTCGACGAGGCGACCCGCGACGAGATCATGGGGCTCATCGAGAAGCAGTGGAAGGAACGCGGTCTGACCGTCGTCATCGTCACGCACGACTCGTGGGTCGCGAAGCGCGCCGAGCGGCGCCTGCACATCAAGCAGGGGCAGGTGCGCGAGGTCTGACGGGGGCGGGCGGGGCGGGGCGTCCGCCCGCGTTTCGCGCTGAGCGACAGTCCACGCGTCCGGCGGCGCGTGGACTGTCGCTCAGCGCGTGAGGACGCCGCCGGCCCGGCGCCGCAGCCGCCGGCGGCCCGGCGCCGCAGACGCCGCCGCTACCCCGCCACCGGGTAGTCGCAGTACGCGAACCAGGTCGAGTCCGGCGCCCACGGCGGCACGTTGACCGTCCCCTGCCCGCCGTCGAGTACCACGAGGGTCTCCGGCTGGACCGCGATCCGGGCGCCCCGGACGAGCGAGCCGGGCAGCAGCCGGAGCTCGACGCGGTGGTCGGCCGGGTGGCCCTGCACCCCGGGCTCGTACGACAGGTAGAGCAGGTGCGCGCCGTCCGGGGACAGGTGCGGGAACCAGTTCACCCGGTCGTCGTTCGTCAGGCGGACCGGGCTGTCGTGCCCCGGCCAGCGGACGGCCAGCTGGGCGGTGCCGGGGGTGAACCGCTCGGTGTTCCAGAGCAGGATCCCGCCGGCCGGGCTGATCGTGCAACCGTCGTCGGGGTGCCCGTCGCGCGTCACGAACGTCGGTTGCCCGGTCTCCGGGTCGACCATCGCGACGTCGGTGGTCCAGACGCCGTCCTCGGACAGCTCACCGACGATCGCCGCGAGGGCACTGCCGTCGGGGGCGATGCCGTGCAGGTAGAACTTCCGCTTGGTCGGCAGGGCCGCTTCGACGTCGGTGATCCGGACCGCCGATCCCCCGTCGGGCAGCGGGACCCGGTACAGCTCACCGTCGCGGGCGCTCACCACGATCGAGGTGCCCGAGGGGTCGAGCACGTGGTCGTTGTTGATCTCGTCGACGCCGGCCATCGGCACCCGCACGAGCGCTGTCTCGTCGAGGACGGTGTCGCTGTCGGCCGACGGCAGCCGCAGCAGCCAGAGGTCGCCGTCGCCGTTGAGCACCAGGGTGTCGGCGTCGAGGACGTTCGGTGCCTCGACGAGCACCGTGGCTGACTCGAACACGAGCCGCGGCGTGCGGGTCTCGACGTCGTAGACGTGCACGCGGCTGGTCTGTCCGGGCAGCAGCTGCCGCCCACGGGTCTCGTCGCTCATGGTCTCATCCTGTCGGTCGGGTGGTCGGGTGGGTGGGGAGACGGCAAAACACCGGTGTTCGCGCTGCGCACCGCGTGATGCGGGGGTGTCGAGCACGAACACCGGTGTCTTGCGGACAGGCTTTGCGGAAGGGACGAACGCCTACTTCACGGCGCCCGCGGTCAGACCGGCGACGAACTGGCGCTGGACCACGAGGAACGCGGCCACGACCGGGATCGACACGACGAGCGACGCCGCCATCACCTGGTTCCAGTACACGTTCGTCTGCGTCGAGTACTGCTGCAGACCGACCGCCAGGGTCGAACCGAGGCCGTTCGTCATGACCGAGGCGAAGAGGACCTCACCCCAGGCCGTCATGAACGAGTAGATCCCGACCGCCACCAGACCCGGACGGGCCGACGGCAGGATGACCCGGAACAGGGCACCCATCGGACCGGAACCGTCGACCATCGCAGCCTCGTCGAGCTCACGCGGGATGGTCTCGAAGTAGCCGGCGAGCATCCAGATCGAGAACGGCAGCGTGAACGTCAGGTACGTGATGATCAGGCCGAGCCACGACCCGACGAGCTGGATGCCCAGGGTGTTGCCGAGGTTCGTGAAGATCAGGAACAGCGGGAGCAGGAACAGCACGCCGGGGAACATCTGCGTGGAGAGCACCGCGGTGGTGAAGGTGCTCTTGCCCTTGAAGTTCCAGCGCGAGACACCGTAGGCGGCGAACGTCGCGATGATCAGCGAGAACACCGTCGCCACGGTGCAGACCACGAGCGAGTTGATGAAGTACCGGCCGAGCGGCACGGTCGACCACATGTCGATGAACGGCTGGAAGGTGATGGTCGACGGGATCCACGTGAAGTTGTCCTGCACGTCGCCGAGCGGCTTCATGGCCGTGGTGATCATCACGTACAGCGGCACGACCGTGAACAGGGTCAGGACGACCAGGGTGATGATCTTGAAGGACTTGGCGCCAGTTGTCTCACGCACGGACGGACCTCCGGTTGGTCACGGCGAGGTAGATGCCGGTGACGACGAGCAGGAAGAGCAGGAGCAGGACGCTCATCGCGGCGCCGGAACCGAAGTTCCAGGTGATGAACGACGCGTTGTAGATGTGGAAGCTCAGCAGGTCCGCGGCGGGCGGCTGGGCGGTCGAGCCGAACAGGACGAACGGCGTGTTGAAGTCGTTGAACGTCCAGAGGAACATCACGAGCACGAGCGTCACGTTGACCGGGCGGACCATCGGCAGCGTGATCGAGCGCCACTGGCGGAACGGCTTGGCGCCGTCGACCGAGGCGGCCTCGTAGACGTCGTTCGGCACGGACTGCAGACCGGCCATGAGCATCAGGAACGCGAACGGCCAGGTCTTCCAGATCGCCACGACGACGACGGCGACGAAGGCGTTGTTGCCGATGAGCCAGAACGGGGCCTCCCCACCGAACAGGCCGAGTTGGTCGACCAGGAGGTGGTTCAGCGCTCCGGAGTCACGCTGGAACATGAACTTCCAGGTGATCACGCCGGCGTACATCGGCAGCGCGTACGGCACGAGGAACAGGGTGCGGAAGAGCCCGCGACCCGCGAACGGCTTCTGCAGCGCGACGGCTGCCGCCATGCCGAAGGTCCACGAGAGCCCGACCACGAGGACCGTGAAGGCGCAGGTGATGAGGAACGAGTTGAGGACCCCGCGGCCGATCGCCTGGTCGAAGTCGACGGCGACCTGGTAGTTGCGGAAGCCGGCGAAGGGCGCGGCACCCCAGTTTGCGATGAAGTACTTGGTGAGCTGGATGAACGAGATCCAGATGCCGACGAGCATCGGGACGATGTGGATGAGCAGCTCGAACAGGATGGCCGGCGCGACGAGCGCGTAGGGCAGCCAGTGGATCTTGCGCTTGCGACCCGGCGGACGGCCCGACATCGTCGGGGCCTTCGTGTGCGTCGGGTCGATGCGCTCCGAGTCGGGCAGGACCGTCGTGGACATCTGGTGGGGCCTTTCGGCAGGAGGGGCGTGCAGGTGCGGTCCGCGCAGGCCGTGGCGGCCTGGGCCCACGCGGCCCGGTTCCGACGCGGTGCGGAGCTTGCGGAGCAGCGTGGCGGCCGAGGCCGTGGGGGGAGGCGCGGGGTGCGTGGGGCAGGAGCCTCACGGCCGACGGGTGGTCGGCCCTGGGGCGTGCGCCTCACGGCCGACGGGTGGTCGGCTCTGGAGCGACAGGGGCTGGAGGCCCGGGCGCGTCGCTGCGGACGCGACCCGGGCCTCCAGGGTGGATCAACCGGCGGCCTGGGACACCTGGTCCTGGGCCGTCTGCAGGGCCGACTTGATGTCGGCCTCGGAGACGGTGGAGCCGGTCGCGATCTTGGCGAACATGTCGTTCATCGCCTTGCCGACCGTGGACTCGAACTGGTCCTCGGCAGGCACAAGCGGGAGCGGCTTCGCCTTGTTGTTGTAGATGTCGAGGAACGTCTTCGTCTGCTCGTCCTCGACGGAGTCAGCAGCCTCGGCGAGGACCGGCAGAGCCGAGTACGGCTTGTCCAGCGTCGTCTGCGTGTCCATGCTCGTCATGTACTTGACGAACTCGAGCGCGCCGTCCTTGTTCTTCGTGTTCTTGAAGACGGACAGGTTGATGCCGGCCGGGAACGAGGCGATCTCCTCGCCACCGGTCGGGGCGGGCAGGGCGACGACGCCGTACTCGGACGACTTCATGCCGAGGGACTCGATGGTCGCGTTCGCGTTGTTCTGGTTGAGGATGAACGCGGCCTTCTTCTTCGCGAAGTCCGTGGTGGACTGCGTCGCGTTGTCGTACTGCGCGTTCGACGGGTTCGCGACCTTGGAGTCCTGCATCAGGTCGAGGTAGCGCTTGATGCCGTCGACGTTGGCCTTCGACGTGAAGGTCGGCTTGCCGTCCTCGTCGAACCACTCGCCACCGTTCTGCGCCGAGTTGATGAACGCGAAGTGCGAGTTCTCGGTGTACGAACCGCCGGCGAGGCTGAAGCCGTAGGTGTCGCCCTTGGTGAGCTTCTCGGCCGCGTCGACCATCTCCTCCCACGTGGTGGGCGGGGTGATCCCGGCGTCGGCGAGCATCTTCTTGTTGTAGTACAGGCCGTACGCGAGGCCGTAGAGCGGGACGCTCGTGACCGTCTCGCCGGGTGCGCCACCGGTGGAGAGGGCGACCTTGCCGAACTTGTCCTCGCCGCCGATCGCCTTCATCTCGGCGTCACCGAACTCCTGGAAGGCGCCGGTGGCCTGGAGCGAGGTCGCCCAGGTGTTGCCGATGTTGACGACGTCCGGGCCCTGGCCCGAGGTGACGGCGGTCTGGATCTTGTTCTGCAGGTCGTTCCAACCGATGACCTGGAGGTCGACCTTGATCCCGGTCTCCTTGGTGAACTTCTTGAGGACGGGGGTCAGCACCTCCTTGTCGTTCTGCAGGGAGGTGCCCTGGTTGGACGCCCAGTAGGTGAGCGTCTTGGAGTCGCCGGCGTCGCCGGACGACCCGGAGGAGCAGGCTGCGAGGCCGGACACGGTGAGTGCGGCGGCCGCGGTGATGGCCAGTGCGCGGATGGCAGTGCGCATGACTCTCTACTTTCTCGTCGTTGAGATGGTGCAGGGATGGTGCAGGAGGTGGAGCTGGTGCTGCGGTGGAACGGTCGTGCTGGTCGGGTGCTGCTGTGGGTGCGGGGGCGCCCGGGCCGGTCAGGCCAGGGTGCGCTCCGCGGGGTCCCAGCCCTCGGGGAGGGTCGGGGAGGGCGACACGGTGCTCTCGACGAGCACCGCCTCGCCACGTTCTGCCGCCTCGGCGATGGAGACCATCACGTCGAGGACGTGGAAGGCGAGCGCACCGGGGACGCGGTTCTCGTCGCCGGCCCGCAGGGAGCGGGCCAGGTCGACCACGCCGGTGCCGCGCGAGTACGTGGAGCCGACCGCGGGGATCGTCTCGGGCTCCTCGGAACCGAGGGCGTACAGCTCGGTGTTGCCGTCGAAGTTGTTCGGGTCGGGGAACACGACGGTGCCGGTCTCCCCCGCGATCTCGACGAAGCCGGTGCGACCGCGGTCGGACTCGAACGAGAAGACGCTCTGCGCGCTCCCGCCGTTCTCGAACTCGATCAGCGCGGAGTGGTTCGTCGGCACCTCGACCGGGAAGTCCGTGCCGGCCTTCGGCCCGGAGCCGATGGTGCGGGTGGCGCGGGACTTCGACGCCGTCGCCGTGACCTTCTTCACCGGTCCGAACGTCTGGACGAGGGTGGTGATGTAGTACGGGCCGATGTCGAACAGCGGACCGGCACCGTACGCGAAGAGGAACTCGGGGCTCGGGTGCCACGACTCGGGGCCGGGGCTCTGGAAGAGCGTCAGGCCGTTCAGGGGTGTCCCGATCCGGCCGTCGCGGATGGTGCGGAGCGCGGTCTGCAGGCCGGCACCGAGGAACGTGTCCGGGGCGACGCTGACGGTCTTGCCCGCGGCGGCCGCGGCGTCGCGGAGTTCCGCGGCGCTGGCCCGGTCGAGGGCGTAGGGCTTCTCGCCCCAGACGTGCTTGCCGGCGGCCAGGGCCTGCAGGGCGACCTCGACGTGGGCGGCCGGGATCGTCAGGTTCACGACGATCTCGATTTCGTCATCGGCCAGGAGCTCCTCGACGGTGCCCGATCCGGGGACGCCCCACTTCTCGGCCTGGGCGGCGGCGCGCGGCAGGTCGATGTCGGCGATGAAGCGGACGGTCACGTCGGGGAAGACGGTGAGGTTCGACAGGTACTGGTCGGAGATGACCCCGGCGCCGATGACGCCGACGCCGACCGGGCCGGTGCGGGTGCCGCTGTCGGTCGCCGTCGCAGCGGCGGTCGTGGTGTCGGTCATGCGCGGGCCCCCTCGAGGAACGTGTAGGAGTCGGCGACGGCCTGGAACACGTCACCCTCGTGGTCGTCGAGCTCGACGACGTGCAGTGCGTCGGGCGCGGCGGCGATGATGTCGCGGATCGGCATGATGCCGTTGCCGACGGCGACCTGCTGCTTGTCGTCGTGCGAGCCGTCACCGTCCTTGACGTGCAGGAACTGGACCTTGTCGCCGTACTTGCCGATGACCGCGACCGGGTCGTCCCCGCCGACCTGTACCCAGTAGGTGTCGAGCTCGAGGACGACGTCGTCGGACAGGGCGTCGGCGAAGACCTCGTAGGCGCTGACGCCGTCGATGCGGTTCGAGAACTCGAACGCGTGGTTGTGGTACCCGAGCACCAGGCCGTGGTCGGCGGCGCGCGGGGCGAGGGCGCTGAGTTCGCGGGCGATCGCCTCGACGTCCTCGCGAGTGGTCCAGCGGGCCTCGTCGATGTGCGGGTCGATGAGGGTCCCGAAGCCGAGGGTGGTGGAGGCGTGGAAGATGCGCTCGAGGTCCTGTGCACCGGCGTCCAGCAGACGGGCGTGGCCGCTCGGGGCGGCGAGGCCGGCGCCCTGCAGGGCTGCGGCGAGTTCGTCGGCGTTCTCGACGAAGCCGAAGGCCTCGACGTTCGTGTAGCCGATGTCGGCGATGCGCTGCAGGGTGCCGGGCAGATCAGCACTGAGGGCATCGCGGACCGTGTAGAGCTGGACCGAGAGCGGTTGGGTCACCAGGGGTTCTCCTCGTCGAGATGGTGCGGTCGTCACTGACCGATCGTCACACTACGAGCACTTCTGTCGGCGGTCAAGCAGAAGTCCGAGGAATGTCGACGGACTTCATTGCGTGGCGCGAAGGATGTGTGCTTCACTCCCCACATGGTCGACTTGAACCGGACGGCAGCGTCGCCTCCGGTCGGGACGAGCGAGCTCTTCCAGATCCTCCGCGACGGCGTGCCGCGCACCAGGGCCGAGCTCGCCGCCCTGACAGGACTCGCACGCTCCACCATCGGCGTGCGCCTCGACTCCCTGATCGACATCGGTCTCGTCGGCGCCGTGGACACCGCGGTCTCCACCGGCGGCCGTCCACCCGCACAGGTGGCGCTGAAGCCCCGCGCCCGACTCGTCGTCGCCGCCGACCTCGGTGCCTCCCACGGCCGGGTCGCCGTCACCGACCTGGTCGCGGCACCGCTCGCCACCCGGGAAGCCCGGATCGACATCGCCGCCGGCCCGGTCCCGACGCTGTCCTGGCTCGTCGAGACGATCGACGGTCTCCTCGCCGAGGTCGGGCGCAGCCGCCAGGACGTCATCGCCATCGGCATCGGCGTGCCCGGACCCGTCGAGTTCTCCACCGGACGACCGGCCAACCCGCCGATCATGCCCGGCTGGGACGGTTTCGACGTGCCCTCGTGGCTCCGTCAGCACATCGCCGCGCACGTGCTGCTCGACAACGACGTCAACATCGCGGCCCTCGGTGAGCGGGAGCACGGCTGGCCCGACATCGACCACCTGCTCTTCGTCAAGGTCGCCACCGGCATCGGGTCGGGCATCGTCTCCGAGGGCCGGCTGCAGCGCGGTGCCCAGGGCACCGCTGGTGACATCGGCCACGTGCGGGTCTCCCGCGCCGGCGACGTCCCCTGCCACTGCGGCAACACGGGCTGCCTCGAGGCCGTGGCCTCCGGTCCGGCCATCGCCCGCGCACTCCGCGCGAAGGGGCACGACGCGCACACCGGCGCGGACGTGATCGACCTGGTGAACCGGTCCGACCTCGACGCGATCTACGCCGTCCGACAGGCCGGCCGCGACATCGGCGAGGTCCTGGCCACCTGCATCTCGCTCATCAACCCGTCCGTCATCGCACTCGGCGGCTCGATCACGCAGGCCGGGGAGCACCTGCTCGCCGGTGTCCGCGAGGTCGTCTACTCGCGCTCGATGCCGCTGGCCAGCGAGCACCTCGTGATCGTGCAGTCCCGCGCGGGGTCGCTCGCCGCGCTGCAGGGAGCCGCCGCCCTCGCCATCGGCTACGCCCTCTCCCCCGCCGGGGTCGACGAACTGGTCGCCTTCGCCGAGGGGCGCGAGCTGGTCTCCTGACGCACACCCCCGATCGCGTGAGCGCGTCGGTTTCGGTCTTGCCGGTGGTCGGGGGGACAATCGTCGGGTGACGATCGTGCAGCCCACCCTGTGGGGCGACCTGGACCCCGGTCTGGAGGCCCTTCCCGGGTCGACCGCGCCGGTCCCGGCTGCGCGTGATGCGTTCACCGCCCTGCGCGGCCACACCGAGCGCATCGTCGCGCACTCCTCGGACCGCGTCGCATGGCTCCGCGCCCGTGCCATGGGCATCACCGCGACCGACGTCGCCCGGCTCGCCTCACTGCGCGCGGTCGAGGCCGTCGTCACCGAGAAGCGCTACGGCTCCCGGTTCTCCGGCAACGCGTTCACCGAGCACGGCAAGGACCGCGAACCGGTCATCGCCGCGTGGGTGGCGGCGACGCACGGCATCCAGCCCTCGGCGCACCTGTTCCACGCCGCCGCGAACCGCGCCCACCTCGCCACCCCGGACGGCGTCGGGGTCGACGAGTCGTCGCGCGTGGTCCTCGCCGAGATCAAGACCACCGGCAAGGCCTGGCGGAGCATCCCCCGGCACTACCTGCGGCAGATCTGGTGGCAGCAGTACGTGCTCGGCGCCGACCGCACCCTGTTCGTCTGGGAGCGCCACGACGGGTTCGTGCCGGTCGCCGACGAACCCGAGTGCCGCTGGGTCGACCGCGACGACGACCAGATCCGCGGGCTGGTGCAGCTCGCCGACCTGGTGCTCGACAAGCTCCGCGGCTTCCGCTCCTAGCCCGTCTCCTAGACCTTCACCAGCCGCAGCCGGCTCATCCCCACGACGAGGATGCCGAGCAGGGTGATCGAGACCGCGATCCCGACCACGTAGATCGCGACGACACCGTAGCCCTGCCCCGGGTCGAGGAACGGGTACGGCACCCACCCGTCGGTCGCACCGCGGACGAGCACCACGGTGGTCCAGACCGCGGGGTAGAGCAGGAACCACCACACGTGCCGGAGCAGCAGTCGCGCCCGGTCCGAGAACAGCAGCCAGTCGAGCACCGCGTACACCGGGATGATCTTGTGCACGATGTCGTTCGACCACGGCACCGACGCCGAGACGTTGGCACCGGTGAGCAGCGTGTTGTAGACGATGCCGGTCGTCGCGATGTACACCGTCGCGGCGCCGCGGAGCACCGAGACGGTGAGGTCCGCCCGCTTGCGACGGGCCGCGGCCACGAGCGTCACCGCGAGGGCCACGGCGACGATCAGGTTCGACTGGATCGTGAAGTAGCCGAAGAAGTTCCAGAACGAGTAGGTCGGGGTCCGCGAGCTCTCGAGCCACTGCGCGACGACCGCGACGACGACGGCGATGAGGGCGATCAACCGGAGCGAGTTCACGAGGGTGCGCACCGCTCCACGCTACCGGGACGGCTCCGGGACACGCGGAAAGGGCCCACACCGTTGCCGGTGCGGGCCCTTCCACGAGTCAGACGACTCAGATGCTGTTGACGTCCAGCGGGATGCCGGGACCGAAGGTCGTCGAGACGGCGCCCTTCATGACGTAACGGCCCTTCGAGGACGACGGCTTGAGGCGGTTGATCTCCTCGAGCGCGGTCGAGATGTTCTCGTCGAGCTGCTCCGGCGTGAACGAGGCCTTGCCGACGACGAAGTGCACGTTGGCGTGCTTGTCGACGCGGAACTCGATCTTGCCGCCCTTGATGTCGTTGACGGCCTGCGCCACGTTCGGGGTCACGGTGCCGGTCTTCGGGTTCGGCATGAGGCCACGCGGGCCGAGGACCTTGCCGAGACGACCGACCTTGCCCATGAGCTCGGGGGTCGAGACGGCGGAGTCGAACGAGGTGTAGCCCTCGGCGACCTTCGCGATGAGCTCGTCGCCACCGACCTCGTCGGCGCCCGCGGCGATCGCGGCCTCAGCGGCCGCACCCGTCGCGAAGACGATGACGCGGGCGGTCTTGCCCGTGCCGTGCGGCAGGATGACCGTGCCGCGGACCATCTGGTCGGCCTTGCGGGGGTCGACGCCGAGCTTCAGCGCGACCTCGACCGTGGAGTCGGTCTTCGAGGAACCGGTCTCCTTGGCCAGGGCGACGGCCTCGGTCGGGGTGTAGAACTTGTCGGCCTCGATCTTCGCGGCCGCGGCCTGGTAGGCCTTGGACTTCTTCGCCATGGTGGTCTCCTTGCGAGATACGTGGTTGGCGAGCCGGCGAGGCTCTCCCACGGAAAGGTGTCTGGTGGTGGGCCGGAGCCCGATCGGTGCTTAGGCCTCGACCGTGATGCCCATCGAGCGTGCGGTGCCGGCGATGATCTTCGCGGCCTGCTCGATGTCGTTGGCGTTCAGGTCGGCCTGCTTGGTCTCGGCGATCTGACGGACCTGGTCCATCGAGATCTTCGCGACCTTGACCGTGTGCGGGGTCGAGGACCCCTTCTGCACACCAGCAGCCTTCTTGATGAGCTCGGCGGCCGGCGGGGTCTTCAGGACGAACGTGAACGAACGGTCCTCGTAGACGGTGATCTCGACCGGCACGACGTTGCCACGCTGCGACTCGGTCGCCGCGTTGTACGCCTTGCAGAACTCCATGATGTTGACGCCGTGCTGACCGAGCGCCGGACCGATCGGGGGGGCCGGGTTGGCGGCTCCCGCGTTGATCTGCAGCTTGATCAGGCCCGTGACCTTCTTCTTCGGTGCCATGACTTGTCTTCCTCCTGGAATCGAACACACGGGGACCCGTGCACTCTCCCGCTGGTCCGGCCGTTCCGGACAGCGGTGAAGGCCCGCTCGCACGAGGCGCGCGGGCCCAAACCCGTTCAGTGTAGTCGATCTCGGTGATCGCTACAGCGTGGTGATCGCTAGAGCTTGGTGACCTGGTCGAAGCTGAGCTCGACCGGGGTCTCACGCTCGAACAGCGAGACGAGGACCGTGAGCTTGCCGCTCTCCGGCTTGATCTCGGAGATCGAACCAGGCAGACCCGCGAACGAGCCTTCCTTGATCGTGATCGTCTCGCCGACCTCGAAGTCGACCTCGGCCGCGGGCTGGGCCTGCAGCGAGCCGCTGCCCTTCGCGCCGCCCTTGGTGGGGGCCGCCTCGGCGACCTGCACGAGGGACTTGAGCATGCCGAACGCCTCGTCGAAACGGAGCGGTGTCGGGTTGTGCGCGTTGCCGACGAAGCCGGTGACGCCCGGGGTGTGCCGGACGACGGACCACGAGTCCTCGTTGAGGTCCATGCGGACGAGCACGTACGAGGGGATCCGGACGCGGGTGACCAGCTTGCGCTGCCCGTTCTTGATCTCGACGACGTCCTCCATCGGGACCTCGACCTGGTAGATGTAGTCCTCCATCGACATCGAGACCATGCGGTTCTCGATGTTCGACTTCACGCGGCGCTCGAAGCCCGCGTAGGAGTGGATGACGTACCACTTGCCCGGCTTCATCCGCAGCTCGGCCTTGAAGGCTTCGTACGGGTCGACCTCGGCGGGCTCGTCGTCCTCGTCCTCGTCCTCGGCGTCGAGTGCCTCGTCGGCGGCGAGCGTCTCGTTCGCCTCGGCGGCGGTCTCGGACTCGAGTTCGACTTCTTCCTCGTCCTCGACGGCCTCGACGGCGGCCTCGGCCTCGTCGGCGGAGTCGATCTCGAGTGCGTCGTCCACGACGGCGTCGGCCTCGGGGTCGCGGGCTTCCTGCAGGGCGGTCAGCGCCTCGTCGAGGCCCGCGTCGACGGTGCCGTCGTCGGGCTCGGAGCTGAGGCCGAGCGACTCGTCGTCGTCGCCCTCGATCGAGATCGCACGCTCTTCAGCGGACTCGACGGAGCGTCCTTCGCCGGTCTCGACGTCGCCTTCCTGGTTCTCCTCGACCTCGGAGGACTGCTCGGCAGCCGTCGCGAGGTCGATGTCATCGCGGGAGTTGTCAGACACAGTCGATTCTTTCCGTTCGGTGGTTCGGGTCGGGGTGGCGTTCGGTCATGGTCACGGGCAACGCCGTCACGATCGACGCCGTCTCGGGCGACCGTACTCCTCGGAACAGCCGCACACGGCAGCCGACGTCGGGGTCAGGCCGTGGGCCCGTTGCCGAAGACGTACCCGACGCCGAGTCCGAACACGAAGTCGAGGATCGACACCAGGATCATCATGACGACGACGAACACGAGCACGACGCCCGTGTAGCTGAAGAGTTCCTTGCGGGTCGGCGTGACGACCTTGCGCAGTTCGCCGATCACCTGGCGGATGAAGAGCACGATGGCAGCGATGGGCCCGCGGCGCTCGGCCCGGTCCTGCTTCGCCTTGGCGACGACGTCGTCCGCCGTCGTCTCCATGTCTTTGCTCGCCAACTTCTACCCTTCCAGAGTTGCAGGGCGGACAGGACTCGAACCTGCAACCTGCGGTTTTGGAGACCGCTGCTCTACCAATTGAGCCACCGCCCTTCGGACGCGGTTCGACACCGATCCGCGTTCCGGTGGACGAGTCTACGGGAGTCCGTCACACGGTGTCCACTTGACCCCTTCCACGGCGTGCCGCGCCGGTAGGCTGGACCCCGTGAGCACCGCAGCCCCAGGCCCCGAGTCCACCGCCCACGTGTCCGTCGACACCCTCGCCACCGCGCCGGCCGATCGTCCGCGCATCGCGTCCCGCATCGCGGCCATCGCCGAGTCCGCGACGCTCAAGGTCGACGCGAAGGCCAAGGCGCTCAAGGCAGCCGGGCGGCCGGTGATCTCGTTCGCCGCGGGCGAGCCCGACTTCGCGACCCCGCAGCACGTCGTCGACGCGGCCGTCGCTGCCGCGCAGGACCCGAAGAACCACCGGTACACGCCCGCGACCGGTCTGCCCGAACTCAAGCAGGCCATCGCCGACAAGACCGCCCGGGTGTCCGGCATCGCGGTCGACCCGTCGCAGGTCATCGTCACGAACGGCGGCAAGCAGGCGGTCTACCAGGCCTTCCAGACCATCGTCGACGCCGGAGACGAGGTCCTGCTGCCGGCGCCCTACTGGACCACCTACCCCGAGGCGATCCGCCTGGCCGGTGGCGAGCCGGTCGAGGTCTTCGCCGGCAGCGACCAGGACTACCTGGTGACGGTGGAGCAGCTCGAGGCGGCCCGCACCCCGGCGACCAAGGCCCTGCTGTTCTGCTCGCCGTCGAACCCCACCGGCGCCGTGTACTCGGCGGAGCAGACCCGGGCCATCGGCGAATGGGCGCTCGAGCACGGCATCTGGGTGATCAGCGACGAGATCTACCAGGACCTGGTGTACGACGGGGTCCGGTTCACCGGCATCCTGGCCGAGGTCCCCGCCCTGGCCGACACGACGATCCTGGTGAACGGCGTTGCGAAGACCTACGCGATGACCGGCTGGCGCGTCGGGTGGTTCATCGGTCCGACCGACGCCGTCAAGGCCGCGTCGAACCTGCAGTCACACCTGTCGTCCAACGTCTCGAACGTGTCGCAGCGCGCCGCGATCGCCGCCCTGACCGGCCCGCAGGAGCCCGTCGCCGCCATGCGAGAGGCCTTCGACCGCCGCCGGAAGACCATCGTGGACGGCCTCAACGCCATCCCGGGCTTCCGGACGCCGACCCCGCAGGGCGCCTTCTACGTCTACCCGGACGTCACCGCGCTGCTCGGTCGCGAGTGGGCCGGTTCGACCCCGACGACCACGCTCGAGCTGGCCGACCTGATCCTCGAGCACGCCGAGGTCGCGGTCGTCCCGGGCGAGGCGTTCGGCCCCTCCGGCTACCTGCGCCTGTCGTACGCGCTGGGCGACGACGACATCGCCGAGGGCGTCGCCCGACTGGCGACGTTCTTCGCGTAGTCCCTCCGCATCCGCAGGACGGGCCACCTCATCGAGGTGGCCCGTTCGGCGTTCCGGGAGGCCCGTGGCACGTCGTGCTCGTCCGTCCCGTCGTGTGGACGATCAGCCGAGCAGGTCGCCCACCACGACGGGTTCCGGGACGAGCGAGACGCCGAAGCGGTTCAGGACGGTCACCTGCACGAACCGTGCGAGCTCGGCCACCTGGGCGGCCGTCGCCCCACCCCGGTTCGTCAGGGCGAGGGTGTGCTTCGACGAGATCGCCGCGCGGGATCCCGGCACCGCGTACCCGCGGTGCACGCCGGCGTGCTCGATGAGCCACGCGGCACTGAGCTTGACGTCGTCGCCCGCGGGCCAGCGGGGCGCATCCGTCGGCAGGGTCTCGGCGAACGCCGGCGAGACGATCGGGTTCGTGAAGAACGACCCCGCGCTCCAGGTGTCGTGGTCGTCCCCGTCGAGCACCATCCCCTTCGAGCCGCGCAGCCGCAGGACCTCGTCGCGGACGGTCGAGGGCGGCACGAGCGCACCGAGGTCGACACCGAGCGAACCGGCGAGCTGCGCGTACCGCACCGGCACGCCCTGCTCCCCCGCGAACCCGAGCCGGAACTCGACCGTCAGCACCACCCCGCGGCGACCGTGCTTGAGCGTCGACGTGCGGTAGCCGAGCGCCAGCTCGGCTGCCGGGACCCACGCGCGCTCCCCCGTGGCCGCATCGAGGAACTCGACGCGCGTGAGCACGTCGGCGAGTTCGACCCCGTAGGCGCCGATGTTCTGCACCGGGGACGCACCGACCGTGCCCGGGATGCCGCTGAGTGCCTCCAGGCCGGTCCAACCGTTCGCGACGGTCGTGGCGACGAACGGGTCCCACGGTTCCCCCGCGGCGACGCGGACGGTGACGCCGTCGGCGTCGCGCTCGGCGTCGACGCCCGTCGTCCGGACCAGCACGACCGTGCCGTCGAAGCCCTGGTCGGCGACCAGCAGGTTGCTGCCGCCGCCGAGGACGAGCCACTCGTGGTCGTCGAAGGCGTCGAGCGCGTGGGCGACGAGGTCGTCCGTCGTCGTGGCCGTGAGCAGCCGGGAGGCGGCCCCGCCGACGCGCAGCGTCGTCAGGTCGGCCAGCACCGGCTCGGACACGGTCAGCGGAACACCACCGTGACCTGCGCCTTGCCGAGCACGGTCTGCCCGGCGGCGGTCACGGTGAGGTCGATGCGCTTCGGACGGCCGTCCTCGTCGACGGTGCCGACCTTCGCGACGATCCCGACGGTGGCACCCTGCTCCGGGTCGACGACGACCGGACGCGTGAAGCGGACGCCGTAGCCCGCGACCCAGCCGCTGTCACCGAGCCACTCGGCGACCGGCTGCACGGCGATCCCCATCGTGAGCATGCCGTGGGCGAGGACACCGGGCAGGCCGACCGACGCGGCCACGTCGTCGCGGTAGTGGATCGGGTTGAAGTCGCCGGATGCGCCGGCGTACCGGACGAGCGAGTCGCGGGTGACGTGCACGTCACGCTCGGCGACGACCGTGCCGACCTCGAGCGCGGTGGCTGGTGCGGCGGTCATGCGTCGTCTCCTCGGACCACGAGGGTGGAGGTCGCCGTGACGACGTGCTCCCCCGAGGCGTCGTTCATCGTGCTCTGGGCCGTGACCATCGCGTTGCCACCGAGGGTCTTCACGCTGGTCACCGTCAGCGTCGCGGTGAGCTCGTCACCGGCGACGATCGGACGGTCGTAGGTGAACGACTGCTCACCGTGGACGACGCGGGAGAAGTCGATGCCGGCGTCGGGCTCGTTCAGGAGCTGCGCGAGCGTGGCCTCCTGCACGACGACGGCGAAGGTGGGGGGTGCGACCACGTCGGCGTACCCGGCCGCCCGTGCGGCGTCGGGGTCGTGGTGGACGGGGTTGGTCGCGAACACCGCACGCGAGAACTCGCGCACCTTCTCGCGGCCGACCAGGTAGGGCTGGGCCGGCGGGAACGTCCTGCCGACGAGCTCGGGGTTCACTGACACCACGGCAGTCTACCGACGCCCGTCCTGGGGCCTGTCGTCCATGAGAACGCATCAGTTAGACTGTCTGATACCGATTCGGGGGAATCGGCGCGTGCCCCGGGGCACGAGTTCGTTCGGGACGGGGAGAGCCGATGGACACCACGACCGAGTTCGCCGTGCACACGGGCGACCGGTGCACCGCCATGGAGGTCGCTGCCGCAGCGCTGCGCCGCACGGGACACCACGTCGAGTCGACCGGCGGCACGATGACCGCGACGGCCGGCAGCCGGGTGCTCACCATCCTGCTCGGCGCACTCGTGCAGCCCGCGCGGGAGTACCGGCGGTACGAACTGTCGACCATCGTGGACGGCGCCACCACCACCATCACGCTGCGGCGGACGGGACACATGACGGCCGTGTCCGGCGGGAGCATCGGCGCGAACCGGCGTCGCGCCGCCTGGCGGGACGTCACCGTCTCGATCGAGGACGCCTTCCGCTCGGCCGGCGTGCTGGCGACGCGCACCGACACCGGGTCGCACCGGACGCACTAGCCCCGCCGCGGCGCCGAGGGAGCGACCGGCCATCTATGTTGGGCGTGGTCCCCATGAAAGGAACCACCATGAGCATGGAGAGCGCGGCCTGGAGCTCGCTGTACAAGATCTCGACGGCCAAGGACGGCAAGCACGGTTTCTCGCGCGCGTCCCTGCGGCGGATCATGTCCTTCGCGGTGCCCTACCGGGGCAAGCTGCTGGTGTTCATCACCCTCTCCGTCGTGGGAGCGTTCCTCGCGGTCGCGACACCGGTCCTCGCCGGCCAGGTGGTCGACGTCATCGTCGCCCGCGGCGAGATCAGCACCATCGTCCGGCTCGCCGTCGTCATCGCCCTCGTGGCCGTGGCCGACGCCGCCGTGTCGCTGACCACCCGCTGGTACTCGGCGCGGATCGGCGAAGGGGTGATCCTGGACCTCCGCACCGCCGTCTTCGACCACGTGCAGAAGATGCCCGTCGCGTTCTTCACCCGCACCCGGACCGGTGCGCTCGTGAGCCGCCTCAACAACGACGTGATCGGCGCGCAGCAGGCCTTCAGCGGCACGCTGTCCGGTGTGGTCACGAACCTCGTGGCGCTGATCCTCACCCTGGTCGTCATGCTCAGCACCTCGTGGCTCGTGACGGTCCTCGCCGTGGTCATGCTCCCCGTCTTCCTGGTGCCCGCGCGCCGCATGGGCAGCCGACTCGCCGCGCTGCGACGCGAGGCCGCCGACCACAACTCCGCGATGAGCACGCAGATGACCGAGCGCTTCTCGGCGCCCGGCGCCACGCTCGTCAAGCTGTTCGGTCGGCCCGACGAGGAGGCCGAGGAGTTCCGCGTCCGCGCCGCGCGGGTCCGTGACATCGGGGTCCGGACCGCGATGCTGCAGTTCGTCTTCTTCACCGCCCTCATGCTCGTGTCCGCGCTCGCCCTCGCCCTCGTGTACGGGCTCGGCGGCTTCCTCGCCCTCGCAGGGCAGCTGGACACCGGCGAGGTGGTCACCCTGGCGCTCCTCCTGACCCGTCTCTACGCGCCGCTGACGAGCCTCGCGAACGCTCGGGTGGAGATCATGAGCGCGGTGGTCAGCTTCGAGCGCGTCTTCGAGGTGCTGGACCTCGAACCGCTCATCCGGGAGCAGCCCGACGCCGTCACCGTCCCGGACGGCCCGGTGTCCGTCGAGTTCGACGACGTCCGGTTCGCCTACCCCTCCGCTGACAAGGTGTCCCTCGCCTCGCTCGAGGAGGTCTCCACGCTGGACACCCGCGGCGGCGAGGAGGTCCTGCACGGCCTGTCCTTCCGGATCGAGCCGGGCCAGACCGTCGCCCTGGTCGGGACGTCCGGTGCCGGCAAGTCCACGGTGGCGCAGCTCCTCTCCCGCCTCTACGACGTCGACAGCGGTGCCGTCCGCCTCGCCGGCACGGACGTCCGCGACGTCACCTTCGCCTCGATGCGGCACACCCTCGGGATGGTGACGCAGGACGGCCACCTGTTCCACGAGACCATCCGCTCCAACCTCCGGTTCGCCCGACCGGAGGCCTCCGAGGACGAAGTGTGGGACGCCGTCCGTCGCGCACGGCTCGAGCCGCTCATCCGGTCCCTCCCCGACCAGCTCGACACCATGGTCGGTGAGCGCGGCTACCGGCTGTCCGGGGGCGAACGTCAGCGGATGACCATCGCGAGGCTCCTGCTCGCCCAGCCGCGCGTCGTCATCCTCGACGAGGCGACGGCGGCACTGGACTCGACGTCCGAGGCCGCCGTGCAGGCCGCGCTCGGCGAGGCGCTCGAGGGACGGACCGCGATGGTGATCGCACACCGCCTCTCCACCATCCGCAGCGCGGACATGATCCTCGTGGTCGAGGACGGCTCGATCGTGGAGCGCGGGACGCACGAGGAACTGCTGGCCGCGGGTGGGCGGTACGAGGAGCTGCACCGGACCCAGTTCGCCGCGCAGAAGAACGTCGCGGCCGACGAGGAGGCACTGAGCGGGCCCGGGTCGCTGCGGACCGCGATCGACTGAACGGAACGGGTGCGGAGGACCGGCCGCGGCACCGCAGGGGCACCGCAGGGGCACCGCAGGGGCACCGTGCCACGCACAGAGAAGGCCCCCTGACCCAGGAGATCCTGAACGAGAGGGCCTTGCGTGTAGCGAGGGCGGGACTTGAACCCGCGACCCCACGATTATGAGTCGTGTGCTCTAACCAACTGAGCTACCCCGCCAGAGATCCGGAAGCGACACGCGCACCGGGTCGGAGCCCCGAGTCAGGATTGAACTGACGACCCCCTCCTTACCATGGAGGTGCTCTACCACTGAGCTATCGGGGCGATGTGCCGCGAACGGCACCACACGAGGATAGCAGACCACCGACGCTGCTCCGGAACCGGACGAGACGCCCGGGCGTGCCGCGTCGCGGACCGCTAGTTCGCGTTGGCCTTGAGCCACGCCAGCGGGTCCACCGGGGCCCCGTCGACGTGCACCTCGAGGTGCAGGTGCGGGCCGGTGGAGTTGCCCGTGCTGCCGACGAGACCGAGGATGTCGCCTGCTTCGACGTGCTGGCCGGTGACGACCTTGAAGGAGTTGTCCTCCATGTGGCCGTAGACGCTGACGAACTGCTTGCCGTCGACGTCGTGCTCGACCCAGACGTCGTTGCCGAAGCCGCCGTCGTTCGCCTGCACCTTGATCACGGTGCCGGCGGCGATCACGCCGATCGGCGTGCCCTCCCCCGGAGCGAAGTCGATGCCCATGTGGTTCGTCGAGCAGAACGAGCACCCGGCGACCTGGCGTCCGCCGAAGCCCGAGGTGATCGGGACGCCGGTGAGGAACGGCCACTGGATCGTGCCCGTCGGGTCGTTCGTGAAGGTCGAGGAGTCGACGTTGGCGTACTGCGTCGCGTCGGACACCGTGTACTGGTCACGGTCGGTGGAGCTGTCCGCCGCGGACCCGACCTGCATCGACTGGGTGGCACCGTCGGCGGCGGCACGGGCCGCGGTCGAACCGGACTGCGGCACCCAGAGCGCCTGCGCCGGCAGCGACGTCGAGACGACGAGACCGGCGGCGAAGAGGAGTGCACCCACCGCGGTCACCCGCGACGCGGCGCGACGGAACGACGCACCCTGCTTCGGGGTCCGAGCCGTCGCGGTCACGGGGGTCGGGGTGGAGCGGATGTGGCGGGTCGCACGATCGACCGGGGCCGTCGTGGCCGGGCGGCTGCTGCGGCGACGGGACGCGGGGACCTGACCGGCGACCCGGCGCGGCTGCGACACCGAGGCGGCGGGAGCGATCGCCTGCACGACGGGCGAGGTGGGTGCCGGCGGCGTCGCGATGCGGGCGGCCGGGCGCGCGGGCGAGGCCGGTGCCAGGTCGATCGGCGAGACGGGAGCCGCGGGGGTCCCCGGCGTGGCCGCGCCGATCACGTCGTCGAAGGAGGGCCCCGTCGCGACCGTGCTCCTCGCCGCCGCTCGCTCCGCCTCGATCCGAGCTCGTCGGCTCAGGTGGACGACCGGCGCGGCGGCGTCGACGGAACCGTCGGTGGGAGCGGGCGAGAGCGGGGTGTGGGGCATGCGTGCGGTGGCGATCCTGATCGGGGAAGGGCTCGCTCGATGGTAACGAGCAGATAACGGGACCTGAGCACGCTAGCAAAGCTCGTCGCACGTCGCCAGTCGTGGTCATGTCCACACCGCACCCCCAGACCTGGGGCCCGGCGAGTCGTCAGGCCTCGATCGCGCCGAGTGCGTCGGCCTCCAACCTGCGGACCAGGGCCTCGAGATCGTCTGCGACCGCCGGGCTCGCGAACAGGTACGACCGGGTCCCGCCGGCCTCCCAGATGCGGATCGTGGCACCCGCCTCCTGCGCGACGAGGGCGCCGCCGGCCATGTCCCACGGGTTGATCCCGCGCTCGTAGTAGGCGTCGACGACCCCGGCCCCGACGGCACAGCAGTCCAGCGACGCCGCTCCCCCGCGGCGGATGTCGCGCACCTCGCCGATCAGTCCGGCGAGCACGCCGACCTGCTCACGCCGACGGTCGGCGGTGTAGCCGAAGCCGGTCGCGACGAGCGTCTCGGCGAGCGATGCGGGCGTGGCGACGGACAGCGGCTGTCCGTCACGGGTCGCACCTTGCCCGACGGCCGCGCGGAAGACGGTGCCCGTCGCCGGAGCCACGACGACGCCCGCGATCGGCTCCCAGGTCATCGGGTCCGGTGCACCCCGGACGACGCCGATGCTGACGCCGTACTCGGCACTGCCGTAGAGGTAGTTGACCGTGCCGTCGATCGGGTCGACCACCCAGGTGATGCCCGAGGCACCGGAGGCGGAGCCGGACTCCTCGCCGTGGAAGGCGTCGTCGGGGCGGGCCTCGGCGATCCGGGCGCGGATGAGCGCCTCGACCTCGCGGTCGGCGGCCGTGACCACGTCGACGATGCTGGACTTCCGGTCCGCGACCTCGACCCCCTCGGCGCGGCGCCGTGCGGCCAGTGCCGCCGCGTCACGGGCGATCGACTCGGCGAGGTCGGCGAACTGGGACGGGGTGAGATCGGGAGCCATGCACCCATCCTCCCGGAAACACCATCGGCCCCGTCCGCAGTGGACGGGGCCGATCAGGTGGTGGCAAGTGAGGGATTCGAACCCCCGAAGGCTACGCCGGCTGATTTACAGTCAGATCCCTTTGGCCGCTTGGGTAACTTGCCATGCGCACCCAGCCGGTGTGATCACCAACCGAAGGCGCGCACAAGAGCATAGCGGATCCGCAACGGTGCTCGTGACCACCGTGCGCCGATCCACGCGACCGGAACCGCGCCTCCAGTCCGCCGTTAGGCTGTCCCGCATGGCAGACAGTTCCTTCGACGTGGTCAGCAAGGTCGACAAGATGGAGGCGGAGAACGCCCTCAACCAGGCCGCCAAGGAGATCGAGCAGCGGTACGACTTCAAGGGTGCCGACGCTTCGATCGCGTTCAGCGGCGAGGACGTCCTGATCAAGGCGAACTCGGAAGAGCGCGCCAAGGCGGTCCTCGACGTGCTGCAGAGCAAGGCGATCAAGCGCAACATCAGCCTGAAGAGCCTCGACGCCGGCGACCCGTACCCCTCGGGCAAGGAGTACCGCATCGAGGTGAAGTTCAAGAACGGCATCGAGCAGGACGTCGCGAAGAAGATCGGCGCCTTCCTGCGCGCGAACGCCCCGAAGTCCGTGAAGAGCCAGATCCAGGGTGATGAACTCCGCGTCTCCTCGAAGAGCCGCGACGACCTGCAGAACACGATCCAGCTCCTCAAGGGTGAAGAGTTCGACGTGCCGCTCCAGTACATCAACTTCCGCTGACCCGCGGCACCCTCCGAACGACACCCGACACCGGCACCCCGTGGAGCACTGGCTCAGCGTCGTCATCACCGTCCTGCTCGTCCTGCTGGACCTGGCGATCCGCGTCTTCTCGATCATCTACGTCCCGATCAACCGGAAGCCGCAGACCGCGACGGCCTGGCTGCTCGCGATCTTCCTCATCCCGTACATCGGGTTCATCGTCTTCCTGGTCATCGGGTCGACGAAGCTCCCGCGTGCCCGCCGGGAGAAGCAGACCGAGATCAACGCGTACATCCTCGAGCAGACCGAGGGCATCGAGCGAGTGCGCCGTGACCACCCGTGGCCCGCGTGGCTCGAGAGCATCACGCGACTGAACCGTGAACTCGGCGCGATGCCCCTGGTCGGCGGCAACTCCGCGGAGCTCTACCCGGACTCCGAGGAGTCCATCGCGGAGATGACCCGGGCGATCGACCAGTCCCGCCGGTTCGTGCACGTCGAGTTCTACATCGCGACGCTCGACGACACCACGCGGCCGTTCTTCGACGCCCTCGCCCGCGCGCAGGCCCGTGGCGTCACGGTGCGCTTCCTGCTCGACCACTGGGCCAGCCGCGGGTACCCCGGCTACAAGGAGACCCTGTCGTTCATGGACCGGGCCGGCATCGAGTGGCACCTGATGCTGCCGCTCCTGCCGCTGCAGGGGAAGTTCCAGCGCCCGGACCTCCGCAACCACCGGAAGATCATGGTGATCGACGGGTCCGTCGCGTTCACCGGTTCGCAGAACCTGATCGACGCGTCGTACGACCTGCGGTCCCACGTCGAGAAGGGCATGGTCTACAAGGACCTGTTCGCCCGGTTCGAGGGACCGGTCGTCGCCGGGCTCAACGCCCTGTTCGTCACCGACTGGTACAGCGAGACCGACGAGCTGCTGCTCCGTGAGAGCGACCCCGTGCAGCGCGCCGACCGCGGGGACGCGCTCGACTGCCAGGTGGTGCCGTCCGGACCGGGCTTCGACGGTGAGAACAACCTGCGCCTGTTCAACGCGCTGCTCTACTCGGCGCAGCAGCGGGTCTCGATCACGTCGCCGTACTTCGTGCCCGACGACTCGATGCTCTACGCCATCACGACGACGGCCCAGCGCGGGGTCGAGGTCGAGCTCTTCGTCGGTGAACTGGGCGACCACGCGATGACCTGGCACGCGCAGCGCTCCTACTACGAGGAACTGCTGCGTGCCGGTGTGAGGATCTGGCTGTACCGGGCCCCGACGATCCTGCACGCCAAGCACTTCACGATCGACGACGAGGTGTCGGTGATCGGGTCGAGCAACATGGACATGCGCTCGTTCAGCCTGAACCTCGAGGTCTCGGTCATGGTCCGCGGGCACCGGTTCGTCGACGCCCTGCGCGAGGTGCAGGACTCCTACAAGCAGCACAGCTTCGAACTCACGCTCGACGCGTGGGTCGACCGTCCGCGACGTTCCAAGGTACTCGACAACGTCGCGCGGCTCACGGCGGCGCTGCAGTAGCTGTCTGGAGGCCCGGTGCGGGTCCGCCGCGTGCGCTCAGCGCATCGGGACGAGGGATGCCAGGGCCCCGACCACCCGCTCGAGCGGGCCGCGGCCGAGGAACCGGCGCCAGAGCATCGCGAAGATGACGGACCCGAGCGCGAACCACTCCCAGGCCTCCGCGGAGTCCGGGTACACCGGCAGCAGCGCGATCACCACGAGGTGCCCGGAGTACACCGTCAGCGGCATCGACCCCACCGCCGCCAGCGGGAAGGCGATCCGTTCCAGCAGGCGGCCCCGGCCGTCGAACACGAGCAGGCAGAGGGCGATGACCGCGACCGCCACCCCGGCGGTCCCCACGACGTCGACGACGGACGACGAGTGGTCGCGCGGCGACAGGAACAGCTGTGCGAGCGCTCCGGAGGGCGTCGAGCCCGCTCCGGCGAACGGCACGCCGGGGAACGCCAGGTCGACGTCGTCCGGCAGCGGGGCGACGACGGCACCGACGACGTACGCCGTGGCGGCGACCAGTGCGCCGGACACGAGGAGCGCGACCTGCCCGCCACGATCCTCCAGGCCGGTCCGGGCGACCGCGAGCCCGACCAGGACGTACGCCAGGAACGTGACCAGGGGGTAGACCAGGCCGAGCTGGACGCCGACCATGCCGGCGTCCGCGTACGCCGGAGCGATCGCGAGCACGGCGAGCGGCGACAGCACCGCGCAGACAGCGGCGATGCCGAGCAGTGCCGCCGGTGGGAGACGCAGCACCGGGACCACCAGCAGGAACAGCACCCCGTACGTCGGCAGGATCACGTACACGGGGGTGTCGAGCGCGATGAGCGCGAAGCCGATGACGACGACGACCACCGCGCGGATCGCGAGCCGGGCACGGATGCGTCCGATGGTCGGCGAGCCCGGCGGGTCCGTGCGACCGCTCGTCAGTCCGATCGAGACCCCGGCGAGCACCGCGAACAGCGTCGACGGACGCCCGTGGGCGATGGCCGACCAGGTCGCCGGGTCGGTCCAGTCGAGCTGGTCCGCGATGCCGCCGATGTGTGCGGCCATCATGCCGAGCAGCGCGACCGCCCGTGCGACGTCGACGCCGAGCAGCCGGGCCCCGGAAGCGGACGCGCCCCGCACCGCGGTGGGCGGGACGGGGCGCGTGTCGGTCATGGTCGTCAGTTCGTCGGGGCGTCGACGCGACCGAGCGAGACGTCGATCATCTCGTCGCGCGGCACGACCTTGACGCGCTCGCGCCCGTCCACCGCGCCGAGCGCCTGCTCGTGGGTGTCGAGGTGGTGCCAGCCCTCGAGGTCGGTGTACTCGACACCGCGCTCGCGGAGCAGGGCCGGGATCGCCTCGTCGGAGGGGTCATCCGGCGTCCACCAGCTCGCCTGGTCGTTGACGATGTGCTGCACGGTCTCCATCGCGTCGGACTTGGTGTGTCCGATGAGGCCGACCGGTCCACGCTTGATCCAGCCGGTGGCGTACACACCGGGGATCTGCTGGTTGTCGTCGTCGAGGACCTGGCCCTCGTGGTTCGGGATCACGCCGTGCCGCTCGTCGAACGGCAGACCGGGCAGCGGCGAACCGAAGTACCCGACCGCGCGGTAGGCGGCCTGGATCGGGATCTCGCGGATCTCGCCGGTGCCCTCGACGCCGCCCTCGCCGTTCGGGCGCGTGCGCTCGTACCGGATGGCGGTCAGCTTGCCCTGCTCGTCGCCGACGAACTCGATCGGCTTCGCGTAGAAGTGCAGGTGCAGGCGGCGGCTGGCCTGGCCGACCTCACGCGTGCGCCACTGCTCGAGGACACGGTTGATCACCATGACCTGCTTGTTCGTCGCGATCGCGGTCTTCGACGCCTCGTCGTGGTCGAAGTCCTCGTCGTAGACCACCATGTCGACGTCACGGACCTCGCCGAGCTCGCGGAGCTCGAGCGGCGTGAACTTCACCTGCGCGGGGCCGCGGCGGCCGAAGACGTGCACGTCGGTGACGGGCGACGCCTTGAGGCCCTCGTAGACGTTCGCCGGGATCTCGGTCGGCAGCAGGTCGTCGGCGTGCTTCGCGAGGATGCGCGAGACGTCGAGGGCGACGTTGCCGACGCCGATCACCGCGACGCTCTCGGCGTTCAGCGGCCAGGTGCGCGGGACGTCGGGGTGGCCGTCGAACCAGCTCACGAACTCGGCTGCGCCGTACGAGCCGTCGAGGTCGACGCCGGGGATGTCCAGGTCGGCGTCCTTGATCGCACCGGTCGAGAAGACGACCGCGTTGTAGTGCTTCTTCAGGTCGTCGAGGGTGATGTCCTCGCCGTAGCGGACGTTGCCGAACAGCCGGACGACGCCGCGGTCGAGGACGTCGCGCAGGGCGTTGATGATGCCCTTGATGCGGGGGTGGTCGGGGGCGACGCCGTACCGGACCAGGCCGTACGGCGCGGGGAGCTGTTCGAACAGGTCGATCGACACGTCGTAGCCGTGGGCCTCGCGCAGCAGGATGTCCGCGGCGTAGATGCCGGCGGGGCCGGCGCCGACGATGGCGAGTCGGAGGGTGGGCACTGATCGTCTCCAGTTCGTTCGGGTGGGGGTTCCCGGGGCCTCCTGACCGGGTCGCCGTGGCGGCCCGTGCCGGGAGGGGGTGTTCAGCGGCTTCGGTCGACGACGGAGTCGGCGAAGCGGGTGAGTGCCCGTTTCACCGTGCCGTCGGGCAGCGGGGCGAGTGCGTCCACGGCTTCGCGGGCCCAGGCGACGGCGACCGCACGGGTCGCGGCGGTGGCCTCGTGCTCGCGGAGTGCGGCGACGGCCGACTGGTACGGCGCGGAGTCGACCACGTCGTCGGGCGCACCGTTGACGTCACGCTCGATGCGTTCGACGAGGTGCTGCGCGGACGGGTCGGTCGCGGCCATCCGTCGGAGTTGCAGGACGGGCAGGGTGTCGACGCCGGCACGCAGGTCGTTGCCGGCGATCTTGCCGGTCTTGTCCGTCGCCGGGGCGAGGTCGATGACGTCGTCGACGAGTTGGAAGGCCACGCCGACCTTCTCGCCGAACGTGCCCACCGCGTCGAGGTACGCGCGGTCGGCTCCGGAGAACATCACGCCGGCGCGGGCGGCGGTGGCGATGAGGGAGCCCGTCTTGTCGCTGAGCACCTGGATGTAGTGCTCGAGCGGGTCGTCGTCGGGCTGCGGGCCGGTGGTCTCGTGCAGCTGCCCCATGCAGAGGCGCTGGAAGGTCTCGGCCTGCATCCGGATGCCCTCGGTGCCGAGGTCGGCGGTGATCAGGCTGGCGCGGGCGAACAGCAGGTCGCCGGTCAGGATCGCGACGTTGTTGCCGTAGGTGATCTGCGCGGCCGGGACCCCGCGACGGACGGGCGCTTCGTCCATGACGTCATCGTGGTACAGCGATGCCAGGTGCGTGGTCTCGATGCTCACCGCGGCCTTGACCACGGCGTCGGTCACACCGTCGCCGAGCTGCGCGATGAGGAGCGTGAGGGTCGGGCGGATGCGCTTGCCGCCGGCCGACAGCAGGTACCGGCTGGTGGTGTCGGCGAGGGTGTCGGTGGACCGCATGGCGTCCTCGAGCCCCTGCTCGACGAGCTCGAGCCCGTCGTCGACCGCGGAGATGAAGCGTCGGTCGGCGGGCGTGGCGAACAACCGCTCGCCGATGCCCAGCGACGCGCGCAGGCTCGGCGCGCGACGTGCGACCGGGACGCTCGGATTCAAGTGCTGCTCCGTCTTCGGGGGTGGTGACCGGTCAGTCGGCGGCCGGGTCGACGCGCGGCTGCTCGCCGGTGTTCTGGTGGTCACGGCGAGCCTTCGCACGCCGTGCCGCGGACTCGCGCACCGTGTCGGCGACGGGCTTGCGGCCACGGTGCAGTGCGACGATACCGGCCGTCAGGTTGCGGTAGGCGACCACCGAGAACCCGACACCGCGCAGCCACTGGGTCAGCACCTGCTGGTCCGGCCAGGCGTCGATCGACTCGGCGAGGTAGCGGTAGGCGGCCGGGTTGCTGCTCGAGAGCCGCGCGATGCCCGGGAGCACGCGCTTCAGGTAGGTGCCGTAGCCGAAGCGCAGCAGGGCGCGGGGCGGCGTCGAGAACTCACAGATGACGACACGACCGCCGGGCTTCAGGACACGCAGCATCTCGGCGAGCGCCTGCTTCGGGTCGTTCACGTTGCGCAGCCCGAAGGAGATCGTGACCGCGTCGAACGTGTCGTCGTCGAACGGGAGCTGCTCGGCGTCCCCCTCGACGAAGGTGATCTCCGGGTGGCGTTCGCGACCGACGGCGATCATGCCCGCGGACAGGTCGAGCGCGGTGACCTCGGCGCCCTTCTTGGCGAAGGCCGCCGCGCTGGTCCCGGTGCCCGCGGCGATGTCGAGGACCTTCTCGCCGGGCTGCGGGTCGACCGCACGCACGGTCGCGACGCGCCACAGCGGGGCGTTGCCCGCCGAGAGGATGTCGTTCGTGAGGTCGTACTTGGCCGCGACGTCGTCGAACATCGCCGCCACCTCGTCCGGGCGCTTGTTCAGGTCCGCTCTGCTCACGCGCTCAATCCTAGAGGTCCCGACCGAGCGTTCACCGGACTCGCAGCCAGCCGGGCGGTGCGCGACGGGTGCGGGCAGCCGCACCGGGCGGACACCGGGGGCGCGCGGCCCGTCCACCGACCGCGCGTAGCATCGGAGCCGTGACCCGAACCACCACGGCGGCGCCCCCGCTGACGGTCTCGACCCGGATCCTCGACGACCCGGGCGCCGTCCTCCGCCACACCCTCCGCGACCGTCCCCTCGCCTTCGTCCGGAACGGCGACGGCATCGTCGGCATCGGTGAGGCGCTCCGGTTCACGTTCACCGGCCCGGACCGGATGCGCGACGCGGCAGCGGTCTGGCGCAGCGTCGTCGAGACCGCCACCGTCGACGACCCGGTGCAGCTGCGCGGCTCGGGGCTCGTCGCGTTCGGCTCGTTCGCGTTCGCCGACGACTCCGCCGACGAGAGCGTGCTCATCGTGCCGCGCGTGGTCCTCGGTCGTCGCCGGGGCAAGGCGTGGCTGACCGCGATCGACACCACGGCCGGCGCGGAACCCCTGGCGTTCACGCGGACCTCGGTCCCGGTCCCCCACGTCGGCCCGCACGTGTCCGTCGCCCTGCGGCCCGGTCGCATCGACGAGGACACCTACGCCGCCAACGTGTCCGAGGCCGTCCGCCGCATCGTGGCCGGGGGCGCCCAGAAGGTGGTGCTCGCCCGCGACCTCGTCGGCACGCTCCCGTCGGGAGCCGATCGACGAGCGGTCCTGCTCGACCTGGCCGCCGCCTACCCGCAGTGCGTGACCTTCGCGGTCGACGGGCTGGTCGGTGCCACCCCGGAGACCCTCGCCCGCACCGACGGCACCCGGTTGACCGCCCGGGTGCTCGCCGGCAGTGCAGCCCGGGGCGCCGACGAGGTGTCCGACCGTGCTGCCGCCGAGGCCCTGGCCACCAGCGCCAAGGACGTCGAGGAGCACGCGTTCGCGATCGACAGCCTGCTCGCTGCGCTCGGACCGCTCGCGACGGACCTGCGCGCCGACGCCGAACCGTTCCGGCTGCAGCTGCCGAACCTGTGGCACCTGGCCACGGACGTGCAGGCCACCCTGCCGCCCGACACCACCTCGCTCGACGTCGCCGACGCCCTGCACCCGACGGCCGCGGTCGCCGGCACCCCCACGGACGTCGCGGTGCGGCTGGTCGCCGAACTCGAGGGCGTCGACCGTGGTCGGTACGCCGGGCCGGTCGGCTGGATGAGCGCGACGGGCGACGGCGAGTGGATGCTCGCACTCCGCAGCGCACGCATCGACGACGACGGCACCGTGCGGGCCTGGGCGGGCGCCGGGATCGTCGCCGGGTCGGAGCCGGAGCGCGAGGTCGCCGAGACGGCCCTGAAGTTCCGCCCGATCACGGACGCGCTGGCCTGACACGACGCCGCGCCCGCCTCACGCGAGGCCGCGCCGTCCGACGCGTGTCAGTCGGCCAGCGGCACCTCGATGACGACCCGCTCGGCCGGGTCCGTGAGCACCCGTTCGAGGTCACCCCACGTCGCCGCCCGTCGGTACTCCCACCCGAGCCCGGTGACGACCCGTTCGAGGTCCACGTGCTGCGGGGTCGACATCATCCGTCGCATGTCCGCGTCCGGGGTGGTCTTCGCGACCTCGAGCCCACGGAAGATCGCCCCGCCGTGGTCGTTGCCGACGACGACCTGCACCCGGTGGGTGCGCTCCTCGGTGCCGGTGACGAACGCGCCGAGGTCGTGCAGCAGCGTCAGGTCGCCGAGGAGCACGCGCGTGGTGCCGACCGAGGCCGACGACTGCTCGAGCGCCGCGGCGATGCCGAGCGCGGTCGAGACGGTGCCGTCGATGCCGGCGAGCCCGCGGTTCGCGTGCACCCGGATCTTCTTGCCGAGCACCCGGGCGTCGGCTTCACGGATGAGCTGCGAGGCCCCGAGCACCAGGCGGTCGTGCGGCCACGTCACGCCCCACACGGCGTCGGCGAGCATGGCCCGGTCGACGGGGCGGCGACGGAGCGCGACCTCGTCACGGAGGAACCTGTTGCGCTCGGCGCGGTCGGCGGAGCGCTTCGCGTCGAGGTCCGGGCCGGCGTCGCCGTCCCCCAGGACCTGCCGGCTCGCACCGACCCAGCGGCCCACCCACGCGCGGTGTTCCGGGCGGGTGCGGCCCGTCACGCGGACGTCGGACACGAAGGTGGTCAACGATTCGCTGGGCCCACGCCGCCGGTTCCCGGGCGACGCGCCAGCGGCGTCCGGGCCGTGCCGGTGGGGAGAGGCGCGGGCCGGGTCGAAGGGGTCGGCCGCCGATCCGCGGACGACGATCGTCTCGACCCCGTCGCGCTGCAGGAGCGCGGGGACCTCTCTGCTGAGGGTCGGGTGGCCGAGCACGACGGCCCGGCGGACGGCGCCGCCGTGGTCCGGGTCGCGCAGGAGTTCCCGGTAGGCCACGACGAGGTTGCGCCCGAAGCGTGCACCGCTCGAGACCTCGGCGAGGAGCGGTGCCCCGAGTTCCCAGGCGATCCGTTCGGCGTCCTCGCCCGCGTCGTGCCCGGCGATGACGACCGTGCCCGGCTCGTCGTCCGGGGTGAGTTCGGCGACCGGCAGCCCGGTGTGCGCCCGGCGGGTGGCGAACGCGAGGTCGATCTCGTCGTCGGGGACGGGTGTGACGTGCTCATCGGCGAGCCCGGCGGACAGCGGCTCGCGGAACGCGACGTTGAGCTGTGCCGGACCCGGCTGCCCCGTGTGGCCGGCAGCGGCGGCGACCGTCTGTCGGGCGAGGGTGCGCAGGGTGTCACGGACCGAGGCGTCGACACCGTGGGCCGACGGCGCCTCGACGTCGCGGACGAAGGCGACGGCCTGGCCGAAGATCCCGGGCTGCACCGTGGTCTGGTTGCTGCCGATGCCGCGGAGTTCGTCCGGCCGGTCGGCGCTGAGCACGATCATCGGCACGCCGGAGTGGTGTGCCTCGAGCACGGCGGGGTGCAGGTTCGCGACCGCGGTGCCCGACGTCGTCACCACCGCGGCCGGTCGGTGCGTCTCGACCGCGAGCCCGAGGGCGAAGAACCCGGCCGTCCGCTCGTCGAGCCGGACGTGCACGGTGAGCCCGCCGGCACGCTCGAGGGCGACCGCGGCGAGGGCGAGGGCCTGTGACCGGGAACCGGGGCTCACCACGACGTCCGTGACGCCGGCGCGGACGAGTTCCTGCAGGAGCGCGAGCGCGGTGTCGGTCGCCGGGCTGCCGGAACCGACGGAGCCGTCAGCGATCGGTGCGGCCGTCGTCGTCTCGGTCGTGGAACTGGTCTTCGAGGTCTCGGAGGGTCGCGTCGTCCTGGTCCTTGTCCGTGAGGGTGTCGCCCGGCTCCGGCGTGGTGCCGAGGAAGTCCGGGTCGTCTTCGGGTCCACGGTACCGGGCGGACGGACCGGGGCCGGCAGCCGGGGTACGACCGAGCAGGAACCAGAGGACCCCGCCGAGGACGGGCAGGACGATCACGAGCAGGAGCCACACGCCGCGGCGCAGGGATCGGACACGCTGACGCGGCATCGTCCCGCAGTCGATGGCCGCGTACACCGTGAAGGCGACGGCGGCCACGGCGACGATCAACCACAAGCGGACCATGCGGTGAAGTCTAGGTCGCGACCCTGTGATGCCCCTGCCGGTCGACCCTCCGTAGACTCACCGTGTGAAAGCGTGGCTCCTGTACACCCTGGCTCGGCTCGGCATCTTCGCGGTGGCGCTCGTGCTCCTCCTGCTCCTGACGCCGCTGAAGTGGTACTGGGCGACGATCGTCGCCGCCCTGGTGGGGCTGCTCATCTCGTACATCGCACTGTCCGGACTGCGCACGCAGGTCGCCCTGAGCCTGGCGAACCGCCGTGGCGCCCCGGAGCGCGACGCCGACTCGGACTTCGAGGACGACTTCGTCGACGCCGCGGACTCCGATGCCTCCGCCGCCCCGGTCGTCCGCCCCGTGTCCGATGCCGACCGGCACGAGGCCCGTCGGGACACCGAGGCCGACTGACCTGACCGAGCGCTCCTACGGCTGGACGGCCAGGGTGATCCCGAGCACCACGCCGAACGCCAACGAGGCGAACGACGAGAGCTGCAGCGCCGTGATGAGCTCGCGGGGCTTGCGCGACGACACCCCGATCGCGAGCGCCGGCAGTGCCAGCAGCAGCGAGAAGTACGTGAAGCCGGTCCGGAAGTAGAGCAGCACGAACCAGAGCAGCACGACGTACGGCAGCATCAGGAACAGGCCGTAGAGCACGCGGGCCACGGGGCGTCCGACGACCACCGCGAGCGTGCGCTTGCCCGCCAGCTGGTCCTCGTCGATGTCGCGGATGTTGTTCACCATCAGCACCGCGCAGGCGAAGAACCCGGCGGCGACCGCGGCGGCCCAGCCACTGACCGTGACCTCGCGGATCTGCACGAACTGCGTGCCGAGCACGGCGACCAGGCCGAAGAACACGAAGACGAAGACCTCGCCGAGGGCGTTGTACCCGTAGGGCTTCTTGCCGCCGGTGTAGAACCAGGCGGCGACGATGGCCGCAGCCCCGACGAGCAGCAGCCACCACAGCTGGGTGAGCAGCACGATGACCAGGCCCGCGACCGCCGCCAGGCCGAAGAACGTCAGGGCGACGGTGAGCACGGTCCGGGGCTTGGCCAGGCCGGCTCCGGTGAGTCGTGCCGGGCCGACGCGATACTGGTCGGTGCCGCGGACGCCGTCGGAGTAGTCGTTGCTGTAGTTCACGCCGATCTGCAGGAACAGCGCGACGGCCAGGGCGAGCAGCGCGACGGCGAGGTGGCCGTCCTTCGCCAGGTAGTCACCGAAGTCGCCGGGCTCACCGCTGTCGACGAACGCGACGGCGGTGCCCAGCACCACCGGGACGACGCCCAGGGTCAGGGTGCGCAGACGTGCGCCACCGATCCAGTCGCGCGCGGTCGCCTTCCGCTTGGTGCGGGCGGGGGCAGCGGCCTTCGCCGGGTTGCCGGACCGGCCCTGCTTCTGCGTCGAGTTCTTCGTTCGTGCCACGAGCACCGATCTTATTGCCGACGCGGGGTGCGACGGCTCGCAGCTCCTACCGGCCGCCGTCGGCGAGCGCCTGCACGGCCCCACGGTCGGGTTTGCCCGACGCCAGCATCGGGATCCGGTCCACCACGACCACGTCCGCCGGGCGGGCAGCACGGCCGAGGGCTGCTCCGACGCTGGCGCGCACGACGTCGAGGTCGAGCGGCCGCTCGGTGACGACGATCGGGACCTCACCCCACTCCCCCGCGGCACGACGTGTGACGACGGCGCCCTCGTGCCCGGGCAGACCACGGACGAGCCGTTCGACGGCGCCGAGCTGGACCTTCTCGCCGCCGGAGATCACGACGTCGTCGAGGCGTCCGAGCACGCGGACCACGCCGTCGGACAGGGACGCCGTGTCCCCGGTCCGGTACCAGCGCAGCCCGTCCCGTTCGACGAAGGCCGACGCCGTGCGGGTGTCGTCGTCCAGGTACCCCTCGGCGAGCATCGGTCCGGCCAGGTGCAGTTCGCCGTCGACCAGCGCCGTGCGCACCGTGCCGAACGGGACGCCGTCGTACACGCACCCGCCGCTCGTCTCGCTCGCGCCGTACGTCGTCACGATCCGGACGCCGGCGTCGAGCGCGCGCTGCCGGAGCGGGGTCGGCGTCGCCTGTCCGCCGACGAGGACCGCGTCGAACCGGGCGAGCGCCCGGGTGGCGTCCGGGTCGTCGAGGACCCGCGCGAGCTGGACCGGCACCAGCGAGGTGTAGCGACGCGGGGCCGCCGGACCGGTGACGAGCCGGTCGGCCGCCTCGGTGAACGCGGCGGCCGCGAAGTGCCCGGACGGCACCACGACGGGTTCGGTGCCGGCGGTGATCGACCGGGTCAGGACGTTGAGGCCGGCGATGTAGTGCGTCGGCAGCGCGAGCACCCAGCGCCCCGGCCCGCCGAGCGCCGCGTCCGCCGCTGCCGCGCCGGCGAGCAGCGCCTCCGACGAGAGCGCCACGCGCTTGCCGGTCCCGGTGGACCCGCTCGTCTCGACCACCAGGGCGACCGCCTGACGGACCTCGGCCGGGGGCGGAGCCGGCAGCGCCGGGGCCCCCTCGGCGACGGGGAGCAGGGCGGGGCCGCCGGCGAGCGCCGCCTCCAGGGAGCGCAGCACGGCCATCGGGTCCGACGTGCCGGTCGCGACCAGCGGACGGGGCATCAGTAGTGCCAGGGGAACGCGGTCCACTCCGGGGCGCGCTTCTCGAGGAACGAGTCGCGACCCTCGACCGCCTCGTCGGTGCCGTACGCCAGCCGCGTCGCCTCGCCGGCGAACACCTGCTGGCCGACCATGCCGTCGTCCACGGCGTTGAACGCGTACTTGAGCATCCGGATCGCCGTCGGGGACTTGCCGAGCACGATCTCACCCCAGCTGATCGCCTCGCGCTCGAGGTCCTCGTGGGGCACGACGGCGTTCACGGCACCCATCTCATACGCGCGCTGGGCGGAGTACTCCTGCGCGAGGAAGAAGACCTCGCGCGCGAACTTCTGACCGATCTGCTTGGCGTAGTAGGCGCTGCCGTAGCCGCCGTCGAACGAACCGACGTCGGCGTCGGTCTGCTTGAACTTACCGTGCTCAGCGCTCGCGATGGTGAGGTCGCAGATGGCGTGCAGCGAGTGTCCGCCGCCGGCCGCCCACCCGGGGACGACCGCGATGACGACCTTCGGCATCATCCGGATGAGGCGCTGGACCTCGAGGATGTGCAGCCGCCCCATCGACGCCTGCGCGGCCGCGGGGTCGACACCCTCCGGCGGTGCGCCCTCGTCACCGACGTACTGGTAGCCGCTGCGTCCGCGGATGCGCTGGTCCCCGCCGGAACAGAACGCCCAGCCGCCGTCCTTCGGGCTCGGGCCGTTGCCGGTGAGCAGGACGACGCCGACACGGGGGTCCTGACGGGCGTCGTCGAGGGCGCGGTAGAGCTCGTCGACCGTGCGCGGACGGAAGGCGTTCCGGACCTCGGGACGGTCGAAGGCGACCCGGACGATGCCCTTCGAGACGTGCTTGTGGTACGTGATGTCCGTGAACTGCTCCGCGATCGGAGCCGTGGTCCAGACGTCGGGGTCGAACAGGTCGGAGACGGGAGCAGCCATGCTCCCAAGGTACCGCCGGACCTGGGCCCGGTCAGGCGCCCATGTCGGTCAGGATCTCCGGCGCGACGAACACCATGATCACGATGAGGATGACCGGGTTCGCGAAGAACGCCAGGACGACCCCGACGGCGCCGTACCAGCGGCCGAACGAGCCGACGGCCGCGACGAATCCGAGCACGGCGGCGATGAGCGTCAGGAACACGACGACGAAGCAGATGCCGAACGCGAAGTTCGTGTCACCGCCCATGAACACGGCGAAGGCACTGGCGTCGACCGCGGCGGACACCACTGCGAGGCCGAGGGCGATCTTGCCGACGACGGGGTTGCGGCGCTTCTTGGCGCCGGTCTGCCGCACGTCGACGGTGTTGCGCTGCATGAGCCGGGCGAAGTCGTCGCCGTCGCGGGCCGGAGCGGCGGCCGAGCGCGCGACCGAGGGTCGTCCGGCACCGGGTGCCGCAGGCTGTCCGGCACGCGCCGGGTCGGACGGGCGCTGCGATGCACGCTGCTGTGCTGCGCGCTGCCGCGGATCCACCGCCACCGAGCCTCCCTCGTTCCGGGTCGTTCCCCTCGCCGACCGGAGCCGACCGATGCATGCTAGTGCCCTGCCCTGGCGGTCCCCTCCGAGGAGCCGGCGGGCGCCCTGGGCGCGGTGGCAGGATGGCGGACGTGCTCCCCGACCTCGCCGATCTCCTCGCCGACGCGCACGTCGTGGCCCTGCCGATGCGGGTGCGGTTCCGCGGCATCACCACGCGCGAGGCCGTCGTGCTCCGCGGCCCGTCCGGCTGGACCGAGTTCTCGCCCTTCGTCGAGTACGACGACACCGAGGCCGCCGCCTGGCTGCGGGCGACCGTCGACTTCGGATGGACGGACCACGAGCCCGCCGCCGAGTCCGTGCCGGTCAACGCCACCGTCCCGGCGATCGCCGCCGAGGACGTCGCCGACCTGCTCGCCCGGTACCCCGGCTGCACCACGGCCAAGGTCAAGGTCGCCGAACCCGGCACGACCGTCGACGACGACGTCGCCCGGGTCGCCGCCGTCCGCCGGGTCATGGGACCAGAGGCCGCCGTGCGGGTCGACGCCAACGGCCTGTGGAGCGTCGAGCAGGCCGCCGTGGCGCTCGAGCGGCTCGCGGCGTTCGACCTGCAGTACGCGGAACAGCCGTGCGCGACGGTGCCCGAGCTCGCCGAGCTGCGATCGCGGATCACCGGGCTCGGCGTCCGGGTCGCCGCGGACGAGAGCGTCCGGAAGGCGAGCGACCCCCTCGCCGTCGCCCGTGCCGGCGCCGCGGACGTGCTGGTCGTGAAGGCGCAGCCGCTCGGGGGGATCACGGCGGCGCGCGCCGTCATCGCCGACGCCGGGCTGCCGTGCGTCGTCTCCAGTGCGCTCGACACCTCGGTCGGGCTCGGGATGGGGGCGTTCCTCGCCGCCGCGGCGATGACACCGGGCTACGCGGCGGGGCTCGGGACGGCCGCGATGTTCGCCGGGGACGTCACCGTGGAACCGCTGCTGCCGGTCGGCGGTCGGGTGCCGGTGCGCCGGGTCGACGTCGCGCCGGAGTTGGTGGAGCGGTACGCCGCGTCGCCGGAGCGCACGGCGTGGTGGCGTGAGCGGGTGGCCCGTGTGCACGCCGTGCTCGCCGGGCTCGCCGCCTAGGCCCGGTCGCACGACGCCGTCGTTCCCCTTCGACGCCGCCGAGTCATCGAGACGCCACCGAAATCGGCGGTGTCTCGCCAACACGACGGCGTCTTCCTGGTCTTGCACGCGACCGAACGACGGACGGGAGGCACGGTGCCAGCTGGCACCGTGCCTCCCGTCCGGTCGTGGTCGCGACCAGGGCCGCCTCAGCGACCCACGTGCATCACAGACCCGAGTAGCTGTGCAGGCCCTTGAAGAAGACGTTCACGACCGAGAAGTTGAACATCACCGCGGCGAAGCCGATGAGGGCCAGCCAGGACGAGCGCGCGCCGCGCCAGCCACGGGTCGCCCGGGCGTGGATGTAGCCCGCGTAGACGACCCAGATGATGAAGGTCCAGACCTCCTTCGTGTCCCACCCCCAGTAGCGACCCCAGGCACGTTCGGCCCAGATCGCACCGGCGATGAGGGTGAAGGTCCAGAGGACGAAGCCGACGAGCAGGACGCGGTAGGTCAGGACCTCGAGCCGGTCGGCGTCGGGCAGCGTCGCCATGAAGCGGAGCTTGCTCGAGCCCGTGCGGCCCTGGCGGTACGTCTGCACGAGCTGCGCCACCGCGAGGCCCGCGCCGAGGGCGAAGAACCCGGTGCCGGCGATCGCCACGAAGACGTGGATGACGAGCCAGTACGACTGCAGGGCGGGCTGCAGCGGGACGACGGGGACCCAGTAGTTCACCGTCGCGATGCCGAGCAGGATGATCGTCAGGCCCGTGATGAAGACGCCGAGGAACTTCAGGTTCTGCCAGAACTGCACGAGCAGGAAGATCAGGGTGATCAGCGCCGTACCGGTCAGCGAGAACTCGAACATGTTGCCCCACGGCACACGGTCGGCCGCGATGCCGCGGAGCACCACCGAGGCGACGTGCAGGACGAGCGCGAGGATGGTCATCGCCATGCCGACGCGCTCGAACTTCGTGCCGCGGCCGGCGGAGCCGCCCGACGGCGGTGCGGCGACCTGCTCGAGCACGACGGTGCCACCACGCACGGTCGCGACCGTCTTCGCTCCGCGTGCGGATGCAGCGCTGGACGCGTCGGCCGAGCCGTCGTCGGCGCCGGCGTTCTTCGCCGCGGCGGTTACCTCGCCGGAGCGTTTGGCCATGTCGAGCGCGAACGAGATGAACGCGATCACGTACACCGCCATCGCGGAGTACGTCAGCACGACCGAGTAGGTCGCGAGGTTCGTGGTCATGTCGTTCACTGGGGCATCCTAACTCCGAGGTCCGACGTGTGGCGCTGTGCGAGGTCCGCGACGGCCCGCTCGAGGTTCGGGTCCTCGCCACGGGCGAGGCCCGCGTACTCGAGGTCGTACTCGCCGCCCGCCGTGTCCTTGCGCGGGACGACCTTCACCCAGACGCGACGGCGCGGGACGAACAGCGAGGTGAGCAGGCCGAGGGTGGAGAGCAGGGCGAACCCGCCCACCCAGAGCTGCGACGGGTCGTGGTGGACGTCGAGGGAGACGTACCGCTTCACGCCGTCGAACGTGATCGACCCCGCGCCGTCGGGGAGCTTCTTGGTCTGACCGGGCTCGAGCGCGATGCTCGCGGTGTCCGACTGGCGACCGGCGATCTGGTCCAGCCCCTTGGTGTCGAGCGTGTACACGCTCTGCGGCACACCGCTGTCGAGCCCGAGGTCACCCGTGTAGACCTGCAGCGTCAGCAGCGGGTTCTGGGTGTCCGGGTACGCGCTCGTGTACGCACCGCTGGCCAGCTTCGAGGCCGTCGGGTAGAAGAACCCGACCATGCCGAGCTGGTCCGGCTTCGAGTCCGGCACCTTGATGACGCCGGTGGAGGTGTAGTTCGCGTCCTCGGGCAGGAACGGCACGACGTCCTTGAACGCCACGTTGCCGTCACCGTCACGCACCGTGACCTGCATCGCGTAGCCGTTGCCGAGCAGGTAGACGTTCGTGCCGCCGACGTGCAGCGGCTCGTTCACGCCGAGGCGGCTGGTCTTCGGTTCGCCGCCCTTCTCGGTGCTCGTGACGGTGGCCGAGTAGTCGAGTGCCTGGCCGAGGGCGTCGAGGTTGCGCTCCTCGTACTTGGTCACGAACTTGTCGAGGGTCAGGTTGTAGCCCTTGAGGTCGGTCTGCTGGAACCAGCGCCCCGGGTTGAACGAGTCGTACGAGCCGAGCACGTTCGAGAACGTCTGGCCCTCGACCAGCAGGCGCTGGCCGGTGAACCCGAACCCGCCACCGACGCCGACCGCCAGCAGCACGCCGACGAGCGCCGAGTGGAACACCAGGTTGCCGGTCTCGCGCAGGTAGCCGCGCTCCGCGCTCACCGAGTCGCCGAACCGCTCGACGCGGTACCCGGAGCGCTTCAGGATCGCCATCGCGCGCGTCACCGCGTGCTCGGTGGACGGGAGGCCCGTGGCCGGGTCGATCCCGGTGGTCCCGTCGATCATCGCGTCCGGCTGCACAGCCACGGTACGGAAGCCCGCCAGTCGCGTCAGGCGCGCGGGCGTCCGGGGCGGTCGGGTGCGGAGCGCCTGCCAGTGGTGCCTGGTCCGCGGGACGATGCAGCCGATCAGCGAGACGAAGAGCAGCAGGTAGATCGCCGAGAACCACACGGAGGTGTAGGTGTCGAAGACCTGCAGCTTGTCGAGGACCGGGTAGAGCTGGGGGTGGTCCGCCTTGTACTGCACGACGCCGTTCGGGTCGGCGGTGCGCTGCGGCACGAGCGAGCCCGGGATCGCCGCGAGGGCGAGCAGCATGAGCAGGAACAGCGCGGTGCGCATGCTCGTCAGCTGCCGCCAGAAGAACCGGAGGTACCCGACGACGCCGAGCTTCGGCTGGTTGACGCCGCCGTCGGTGGGGCCGGAGCCGTCGACGTGGTCGGACGGCCGCTGCGGGTCCGAGGCGGTGTCGGCCCCGTCGCCTGCGCCCGTGGGGATGTTCTCGTTCGGGTCAGACCGCGGGGACAAAGCTCTGGATCACCGCCCCGACGCTCGACATGACGGCCGACCAGATACCGGTGACCATGAGCAGACCGATGACGATCAGGATCGCTCCTCCGATGATGTTGACGGTGCGCATGTGCCGCTTCACCGCCGAGATGGCGCCCGTGGCCCAGCCGGCGCCGAGGGCGACGAGGACGAACGGGATGCCGAGCCCGAGGCAGTACGCGACCCCGAGCCACATGCCCTGCCAGGCGCTGCCTGACTGGACGCTGAGCAGGTTGATGGCCGCGAGGGTCGGGCCGAGGCAGGGGGTCCAGCCGAGGCCGAACACGATGCCGAGCAGGGGTGCGCCAAGCAACCCCGTGGCGGGGGTCCAGCCGGGCTTGATGGTGCGCTGCAGGAACGTGAACCGGCCGACGAACACCAGACCCATGGCGATCACGACGACCCCGAGGACCTGCGTGATGAGGTCACGCCAGCGGACGAGCCAGAAGCCGAGCGCCCCGAACACCGTCGTGTACGCCACGAACACCGCGGTGAACCCGAGGATGAACAGCAGCACGCCGAGCACCACACGGCCCCGACGCTGCCCGCCCTCGGCGACACCGCCGACGTACCCGAGGTAGCCCGGCACCAGCGGCAGCACGCACGGGGACAGGAACGACACGAGCCCGGCGAGCGCGGCCACGGGCAGCGCCACGGCCATCTGGCCGCTCAGGATCGCGTCGGCGAAGGGGTTGGAGGCCACAGGTCAGGATGCCTTGCCGGCGTCGAGCTCGTCGCTGACCAGGGTCTTCAGGATGCTCGTGCCGTCGATCGCGCCGAGGACCCGGGCAGCCACGCGCCCCTTGGTGTCGAGGACGATCGTGGCCGGGACCGCGTTCGGGGCGATCTGCCCGGACATCGCGAGCTGCATCGTGCCCGACCGCTGGTCGAGGACCGTCGGGTACTGCACGTCGAAGGTGCGCTCGAAGGCGGCGGCGGTCTGTGCCTCGTCGCGGACGTTGACGCCGATGAAGGCGACGTCGTCGTCGTCCGCGTAGTCCTCGTGCACCTGGTTGAGGTACTTCGCCTCGGCGCGGCAGGGCGGGCAGCTGGCGTACCAGAAGTTCAGGACGACGACCTTGCCCCGGAGGTCCTCGGACGAGACGGTGTCGCCGTTCGAGTCCTCGGCCCGGAACGTGACCGGGTCGGTGCGGTCCTTCGCGGAGACCTCGGTCACGGCGCCGTCACCCGAGATGTAGTTCTGGGTCGTGCCGTTGCCGTACTGCTTCGCGAGTCCGCCGCTGTCCGACGAGCAGCCGGACAGCACGAGTGCGGCGGCGATCGCCGTCGCCGCGAGGATCGCGAACCGCTTGCTGGTGACGCTCACGCTGCTCGTGCTGTTCACACTGCTCCTTCGTCGACGGCGGTCGCGCGCAGTTCCTGCGCGGGGTCCGCGTACCCGACCTCGGTGAACCGACCGGTCGACGTGGCGGGCACACGTTCGACGGTGGTGATGCTCGACAGGTCGCACCGACGCTTGCGCGGGTCGTGCCACAGGGGCTCCCCCGCGAGCTTGCGGTGGACCATCCAGATCGGCAGCTGGTGGCTGACCAGGACGACGTCGCCCTCGTCCACGCTCTCCCACGCCGTGGTCATCGCCGCGAGCATGCGGTTGGCGATCGACTCGTACGCCTCCCCCCAGCTCGGACGCAGCGGGTTCGCGATCCACGGCCACTCTGCCGGACGGCCGAGCGATCGCTTCGTGAACCCGGGAGGCTGCCCCTCGTACCGGTTCGTCGGCTCGATCAGGCGCTCGTCGAGCGTCACGTCGAGCCCGTACGCCGCCGACCACGGTGCGGCGGACTCCTGGGTGCGCTGCAGCGGGGACGCGACGATCCGACGCACGTCGACACCGGCGTCCTTCCAGGCGGTGGCGGAGGTCTGGGCCATCCGCGTGCCGAGGTCGCTCAGTCCGAAGCCCGGGAGCCGGCCGTACAGGACGCGGCCCGGGTTGTGCACCTCACCGTGCCGGACGAGGTGGAGTCGGGTCGCGGGCATGGGTTCCAGTGTAGGTCGCCCCGCGGTTCCCACCGGCCCCCCAGGGGATTCACCGGATGCGGAAGCGCTCAGCCCCCGAGCTCGCCGGACAGCCGCCCGTGCAGCGCGATCGACCCCGTGTCGAGGTTCACCACCTCGACCGTCGACCCGTGCTTCGCGAACCGCTGTTCGACCCCGTCGAGCGCCGCGACCGTCGACGCGTCGAACACGTGGGCGTCCGACATGTCGATGACCACGTGCTCCGGGTCCTCGGCGTAGGAGAAGCGCGTGACCAGGTCGTTCGACGAGGCGAAGAACAGGGCTCCCCGGACCCGGTACCGCACGGTGCGGTCGTCGATCGGTTCGCGGACGACCGACACGACGTGCGCTACCCGCCGGGCGAACACCAGGGCCGCGACGATGACGCCCACGAACACCCCGGTGGCCAGGTTCTCGGTCGCGACGACGACCACGACCGTGATGAGCATGACCGCGGTCTCGCCGAGCGGCATCCGTCGGAGGGTGCGCGGTCGGATGCTGTGCCAGTCGAAGGTCGCGACGCAGACCATGAGCATGACCGCCGTCAGCGCGGCCATCGGGATCTGCGCGACGAGGTCGTGGAGCACGATCGTCAGGACGAGCACCGAGACGCCGGCCGCGAAGGTCGAGATCCGGGTCCGGGCACCCGCGGTCTTCACGTTGATCACCGTCTGGCCGATCATCGCGCACCCGCCGGTCCCGCCGAAGAACGCGGACGCGATGTTCGCGACGCCCTGGCCCCACGACTCGCGCCACTTGCTCGAGCCGGTCTCCGTGATGGAGTCGACGAGCTGCGCGGTGAGCAGGGTCTCGATCAGGCCGACGACGGCGACCCCGAACGCGTAGGGCGCGATGATCTGCAGCGTCTCGAAGGTGAAGGGGGTGACGATCCCGTTGAAGCCGGGCAGCGCCGTCGGCAGCTCGCCCTCGTCGCCCACCGTCGGCACCGCGATGCTGAAGAGCATCGTGAGGCCGGTGATGACGACCACCGCGATCAGTGGCGCGGGGATCGCCTTGGTCAGGAACGGGAAGCCGACGATGATCACGATGCCGAGGGCTGTCAGCGGCCAGACGATGAAGGGCACGTCGTCCCCGAGCAGGTTCGGCAGCTGCGCCGTGAAGATCAGGATGGCGAGGGCGTTGACGAAGGCGACGTTGACGCTGCGCGGGATGAAGCGCATGAGCCGCGCCACCCCGAGGAAGCCGAGCACGAGCTGGAACACGCCACCGAGGACGATCGCGGGCACGAGGTACTCGATGCCGTGCTCGCGCACCAACGGCGCGATGACGAGTGCCACGGAGCCAGCAGCGGCCGAGACCATCGCCGGGCGCCCGCCGACGATCGAGATGACGATCGCGATGATGACGCTCGAGAACAGGCCGACCGCGGGGTCGACCCCGGCGACGACGGAGAACGAGATCGCCTCGGGGATGAGGGCGAGCGCGGTGACGATCCCCGCCAGGACCTCTCGGGTGAGCATGCGGGGTGAGCGGAGGGCGGCGAGGACGCTCGGGGCCGCCGGCGCGTGTGTGATCACGGACATCGATCAGAACTCTACCCTCACGTGAGGGTAGAGTTGTGCATCGTGAGCCCCAACGACGTCCCCGACACGATGCACATCGGTGAACTCGCCGATCGCGCCGGCATGTCCCTGCGCACGATCCGGCACTACGACGAGGTCGGGCTGCTCGTGCCGAGCGGGCGCACCACGGGCGGGTTCCGGGTCTACACCGCACAGGACCTGGAGCGGTTGCTCGTGATCCGCCGGATGAAGCCCCTCGGCTTCACGCTCGACGAGATGGCCGAGCTGCTCCGGGTCGTCGACGCGCTCGCGGTCAAGGACCCCGACGACGAACCAGCACTGGCGGCGCGCCTCGACGCGTACCTCGACGACGCACGGGCCCGCCACGCCAAGCTCGTCGAGCGGGCCGGCATGGCCGAAGAATTCATCGGCACGCTCGGGTCACTCCGCGCGTCGCTCCCCTGAGCCCTCGAGCACGCCGGCCGCGATGAGGCGACTCCGTTCCCGCTTGGCCTCGGCCATCTCCTCCATCATCTCCCGCAGCCGATCGTGCTCGGCGATCACCCGACGTGCTCGCCATGGCCGGAACCAGTGCCGTCTGCGCACGTTCGCCTTCCATTCCTCGTCCCGCCGCACGAACAAGGCCTTCACCGGGTCCCGTTGCGTCATGTCTGCTCCTCTTCCGTCACCAGTTCCAGCACGAGCTTGCCGATGACCTCGTCGGCCTCGCGAAGAACCTGCATGTTGTACATCGCTCCCGCGACGAGTCTCCCGATCTCGGCACGACCCACGTCCGCGTCCGCGTCCGTGACGTGGTCGACCACCCAGACGAATCGTGACCAAGCCCGGTCGCGCTGTTCACGCGCGACGTCCCGCCGCCACCGGATGACCGCCCACAGCCCACCGACGACCGCCACGAGCAGCGTGAACGCCGCCGTGGAGAGCGCCGCCACCACCGTCGCGACCGCCGCAGGCGGCCAGGTCGCGAGCTCCCCCGTCCCCGTCCCCACCCGGTCCCCCTCTCGTCCCGCGACCCGGCCACGTCGAGAACGCTACGGAGTCCACGCACGCCGCCACGGGCCTCCCGGCCATCGGTGGAGAACGTCGGACGCGGGCGGCCCTGTGGAGGGAGGAGCCCTGCCGCCCACGCCCCCGGACGCAGGCGGTTAGACTCGACCACCGTGATCGAACGCACCCGCATCGCCGACCTGGCAGCCCTCCCCGACGGTCCCGTCTCCGTGGCCGGATGGGTCGAGACCGTCCGAGACCAGAAGAAGGTGCAGTTCGTCGTGCTGCGCGACGAGACCGGCGCCGTCCAGCTCGTGAACCCGGCGACGCGCGAAGCCGAGGACGGCGACGACGCCGCACAGTCCGCCCTTGCGACCACCAACGAGATCTCCGGCCTGGCGCACGGGACCTTCGTGCACGTCACCGGCACGCTGAAGCACGACGAGCGCGTGAAGCTCGGCGGGCTCGAGGTCAAGATCGGTGCACTGCAGGTGGTGAGCGCCGCGATCCCGGAGACCCCGATCGCCGACGACTCGTCGCTCGACAAGCGCCTCGACTGGCGCTTCCTCGACCTGCGCAACCGCAAGCAGAACCTGATCTTCCGCATCCAGACGACGCTGGAGCACGCGTTCCGCACGTACTGGGTCGACCGCGACTACATCGAGATCCACACGCCGAAGCTGATGGCGTCGGCGTCCGAGTCGCGCGCCGAGCTCTTCCAGCTCGAGTACTTCGAGACGACCGCCTACCTGGCGCAGTCCCCGCAGAACTTCAAGCAGATGGCACAGCCGGCCGGCTTCGGTGCCGTGTTCGAGATCGCCGACGCCTTCCGCGCCGACCCGTCGTTCACGAGCCGCCACGCCACCGAGTTCACGAGCGTCGACGCCGAGTTCTCGTGGATCGAGTCCCACGAGGACGTCATGGCGATGCACGAAGAGGTCCTCGTCGCCGGCATCACCGCCGTCAAGGAGAAGTACGGCAAGGACATCGAGGAGGTCTTCGGCTTCGAGCTGCAGGTCCCCGCGACGCCGTTCCCCCGCGTGACGCTGGCCGACGCCCGCCAGATCGTGGCCGACAGCGGCCACGACGTCGTCCGCGCCGACGGCGACCTGGACCCCGAGGGCGAGCGCCGCGTCGCCGCCTGGGCGAAGGAGCACCACGGTTCCGAGTTCGTGTTCGTCACGGAGTACGACGCCTCGATCCGGCCGTACTACCACATGCGGAAGCCGGGCGACCCGTCGGTCACCAACAGCTACGACCTCATCTTCAACGGTGCCGAGATCTCCACCGGTGCCCAGCGTGAGCACCGCGTCGACGTGCTCGAGGCGCAGGCCGTCGAGAAGGGCCTCGACCCGGAAGAGCTCGGCTGGTACCTCGACTTCTTCCGCTACGGCGTCCCGCCGCACGGTGGTTTCGGCATGGGCCTCGCACGCGTGCTGATGCTCATGCTGGGTGAGCCGTCGATCCGCGAGGTCACGTACCTGTTCCGTGGCCCGACGCGCCTGACCCCGTAGGTCCCACGCTGCGCGGCGAGGCCGCGCGCACATGGTGAGCAGCAATGGTCGCCTCCCGATGCGGGAGGCGGCCATTGCTGCTCAGGAAGCGCGACGCGAAGCGACGAGCGCGCGGCCGGGAGGCCCGGGTCAGCTCTGCCAGTCGATGGCGGCCCGCGACGTGACCAGTTCGCGGATCTCCGCTGCCGCGGCCTGGTGCTCCGGGTGCACCTGGTAGGCGTCGAGGCCGGCCAGGTCGTCGAAGGTCGCGACCACGGCGACGTCCTGGTTCTTGTCCGGGTACGCGACGTTCTCGACGACCTCGAGCGAGCGGATGGACTCGATCGTGCCGATCAGGCCGGTCAGGAGCTCGCGGATGCGGGCGATGGACGCGGTGCGGTCGAGGTCCGCACGCAGGGACCAGGAGACGACGTGGGAGATCATGCGCGGGCCTCGGCCTTCTCGAGTGCACGCGCGAGCCGGTCCGCGTCGACGTGCCAGTTACTGTGGACGCGCCCGTCGATCAGCACGACGGGGATGTCCTCCGCGTACTCCTGGCGGAGGGCGTCGTCGTCGAGGATCGAGCGTTCCTGCAGCGTGACACCGGGGTGTTCGGCGACGACACGTTCGACCACGGGTCGGGCGTCGTCACAGAGGTGGCATCCGGGCTTCGTCAGGAACGTCACTGCGGGCATGGTCCCAGCGTAGTCCGGGAACGCGAAAGCCCCGGCGAACCGGGGCTTCTCGTGCAGGTCCTCCGACCTGCGCAGACCTGTTGAGGATCTACTTCTTGTTGCGGCGCTGGTGACGCGTCTTGCGAAGGAGCTTGCGGTGCTTCTTCTTCGCCATGCGCTTACGACGCTTCTTGATGACAGAACCCATGTGGACCTCGCTCGGACTGATGCTGATGTACGGACACCGGGCCGAAGAGACCGCGGAAAATCAACCTGCCCGAGTCTACCGGCTGCCCGCTGTGATGTCGAACGCGCGGTCAGCCGACGTCCGCCACGCCACCGCGCAGCACGTCGGCGACGGCCGACTCGGGGACGCGGAAGGAGCGGCCGAAGCGGATGGCGGGGAGCTCCCCGGCGTGCACCATCCGGTACACGGTCATCTTCGAGACGCGCATCATCTCGGCAACCTCAGCGACGGTGAGGAAGCGCACGTCGTCGAAACTGCCGGTCATGGTCCGCCTTCGGGGCTCGCACGCGCGCTGCGCACGGGAGTGGTGTGACCTGTGTGGTCAGTGGCAACTGTAGAGGCGCGTGCGACTCGGTGTCCAGGATCAGTCCTCGGCGCGCGCTCACCGGCCGCGCCGCGGGCTCAGTCCTCGTCGGGCTTGCGGGTGAAGCGCTTGCGGCTGCGGTCCACCACGCGCTCCCAGCCCTGCTGCGCCCCGGAGATCGCGGCGGTGGCCCGGTAGGACGCCTCGGCCATGACCCGGCCGAGCTCGGTGCCGACCTCGACCGTGGCCTTGCCTGCCGTGCCGTTCCGGCGGACGGACACCGGCTGCCCGTCGGGCGTCCACGCCGTGGTGGCGGGTGTGCCGTCGGCGTCGACCGCACCCGTGAACGGCAGCACCCACTCCTCCAGGTGGACGAGCGGCTCCGGGTCGAGCCGGTAGTACCGGTGCTGCCCCTCTTCGCGACTGGTGACGAGACCGATGTCGCGGAGGACACGCAGGTGCTTCGACACCGTGGGCTGGCTGACACCGAGTCGTTGGACGAGCTGACCGACGCTGAGCTCCCCGCCCGTGACGTCCGATCCGTAGGCGGACAGCAGGGTGCCGAGCAGCTCGCGCCGGGTCGGGTCCGCCACGACGGAGAAGATGTCGGCCATGGGGGCAAGGCTAGCCGGGGCACCGCGGATGTACCATGACGAACCGTCCCGGCCCATGTCCTCGGAGGCATACGCATGCTCGACCGAACCGAGCCGATCCCGCGCCACGTGAGCGTCAGCCGACGGCGCTCGAGCCGGATCGCGACGGTGCTCCGGTCGTCGCCGTCCCGACTGGCGATCGTCGTGTTCATCGCGCTCATCTTCCTGTTCACGGTGCTGTTCATGACCCCGTGGGCCTCGACCGACGGGCGGGGCACACACTTCTCGGACGCGCTGTTCACCGCCGCGTCGGTGGTCTGCGTCACCGGGCTGGCCACGGTCGACATGGCGACGCACTGGTCGGTGTTCGGCAAGGTCCTCGTGGTCATCGGCACCCAGATCGGCGCCGTCGGTGTGCTGACCTTCGCGTCGATCCTCGGCCTCTTCGTCACCCGCAAGCTCGGCCTGCGCGCCAAGCTGATGGCCGCCGGCGATTCGAACCCGCTCCGCACCCACCACGGGGCCGTCCCGGAGGGGCAGGCGGTGCGGCTCGGCGAGGTCGGCACCCTGCTCGCGACGGTGGCGGTGAGCACGCTCTCGATCGAGATCGTCCTCGGTCTGCTCCTCCTGCCGTCGGTGCTCATCGCCGGCATCCCGTTCTGGACCGCGGTCGGCGACTCCTTCTACTACGCGGCGATGGCCTTCACGAACACCGGGTTCTCGCCCAACGCCGACGGCCTCGATCCGTTCGCGCACGACTACTGGTTCCTGACGCTCCTGATGATCGGTGTCGTGGCCGGGTCCATCGGGTTCCCGGTGATCCGCGCGCTGACCAAGCAGCTGCGCAGCCCGCGGCGCTGGCCGATCCACGTCAAGCTGACCCTCGCCACGAGCGCGATCCTGCTCGTCGGCGGCGCGGTCGTCTACATCGCGCTCGAGGCATCCAACCCCACGACCTTCGGCAAGGAGGGCGCCGGGCGCACCGCGTTCCAGGCCCTGTTCCTGTCGACCATGACCCGGTCGGGCGGCTTCTCGCTCGTCGACTTCGACCAGCTCAACGGCTCGAGCCTGCTCGTCACCGACATGCTCATGTTCATCGGCGGCGGGTCCGCGTCGACCGCGGGCGGCATCAAGGTGACGACCCTCGCTGTGCTGTTCCTCGCCGCGGTCGCCGAGGCCCGCGGCCGGCAGAGCATGGAGGCGTTCGGCCGCCGCATCCCCAGCGACGTCCTGCGGGTCGCGGTCGCCATCGTGCTCTGGGGAGCGACGATCGTGGCGGTCGCGACCGTCGTGCTCCTGCAGATCACCGACGACTCCCTCGACCGCGTCCTGTTCGAGGTGATCTCGGCGTTCTCGACCAGTGGGCTGTCCTCCGGGGTGTCCGCGAACCTCCCCGAGTCCGGCAAGTACGTCCTCGCCGCCACCATGTTCCTCGGCCGGGTCGGTACAGTGACCATCGCCGCTGCCCTGGCCGCCAGCCAGAGCCGGCAACTGTTCCGCCGTCCCGAGGAGAGGCCGATCGTTGGCTGACCGAAACCGTTCGCCGCACCAGCACGGTGCCATCAGTCACGACGCTCCCGTCCTCGTCATCGGGCTCGGTCGCTTCGGGGCCGCCACCGCCGGCCAGCTCGAACGCCAGGACCGCGAGGTGCTCGTCGTCGACACCGACGCCGGCCTGGTGCAGAAGTGGTCCGACCGGGTCACCCACGCGGTGCAGGCCGACGCCACGGACATTGACGCGCTCCGGCAGATCGGCGCGCAGGACTTCGCCATCGCCGTCGTCGGGACCGGCAGCGACCTGGAGTCGAGCGTCCTCATCACCGCGAACCTGGTCGACCTCGGCGTCCCGCAGATCTGGGCGAAGGCCATCAGCCGGTCGCACGGCACGATCCTGTCCCGCATCGGCGCGAACCACGTCGTCTACCCCGAGCGGGAGGCCGGCGAGCGAACCGCCCACCTGGTCTCCGGCCGCATGCTCGACTTCATCGAGTTCGACGACGACTTCGCCGTGGTCAAGATGTTCCCGCCGCGCGCGGTCCGCGGCAAGGACCTCGCCACCACGGTCATCCGCACCCGGTTCGGCCTGACCGTGCTCGGCATCAAGCCGCCCGGCAACCCGTTCGTGCCGGCGACGCCGGACAGCGTGATCGGTGAGGACGACGTCATCATCGTCTCGGGTTCCGAGACTGACCTGGAGCGCTTCGCCGCGTACGAGTAACGACCACCGGACGGACGGGAGGCCCGTGGCGGCGTCGCCACGGGCCTCCCGTCCGCACAGCGGTTGCGTCTACGACGCGGCGATCTCCTCGGCACGCGCGATCGCGGCACGCGACGCGCGCAGCAGCGTGTCCGCCAGGTCGGCGTCCTGCAGCATCGCGACGGCCCGCTCCGTCGTGCCCTTCGGGCTCGTCACCGCGCGGCGCAGGTCGGCGGGCTCACGGCCCGACCGCTCGAGCAGCTCGACCGCGCCGCGGACGGTGCCCTGCACCATCGTCGCCGCCTGCTCGTGGGTGAACCCGAGCTCCTCGGCGGCACGCTGCCACTGCTCGATCAGCAGGAAGACGTAGGCGGGACCGGAACCGGACACGGCGGACAGCGCGTCGAGCTGCGACTCCGGCACCTCGATGACCTCACCCGAGGCGGTGAACACCGACGACGCCAGTGCGACGGCCTCGGCGTCGGCCGAGGTGCCCGCGCTGATGCCGGTGACGCCGTGGCCGACGCCGATCGGGGTGTTCGGCAGGGCACGGACGACGCGGACGCCGGCGGGCACCCGTGCCTCCATGCTCGCGATGGTGGTGCCGACGGCGACACTGACCAGGACGGCGCCGGGCTCCAGGTCGTCGGCGACCTCGTCGAGCAGGTCCGCGATCATGTACGGCTTCACGCCGACCACCACGAGGGCAGCGCCGCGGACGGCCGAGCGGTTCGCCGCGGGGTCGGTGTCGCTCGCGGTGGCGTCGAGGCCGCGCTCCCGGTGGGCAGCAGCGGACGCCTCCGACTTCGTGGTGAGGGTCACGGTGGCCGGGTCGAGTCCCGCGGCGAGCAGGCCGTCGAGGACCGCGCCGGACATGGAGCCGACGCCGAGCAGGGCGGTGCGGGGCAGGTCGATCGTCATGCTCCCGACCCTACCGACGCGACCCGCCTAGGATCGTGTCGCAGACCACGAGAAGGGGACAGCTGTGAGCGCTTCCGGAGGCACGAAGGCGATCTTCGCCGCACTCGGTGCCAACATCGGCATCGCGATCGTGAAGTTCATCGCGGCGGCGATCAGCGGATCGGCGTCGATGCTGGCCGAGGGCGTGCACTCCCTGGCCGACTCCGCGAACCAGCTCCTCCTGCTGCTCGGTGGCCGGAAGGCCCGGCGAGCGGCGGACCAGGAGCACCCCTTCGGCTACGGGCGTGAACGGTACGTCTACGCGTTCGTCGTCTCCATCATCCTGTTCTCGGTCGGCGGTGTGTTCTCGCTCTACGAGGGCATCGAGAAGCTCGCCCACCCGCACCCGCTCGAGAACTGGTGGCTACCCCTCGTCGTGCTCGTGATCGCCATCGGGCTCGAGGGCTTCTCGCTCCGCACCGCCCTGAAGGAGGCCCGGCCGCAGAAGGGCTCGCAGAGCTGGGTGCAGTTCGTCCGTCGCGCCAAGGCGCCCGAGCTGCCCGTCGTGATGCTCGAGGACACCGCGGCCCTGCTCGGTCTGGTGTTCGCGCTCTTCGGGGTCGGGCTGACGGCGATCACCGGCAACGGGGTGTTCGACGCGATCGGCACGATGCTCATCGCGGCGCTGCTCATCGCCGTCGCGGTGGTGCTCGGCATCGAGACGAAGAGCCTGCTCGTGGGCGAGGGCGCGACCGCCGCCGACGTCGAGCGCATCAAGGAGGCGGTGCTCGACGGCCCCGAGGTCGACGCGATCATCCACCTCAAGACCCTGTACCTCGGCCCGGACGAACTCATGGTCGGGGTGAAGGTCGCCGTCGACGGGGACCGCCGGCTCGGGGACGTCGCGGCGGGCATCGATGCCGTCGAGCAGCGAGTCCGGAGCGCCGTGCCCATCGCCCGGGTGATCTACGTCGAACCCGACGTCCTGCGCACCGGGCCGCAGCCGCCGACCGAGGCGATCGTCATCCTCGCCGCAGACTGAAGAAGTCGTCGAGGAGCCCGGCGCAGGCCGCCTCGAGCACGCCGCCGATCACCTCGGAGCGGTGCGGCAACCGGCGGTCCCTGGCGATGTCGTAGACGCTGCCGCTGGCACCGGCCTTCGGGTCCCACGCGCCGAAGACGACCCGGGGCACCCGTGCTGCCATGACGGCGCCGGCGCACATCGGGCAGGGCTCGAGCGTGACCACCAGCGTGTGCTCCTCGAGGTGCCAGTCCCCCGTGACGGCCGCAGCGGCCCGGAGCGCGAGCACCTCGGCGTGCGCCGTCGGGTCCTGCCGCGCCTCGCGCTCGTTCCGGCCGGTGGCGACCACGACGCCGTCGCGGTCGAGCACCACGGCGCCGACCGGGACGTCGCCGGTGTCCAGGCACCGCCTGGCCTCGTCGAGGGCACGCTCCATCGCCGGGACGAACGGGCGGGCTGCTGGCTGCTCCACGGGACCTCCTGACGGTCGGCGGCACGCTAGGCTCGACCCTATGCGAGTCCACGTCGCCGACCACCCGCTCATCACCCACAAGCTCTCGGTGCTCCGCGACCGTACGACGCCCTCCCCCACGTTCCGCGCGCTGACCGAAGAGCTCGTCACGCTCCTCGCGTACGAGGCAACGCGGGGCGTCCGGGTCACGGCGACGCCGATCGACACCCCGGTGGCGCACACCATGGGCGTCGCGATCGCCAAGCCCAGGCCGCTCGTCGTCCCGATCCTCCGCGCCGGGCTCGGCATGCTCGAGGGCATGGTCAAGCTCGTCCCGACGGCCGAGGTCGGCTTCCTCGGCATGGCCCGCAACGAAGAGACGCTCGAGCCGCAGACCTACGCCGAGCGCCTGCCCGACGACCTGTCCGGGCGACAGTGCTTCGTGCTCGACCCGATGCTCGCCACCGGTGGCACCCTCGCCGCCGCGATCGACTTCCTGTTCGCCCGCGGCGCGGAAGAGGTCACGTGCGTGTGCATCCTCGGTGCCCCCGAAGGGCTCGCCATGGTCGAGCAGGCCGTCGGTGACCGCAACGTCTCGATCGTCCTCGGTGCGCTCGACGAGAAGCTCGACGAGAACGGCTACATCGTGCCGGGGCTCGGCGACGCCGGCGACCGGCTCTACGGCCTGGCCGAGTAGCGCAGACCCGCCACGTCTCGGACTGGAGGCGCGGTGCCGGCTGGCACCGCGCCTCCAGTCCGTCCTGGCGCGCGACGCGACGGCCGTACCGCCCGTACCGGGCGTACCCGCCCGTACCGGGCGTACCCGCCCGTTCCGGGCGTACCCGCCCGTTCCGGGCGTACCCGCCCGTTCCGGGCGTACCCGGTCGTTCCGGACGTACCGGGTCGTTCGGGGCGTACCCGGTCGTTCCTTTCCACCCGGTATGCCCGATTCGACTTCCCATCGCGGGCGCAATGGGAAAGAACGGGCGTGGCGCTCGACGGCCGCGCGGTCGCGCTCACCGCACCGTCCACGCGGACGGTTGACACCGCGTTGGTATACCGCCGATACTCGTCCCATGACTGCAACCGTGTCCACCCGCGTCCTCTCCGAGGCGTGCTCCTCCGCAGGGGCAGTGGGGACCGTCGGCACGATGATGCCGGCCATGGCAGTCATGCGTTGTCGAATGTGTGCCTGATCGGCACCCGTTCCAGCCGGATCCCCCGCGACACCATCCCCGTCGCGAGCGCGTGATCCCCGGGTGACGGACACCGTCGGCGACGCGCACCACGTCACGAGGTCTGTCTCCCGTTCCCCCGGGTCTGCCCCGGTCCGCAGCAGGACCGCAGGGCGCATCGGCGTACCGCCGCACCCGGGATGACGCATTCGACACCGGCCGCCGCGCCACCCGCGCACCGGCCACACCGCCCGGAGAACCACCATGTCGCTCACCATCGCCCAGCCCCGCACCGCACTCCGCACCGCCTCGGCTCCGACCGAACTCGGCACCGTCACGCCGATCCGCCCGCGTCCGGCCTCCCCGGCGGCGTCCGGGCCGGCCACCGTGCCGACGAGCCCCGTGGTGGCCCCGCAGCGGAACCGAGCGCTCCCGGAAGGCACCGAGGCCCGCGGCTTCGCCCTGTACGTCGGCATCGACGAGGCCAAGGCCGCCGCCGCAGGCACGACCCTCGCCGCCGTGGTCGAGCAGTTGAAGGCCCTCACGGAGCAGCTCGTCCCGACGTCCGAGACGTACGCAGCGGTCGCCGTCGCCGCCGAGCACTCCGGTGGGCGCGACGTCGACGTCGTCCGCCTCGCCCTGCAGGACCGTTCCGCGGTCGCCGCCCGCAAGCAGGCCGAGAAGCCCGAGCCCGAGGAGACCGGGGTCGTCATCGACATCTCCCGGAAGCGCGTGACGCTCGACGGTGAGGCCGCACCGCTGACCTACAAGGAGTTCGAGCTCCTGCAGTTCCTGGTCCTCCGTGAGGGCCAGACCGTCGACCGTTCGGCCATCATCGAGGGCCTCTGGTCGGACGGCGAGGACGAGACCCCGAACGAGCGCACCATCGACGTGCACGTCCGCCGACTGCGCTCGAAGCTCGGCGCGTTCGAGGAGATCGTCCGGACCGTGCGCGGCGTCGGCTACCGCTTCGACCGCCACGCCGACGTCGCGGTCCGGTACGCGTCCACCCCGTCGCCCGACCTCTTCTGAACCGGATCGACTGCTCTTGGTGAACTCGCAGCGAACCACCTCCGGAGAGGCTGGCGCCCCGTTACCGCTTCGTTATACAGTCGTTCGTGCAGACGGTGTTTGCTGTGGCACCGCCTGCGGAATGTGATTGCAGGACACTCTTGGTGCAAGGGAGAGGGCCGGTCGCCGACAGGCGGCCGGCCCTCGTGCATGTCGCCCGGCTCCTGTCGGACCCCGTCGGTAGTGTGGACGGACCGTACGACCGGAGGGAACGCGAACGTGAGCGAGACACGCCGCAGTGAGAAGGCGACCGCTGTCGCCGCCTGGGAAGCGCTCTTCCGCGCCCAGGTCGCCGTGATGCGGAGTCTCAACGCGGACTTCCCCGGCGACGAGATCTCGTTCAACGAGTACGACGTCTGCTTCAACCTGTCGACCCAGCCCGGCCGTCGCTGCCGCATGCGTGACCTCACCGGGCACCTCCTGTTGACCCAGCCGAGCGTCAGCCGTCTGGTCGACCGGCTGCTCGCCCGCGGCATCGTCGAGAAGCAGCCGGACCCCACCGATGCCCGCGGGGTGATCGTGGCGCTGACCCCGCACGGCTTCGACGTCTACCGGCAGGTCGCCGTGCAGCACGCCGCGAGCATCGCCCGCCAGGTCGGCGCGGGGCTGTCCGACCCCGAGCTCCGCACCCTGACCGAACTCTGCACCAAGCTCCGGCTCGCGGTCGGCACGGCACCGGACCGCCGCTCGGTGACCCGCCCGGTCGCCGCTCCGGACGCGGCGACGGTGTGACCGGCGCGATCGTCTGGCTCCGTGACGACCTCCGGCTGTCGGACAACCCCGCGCTCCGAGCGGCGATCGACCACGGCGGCGACGTCACCGTGGTCGTCGTGCTCGACGAGCGGTCCCCGGGCCTCCGTCCGATCGGTGCCGCGAGCCGCTGGTGGCTGCACCACTCGCTGACCGCGCTCGACACCGATCTCCGCGAGCGCGGGTCCCGACTCGTCCTCCGTCGGGGCGCAGCGGCCGAGGTCATCGATCAGCTCGTCGCCGATGCCGGAGCGGACGCCGTGTACTGGAACCGTCGGTACGGCGCCGTCGAGCGGGACATCGACGCCGGCATCAAGGCCGCCCTGCACGAACGCGGCATCGAGGCGCACAGCTTCGCCGCGAACCTGCTCTGGGAGCCGTGGACGGTGCTCACCGGACAGGGCGAACCGTACAAGGTCTTCACCCCGTTCTGGAACGCCGTGCAGGCACTGCCCGAACCCCGACACCCCCTGCCCGACCC
>NZ_JAHEWN010000015.1 GCF_018598555.1 Curtobacterium aurantiacum
GGACCCGCGTCCCGCCACTCGTACGAAATTGCTCACGGCGTGCGGGGCAGTTCGGACCCGCGTCCCGCCACTCGTACGAAATTGCTCACGGCGTGCGGGGCAGTTCGGACCCGCGTCCCGCCACTCGTACCAAGCATCGTTCTGCGTGGTCTGGGATACGGCACTTCCGGCGTCTAGTAGGCTTTCGTCCGTGAGTGACACAGAAGCAACAGCACCAGCACCCCGTCGCGTCGTCGTCGCCGAGGACGAGTCGCTCATCCGCCTCGACATCGTGGAGATCCTCCGCGACAACGGGTTCGACGTGGTCGGTGAAGCCGGTGACGGTGAGACCGCCGTCCAGCTCGCGACCGACCTCCGCCCCGACCTCGTCGTGATGGACGTCAAGATGCCCCAGCTCGACGGCATCTCCGCAGCCGAGAAGCTGTCCAAGAACCACATCGCGCCCGTCGTCCTGCTGACCGCGTTCAGCCAGAAGGACCTCGTCGAGCGTGCGACCGAGGCCGGCGCGCTGGCCTACGTGGTCAAGCCCTTCACCCCGAACGACCTGCTCCCCGCGATCGAGATCGCCCTCTCGCGGTACCAGCAGATCATCACGCTCGAAGCCGAGGTCGCCGACCTCGTCGAGCGCTTCGAGACCCGCAAGCTCGTCGACCGTGCCAAGGGCCTGCTGAACGAGAAGATGGGCCTCACCGAGCCCGAGGCCTTCCGCTGGATCCAGAAGGCCTCGATGGACCGCCGCCTGACCATGCACGACGTCGCGAAGGCGATCATCGAGCAGCTCAGCGCCAAGAAGTAGTCCACGCACCACCGTCGCTCACGGAACGCCGCCGGACCCCCTGGGGTCGGCGGCGTTCCTGCGTCCGGGGGCGGGGCGTGTTCCGCGACCACCTGGCAGGCTGGAGGCATGGACGACGTGGTGATCCGAGCCTCCCGGCCTGACGACATGGCGGCCGTGGCCGACCTGCGGTGGCGGTGGAGCGTGGACGAGGGCGGCGCGCAGCCGGCGACGAGCGTCGAGGCGTACCGCGATGCCATGACGGCGTTCGCCGCTGCCCACGCGGAGTCGCACCGGTGCGTCGTCGCGGAGCGGGACGGTGTGGTGCTCGGCATGGCGTGGCTCGGGCTCGTCGCGCGACCGCCGCTGCCGGACCGGCCGGGGCGTCGACTGACTGCTGACGTGCAGACGGTCTACGTGCACCCGGAGCTGCGAGGTTCCGGCGTCGCCGGACGCCTCGTGACGGCCCTCCTCGAGCTCGCCGACGAACTCGGCGTGGAGCGGACGTCGGTGCACTCGAGCGTGGACGGCGAACGGCTCTACCGGCGGCTCGGGTTCGGCGACGCGCGCCTGCTCCTGCAGCGGCCGCCGGAGGACTGAGCGGTCCGTCGGTCGGTCAGCGACGCTCGCGGATCATGTTCGTGATCCGCACGGTGGAGCACCGGCGACCCTGGTCGTCGGTCAGGACGATCTCGTGCGTGGTGAGCGTGCCGCCCAGGTGGATGGCGGTGCACGTGCCCGTGACGATCCCGCTCGTGGCGCTCCTGGAGTGCGAGGCGTTGAGCTCGATGCCGACGGCGTAGCGGCCGGGCCCGGCGTGCACGTTCGCGGCCATCGAACCGAGGCTCTCCGCGAGCACGACGTAGGCGCCGCCGTGCAGCAGCCCGACCGGCTGGCGGTTGCCCTCGACGGGGATCGAACCGACCGCCCGCTCGGCCGAGAGCTCGGTGATGACCATGCCCATCTTCTCGGCCAGCTCGCCCATGCCGCGTTCGTCGAGGCGGGGATCGATCGTGGTCGATGTGGTGTCGTCGGTCACGGTCTGCGTCGACCTTCCGTGTCAGCGGGCGTCGGTAGGCTGTCCGGGTGTCGGACTCCGCAAAGCCTACCCTCATGGTCATCGACGGCCACTCGCTCGCCTTCCGGGCCTTCTACGCGCTGCCGGTCGACAGCTTCGTGAACCGCGAGGGGCAGCACACCAACGCGATCCACGGCTTCATCTCGATGCTGCTGATGCTCCTGCAGCGTGAGAAGCCCACCCACCTGGCGGTGGCGTTCGACATCTCCCGGTTCTCGTTCCGCACGCGTGAGTACGCGGAGTACAAGGGCACCCGCTCCGAGACCCCGGCCGAGTTCAAGGGCCAGATCCCGCTCCTGCAGCAGGCGCTCGAGGCGATGGGGATCACCACCGTCACGAAGGAGGACTACGAGGCCGACGACATCCTCGCGACCCTCTCCAAGCAGGGTGCCGACCAGGGTTTCCAGGTCTACGTGGTCTCCGGCGACCGCGACTCGATCCAGCTCGTCAACGACGACGTCACGCTGCTCTACCCGTCGGTCCGCGGTGTCTCCGAGCTCACCCGCTACGACCGCGACAAGGTCTACGAGCGGTACGGCATCGAGCCCCACCAGTACCCGGACATCGCCGCCCTCGTCGGTGAGACCAGCGACAACCTGATCGGCATCGACAAGGTCGGCGAGAAGACCGCGGTCAAGTGGGTGACGCAGTACGGGTCACTCGACGGCGTCCTCGAGCACGCCGACGAGATCAAGGGCGTCGTGGGCAACAACCTGCGCGAGCAGCGGGACCGGGCGATCCGGAACCGCCGGCTCAACCGCCTGGTCACCGACGTCGAGCTGCCCGTCGGTCCCGCCGACGTCGCGCTCCGCCCGGTCGACGAGACCGCGGTGCGCGAGCTCTTCGCCAAGCTGCAGTTCCGCACGCTGCTCGACCGCGTCTTCAAGGTCGCCGGATCGGGCGACCCCGCCGAGCCCGCGGCCGAGGGCACCGTCACCGACGGCGCGCCGACCCCGCCGCCCGTCAAGACCCTGATCGACGAAGAGCTCGGCTACTGGCTCGAGCGCCGCAACGCGACCGAGGCGGCGAACGGCTACGGCGTCGCGGTCGAGGTCATCGACGGCCGCCTCAGCGCCATCGGCATCGCGACCCACGACGACGCCGTGCTCGTGCCGGGCGGCAGCGGTGCGAAGGACTACGAGCAGCTCTCGGCCTGGTTCGCCTCCGACGCCCCGAAGCACTTCCACGACGCCAAGGCCGCGATCAAGGCGCTCGGTACCGCCGGCTTCGTCGTGAACGGCATCGCCGGCGACGCCCGGATCATGGGGTGGCTCGCGCAGCCCGGCAAGCAGGGGCAGCCGCTGTCCGACCTCGTCTACCAGGAGCTCGGCGAAGAGCTGCCGACGGCCGACCCGAACCAGCTCGTCCCCGAGACCGACCCGGTCAACGTCGGGGTGCACGCCTGGTTCGTGCTCCGCGTCACCACGGCCCTGCGTGCCCGGATCGACGCGTCCTCGCTGCAGGTCCTCGACGACATCGAGCTGCCGCTCGTGTCCGTGCTCGCCGGCATGGAGACCATCGGTGTCGGCATCGACCGCCCGGTGCTCACCGGCCTGTCGAAGGAGCTGGGGGAGCGCGCCGCCGAACTCGCGCAGCAGGCCTTCGCCGAGATCGGGCACGAGGTCAACCTCGGGTCGCCGAAGCAGCTGCAGGAAGTCCTGTTCACCGAGCTCGCGATGCCGAAGACCCGCAAGACCAAGACCGGGTTCTCGACCGACGCCGCGAGCCTCGCCGACCTGCAGGAACAGCACCCGCACCCGTTCCTCGGGCTCCTGCTGCAGCACCGTGACGCCACCAAGCTCCGCCAGATCGTGGACACGCTCGACGCCGCCGTCGTCGACGGTCGCATCCACACCCGGTACGAGCAGACCGGCACGAGCACCGGCCGCGTGTCGTCGACCGACCCGAACCTGCAGAACATCCCGGTGAAGACCGCCGTCGGCCGTCGGATCCGTTCGGCCTTCGCGGTCGCCGAGCCGTTCACGACGCTCGTCACCGCCGACTACTCGCAGATCGAGATGCGCATCATGGCGCACCTGTCCGGCGACCCCGGGCTCATCCAGGCCTTCAACGAGGGCGAGGACCTGCACCGCTTCGTCGGCGCCCGGGTCTTCGGGGTCGACCCGTCCGAGGTCTCCAACGAGATGCGCACCAAGGTGAAGGCGATGTCGTACGGACTGGCCTACGGCCTGAGCGCCTTCGGTCTGTCGAAGCAGCTGCGCATCGAGCAGTCCGAGGCGCGCACGCTGATGACCGAGTACTTCGCCCGCTTCGGCGCCGTGCGCGACTACCTGCGCAACGTCGTCGAGCAGGCCCGCGAAGACGGCTACACCGAGACGATCTTCGGTCGCCGTCGTCCGTTCCCGGACCTGAAGAGCCCGAACCGGGTCCTGCGTGAGAACGCCGAGCGGGCCGCGCTGAACGCCCCGATCCAGGGTTCGGCCGCCGACATCATCAAGATCGCGATGCTCGGTGTCGCCGACGACCTGCGCGAGGGCGAGCTGCAGTCCCACCTGCTGCTCCAGGTGCACGACGAGCTCATCCTCGAGGTCGCTCCCGGTGAACAGGAGCGCGTCGAGGACATCCTGCGCACCCGGATGGGCAACGCCGCCGAGCTGAGCGTCCCGCTCGACGTCTCGGTCGGCGTGGGGCCGAACTGGGAGATCGCCGCCCACTGACCCGGGGGCGGCGCGGACTCCGCTCTGCCCGGGGGCCGTCCCGCCCCGCGGGTCGGTAGGGTCGGGGCATGAGCGAAGAGCGTCCTGTCCGCCAGCCGTCCGCCGTCGACCGCGTCGCCGAGGACTGGGTCACCACCCTCGTCGACCTCGACCCCACGACCGCCACGTACATCGGCGTCCCGGGGCGCACGGGGGAGTACGGCGACACCTCGCCCGCCGGTGCCGCCGCGATGGCCGAGGCCGCGCGCGGTGCGAAGCGTGCGCTCGACGCCGCGCCCGCCGTCGACTCCGTGGACCAGGTGACGAAGGCCGACCTCGGCGCCGAACTCGACCTGGTGCAGGAGTCGTACGAGCGCAAGCTGCACCTCCGCGACCTCAACGTCATCGCGAGCCCGGCGCAGTCGGTCCGCGAGATCATCGACCTGATGCCGACCGCGACCGAGGGCGACTGGCAGGACATCGCGAGCCGACTGCACGCGCTGCCCGATGCGCTCGAGGGCATCCGCGAGACCCTGCTCGAGGGCACCCGTGAAGACGTCACCCCGGCCAAGCGCCAGGTCGCCCTGGTCGCCGAGCAGGCAGCCCGGAACGGTGCCGAGGACGGCTTCTTCGCACGCCTCGCCGAAGGTGCCGCGTTCGACGACGGTTCGCCGGTGCCGGACACGCTCCGCGCCGAGCTCACCCGCGGAGCCCAGGTCGCCTCGGCCGCGTACCGCTCCCTCGGGCAGTTCCTCGAGCACGAGCTGCTGCCGCTCGCCACCCCGGTCGACGCGGTCGGGCGCGAAGCCTACGAGCTGCACTCGCGCCGGTTCCTCGGTGCGGTCGTCGACCTCGACGAGACCTACGAGTGGGGCCTCGAGGAACTCGCGCGCATGCGGGACGAGCAGGAGCGCATCGCCGACCGCATCGAGTCCGGCGCGAGCGTCGCCCGTGCGATCGAGGTGCTCGACACCGACCCGTCCCGGATCCTGCACGGAACCGACGCCCTGCAGCGGTGGATGCAGGAGACCAGTGATGCGTCGATCGCCGCGATGGCCGGGACCTACTTCGACATCCCGGACCCGATCCGTCGCCTGGAGTGCCGGATCGCCCCCACGCAAGAGGGCGGCATCTACTACAGCGGCCCCTCCGACGACTTCTCCCGTGCCGGCCGCATGTGGTGGTCCGTGCCCGAGGGCGTCACCGAGTTCGGCACCTGGCGCGAGAAGACGACGGTCTACCACGAGGGCGTCCCCGGACACCACCTGCAGATCAGCCAGGGCGTCTACAACCGCGGCGAGCTGAACACCTGGCGCCGGCAGCTGTCCGGGTCCTCCGGGCACGTCGAGGGCTGGGCGCTGTACGCCGAGCGGCTGATGGAGCAGCTCGGGTTCCTCGACGACGACGGCGACCGGCTCGGCATGCTCGACGGCCAGCGGATGCGGGCGGCCCGTGTGGTGCTCGACATCGGCGTGCACCTGCAGAAGACCAACCCGGACGGCGGGGGCTGGACGTGGGAGTACGCCCTCGACTTCATGGGGCAGAACGTCAACATGGACCCGGCGTTCGTCCGGTTCGAGGTCGCCCGGTACTTCGGGTGGCCGGGGCAGGCACCGTCGTACAAGGTCGGCCAGCGCGTGTGGGAGTCCATCCGCGACGAGGTCGCCGCGCGCGAGGGGGCCGAGTTCGACCTGAAGGCGTTCCACCACCGTGCGCTCTCGCTCGGCAGCATCGGCCTCGACACCCTCCGGACCGCCCTGGTCGGGTGACGCGCCGTCGACACGCCCGGTTGTGGGGCCTCCGCCGGTGCGGTTAGACTTGTGCGGCGCAATCCGCGCCACTCAATCAATCGCCACGGCGGTGCACCACGGGGGCCGAGTCCCCGCACGCCATGGCCCGACTCATGTCCGTTCGGAGCAATCTCTACATGACAACCACTACGACCAAGGCTCCTAAGCAGGTCGCCATCAACGACATCGGTTCGGCTGATGACTTCCTGGCCGAGGTCGAGAAGACCCTGAAGTTCTTCAACGACGGTGATCTCATCTCCGGCACCGTCGTGAAGATCGACCGCGACGAGGTCCTCCTCGACGTCGGTTACAAGACCGAGGGCGTCATCCCCTCGCGCGAGCTCTCGATCAAGCACGACGTCGACCCCAACGAGGTCGTCAACGTCGGCGACGAGGTCGAGGCCCTGGTTCTCCAGAAGGAGGACAAGGAAGGCCGCCTCATCCTGTCGAAGAAGCGCGCGCAGTACGAGCGTGCGTGGGGCGACGTCGAGAAGATCAAGGAGTCCGACGGCGTCGTGACCGGCACGGTCATCGAGGTCGTCAAGGGCGGCCTCATCGTCGACATCGGCCTCCGTGGCTTCCTCCCCGCCTCGCTCATCGAGCTCCGTCGTGTCCGCGACCTCACGCCGTACCTCGGCCAGGAGATCGAGGCCAAGATCCTCGAGCTCGACAAGAACCGCAACAACGTGGTCCTGTCGCGCCGTGCGCTCCTCGAGCAGACGCAGTCCGAGTCCCGGACCACGTTCCTCAACAACCTCCACAAGGGCCAGGTCCGCAAGGGCATCGTGTCCTCGATCGTCAACTTCGGTGCGTTCGTGGACCTCGGCGGCGTCGACGGTCTCGTCCACGTCTCCGAGCTCAGCTGGAAGCACATCGAGCACGCCAGCGAGGTCGTCGAGGTCGGTCAGGAAGTCACCGTCGAGATCCTCGAGGTCGACCTGGACCGCGAGCGCGTGTCGCTCTCGCTCAAGGCGACGCAGGAGGACCCGTGGCAGGTCTTCGCCCGCACCCACGCGATCGGTCAGATCGCACCGGGCAAGGTCACGAAGCTCGTCCCGTTCGGTGCCTTCGTCCGCGTTGCCGACGGCATCGAGGGCCTCGTGCACATCTCGGAGCTCTCGAACAAGCACGTCGAGCTCGCCGAGCAGGTCGTCTCGGTCAACGACGAGGTCTTCGTCAAGATCATCGACATCGACCTCGACCGTCGCCGCATCTCGCTCAGCCTCAAGCAGGCGAACGAGGGCGTGGACCCGGAGAGCGACGAGTTCGACCCGGCGCTCTACGGCATGCCGACCGAGTACGACGAGAAGGGTGACTACAAGTACCCCGAGGGCTTCGACCCGGAGACCAACGAGTGGCTCGAGGGCTACGACACCCAGCGCACCGAGTGGGAAGGCCAGTACGCGGCCGCCCAGGGTCGTTGGGAAGCCCACAAGGCGCAGGTCGCGAAGACCATCGCCGACGAGGCGCAGGGTGGTTTCGACCTCCCGGCCGGCGCTTCCTCCTCGTCGTCGTCGTCTTCCTCCTCCTCGTCGTTCGCCGGCGAGACCGGTGGCGCGAGCCCCCTGGCCGACGACGCCTCGCTCGCAGCACTCCGCGAGAAGCTCAGCTCGACCAACAACTGATCGAGCGGTTCGTCCCGACCGGAAGCCCGGCACCCCTGACAGGGTGCCGGGCTTCCGGCGTTTCCGGCGGCCCGGGTCGTTACCCTGTTGCCGTGCACATCATCGGACTCACGGGCGGCATCGCCGCGGGCAAGTCGACGGTCTCCCGGCGCTGGGCCGAACACGGGGCGGTCGTCGTCGATGCCGACCGGCTGGCGCGGGACGCCGTGGCACCGGGAAGCCCCGGCCTGACGCAGGTCGCGGAGCGGTTCGGTCCGTCCGTCATCGCTGCGGACGGCTCGCTCGACCGGCCGGCACTCGGTTCGGTCGTGTTCGCGGACCCCTCGGCGCGGAAGGACCTCGAGGCGATCACCCACCCCGAGGTCTGGCGCCTCGCGCAGCAGGCCTTCGATGCGGCCGAGTCCGCCGATCCCGACGCCGTCGTCGTGTACGACGTGCCACTGCTCGCCGAGGCCCGGGGATCCCGCCCGCTCCGGTTCGACGCGGTCGTGGTCGTCGATGCGCCCGCCGCGCAGCGCATCGAACGGCTCGTCGAGCACCGCGGCATGCCACGGGACGAGGCCGAGCGTCGCGTCGCCGCGCAGGCCAGCGATGCGGACCGTCTCGCCCTCGCGGACCACGTCGTCGACGCCACCGGAACGCTCGAGCAGACGATCCGCTCCGCTGACGAGGTCTGGACGCGGATCACGGCATGAGTCACCGCCTGCTCCTGGTGCTCGCCGCGATCGTCCTCGTGGCGATCGGGGCGGGCTCACTCGTCGCCGCGAACGTCCTCGGCGCCCAGCGCGTGGCGGACAACGGGCGGGTCGCGGTGCACGAGGAGCCCAGGTCCGACGACCGGCCGGCAGCCGGAGCCGGTCCGTCGGGCGACGAGGGGCCGTCCGGTGACGAGTACGGGCCCGACGGGGAGTTCCACCGGTTCCGGCTCGGGACGGTGAACGGGGAGCGGCTCACCCCGAACCGGGACGACTTCGCCGCCCGGACCTCGTCCGACGGCCCGCTGCTGCTGTTCCTGCCGGCGACCCGTTCGCGCCCGGCCGAGTACCAGCGGTTCCTGGCTGCCGCGCTGGCGGACGGGTACCACGTGCTCGGACTCGACTACTGGAACCTCGGCCGCACGTTGTCCGGCACCTGCGAGGCGAACGCCCGCTGCTACGGCATGGTGCAGCGGAACCGTTTCGACGGCACCCGACCGTCCGAGTTCAGCGCCGTCAGCCCGGCCGGGTCCATCGTCTCGCGCTTCCGTGACGCCGTCGCCTACCTCGACGACCACGACCCCGACGGTGGCTGGGGCCGGTTCGTGCAGGGCGACGACCGGATCATCTGGAAGGACATCGTCGTGGCCGGTCACTCGCAGGGCGGCGGCGAGGCCGCGTACATCGCGCACATCCGCAGTGTCCGCGGTGCGCTGATGTTCTCATCGCCGGTCGAGTCCCGCGGCCCGGCGCACGCCGCGTGGATGGACCGACCCGGGAGGACACCCGTCGACCGCATGTACGCCATCGACGACGTCCGCGACACCTTCGGCCCCCGCATCACCGGTTCGTGGGACGTCCTCGGGCTGAGCGGGGTGACCGGCCCGTTCGAGACGGACACCGCACCGCCCCTCGCCGGCGCCGACCCGCACGCGATCCTCACGGACATCGGTGGTGACGGCAAGGCGCACTCCGTGATCATCAAGGACTCGACCCCGCTCGGCAGCGACGGGGTGCCCCGGATGCTCCCGCTCTGGCAGTGGATGCTGCAGCGGTTCTCCACAGATCCCGCTGCTCCCTCCGACCGCTCATAGGGTCGCGCAATACGCTTTCTCCGTGCAGCCCGTTCGTCACGAACCCGACCTGCGCTCGCTCATCCGGGCCCGTGCGGCCGACGGGGGCGAGCGCCACTTCCTCGAGGACGCCCGGTCCGGACGCGTCCTCACCTACCGCGTGCTCGACGACGCGGTGACCGCCTGGTCGCGCACCTTCGACGCAATCGGCATCGCCCCGTCCGGCGCCGTGCTGGTCGACGTCGGGGACCCACTCGCGTTCGCGGTCGTGCACCTCGGCGCCGTCGCGTCCGGCCGCCGGGCGATCCCCGTCGACACCGGGCAGCCGACCACCGAGCCCGGCCGTCTCGCCGACCTCATCGGCGGCGCGTCGATGGTCGTGTCGGACCGCGCGGTGGACGCGACCGTCCCCGGGGCGCCGGCCAGCGGGATCGACCCGGCCACGTTCCTCCCGGCCACCGTCCGTGACGGCGACCTGCCCGCCGTGAGCCCGCACGCACCGGGCGAGGGCTCCGTCGTGCTCTTCACCTCCGGCTCGACCGGTACCCCCAAGGGCGTCGAACTGCCGGAGACACAGCTCCTGTTCGTCGCCCGGGCCGTCGCGCGGCACAACCGGCTCACGCCGGACGACCGCGGCTTCAACTCGCTGCCGCTGTTCCACGTCAACGCCGAGGTGGTCGGACTGCTCGCGACCCTCGTGGCGGGCGCGACGCTCGTCCTCGACCGCCGGTTCCGACGTACCGGGTTCTGGGAGCTGCTGGCGGAACGGCGCATCACCTGGCTGAACGCGGTCCCCGCGGTCCTCGCGGTCCTTGCGAAGACCGGGCCCCTCGCGTTCCCGCCGGGGTTGCGGTTCGTGCGCAGCGCGTCGGCGCCGCTCCCCGATCCCGTCCGCGCGGCCCTCGGCGACGTGCCGCTCGTCGTCAGCTGGGGCATGACCGAGGGGGCCTCGCAGATCACCGCGACCCCGCTCGACGAGCCCGCCCGGCCCGGGACCGTCGGGGTGCCGGTCGGGTCCGAGGTGCAGGTCCGCGGCGAGGACGGCTCGGTGCTGCCCGTCGACGAGGTCGGCGCGCTGTGGGTGCGGGGCGAGGGGATCGTCCGGGGCTACCTGGGTGGCCGGGCCGCCGAGCGCTTCGACGCGGACGGCTGGCTCCACACCGGCGATGTCGGTTCCGTCGGTGCCGACGGCTGGGTGTCACTCGCCGGACGCTCCGACGACGTCATCAACCGCGGCGGTGAGAAGGTCTACCCGTCCGAGGTCGAGGACGTCCTGCTCGGCGACCCGCGCGTGCTCGAGGCGGTCGTCGTCGGTCGCCCCGACGACGTGCTCGGATCCGTGCCGGTCGCCTACGTGATCCCGCAGCCCGACGAACCGGTCGACCCCGCCACCCTCGTCGCCGATCTCGTGGCGCGGGCCGAAGCTCGGCTGACGCGGTTCCGCCGCCCCGTCGAGGTCATCGTGGTGCCCGACCTCCCGCGTGCGCCGACCGGCAAGGTGCAGCGCGCGAAGGTCCGGACGATGGCCAGTCCGTCGTGACCGGACCGTCGTCCGCGCTCTCGACGGCGGACGCCGGCCGGAGCGCCGGCACTGGGGTACAGACGCCGACACGGACCGCCGAGGGCAAGCCGCGGCACCTGTACGAGGTCGACGTGCTGCGCATCCTCACGTTCGCGTGCGTCATCGGGGTGCACACCACGAGCCACACCGCAGCCACCGACGACGTCGGGCTGAACGCGCTGCTCGCCCTGCTCCACTTCACGCGGCTGGTCTTCTTCTCGCTGACCGCGTTCGTGCTCGTCTACAGCTACACGTTGCGCCCGCGGCCGATGGCGCAGTTCTGGCCGAAGCGCTTCCTGCTCGTCGGCGTGCCGTACCTGGCGTGGTCGTTCGTCTACGTGGCATCGGCCTGGCTGCTCAGCCAGACCCGACGCGGTGACGTCCCCGACCTGGTGCGGACCGCGGCCGAGGGCATCGTGACCGGGACGTCGTGGTACCACCTGTACTTCCTGCTCGTGACGATGCAGGTGTACCTGCTCCTCCCGGTGATCGTGTGGTTGGTACGACGCACCCGCGGGCACCACGTCACGGTGCTGGTCGTCGCCCTCGTCGTGCAGCTGGTGGTCTTCGCCGGGTACAAGTACTTCCCGGCGAGTGACGCCTGGATGCACGGGTACCAGAAGCAGTTCTTCTTCTCGTACGTCTTCTTCATCGTCTCGGGAGCGATCGCCGCCGACCACGCGGACGCCTTCCTGCGGTTCGTCCGGGTCCACCGGCGCGCGGTGCTCTGGGCGTTCGCCGGCGTCGGCGGGCTGACCCTCGGCGGGTGGGCGCTGCAGGTGGGGCTCGGCCAGTCGCTCTACGCAGCCGGCACGCCGCTGCAGCCGATGCAGGTGATCTGGAGCACCGCCGTGTTCGTCGGCTTCCTGGCGATCGGTGCCGCGTGGGCCGACCGACGTCGGGCAGGCAGCCGGATCGCCCGCTTCGTCGACTACGCGTCCGATCGGTCGTTCGGCATCTTCCTGAGTCACCCGTTCATGATCTGGGTCCTGCTGTACGGCGACAGCTGGCTCGAGGCCGTGGTGCCGCGGCCGTGGCTCACCCTGGTGACCTACCTGCTCGTGCTGGTGCTGTCGGTCGCCGTGACCGAGCTGTTCCGGTGGACCCCGCTCAGCGTGCCGCTGACCGGGCGTCCCTCGCTCGCCTCGCGCGGGCAGCGCGCGGCGCGGGCGCGTCGCGCCGACCGCTGAGCGCTCGCACGGCGCAGCTCTCGTGCGAGGTTCCGTTCGTCGTGCGATGGCGGCTCCGCCGCACGGAGTCCGGAACCTCGCACCAGCCGTGCGCGTGCGGCGCGGTGGACCCGTGGCGGGGCGGTCTGGAGGCGCGGGGCGGGCCCGACCCGGGCCTCCAGACCGCGCGTGCGGACCACCAGGGCACGGCACACGTCCCGTGCGCACCGCGCGTCAGGCCGAGCGCTGCTCGGCCTTCGGGGTGCCGATCTCGAGCACGCCGTCCGTCGACGTCAGCCGCTGTGGCTTCATGAACCAGGCGACGACGGCAGCGGCCCCGAGCAGGACGCAGGAGAGCGCGAAGGGCAGCTGCCATCCGGAGGCGTCGATGAGCAGGCCGAAGACCACCGGGGAGACCACACCCGCGATCCCGAACCCGGTGTTCATGAAGCCGGAGGCCGTGCCGGACCACTGCGGTGCGACGTCCATCGGGATCGCCCAGAGGTTGGCGTTGCAGAGCTCGAGGAAGAAGAACGACAGGGCGAGCGAGACCGTTGCGACGAGCAGGCCCTGGCCGACCACGAGCGGGATGAGGCAGAGCAGCGAGCCGCCGAGGCCGATCACCAGGATCACCCGTCGAGCGTTCCGGGTGTCCCCGCCGCGGTGGATGATCCGGTCGCTGAGCATCCCGCCGACGGTGTCCCCGACGACACCGGCGAGCAGGATGAGGGTGGTGAAGAGCGCGAAGTCGGCGATCTCGAGTCCGTAGGTCGAACTGAGGAACGTCGGCAGCCACGTGAGGAACACCCAGAGGGTCCACCCGTAGCCGAAGTCGACGAACGTGACCGGCAGGATCTGCTTCGCCATCTGCCGCCACGGCACCGGGGGACGGGTCGCCCGGGTCTCGACCGGCGGGAGCTCGGCGAGTTCGACCTGCGTGATGCCCTTCGCGGACTCGGGCTTGTCGCGGAACCAGACGAACCAGACGATCGCCCACGCCAGGGAGAGCACCGCGGTGGCGAAGAACGCCCAGCGCCAACTCCCCGTCGCGCCGATCACCCACGCGACGATGAGCGGGGCCAGGGCGTTCCCGAGTCGCGCCGCCGAGTGCACGACGCCCTGGGCGAAGCCGTTCCGGTCACGGGGGATCCACCGGCTCATCGCCTGGGTCGCGGTCGGGAACGCGGCGGCCTCGCTGAGTCCGAGGAGCGCCCGCGCGGCGAAGAGGGTCCAGAAACCGACGGCGAACCCGGTCCAGAGCGTGGCGACGCCCCAGATCACCGTGATGACGAAGAGCGCCCTCCGCGGACCGAACTTCTCGCTGATGGTGCCCCCGAACACCTGCAGCAGGGCGTACGGCAGCGAGAACGCGGAGACGATGAGCCCCGCGGTGGCCTCGTTGAAGCCGAACTCCTCGGTGATGTGCGGCAGGGCGGTGGAGATGTTCGTCCGGTCGATGTACGAGATCGCGTACATGAAGCAGAGCAGGACGAGCACGCGGCCGCGGATGCGTCCGCGGAACGGGGTGCCCTTGGACGGTGCGGCCGGGGTCGCCGTGGTCATGAGGCCTCTTCGGGGGAGTGGGAAGGAGTCGGGGTGCTGAACAGATCGGACGGTATGCCTGACCGTTAGCAGTGGACTTGGAGCCTGCTTGCAGCGGACAATACGCCCAGGGCGAGCAACGTCCTCCCGTGTCAGGGGTGCCGACTACCGTTGTGCCCATGGGTGTTGCGATCGAACCGACCCGAGCGGTGCGTCCGTTCGAGGTCATCAGCGAGTACTCGCCGAGCGGCGACCAGCCCGCGGCCATCGCCGAACTCGCCGGGCGGATCAACGCCGGTGAGACCGACGTCGTGCTGCTCGGTGCGACCGGTACCGGCAAGTCGGCGACGACGGCGTGGCTCATCGAGCAGGTGCAGCGGCCGACGCTCGTGCTCGCGCACAACAAGACCCTCGCGGCGCAGCTCGCGAACGAGTTCCGCAGCCTGATGCCGAACAACGCGGTCGAGTACTTCGTCTCGTACTACGACTACTACCAGCCAGAGGCGTACGTCCCGCAGACGGACACGTTCATCGAGAAGGACTCCTCCGTCAACGCCGAGGTCGAACGCCTCCGGCACTCGACGACGAACTCGCTGCTCAGCCGTCGGGACACCGTGGTGGTGTCGACCGTGTCGTGCATCTACGGTCTCGGCACCCCTGAGCAGTACATGAACGCCTCGGTCGCGCTCCACGTCGGTCAGACGATCTCGCGCGACCAGCTCGTCCGCAAGTTCGTCGCCATGCAGTACCAGCGCAACGACGTCGACTTCGCCCGCGGCACCTTCCGTGTGCGCGGCGACACCATCGAGATCATCCCGATGTACGAAGAGCACGCGATCCGCATCGAGATGTTCGGTGACGAGATCGAAGCGCTCTCCTCGCTGCACCCCCTCACCGGCAACGTCATCGACGACCTGCCCGCCGTCTCGATCTTCCCGGCATCGCACTACGTCGCCGACACCGACGTGATGCACCGGGCGATCGTCTCCATCAAGGAAGAACTCGCGGAGCGGCTCGCCGAGCTCGAGGGCCAGGGCAAGCTGCTCGAAGCGCAGCGCCTCCGCATGCGCACGACGTTCGACATCGAGATGATGGAGCAGATCGGCTTCTGCTCCGGCATCGAGAACTACTCGCGCCACATGGACGGCCGTGGGCCGGGCGAAGCACCGCACTGCCTCATCGACTACTTCCCGGACGACTTCCTCATCGTCATCGACGAGTCGCACGTCACCGTGCCGCAGATCGGCGCGATGTACGAAGGCGACGCCTCCCGCAAGCGGACCCTCGTCGAGCACGGTTTCCGCCTGCCCAGCGCGATGGACAACCGTCCGCTGAAGTGGGAAGAGTTCCTCGAGCGCGTCGGGCAGAAGGTCTACCTGTCGGCCACCCCGGGCCGCTACGAGCTCGGTGTCACCGACAGCGTGGTGGAGCAGATCATCCGCCCGACCGGCCTGATCGACCCCGAGATCGTGGTGAAGCCGAGCGACGGCCAGATCGACGACCTGCTCGAGGAGATCAAGCAGCGCGTCGAGAAGGACGAGCGCGTCCTCGTCACGACGCTCACCAAGCGCATGGCCGAGGAGCTCACCGACTTCCTCGGGAACGCCGGCGTGCGCGTCCGGTACCTGCACTCCGACGTCGACACCCTCAAGCGCGTCGAACTGCTCACCGAGCTGCGGCAGGGCGTGTACGACGTCCTCGTGGGCATCAACCTGCTGCGTGAGGGCCTCGACCTGCCCGAGGTGTCGCTCGTCGCGATCCTCGACGCCGACAAGGAAGGCTTCCTCCGCTCGTCGACGTCCCTGATCCAGACGATCGGCCGCGCTGCCCGCAACGTCTCGGGGCAGGTGCTCATGTACGCCGACAAGATGACCGACTCGATGAAGACCGCGATCGAGGAGACCGATCGCCGTCGCGAGAAGCAGGTCGCGTACAACCTGGAGCGCGGCATCGACCCGCAGCCGCTGCGCAAGAAGATCGCCGACATCACCGAGGTGCTGCAGCGCGAGAACGACGACACGAAGGCGCTGCTGCAGGGCCGCCCCGGGACCGATGGTCGTCGGTCACCGACGCCGAACCTCAAGCGAGGGGGCATCGCCGGCGAGGGCGCCACGCAGCTCGGTGCCACCATCGCCGACCTCAACGACCAGATGCTGCAGGCAGCCGCCGAACTGAAGTTCGAGCTCGCCGCCCGCCTGCGCGACGAGGTGCAGGACCTGAAGAAGGCCCTGCGGCAGATGGAGTCCGCCGGGCATGTCAGCTGATGACCGTCGTACGGTCGTCGTCACCGGTGCGAGCGCCGGCCTCGGCTACCACGCTGCCGAGCAGCTGGCAGCGGCCGGGCACCGCGTCGTGCTCGCGACCCGTGACGGGGATCGGGCGGCGTCGGCCGAGCGCAGCATCCGCCGCCACGTCGACGGTGCGTCGCTCGCCCACGTGCACCTCGACCTCGCCGACCTCGACTCGGTCCACGCTGCCGCCGACGAGCTCGCCGTGCTCGAACCCGACGGCGTCGACGCCGTCGTCAACAACGCCGGTGTCGTCGGGTCGTCCACCCGAGGGAGCACGGCCCAGGGCACGGAGCTGCAGATCGGCACGAACCACCTCGGGCACTTCGCCTGGACCGGCCTGGTCCTGCCCCTGCTCGAACGGCGCGCCGGCCGTGTCGTGCACCTCGGGTCGATCGCCCACCGGTTCGCGCGCCTCGACCCGGTCGACCCGCTCGGGGTCGGCCGGTACTCGAACCACCGCCAGTACGCACGCAGCAAGCTCGCCGTGATGCTGTTCGGGTTCGAGCTCGCCGAACGCCTTGCCGACTCGGGTTCGTCGGTGTCGAGCGTCGTCGCGCACCCCGGTCTGTCGCTCGAGCGCCTCTCACCCGCCCGTCCGGACATCGCGCCCAGCCGACCGGAGCCGTCGTGGATCCGTCCGCCGCAGCGGCTGGCCGCCCAGGGCAAGGACGTCGGTGCACAGCCGCTCGTGCACGCAGCCGTCGGCACCGACGTCCGTTCGGGGGAGTACTGGGGCCCGGCCGGCCGGATGCAACTGCGCGGGCCCGCAGCGGTCGTCCGCGCCGAGCCGCGGGCGCACGACCGCACCGCCGCTGCCCGGCTCTGGGCCGCCAGCGAGCAGGCCTCGGGCGTCGCGTTCGCTCTCGACGCACTCGTCTGACCCTCCCTCCCGGCCGAATGTCGGTGCGGCTTCGTAGAATCGACGGCGATGACCATCACCTCTGATCCCGGTACCTCGACGTCGGGCCGGAACGCCTTCGGCGAGCCCGCTGACCTCCACCTCCCCGGCGGCACCGCACCGCACAGCACCTCCACGCTCAGCGTGCGAGGTGCGCGCGTGCACAACCTCCGCGACGTCGACCTCGAGATCCCGCGTGACTCGCTCGTCGTCTTCACCGGGCTGTCCGGCTCCGGCAAGTCCTCGCTGGCGTTCGACACGATCTTCGCCGAGGGGCAGCGTCGGTACGTCGAGTCGCTGTCCGCGTACGCGCGCCAGTTCCTCGGCCAGGTCGACCGCCCCGACGTCGACTTCATCGAGGGGCTCTCGCCCGCGGTGTCGATCGACCAGAAGTCGACCAACCGCAACCCGCGGTCGACGGTCGGCACGATCACCGAGGTCTACGACTACATGCGTCTGCTCTGGGCGCGCATCGGGGTCCCGCACTGCCCGACCTGTGGCGAGGTGATCAGCAAGCAGACCGTGCAGCAGATCGCCGACCAGCTCATGCAGTTCGAGACCGGTACCCGGTTCCAGGTCCTGGCACCCGTCATCTCCAAGAAGAAGGGCGAGTTCGTCGACCTCTTCCAGGAACTCGCGGCGTCCGGTTACGCACGCGCGATCGTCGACGGTGAACGCATCCAGCTCAGCGACCCGCCCAAGCTGAAGAAGCAGGTCAAGCACGACATCTCGGTGATCGTCGACCGCCTGGTGGCGAGCGACGACATCCTCGGTCGTCTCACCGACTCGCTCGAGACCGCCCTGCGCCTGACCGACGGCACCGTCGGCATCGACCTGGTCGACCACGAGGGGCCAGGAGCGGTCCGGACGTACTCCGAGAACCTCTCGTGCCCGAACAACCACCCGCTGGCGCTCACCGAGATCGAGCCCCGCACGTTCTCGTTCAACGCGCCGTTCGGTGCCTGCCCCGAGTGCTCCGGCCTGGGCACCCGCATGTCGGTCGATCCCGACCTGGTGCTCGGCGACCCCGAGGCCTCGCTGCGCGACGGCGTCCTGCTGCCCTGGACGGGGACGAGCGGGCTGTACTCCTACTTCGAGAAGCTGCTCGGTGGTCTCGGCAAGGAGCTCGGCTTCTCGCTCGACACCCCGTGGAACCAGCTCGACCCGGCGGTCCAGGCCTCGATCCTGACCGGCAAGGACTTCCAGGTGTCCGTCTCCTGGCGCAACCGCTTCGGTCGCGAGATGCGGTACACGAGCGGGTTCGAGGGCGTCATGCCCTACATCGAGCGCAAGTTCGCCGAAGCCGAGTCCGACTCGCAGCGCCAGCGGTTCCAGGGGTACCTGCGCGAGGTCCCGTGCCCGGTGTGCGAGGGCACCCGCCTCAAGCCCGAGGTGCTCGCGGTGACGGTCAACGACCGCAGCATCGCGGACGTCACCGACATGTCGCTCGACAACGCGTACGCGTTCATGGACGACCTGACCCTGACCGACCGCGAAGCGCACATCGCCGCGGCGGTGCTCCGCGAGATCCGTGCCCGTCTCGAGTTCCTGCTCGAGGTCGGCCTGAACTACCTCACGCTGGCGCGCGGTGCGGGTGGCCTCTCCGGCGGCGAGGCGCAGCGCATCCGCCTCGCGACCCAGATCGGCTCCGGCCTGACGGGCGTGCTCTACGTCCTCGACGAGCCGAGCATCGGGCTGCACCAGCGTGACAACCGTCGCCTCATCGACACCCTGGTCAAGCTGAAGGACCTCGGCAACACGCTCATCGTCGTCGAGCACGACGAAGACACGATCCGCACGGCCGACTGGGTCGTCGACATCGGTCCGGGCGCGGGTGTGAACGGCGGCAACGTCGTGCACTCCGGTTCGTACGAGGGCATGATCGAGAACCGCGAGTCGATCACCGGCGACTACCTGGCCGGCCGACGTGCGATCGAGGTGCCTGCCGAGCGCCGCAAGGTCAACCTCAAGCGTGCCATCACGGTGCAGGGTGCCCGGGCGAACAACCTCAAGTCGATCGACGCCGACTTCCCCCTCGGTGTCTTCACGGCCGTCACCGGTGTCAGCGGCTCCGGCAAGTCGACGCTGGTGAACGACATCCTGTACAAGGTGCTGGCCAACCAGCTCAACGGCGCACGGCACATCGCGGGCAAGCACACCCGCGTCAAGGGCCTCGACCAGCTCGACAAGGTCGTGCACGTCGACCAGGCCCCGATCGGCCGCACGCCGCGATCCAACCCGGCGACCTACACGGGTGTGTTCGACCGCATCCGTCAGCTCTTCGCCGAGACGCAGGAGGCCAAGACCCGCGGCTACCAGCCCGGACGCTTCAGCTTCAACGTCAAGGGCGGCCGCTGCGAGAACTGCGCGGGCGACGGCACGATCAAGATCGAGATGAACTTCCTGCCCGACGTCTACGTCGCGTGCGAGGTCTGCGGCGGTGCGCGCTACAACCGCGAGACGCTCCAGGTGCACTACAAGGGCAAGAACATCTCCGAGGTCCTCGACATGCCGATCAGCGAGGCGGCCGAGTTCTTCGAGCCGATCTCCGCGATCCACCGCTACATGGCGACCCTCGTCGACGTCGGCCTCGGCTACGTGCGACTCGGGCAGAGCGCCACCACGCTCTCCGGCGGCGAGGCACAGCGCGTCAAGCTCGCCACCGAGCTGCAGCGTCGTTCCAACGGTCGCACGGTCTACGTGCTCGACGAGCCGACCACCGGTCTGCACTTCGAGGACGTCCGCAAGCTGCTCCTCGTGCTGCAGAGCCTGGTCGACAAGGGCAACACCGTCGTCACGATCGAGCACAACCTCGACGTGATCAAGTCCGCCGACTGGGTGATCGACATGGGCCCCGAGGGTGGTTCGGGTGGCGGCACGGTGCTCGCGACCGGCACACCGGAGCACGTGGCGACCGTGCCGGAGAGCCACACCGGCGTCTTCCTGCGCGAGATCTTCGACGCGCAGGACGCCCGGGTCGGCAAGCAGCTGGCCGTCGGCGCGCGTCAGGCCACCCAGAAGCAGGGCGCGACCAAGCAGGGCACGGGCAAGCAGGGCACCGGCAAGCAGAAGGCGGGTGCTCGGTAGGTGGCGGACACCGTCCCGTGGCGTCCGAAGGCGGGGGAGATCCCGACCGACCCGGGCGTCTACCGATGGCGTGACGAGGCCGGTCGGGTGCTCTACGTCGGCAAGGCGAAGAACCTCCGCGCGCGGCTGAGCAACTACTTCGCCCCGCTGCCGACGCTGCACGAGCGAACCCGGCGCATGGTCCTCACGGCCCGCAGCGTCGAGTGGACGACGGTCGGCTCCGAGATCGAGGCACTCCAGCTGGAGTACACCTGGATCAAGGAGTTCGACCCGCCGTTCAACGTCAAGTTCCGCGACGACAAGTCCTACCCGTACATGGCGGTCACCCTCGGGGACGAGGCGCCGCGGGTGATGGTGACGCGCAACCGCAAGATCAAGGGCGCGAAGTACTTCGGTCCGTACCCGAAGATCTGGGCCGTGCACGACACCATCGACCTGATGATCAAGGTGTTCCCGATCCGGACGTGTTCGGACTCCTCGTACAAGAAGGCGATGCAGACCGGGCGCCCGTGCTTCCCAGGGCAGATCGGCAAGTGCGGTGGCCCCTGCTCGCAGAAGGTCACGATCGAGGAGCACCGCGCCCTCGTCGAGGAGTTCGTGCGCTTCATGAACTCCTACGATCGCCGCGTCATCACCGAACTCCGGCAGCGCATGGGGGCCTCGGCCGATGCGATGCAGTACGAGCAGGCCGCCAGGTACCGTGACCAGGTCGAGGCGCTCGAAGCCGTGCTCGAGAAGTCCGCCGTGGTCCTCCGAGACTCGGTCGACCTCGACCTGTTCGGCATCGCGGAAGACGAGCTCGCCGCCGCCGTCCAGCTGTTCTCGGTCCGTGGCGGCCGCATCCGCGGTGTCCGCGGCTGGGTGGTCGACAAGGAGCTCGACATCGCCACCGGCGACCTCGTCGAGCAGATCGTCCAGGGCGTCTACGTCACCGACGAGCCGCCGCGCGAGGTCGTCGTCCCCGAGCTGCCGGAGGACGCCGACGCACTGCAGCAGTGGCTCAGCGAGCGCCGGAGCGGGCGTGGCACCAAGCTCAGCACCGCGCAGCGCGGCGACCGAGCGGGTCTCGCCCGGACCGCCGCGCAGAACGCCGGCCAGGCGCTCATGCTCTACAAGACCAAGCGCTCCGCCGACTACACGACCCGCGCGGCCGCACTCGCGGACATCCAGGACGCCCTCGGCATGACCGAGGCGCCGCTCCGCATGGAGTGCTACGACATCTCCCACCTGCAGGGCACGAACGTCGTCGCGTCGATGGTGGTGTTCGAGGACGGCCTCCCGCGCAAGGACCAGTACCGGCGGTACTCGATCGCCGAGACCACCGACGACACCGACAGCATGTACCAGGTGCTGTCGCGGCGTCTGGCCCGGCTGGACGAGGACGCCGAGCTGCCGGACGTCCCCGACGTCACGACGGACGAGGTCGTCGAGGGGTCGAAGCCCACGAAGCGGTTCGCCTACCGCCCGCAGCTGCTCATCGTGGACGGCGGCCAGCCCCAGGTGCAGGCCGCGAAGCGTGCGATGGACGAAGCCGGAGTGCACGACATCGCCCTGGTGGGCATCGCGAAGCGTCTCGAGGAGCTCTGGCTGCCCGACGACGACTTCCCGGTCATCCTGCCCCGCAACTCCGAGGCGCTGTTCCTCATCCAGCGCATCCGTGACGAGGCGCACCGGTTCGCCATCACGCACCAGCGCAGCAAGCGCAAGCGTGACGTCCGCTCCCGGCTCTCGGAGATCCCCGGTCTGGGGCCGAGCCGTGTCAACGCCCTGCTGAAGCACTTCGGGTCGGTCGCACGGTTGCGTGAGGCCACGGCCGCGGACATCGGCGAGGTGAACGGCATCGGCCCGGCGACCGCTGCCGCGGTCGTGTCGAAGCTCGCGCAGACGCCGACGAGCGCGCCGGCGACGAGCGCGTCCAGCGCCCCTGAACCGGACGCCGACGCGATCTCGGACACCGGAACGGACGCGATCGCGGACGCCGGACCCGAGAACGCGGCCACCGAGCAGACCGCCACCCACCCGGGAGGCCCGGTGCGGGTCCCCGAGGTGACCAGCGACGGTCCGCAGCGACCTTCGTGACGGTCCCCGTGCCTCCAGGGCGAGACCGGGCGGTAGCCTGGTCCGGCAGCCGAGACCTCCCCGGGCGACGCGCCCGGGCCGCCACGACGGAGCCCACTCCCAGATGACCGACAGCGCCACCGCGACCACGCACGCGTCGCAGCACGACATCCTCATCGTCACCGGCATGTCCGGCGCCGGGCGTTCCACCGTCGGCAAGGCCCTCGAAGACCTGGGCTGGTACGTCGTCGACAACCTCCCCACGCAGATGCTGGCACCGCTGACCGAGCTCGCCGACCGTGCGGGGGAGAAGATCCCGAAGATCGCCACCGTTGTCGACGTGCGGGGCGGGCGGTTCTTCACCGACCCCGAGCACGCGGTCGAACAGGTCCGGTCCAGCACGTCCGCGCGGGTCCGGGTGCTGTTCCTCGAGGCGACCGACGCCGTGCTGGTCCGGCGCTTCGAGCAGGTCCGACGACCTCACCCGCTCCAGGGCGAGGACACCCTGCTCGACGGCATCGCACGTGAGCGGGCCCGTCTCGCCGGCCTGCGCGAGGCGTCCGACGTGGTGATCGACACGTCCGACCTGAACATCCACCAGCTCGCGAACACCGTCATCGAGCAGTTCGCCGACGAGCACTTCGTGGGTGTCCAGGTCACGCTGATGAGCTTCGGCTTCAAGTACGGGCTGCCCGCCGACGCCGACATGGTGGCCGACGTGCGGTTCCTCCCGAACCCCTACTGGGTGCCGGAACTCCGGCCCCACACCGGCCTCGACCAGCCCGTCTCGGACTACGTCCTGGCCCAGGCCGGGGCCCGTCCGTTCGTCGACCGCTACGCCTCCGTGCTCGAGCCGGTGTTCGAGGGGTACCAGCGCGAGAACAAAAGACACGCTACGATCGCCATCGGCTGTACCGGCGGGAAGCACCGCTCGGTCGCCATCGTCGCCGAGTTGGCGAACCTCCTCCGCGGGATGCCAGGCGTCGCCGTGCGTGTGAAGAACCGAGATCTCGGCCGGGAGTGACCGTCCCTCCGGCCGCTCCCACGCCCGTGCCGCCGGATCTGCGGGAACCACTGAACGAAGTTAGGAATGATGCTGTGCCGTTGACTGCCGAAGTCAAGGACGAACTGGCCAGGGTCGCCGTGAACCGCAACACGGTCCGCGCCGCCGAACTGGCCACGATCCTCCGGTTCGCAGGTGGTCTGCACGTCATCTCGGGCCGCATCGCGGTCGAGGTCGAGCTCGACACCCGGATCATCGTGCACCGGGTCCGCAAGGACCTCGCCGAGCTCTACGGGGTGCGCAGCGAGGCCTCGGTGGGGTCGTCCGCGTCCTCCCGCCGTGGCACCCGGTACCTGGTCCGTGTGCTCGAGGCGGGGGAGACCCTCGCGCGCCAGACCGGGCTGATGGACGCCCGTCGCCGCCCCGTCCGCGGGCTGCCGAACCGGCTCACCACCGGCAACCGTGAGGACCTCGCCGCCATCTGGCGCGGCGCATTCCTCGCCTCCGGCACGCTGACCGACCCGGGTCGCGCCGCAGCGCTCGAGGTCACCTGCCCCGGCAACGAGGCAGCCATGGCCCTCGTCGGTGCCGCGTCGCGCCTCGGCGTCGCCGCCAAGGGCCGCGAGGTCCGCGGGGTGCACCGGGTCGTCATCCGCGACGGCGAGGCCATCGGTCAGATGCTCACCGTCATGGGCGCCGCACGCACCACCGCCGACTGGGAGGAGATGCGCCAGCGCCGCGAGGTCCGTGCGACCGCGAACCGCCTGGTCAACTTCGACGACGCGAACCTGCGCCGTTCCGCGCAGGCCGCCGTGGCCGCCTGCGCCCGGGTCGAGCGTGCGCTCGAGATCCTCGGCGACGAGGTCCCCGACCACCTCAAGTACGCCGGCGCGCTGCGTCTGCAGCACCGCGACGCATCGCTCGACGAGCTCGGTCAGCACGCGGACCCGCCCATGACGAAGGACGCCATCGCCGGGCGCATCCGCCGCCTGCTCGCGATGGCCGACAAGCGGGCGTCGGACCTCGGCGTCCCCGGTACCGAGGCGAGCGTCCCGGAAGAGCTCGAAGGGGTCTGAGCGCGGGCTGTCGACCCTGCGGACAGGAGGCGCGGTGCCAGCTGGCACCGCGCCTCCTGTCCGTCTCCCGACCGTTCTCGGGCCCGTTCCCTGCCCGGTCGGTGACCGTCCGGACGGACCGTCATCCCGCTCGGGCACGCAGTGTCCGACTGCTAGGGTCGTTACGGCGACGTTACGGGGCGTATCGTCCACCACACGCGGACCCGCCAGGGTGCGCGACTCCCGAAAGCAGCGCCCCCTGGGCGCTCCACACCACCAGGAGATCCATTGACCGTCAAGATCGGTATCAACGGCTTCGGCCGAATCGGCCGTAACTTCTTCCGGGCCGCCCTCGCGAAGGGCTCCGACCTCGAGATCGTGGCGGTGAACGACCTCACCGACAACGCGTCGCTCGCCAACCTGCTGAAGTTCGACTCCATCACGGGCAAGCTCCCCGCGACCGTCGAGCTCGACGGCGACAACATCGTCGTCGACGGCAAGGCCATCAAGGTCCTCGCCGAGCGCGACCCCGCCAACCTCCCCTGGGGCGAGCTGGGCGTCGACATCGTCATCGAGTCGACCGGTTTCTTCACCAAGGCCGCCGATGCGCAGAAGCACATCGACGCCGGTGCCAAGAAGGTCATCATCTCCGCTCCGGCCTCGGGTGACGACGTCACCATCGTGCTCGGTGTGAACGAGGGTCAGTACGACCCGGCGAACCACCACATCATCTCGAACGCGTCCTGCACCACGAACAGCCTCGCGCCGCTCGCCAAGGTGTTCCACGACAAGTTCGGCATCGAGCGTGGCCTCATGACGACGGTGCACGCCTACACCGCCGACCAGAACCTGCAGGACGGCCCGCACAAGGACCCCCGCCGTGCCCGTGCCGCCGCGCTGAACATCGTCCCGACCTCGACCGGTGCCGCGAAGGCCATCGGCCTCGTGCTCCCCGAGCTCGCCGGCAAGCTGGACGGCTTCGCGCTGCGCGTCCCGGTCCCGACCGGCTCGATCACCGACCTCACCCTCGAGACCAAGTCCGAGGTGACCGTCGACGAGATCAACGCCGCCTACAAGGAGGCCGCAGAAGGCCCCCTCAAGGGCATCCTGCTCTACAGCGAGGACCCGCTGGTGTCGACCGACATCACCACGGACCCGCACTCCTCGATCTACGACTCCGGCCTGACCAAGGTCATCGGCGGCCTCGTGAAGATCACCTCGTGGTACGACAACGAGTGGGGCTACTCGAACCGCCTCGTCGACCTCACCGAGTACGTCGGCGAGCGTCTGTAACACATGGCCCTCCGCACCCTCGAGGACCTCGGCGACCTCGCCGGCAAGCGCGTCGTCGTCCGTTGTGACCTGAACGTCCCGCTCAAGGACGGCACGATCACGGATGACGGCCGCGTCCGCGCGTCGCTGACCACGCTGAACACCCTCGTGAACGCCGGCGCACGCGTCATCGTGATCTCGCACCTGGGCCGCCCCGACGGGGAGCCCAAGCCCGAGTTCTCGCTCGCACCGGTGGCCCAGCGGCTCTCCGAGCTGCTCGGCAAAGAGGTCACGTTCGTCGGCGAGACCGTCGGCGACGAAGCGACCGCCGCGGCCGAGGCCCTCGAGGACGGCGACGTCCTGCTGCTCGAGAACCTCCGCTTCAACCCGGAGGAGACCTCGAAGGACGCCGCCGAGCGCGGTGCCTTCGCGGACCGCATCGCCGCCCTCGGTGATGCCTTCGTCTCCGACGGCTTCGGTGTCGTGCACCGCAAGCAGGCCTCGGTCTACGAGCTCGCGTCCGCACTGCCCAGTGCGGCCGGTTCGTTGATCGAGACCGAGCTGCGCGTGCTCGAGCGCCTGACCAAGGACCCGGAGCGGCCGTACACGGTCGTGCTCGGCGGGTCGAAGGTCAGCGACAAGCTCGGTGTCATCGACCACATCCTGCCGAAGGTCGACACCCTCTGCATCGGTGGCGGCATGCTCTTCACGTTCCTCGCGGCCCAGGGCCACGGGGTCGCGAAGTCGCTGCTCGAGGCGGACCAGCTCGACGTCGTCCGCGAGTACCTCTCGCGGGCGAAGGAGCTCGGTGTCACCATCGACCTGCCGACCGACGTCGTGGTGGCCTCCGGCTTCGCGGCCGACGCCGACCACGAGACCGTGGCGGCCGACGCCATCGAGTCCTCGTCGTTCGGCACGGACGGCATCGGCCTCGACATCGGCCCGGAGACCGCCGCGCGGTTCGCCTCGGCCGTCTCGGGTTCGGAGACCGTGTTCTGGAACGGCCCGATGGGCGTGTTCGAGTTCCCGGCCTTCGCCGCCGGCACGAAGACCGTTGCCCAGGCGCTGACCGAGGTCGACGGCCTCGGCGTCGTCGGTGGTGGCGACTCCGCTGCCGCCGTGCGCTCGCTCGGGTTCTCGGACGACCGGTTCGGGCACATCTCGACCGGCGGCGGCGCGAGCCTCGAGTTCCTCGAGGGCAAGTCGCTGCCCGGTCTCGAAGCACTGGGGTGGACCGCATGACCCGTACTCCTCTGATCGCCGGCAACTGGAAGATGAACCTGGACCATCTCCAGGCCATCGCCACCGTGCAGAAGCTCGCGTGGACGCTCAAGGACGCCCGGCACGACTTCGACGACGTCGAGGTCGCGGTCTTCCCCCCGTTCACCGACCTGCGGAGCGTGCAGACGCTCATCTCGGCCGACAAGCTGCCGATCCGCTTCGGCGCCCAGGACCTGTCGCAGTACGACTCCGGTGCCTACACCGGCGACGTCTCCGGTGCGTTCCTGGCGGCGCTCGACGCCCAGTACGTCATCGTCGGACACTCCGAGCGGCGCACGCTGCACGGTGAGACCGACGAGGTCGTCGCGGCGAAGACCGGCGCGGCCGTCAAGCACGGTCTCGTGCCGGTGGTCTGTGTCGGCGAGACCGGTGCGCAGCGCGAGGAGCGCGGCCCCGGTGTCGTGCCGGTCGAGCAGCTCCGCGTCGTGCTCGACGCGGTCAAGCCCGCCGAGATCGTCGTCGCGTACGAGCCGGTCTGGGCCATCGGTTCCGGCCAGGCGGCCACGGCCGAGCAGGCGCAGGACGAGTGTGCGGCCATCCGTCGCGGGATCGCCGCGGCCTGGGGCGACCAGGCCGCTACCGACACCCGCGTGCTCTACGGCGGCTCGGTGAAGTCCGGCAACATCGCGGGGTTCCTCCGCGAGCCGGACATCGACGGTGCCCTCGTCGGCGGCGCCTCCCTCGACGTGCAGGAGTTCGCGGCGATCGCCCGGTTCCGGCAGCACGTCGGGCTGTAGCCCCCACGAGCTGGGGCCGGCTGCCGGCTGCAGTTCTGCACCACTCCCGTCCGTGTACCGGCCGTGCTCCGCGCGGCCGGTACACTGGTACGGCTGACTGACACGAAAGGTACGTCGTGGCGATACTCTCCGTCGTGCTGCAGGTCCTGCTCGCAATCACGAGCCTCCTGCTCACGCTCCTCATCCTGCTGCACAAGGGCCGCGGTGGTGGCCTCTCCGACATGTTCGGCGGTGGGGTCACGAGCAACCTCGGTGCGTCCGGCGTGGCCGAGCGCAACCTCAACCGCATCACGGTGATCCTCGGTCTGGTCTGGATCGTGTCCATCATCGTGCTCGGTCTCATCAACAAGTTCACGGCGGGGGTCTGATCCATGGCAAGCGGAGGCAGTGCAATCCGAGGGTCTCGCGTCGGCGCGGGCCCGATGGGGGAGCAGGACCGTGGGGTCCAGGCAGAACGTGTGGCGATCTCGTACTGGGATGCCCTCGGCAACGAGGTCGTGCGGTACTTCGCCGCCAACCTGCCGGAAGAAGAGATCCCCGAGACGGTGGACTCGCCGTCGAGCGGTCTCCCGGCTGGGCGCGACAAGGAGAACCCTCCCGTGGTCTCCAAGACGGAGCCCTACAAGACCCACCTCGCGTACGTCAAGGAACGCCGCACCGAGGAAGAGGCAGCGCAGCTCCTCGAAGACGCGCTCCAGCAGCTCCGCGAGCGTCGCGGCACCGCGGCCAAGAAGGCGTAGCGAACACACACTGACGAGAGGCCCTCGCACCGATGGTGCGGGGGCCTTCGTGCGTCGCGGCAGGGTCTCGAGATCCATGGCACGCCACGTGCGCCCCGCCGAGGTTCCACGACATGCCGCGCACATCCCGCCGAGGTTCCGCGGCCCGGCGGAGCGAGGGCCGAGATGCCGAGATTTCGGAACCTGGGGCGACGGGGGCGGGGCGTGCGGTGGGCGAGACCACCGACAGACGGGAGGCCCGGTGCCAGCTGGCACCGGGCCTCCCGTCCGTCTGGAACGCGCGTCTAGTACGTCGACGCGATGAGGTTCTCGGGGACGTCGCGTGCGGCGTCCTGGTCCACGAAGAAGACGGTGCGCTTGCGGCCCTGCACGCCGCCGACCGGGACGTCGTCGACGGACGCGCCGGCGAGGGCGAGACCGAGGACCGAGGCCTTCTCGGCGCCGGAGAGGATGACCCAGACACGCTGCGAGGCGTTGATCACCGGGAAGGTGACGGTCAGGCGCTGCGGCGGCGGCTTGGGGGAGTCGTCCACCGACACGACGGCGCGGTCGGTGACGGTGAGCTGCGGGAACTCCGGGAAGAGCGACGCGGTGTGCCCGTCGGGGCCGACACCGAGCAGCGTGATGTCGAAGCGCGGGGCGACGGCCCCCTCGGGAGCGGCCTCCTGCAGCTCGCGCTCGTACTGCGTCGCCGCTGCCTCGATGTCGAGGGGCCCGTCCGACGCGGGCATCGGGTGGATGTTCGCCGCCGGGATGTCGACGTGGTCGAAGAAGTCGGTCTGCGTGCCGGTGGTGTTGCGGTCGGCGTCGTCGGACGGCACCCAGCGCTCGTCGACCCACCAGACGTGCACCTTCGACCAGTCGACGCTCTCGCGGGCCGGCGACTGGCCGATCGCGGCGAGGACGAGGGAGGAGACCGAGCCACCGCTGATCGCGATGTCGGCACGCTCCTGCTCGTCGAGCACGTCGATGATCTTCGTGATGAAGCGTGCGGCGACCGAAGCGCCGAGGGCCTGCTTGTCCGGGTGCACGAGCACCCGCCGTTCGTTGGTCACGTGACTCCCGTGTTCGTGGCGGCCGACCGGTCGTCCGACCGCCTTCGGTCCGGTCGGGCCGCCTGCACCAGACAGGCGGCCCGACCGTGTGGGGTGTGGATCAGCGGGCGATGGTCTCGCGCAGCTGGGGCACCCCGTGCTTGACGACGTCTCCGAAGAGGACGTCCGGGTCGAGTCTACGGAGTTCCTCGGCCAGGCAGTCGCGCAGGTTGCGGCGTGGCAGCGACAGGTCGTGCGTCGGCTGCCCGGGCATCGAGAGCGTCGCGACGTCCACCAGGGACCGCTCGAGCTCGATGGTGCCGGAATCCCGCACGAGCTTGACGCCGTGGATGCCACTGGATCCCGTCGCGCGGGGCGACGTGACGACGGACACCGGCACCTTGAGCTGCAGCTGAAGCCAGGCGGCGAGGAGGATCGTCGACGGGCTGTCCGACGCTCCGGAGACCTCCACCGCGGTGATCGGCTCGTACGGCGGCTGGTCGAGCGCCGCGGCGAGCTGGTTCCGCCACAGCGTCAGACGGGTCCACGCGAAGTCGGTGTCACCCGGCACGTACGAGGCTCCGAGCGCCTCGATCGCACCGTTCGGGTCCCGCTGCGCGGCCGCGTCGGTGATCCGGCGCTGGGCGATGCGACCCAGGGCCGACGCCGCGGGCTGCTCCGGAGCGATCTGCGGCCACCAGGCCACGACGGGTGCGTCCGGCAGCAGGAGGCCGGTGACCAGGCTCTCCTCGTCGGTCGCGGTCTCACCGTACGCGCGGAGGACGATGACCTCACTGGCCCCGGCGTCGCTGCCGACGCGGATCTGCGCGTCGAGGCGACCGGGGGACTTCGTGTCCCCGCTGTTCTTCGACACGATGATGACGCGCATCGGGTGCTCGCGGGACGCCTCGTTCGCGGCCTCGATCGCCTCTTCCTCGTGGCCGAGGGCCGTCGAGATGATGAGGGTCAGCACACGGCCGAGGGCGACGGCGCCGCCCTCTTCGCGGATGCGGACGAGCTTCTTCTGGATCTTCGACACCGTGGTGTCGGGCATGTCGATCTTCACGGACGCCTCCAGGTCCGACCGTCGCGGGCGAGCAGGGCGTCGGCGGATGCCGGACCCCACGTGCCGGGACGGTACTGCTCGGGCTGGCCCTGCGTGGCCCAGAACTCCTCGATCGGGTCGAGGATCTTCCAGGACAGCTCGACCTCCTGGTGCCGCGGGAACAGCGGCGGGTCGCCGAGGAGCACGTCGAGGATGAGTCGCTCGTACGCCTCGGGGGATGCTTCGGTGAACGCGTGGCCGTAGCCGAAGTCCATCGTCACGTCGCGCACCTGGGTGCCGACGCCGGGGACCTTCGAGCCGAAGCGGAGCGTGACCCCCTCGTCCGGCTGGACGCGGATCACGAGTGCGTTCTGGCCGAGCGGGGACTGCGAGTTGCCGTACACGTCCTCGGGGACGCGCTTGAACACGATCGCGATCTCGGTCACACGACGGCCGAGGCGCTTGCCGGCGCGCAGGTAGAACGGGACGCCCTGCCAACGCCGGGTCGCGATGTCGAGCTTGATGGCCGCGTACGTCTCGGTGCCGGACTCGGGGTCCATGCCGCCTTCCTCGAGGAAGCCGAGCACCTTCTCGCCGCCCTGCCAGCCGCCCGCGTACTGGCCACGGGCGGTCGCGGTCGACAGGTCCTCGGGCAGTCGCACGGCGGAGAGCACCTTCTCCTTCTCGGCGCGGAGGTCCGCGGCCTTGAACGAGACGGGTTCCTCCATCGCGGTGAGCGCGAGGAGCTGCAGGAGGTGGTTCTGGATGACGTCCCGCGCCGCACCGATGCCGTCGTAGTACGCGGCACGTCCGGCGACGCCGATGTCCTCCGCCATCGTGATCTGCACGTGGTCGACGTAGTTCGAGTTCCAGATGGGTTCGTACATCTGGTTCGCGAACCGGAGCGTCAGGAGGTTCTGGACGGTCTCCTTGCCGAGGTAGTGGTCGATGCGGAACACGTCGTCGGGCGCGAAGACGCTCTCGACGATCGCATTGAGCTCGCGCGCGGTGCGGAGGTCGGAACCGAACGGCTTCTCGACGACCACGCGGCTCCAGGAGCCCTCGCGCTTCTCGGTCAGCCCGGACAGCTTGAGCTGCTCGGTGACGACCGGGAACATCTTCGGCGGGATGGACAGGTAGAACGCGTGGTTGCCCAGCGTCCCGCGCTCGGCGTCGAGGTCGTCGACGGTGCGCTTGAGCTCGCGGAACGCCTCGGGGTCGTCGAACGAGCCCTGCACGAAGCGGATGCCCTGTTCGAGCTGACGCCAGACGTCCTCGTCGAACGGGGTGCGCGAGTGTTCCTTGACGGCGTCGTGCACGAGCTGGGAGAAGTCTTGGTCCTCCCAGTCGCGACGGGCGAACCCGACGAGCGCGAACCCCGGGGGCAGCAGCCCCCGGTTGGCCAGGTCGTAGACCGCGGGCATCAGCTTCTTGCGTGACAGGTCGCCCGTCACGCCGAAGATGATGAGCGTGCTCGGTCCCGCGATCCGGTTCAGTCGACGATCCGTCGGCAGCCGGAGCGGGTTGTGCTCCGGGGTGATTGCCACCGGTGACATGAGTCGGTGAACTCCTTACGAGTCAGTGGGAGACGGCGGACGTGATCGCCGCGGTGGCGGCGTGGACGTCCGACGTCGTGAGGGTGAGGACCGGCCGGCGGTGCTCGGCGAGGACACTCGCGTCGCCGGCGGCCTGGGCCTGGAGGAGCTGCCCGAACGTGAACGGCCGGCCCGGGATCGCCAGGTCGTCCGCTTCGTCGGCCACGATCTGCAGGAACACTCCCGTGGCGGGGCCGCCCTTGTGGTACTGGCCGGTCGAGTGCAGGAACCGCGGGCCGTACCCGAAGGTGACGGGGCGCTCGGTGCGCGCCGCGATCGCGTCGCGCAGCGACTCGAGGTCGCCGTTCGCGGTGCGGTCGACGTACGCCTGCACCGACACGTAGCCGGTCGGGTCGAGTGCGGACAGGAGGCCCGACACGGCTTCTGCGAGCGAGGTCCCGACCGCGAGTCCGGGGGTCGCGCGGACGGCGATGCCGTCCTCGGTGAACGCCGGCTCCGCGGGCGCGGGACGGTCGTCGAGCAGTGCGCGGGTCGCGACCTTGGCGGCCTCGACGTCGGGCTGGTCGAACGGGTTGATCCCGAGCAGTCGACCGGCGACGGCGACGGCGTACTCCCAGACGAGGATCTGGCCACCGAGGGTTCCGGTGATCTCGACCTCGCCCTCGGCCACGTGGCGCTCGTCCTCGCGCGAACCGACCAGGCGGATGACCTGGACGTCGGGCAGGGCGGCGGTGAGCTCGGGGGAGTCGGTGTGCAGCACGACGGGCAGCAGGCCGCGACCGTCCTTGCCGGTGGACTCGGCGATCAGCTGCTCGACCCAGTCGCCGAAGCCGACGATGTGGGTTCCGTCGGCCACGATCGCGATCTTGTCGCGCAGCGGTTCGGTGCCGGCGAGGACCGCTCCGAGCACGAGCCCGGGGTTCTCGTCCAGGTCGACCGAGAGCAGCGCGGAGATGGCGTCGGCTTCGTCGAGGAGCTCCGCGATGTCCGCACCCACGAGCCCGGACGGCACGAGGCCGAAGGCGGTCAGCGCGGAGTAGCGGCCGCCGACGGTCGGGTCGGCGGTGAAGACGCGGTAGCCGGCGTCGACCGCTGCGGCCTCGAGCGCGGAGCCCGGGTCGGTGACGACGACGATGCGGCGGGCCGGGTCGATGCCGGCGTCGCGGAAGGCCTGCTCGTAGACGCGGCGCTGCGAGTCGGTCTCCAGTGTGGAGCCGGACTTCGACGACACGACGAGCACGGTGCGCTCGAGGTCGGTCGAGACGGCGGCACGGACCTGCGCCGGGTCGGTCGAGTCGAGGACCGTGAGCGGCACCCCGGCGGTGCGGGTGATGACCTCGGGCGCGAGGGACGAGCCGCCCATGCCGGCGAGGACGACGTGGTCGACCCCTTCGGCACGGAGCGACTCGCGGAGCGCGGCGACCTCGGCGACGAGCGGGCGGGAGACCGAGACGGCCTCCACCCAGCCGAGGCGCTTCGACGCCTCGGCCTCGGCGTCGGTTCCCCACAGATCGGCGTCCTGGGCGGTGATGCCCGAGGCCACCAGGTCAGCGACGAGCCGCGGGACCACCTGTTCGATGGCCCGCGCGGCATCGCCGCTGGCTGCGATGGAAACCGTCACTACTTGGCGCCCTCGAGCGCGTTCTTCACGGTGTCGACGAGCTCGCCCCAGGAGACGTTGAACTTGTCCACGCCTTCCTTCTCGAGCAGTGCGACGACTTCGTCGTAGTCGACGCCCTGCGCGGCGAGCTGGTCGAGGACCTGCTGGGCCTGGTCGAACGTGCCGGCGATGGCGTCGCCGTGGATCTCACCGTGGTCGAACGTGGCGTCGAGCGTCTTGCCCGGCATCGTGTTGACGGTGTTCGGGGCGGCGAGCTCGGTCACGTAGAGCGTGTCGGGCAGCGACGGGTCCTTGACACCGGTCGAGGCCCAGAGCGGACGCTGCGTGTTGGCACCGGACTCGAGCAGGCCGAGGGCGCGCTCGGAGGCGAACGCCTCGGTCCAGACCTGGTAGGCGAGCTGCGCGTTGGCGATGCCGGCCTTCGACTTGAGGGCCTTGGCCTCGTCGGTGCCGACGGCGTCGAGACGCTTGTCGATCTCGGAGTCGACCCGCGAGACGAAGAACGAGGCGACCGAGTGGATCTTCGAGAGGTCGTGGCCGGCGGCCTTGGCCTTCTCGAGGCCACCGAGGTAGGCGTCGATGACGGCGCGGTAGCGCTCGAGCGAGAAGATCAGGGTGACGTTGACGGAGATGCCGGCGCCGATGACCTCGGTGATCGCCTCGAGGCCCTCGAGCGTCGCCGGGATCTTGATGAGGACGTTCTCCTTGCCGACCTTCTCGAACAGGAACTTCGCCTGCTCGATGGTCTTGGCGGTGTCGTGCGCGAGGCCCGGCTCCACCTCGATCGAGACGCGGCCGTCGAAGCCCTTGGTCTCGTCGTAGATCGGCTTGAAGACGTCGGAGGCGTTCGCGACGTCCTGCGTGGTGATCTCGAAGATCGCCTCGGTGACCTCGGTGCCCGCAGCGGCGAGCTCCTTGACCTGGGCGTCGTAGCGCTCACCCTTGGCGAGGGCCGACGCGAAGATCGTCGGGTTGGTCGTCACACCGACGACGTTCTTCTGCTCGATGAGCTCGGTGAGCTTGCCGGTCTCGAGGAGCTCGCGGGAGAGGTCGTCGAGCCAGATGCTCACGCCGACCGCGGAGAGGGCGGCGGTGGGGGTGTTGTCAGCCATGTGTTTCTCTTCTTCTTTCATCGACGGGTCCGTGGGGACCGTGAGTCGGGGTCTTGGGGGACGGGAGGCCCGTGGCGGAACCGAGCCGGGCCTCCCGGAAGAAGGGCCGGATCCGGCAAACCGGACCCGGCCCTCGCAGGTCAGGAAGCTGCGATCGATTCCTTCGCGGCGGCCACGACGTGCTCCGTCGTGAAGCCGAACTCCTTGAAGAGCGTCTGGTAGTCGGCCGAGGCACCGAAGTGCTCGATCGAGACGCTGCGGCCCTTGTCGCCGACGATGTCGCGCCAGCTCATGGCGATGCCGGCCTCGACCGACACGCGAGCGGTGACGTCCTTCGGGAGCACCTGGTCCTGGTAGTTCTCGGACTGGGCGCGGAACCACTCGATCGACGGGGCGCTCACGACGCGGGCGTTGATGCCCTCGGCCTTGAGCTGCTCGCGAGCCTCGACCGCGATCTGGACCTCGGAACCGGTCGCGATGAGGATGACGTCCGGGGTGCCGTTCGGCGCCTCGGCCAGGATGTACGCACCCTTGGCGACGTTCTTCGCCGAGGCGAAGACCTCACCGGCGGCGTCACCCTCGCCACGCTCGAACACGGGGAGGTTCTGACGGCTCAGCGCGATGCCCGCCGGGCGGTCCGTGTGCTTGAGCATCTCGAGCCACGCGTACGCGACCTCGTTGGCGTCGGCGGGGCGGACCACGTCGAGACCCGGGATCGCACGGAGCGACGAGACCTGCTCGATCGGCTGGTGCGTCGGGCCGTCCTCGCCGAGGGCGACGGAGTCGTGGGTCCAGACGTAGATCGCCGGCGCCTGCATGAGCGCGGCGAGACGGACCGCCGGACGCATGTAGTCGCTGAAGATCAGGAACGTGCCGCCGAAGGGGCGGGTGTTCCCGTGCAGGACGATGCCGTTGAGGATCGAGCCCATGGCGTGCTCGCGGATGCCGAAGTGCAGCACGCGGCCGTACGGGTCGGTGCTCCAGGTCGACGTCGAGGCCTCGGCCGGACCGAAGGACTTGGCGCCCTCGATCGTGGTGAGGTTCGACTCGGCGAGGTCGGCCGAACCGCCCCAGAACTCGGGCATCAGCGGCGCGATGGCGTTGATGACCTTGCCGGAAGCGGCACGGGTCGAGACGGCCTTGTCCGTCGGGAAGACCGGGAGCGCTGCTTCGAGGCCCTCCGGGAGCTCCTTCGACTGCACACGGTCGAACAGGGCCTTCTTGTCGGCGTTGGCCGCGGCCCATGCGTCGAAGGACTTCTGCCACTCGGCGTGCTCGGCCTGGCCCTTGGCGACGGCGCCGCGGGTGTACTCGAGGACCTCGGGGGCGACCTCGAAGGTCTTGTCGGTGTCGAATCCGAGGACCTCCTTGAGGCCCTTGATCTCGTCGGCGCCGAGCGCCGAACCGTGGATCTTGCCCGAGTTCTGCTTGGTCGGCGACGGCCAGCCGATGATCGTCTTGAGGACGATGAGCGACGGCTTGTCGGTGACCTGCTTGGCGGCCTCGATCGCGGCGTGGAGCTCCTCGGCGTCTTCCGAGTACTCGCCGTTCTTCTTCCAGTCGACGATCTGGACGTGCCAGCCGAGCGCCTCGTAGCGCTCGGGGACGCTCTCGGAGAACGCGATGTCGGTGTTGTCCTCGATCGAGATCTGGTTCGAGTCGTAGAACGCGATGAGGTTGCCGAGCTGCTGACGGCCGGCGAGCGAGCCCGCCTCGTTCGTCACGCCCTCCTGCATGTCACCGTCGCCGGCGATCACGTAGGTGAAGTGGTCGAACGGCGACTGACCGGCCGGGGTCTCCGGGTCGAACAGGCCGCGCTCGAAGCGCTGGGCGTAGGCGAAGCCGACCGAGGACGCGAGGCCCTGGCCGAGCGGGCCGGTGGTGATCTCGACACCGTCGGTGTGGCCGTACTCCGGGTGACCCGGGGTCTTCGAGCCCCACTTGCGCAGGTGCTGCAGGTCCTCGAGCTCGAGGCCGTAGCCGTGCAGGTAGAACTGCACGTACTGGAGGATCGAGGCGTGACCGGCGGAGAGGATGAAGCGGTCGCGGCCGATCCAGGTGGCGTCGCTGGGGTCGCGACGCATCACCTTCTGGAAGAGCAGGTGGGCGAGCGGAGCGAGGCTCATCGCGGTGCCGGGGTGACCGTTGCCGGCGGCCTCGACCGAGTCGGCGGCGAGAACGCGGGCCGTGTCGACGGCCTTCCGGTCGATGGCGTCCCAGGTGAATTCAGCCACTTGGATGTTGACCCTTCTTGATGCGACATGTGCGAGGGCTCGTGCCATCGCACGGACATGTGGCCATCCCGGGGCCGAGTCGTGTCGCCGTCTGACGGCGGCCGACCGGCTCATCGCGGCCGACGTCATCGGGGCGCGCACTGCGGGAGGGCGTGTCCAGCATAGTGACCCGGTACTCAGAAGGGGTTCAGGTGACCCCCGATGTTCACGCCGGGGTGGACGTCGACGGGCGATCCGGGCGTGTCGGACGCGTCCGGATCACGCCGGGATGTCGGAGCGGGGCACCGTCGCGGCGCTTCCATCCCGTAAAGTGGTCGTGACCCGTGGACATTCCGGGTCAGCGCATGCCCGGACGCCGCCGCAGTCGTCCACCGAGTGTGCGAGCTGATGCGAACAGACTGAGGTTCCCTTGCCGACTGCCACCGTGACCCGGCCAGACACCGATCGACCCCGATCGCCGCTGTCCCGCAAGGTCCGTGCGTACGTCTCGTTGACGAAGCCGCGCGTGATGGAGCTGCTGCTCGTCACCACGGCGCCGACGATGTTCCTCGCCGAGCGCGGCGTCCCCGACCTGTGGCTCGTCTTCTGGACCATGCTCGGCGGTGCGATGTCGGCCGGTTCGGCTTCGGCCTTCAACTGCTACATCGACCGTGACATCGACCGGCTGATGAAGCGGACGAGCACCCGCCCGCTCGTCACCGGTGAGTTGTCCGACCGCGAGGCCCTCGTGTTCTCGTGGGTGCTCGGCATCCTGTCGACGGCGGTCCTCGGGTTCCTGGTGAACTGGCTCGCCGCGGCGCTGAGCGTCATCGCGATCCTCATCTACGTCTTCCTGTACACGCTGTGGCTCAAGCGCCGGACCCCGCAGAACATCGTGTGGGGCGGTTCGGCCGGCTGCATGCCCGTGCTCATCGGCTGGGCGGGCGTGACCGGGTCGCTGACCTGGACCCCGGTCATCCTGTTCATGGTGATCTTCCTCTGGACGCCGCCGCACTACTGGCCGCTGTCGATGAAGTACCGCGACGACTACGACGCGGCCGACGTGCCGATGCTCGCCGTGGTACGCGGCCGCACCGTCGTCGGCCTGCAGGTCGTGCTGTACGCCTGGGCGACGCTCGTCTGCTCGCTCCTGCTCATCCCCGTCGGGCACATGGGGCCGCTCTACACGGTGGTCGCGCTGGCCGGCGGCATCTGGTTCGTGGTCGAGTCGCACCGTCTGTACTCGCGGGCGATCCAGCACGTCGAGCACGTGCACCCGATGCGGGTGTTCCACAGCTCGATCACGTACCTGACGCTGCTCTTCATCGCCGTGGGCATCGACCCGCTGCTCCCGCAGGTCTTCACCTTCTAGGTCGGTCGCGCCCGGGTCCGCGTCCGCGCCCGCGCGAGCTCGGTCTGCAGGACGCCGTCGTGTCCGTTTGACGCCGTCGTGTCGCCGCGGTGCGGTCGTTTCCGTACGACGCCGTCGTGTCGGCATGACGCCACCCATCCGCCGAGACGCCGCCGAAACCGGCGGCGTCTCGAGCGTTCGGCGGCGTTCTCGGACGACGCCGGCGTCCTGTACAGGGCACGAGGCGGCCTGGAGGCACGGTGCGAGCCCGCCACGGGCCTCCCGTCCGGTGCGGACTGCGTGGGCCGCGGGGCGGACGCGAGTGGCCGCGGATCGCGGATGGTGCGGTCGTGGTGCGACGGAGTCGATGTCGTACGACGTCGGCGGTGTCGTTCCGCGTCAGCAGCGCCTCGCCCGACCCCGCCCACTGCAAACACGACACCCCACGAGTCGAGCGACTCGTGGGGTGTCGGAGAACGGATGTCGTGCGTTCGACGCGCCCGGGCGTCAGGCGTCGATGGGTTCCCGCACGGCACTGCGGCCGGCCGCGGCCCGCGTCGAGAGCACCACGGCGGTCACGGCACCGACGAGCAGCCCGGCGAGCACCATGTGCGTGCCGACGAGTCCGACGGGCAGGCCCGTCCGTGCCTGGGTGAGCCCGACGGCGATCTGCAGGAACTCGACGACGAGCAGCATGAGCGGCCACTTGCTCGGGCGGCCCAGGCGGACGGCGCCGATGACGAGCACCAGGGTCAGTGCGAAGAGCGCGTACGCGGGCCAGGCGTGCACGTGCTCCATCACCGCGGGGTCGAACCCGGTGCGGTGCAGGCGTCCGCCGTCGACCGCCGCGTCGGCTCCGGCGTGCGGCCCGCTGCCGGTGGTGAGGATGCCGACCAGCACGGTCACGACGACGGCGGCCACGGTGCCCCGGACGACACCCCTGTACCAGCCGGGGACGAGGCGCTCCGCGGTGCGGGGGCCGTTCGTCGTGCGGTAGACCAGGGCAGCGGTCACCGAGGTGAGCGCCGCGGAGACCACGAAGTGCAGCCCGACCACGAAGGGGTTCAGGTTCGTCCAGACGCTCATGCCGCCGATGACGGCCTGCACGGGGATCGCGACGCCCTGAGCGAACGCCAGCCAGAAGAGTTCGGGGCGCGTGCGGAGCATCCGGACGACCGCGAGGAACATCGCGACGGCGACGATCACGAGCACGAAGGTGAGCAGACGGTTGCCGAACTCGATGACGCCGTGGATGCCCATCTCCGGCGTGGAGACCAGCGAATCCGCCGTGCACTTGGGCCAGGTGGGGCATCCGAGGCCCGAGGCGGTGAGGCGCACGAGGCCTCCGGTGCCGATCAGCACGACCTCGACCACGAAGGACGCCCAGGCCAGTGCGACGACGCGACGGTCGACCACGCGGGGGAGCGACCACCACCGTCCGGTCCGGAGATCCTGCTCGACGGGGGATCCGACGCGTGTCACGAGGGTGGTGCCTTCCTGTTGTTCCGTGCAGTGAACCTGTAGGATTCGAGGGTTCAGCAGCAGTCAAGTCTAGGCAGGCGCCGGCTCCGAATGAGCCGAGATCGCCGATCACTCCACGGACTGCGTGGAACCATTGTCGTTGCGAGGGAGCAGCACCGGGTCCGCATGTCAGCGGTCCGCGGTGGAATGGCGTCCAGACGCCACGGGTTGACACCTGCAACGCTGTCCCGCGAGAAGGAAACGAGGAGACCATGTCCGACGTGCTCATCGACCGTCCCGAGCTCGAAGGTCTCGGCCAATACGAGTTCGGCTGGTCCGACTCCGACTCGGCAGGGTCCTCCGCCCGTCGTGGGATCTCGGAAGAGGTCGTCACCGACATCTCGAACCTCAAGAACGAGCCCGAGTGGATGCTGAAGAACCGCCTCAAGGGGTTGTCGCTCTTCGGCCGCAAGCCGATGCCGACGTGGGGTGCCGACCTGACGGGCATCGACTTCGACAACATCAAGTACTTCGTCCGCTCCACCGAGAAGCAGGCGCAGTCGTGGGAAGACCTCCCCGAGGACATCCGTGCGACCTACGAGAAGCTCGGCATCCCCGAGGCCGAGCGCCAGCGCCTGGTCGCCGGCGTCGCCGCGCAGTACGAGTCCGAGGTCGTCTACCACCAGATCCGCGAGGACCTGGAGCAGCAGGGCGTCATCTTCATGGACACCGACACGGCGCTCCGTGAGCACCCGGAGCTGTTCGAGGAGTACTTCGGCACCGTGATCCCGGCCGGCGACAACAAGTTCGCCGCGCTGAACACGGCCGTGTGGTCCGGTGGCTCGTTCGTCTACGTCCCGAAGGGCGTCCACGTCGAGATCCCGCTGCAGGCCTACTTCCGGATCAACACCGAGAACATGGGTCAGTTCGAGCGGACGCTGATCATCGCGGACGAGGACTCGTACGTCCACTACATCGAGGGCTGCACCGCCCCGATCTACAAGTCCGACTCCCTGCACTCGGCCGTCGTCGAGATCATCGTGAAGAAGAACGCCCGCGTTCGCTACACGACGATCCAGAACTGGTCGAACAACGTCTACAACCTCGTCACCAAGCGCGCGATCGCGCACGAGGGCGCGACGATGGAGTGGATCGACGGCAACATCGGCTCCAAGGTCACGATGAAGTACCCGTCGATCTACCTCGCCGGTGAGCACGCCAAGGGCGAGACGCTCTCCGTCGCCTTCGCAGGCCCCGGTCAGCACCAGGACGCCGGCGCGAAGATGATCCACATGGCGCCGTACACGACGTCGTCGATCGTCTCGAAGTCGATCGCCCGTGGCGGCGGTCGTGCGGGCTACCGCGGAGAGGTCCGGGTGGACCCGGGAGCGCACCACGCCGCCAACACCGTGCGCTGTGACGCCCTGCTCGTCGACACGATCAGCCGGAGCGACACGTACCCGGCGATCGACATCCGCGTCGACGACGTCCAGCTGGGCCACGAGGCCACGGTCTCGCGTGTCAGCGAGGAGCAGCTCTTCTACCTCATGTCCCGTGGCATGGCCGAGGACGAGGCGATGGCGATGATCGTCCGTGGCTTCATCGAGCCGATCGCCCGCGAGCTCCCCATGGAGTACGCACTCGAACTCAACAAGCTCATCGAGATGAGCATGGAAGGATCCGTCGGCTAGATGTCCAGCACCACCCCTCCCCACATCGACCAGCCGATCGAGCCCGCTGCCGCAGCGCAGGGCGGTACCCAGCACGGCGCCGGAGCCCACTCCGACGGCGGCTGGGACGCCCCCGACAAGAAGGTGCCGGTCCAGACCCGCTCGGAGCGGTTCCAGTCCGGCGACGTCGAGGCGTTCCCGAAGGTCACCGGCCGAGAGGTCAACTGGAAGTTCGCGCCGCTGACCAAGCTCCAGCCGCTGCTGGACGGCGCGCTCGACGGATCCGCCTACCCGTACCTCGCAAGGCAGTCCGAGGGCGCCGACGTCGAGTGGGGTCGCAGCGACGACCCCCGTGTCGGCACCGCCGGTCTCCCCGAAGACCGAGCTGCGGCCGCAGCCTGGAGCGCTCGTGACGCGGTGCTCGCGATCACGATCAAGGCCACCGAAGAGCACGAGTTCATCACGGTGACCCGTTCCGACTTCGGGTCGCAGCCCCGCGCCGCGCACACGGTCATCACGGCCGAGCCGAACGCGCAGGGCATCGTCGTGCTCGACAACCGCGGCAGCGCCCTGCTCAGCGAGAACGTCGAGATCGTCGCGCAGCAGAACGCACGACTGACCGTCGTCAGCCTGCAGGACTGGGACGACGACGCGGTGCACGTCTCGACGCACTTCGCCGAGGTCGGCCGCGACGCCTTCCTGAAGCACGTCGTGGTCTCGCTCGGCGGCGACGTCATCCGGGTCAACCCCTCGACGCACCTCGGTGCGCAGGGTGCCGACACGGAGATGTACGGCGTGTACTTCGCCGACGCCGGCCAGTACATCGAGCAGCAGGTCTACGTGAACCACGACGCGCCGAACACGCGCGGTCGGGTCAACTACAAGGGCGCGCTGCAGGGCCAGGGTGCGCACACCGTCTGGATCGGCGACGTGCTGATCGGTCGTGCCGGTGACGGCACCGACTCGTACGAGCAGAACCGCAACCTCGTGCTGACGGACGGCACCCGTGCCGACAGCATCCCGAACCTCGAGATCGAGACGGGCAACATCGAGGGCGCCGGCCACGCGAGTGCGACCGGTCGCTTCGACGACGAGCAGCTGTTCTACCTGCAGTCCCGCGGAGTCCCGGAAGAAGAAGCACGGCGCCTCGTCGTGCTCGGCTTCCTGGTCGAGGTCATCCAGAAGATCGGTGCGCCCGAGCTCGAGGAACGCCTCATCGCGGCGGTCGAGCAGGAGCTGGCCGAGGGCCGTTCGGTCATCGCCGCACCGGCTGAGCCCAGCACAACGGCGGCCAACGCGACGGAGGCCAACGGCTCGGAGGCCAACGCCTGATGGCCGAGAAGGTCTGCGCCGAAGCCGACATCGCGGTGGACAGCCCGATGCGGGTGGTCGTCGACGGCACGGCGGTCGCGATCGTCAAGGACTCGTCCGGCACGGTCCACGCCATCGGCGACACCTGCACGCACGGCGACATCTCGCTGGCCGAGGGCTTCGTCGAGGGTGACTCGCTGGAGTGCTGGGCCCACGGGTCCCGCTTCTCGCTGAGCACCGGCAAGCCGCAGAACTTCCCGGCCTACGAGCCCGTCCCGGTCTTCCGGGTCGAGGTCCGCGACGGCGATGTCTACGTCGACGTGCAGGACGTCGTCCCGGTCGACTGAGCACCCCCAACACTTCCCGCGGCTGACGCCGCACACAGCTGCAACCGAAGGAACGCAATGTCCACTCTGGAAATCCGTGACCTCAAGGTCTCGATCGACACCGATCAGGGCACCAAGGAGATCCTGAAGGGTGTCGACCTCACCATCAACGAGGGCGAGATCCACGCGATCATGGGGCCGAACGGCTCCGGCAAGTCCACCCTGGCGTACACGATCGCCGGGCACCCCCGGTACAACGTCGTCGGTGGCACGATCACCCTCGACGGCGAGGACGTCCTCGCGATGAGCGTCGACGAGCGTGCCCGTGCCGGCATGTTCCTCGCGATGCAGTACCCGGTCGAGATCCCCGGCGTCACGGTGTCGAACTTCCTCCGTACCGCGAAGACGGCGATCGACGGCGAGGCCCCGGCCCTGCGCGGCTGGATCAAGGAGCTCCGCCAGTCGATGGCCGACCTCAAGATGGACTCGTCGTTCGCCGAGCGCAACGTCAACGAGGGCTTCTCCGGTGGTGAGAAGAAGCGCCACGAGATCATGCAGCTCGAGCTCCTCAAGCCGAAGTTCGCCGTCCTCGACGAGACCGACTCCGGCCTCGACGTCGACGCGCTGAAGATCGTGTCCGAGGGCGTCAACCGTGCGAAGGCCGCGACCGGCCTCGGCGTGCTGCTCATCACCCACTACACCCGCATCCTCCGCTACATCAAGCCGGACTTCGTGCACGTGTTCGTCGCCGGCAAGATCGCGGAGCAGGGCGGCCCCGAGCTCGCCGACCGCCTCGAGAACGAGGGCTACGACCGCTACGTGCAGGTCGCCGCCGCCGAGGCGCAGGCCTGATGATCGCCGCACTCGCTCCCGACAAGTTCGACGAGGTCGTCGAGGGCCTGAAGGAGGTCCAGGACCCGGAGCTCGGCGTGAACATCGTCGACCTCGGCCTGATCTACGACCTCGCCTGGGACGACGACGCCAACGCGCTCGTCATCAGCATGACGCTCACCAGCGCCGGCTGCCCCCTGACCGACGTCATCGAGGGTGACACCGCGAACGCCCTCGACGGCATCGTGGACGCCTTCCGGATCAACTGGGTCTGGATGCCGCCGTGGGGTCCGGAACGGATCACCGACGACGGACGCGAGATGATGCGCGCCCTCGGGTTCGCGATCTAGTCGCGACCCACCCGGACGGGAGGCGCGGTGCCAGCTGGCACCGCGCCTCCCGTTCGTCTGTGCGCACGCCACGCGCGGGGCGCGACGCCGATCGGTCGCAACCGCCCGCTCACCTTCCCCGGGCGGTCACGTTCTGTCGGCTGGCCGTGCTCCAGGCGACGGAACGTGACCACTCGGCGTCCGGGCGACGGGAAGTCATGACCGACCGACACCCCGTCTCCGCACCGACACCCCGTCCCCGCGCCCGACGCAGAACGGCCCCGCACCGAACCGGTGCGGGGCCGTACTCGTACGCGACGTCAGCGGCGGCCGACGGCCTTCCACGCGAGGGGCAGGATGCCGGCCGCGATGAGGGCCTTGGCGATGCCGCCGACGATGAACGGGTACAGGCCGGCGGCGAGCACCGACTGCAGGTCGTTCGGTGCACCGAGCTGACCGAGCGCCATGGCCAGGTACGGCAGGCCGGTCACGAACGGGATGGCACTCGCGAGCAGCATCGCGACCGCCGCACGGCCGACGTTGCGGTCCCAGTTGCGACGGGCGAGCCAGCCGACGAGCCCGGCGGCGGGGATGAACCCGATGACGTAGCCGAAGCTCGGCAGCGCGAGGGCCTGCAGCCCGCCCTGCATGTCGGCGAAGAACGGGGCACCCGCGAGTCCCGCGACCGCGTAGACGAGCAGCGAGAGCATGCCGCGGCGGGCACCGAGCGTCGCGCCGACGAGCACGACGGCGAGCGTCTGCCCGGTGATCGGGACCGGCCACATCGGGACCTCGAGCTGCGCCATCGCGGCGGTGAACAGGGCTCCGCCGGCGACGAGGGCGGCGTCGGTGGCCAGCCCGTGCGTGCGCAGACGGTCGGCGAGGACTGCGCGGGGAGCGAACCCGGTGGCGTTCGTCATGGATTCTCCTAGAATGGACTGCTGGTCCCGTTTCGGAACCATCGGTCCCGTCAGCGTAGCGGTGCACCTCACGCACACACCGTTGTGCAAACCCACCAACTGATTGGACGTCCACTGTGCTTGCCGTGCACGAACTCGAGATCCGCGTCGGAGCTCGTCTCCTCATGGAGGACGTGTCCTTCCGTGTCGAGAAGGGCGACAAGATCGGACTCGTCGGCCGCAACGGCGCGGGGAAGACGACGATGACGAAGGCCCTCGCGGGCGAGACGCAGCCCACCGGCGGCAAGATCGAGCGCGGTGGTGAGATCGGTTACCTGCCGCAGGACCCCCGCTCCGGCGACCCGGAGGAGACCGCGCGCAAGCGCATCCTCGACGCCCGCGGGCTCGGTGAGCTCGTGGAGGGCATCCGCCTCGCGACCCTCGACATGGCGAGTGACGACGCGGCCGTGGCCGAGAAGGCGATGCGGCGCTACAGCCGCCTCGACGACCAGTTCAACGCGCTCGGTGGCTACGCGGCCGAGGCCGAGGCTGCCTCGATCGCGTCGAACCTCAAGTTGCCGGACCGCATCCTCGACCAGCAGCTCAAGACGCTCTCCGGTGGTCAGCGCCGTCGCATCGAACTCGCCCGGATCCTGTTCTCGGACGCCGAGACGATGATCCTCGACGAGCCGACCAACCACCTCGACGCCGACTCCGTCGTGTGGCTCCGCGAGCACCTGAAGACCTACCCCGGCGGCGTCATCATCATCTCCCACGACGTGGAGCTCGTCGACGAGGTCGTGAACCGCGTGTTCTACCTCGACGCCAACCGCCAGACCATCGACATCTACAACATGGGCTGGAAGCTGTACCAGCGACAGCGCGTCGCCGACGAGGATCGCCGTCGCAAGGAGCGCGCCGGCGCCGAGAAGAAGGCCGCGACCCTGAAGGACCAGGCCGCGCGCTTCGGTGCCAAGGCGTCCAAGGCCGCGGCAGCGCACCAGATGGTCGCCCGTGCCGACAAGCTGCTCGCCGGCCTCGAGGACGAGCGCGTCGCCGACCGGGTCGCGAAGATCCGCTTCCCGACGCCGGCTCCGTGCGGCCGCACCCCGCTGATGGCCGAGGGGCTGTCGAAGTCCTACGGGTCGCTCGAGATCTTCGCGGGTGTCGACCTGGCGATCGACCGCGGTTCGCGCGTGGTCATCCTCGGGTTCAACGGTGCCGGCAAGACGACGCTGCTGCGCATCCTGGCGGGTGCCGACCAGCCCGACACCGGCGAGATCCAGCCCGGGCACGGTCTGCGCATCGGGTACTACGCGCAGGAGCACGAGAACATCGACATCAACCGCACGGTGATCGAGAACATGGTGTCGGCGTCGACCGACCTCAACGAGACCGAGGCCCGTCGGGTGCTCGGGTCGTTCCTGTTCACCGGCGACGACGGCTACAAGAAGGCCGGCGTGCTGTCCGGTGGCGAGAAGACGCGTCTGTCGCTCGCGATGATCGTCGTCTCGGGTGCGAACGTCCTGCTGCTCGACGAACCGACGAACAACCTGGACCCTGCATCGCGCGAGGAGATCCTCAACGCACTCGCCGGGTTCGAGGGCGCGGTCGTCCTGGTGTCCCACGACGCCGGTGCGGTCGAGGCACTCAACCCCGAGCGTGTGCTGCTCCTGCCGGACGGCACCGAGGACCACTGGAACAAGGACTACGCGGAGCTCATCGAGCTCGCGTAGCTGCCGCGCGGGTGGTCGGGCGAGGCCCGTCCGCACGGTGCCGTGTTCGCGGGCCGGTGCGGCGTTGCGTGCTGGGTGCGCGCTTGTTGCGCGGCACGGTGCGTGGAAGCGCGCACGGGGCTGCGAGGTGCGCACGGTGCGGACGGGAGGCGCGGTGCCGGTCGTGCGCCGTGCCTCCCGTCCGCACGGTGCCGCGTTCGCGGGCCGGTGCGGCGTCGCGTGCTGGGTGCCCGTTTGCGGCGCTGCGCGGTGCGCGGAAGCGCGCACGGGGTTGCGGGATGCGCACGGTGCGCTGACGCGCACGCTCGGCCGCGCGTCAGCGACGCGACGCGAGCAGCTCGTCCTCGATCTCGGCGTCGGTCTTCGGCTTCGCGTTCTTGCGGCGTTCGCGCTCCAGGGCACGCTCGCGTTCCTCCGGGTCGTCCTGGTTGAGGTTCCGGTACTCCTGCACCATCACGTACGCCAGGAACCCGAAGCCCCCGGCGGCGAACAGGAACCACTGGACGAAGTAGCTCATGTGCAGGCCGGTGTCGGCGTTCGGACGCTCCCAGCCGAGCGGGCGTGCCTCCGTCGGGGCGGGGGACTCCGACGCGAGTTGACCGTAGGCACCCGTCCAGATCGGGTCGTCGACCTTGTCCGCGACGTCGGCCAGGGTGACCGACTGCACCTGGTCGGTGTCCTTCGGGTCCGAGCGGCCGGGGATGCGCGGTTCGCTCTCCTGCAGTCGGACGATCGCGGTGACCTCGCCGGACGGGGGAGCGGGCACGTGGTCGGGGGCGTCCTGCGTGTTGCCGGTCGGCACCCATCCGCGGTCGACGACGAAGGCGCGCCCCTCGGGTGTCACCAGCGGCGTCAGGACCTCGAACCCGGGCTGGCCGTTGTGCACGCGGTTGCGGACGAGCAACTGGGAGTCGACGTCGTACCGGCCGGTCACGGACACCCGGAGCCACTCCTGCTCGTCCTGCCAGCTCGACGCCTTCGGCAGCGCCTGGTCGAGCGGGACCGGGGTGTGGTCGTAGTTCTGGGCGACCTGCTCGTTCTGCCGGACGGCCTCGTTCCGGCGGTCCCACTGCCACATGCCGAACAACGCGCACACGATGGCGAAGGCCACGGCGATCGCGAAGTAGCCGAGCCAGCGACGGCTGCGGACGAACCGCCAGCCGACGAAGGGCTCGTTCGCGTGGCGACCGGACTCGCCCGACCCGGAGTCGTCAGCCGGGCCGGAACCAGCGGCGCGCTGCAGCTTGGCGGCGTGCTTGCGGCCGTAGCGCGACTGCGGGTCGAAGCCCTCGGTCATCGCGAGGTGCCGGTGGAGCGCACCCCGACGTCGTTCTTCGGCGTCGCGGTCGGGTCGCGCTCGTCGTCGAGGCGGTCCACGTCCTCGTGCATGCCCGTGACGCGCACGGGGAAGGATCGGGATCGCAGGTAGTCGGCCAGGAAGTCGCGGTGCTCCTCGCACGCCGCCCAGATCTTCACGCGGTCGATCGCGTGGATCCGGGGGTTGCGCCAGTTCACGCGCCAGCCGGCCGTCGAGGTACAACCGGCCCGTGAGCACACCGGGGTGGACCCGGGTTCGGTCTGCAGGTCGAACGTCGCACCCATCAGCGGGGTCCCCACATCTTCGATCGGTCGCCGTTGCGCTGCCACTCGTCCTGCGCGTGCTGCGCCTGCTGGCGGAGGCGGTCCTGCTCGTCGCGGTAGGCCTGGGCCCGGGCGTCCTCCTGCTGTTCGCGGAGACGCGGGTCGACGGCGTCGTAGAGCTCGATCGATCCGGCGGGGGAGATCATGTCGCTCTCGGTACGGCTGCCGGCGTTCGCGATGACGACGGCGACCCACGGGATCACCGCGGCGAGCACGATCGGGATGACCGCGAGCCACGAGTGCCAGATGGAGTAGACGAGCACGGCAGAGATGAACAGGACCACCCGGATCGCCATCTGCCACACGTAGCGGGACAGGCGGTGCGCCCGGTCCTGCTCCGGTGAATCCGGCAGCGAGGTGATGCTCGTGTGCGTGCTCTTCATACAGATGGTCTCCGTCTACCCGTGGTCAAGCCTAATCCCGCGTGGCCGATCGTGGGTCCGCCGCGCGCGAACCGGCGGGGTGGACTGCTCCGGTACGCTCGTCCGGGCGTGTCAGCCGGACCTCCGGCACGGCGCGCCGAGCAGATCCCACCGAACGGAGCGACCATGAGCACCCCCCGTACCGTCCTCATCACCGGCGGCAACCGCGGCATCGGCCACGCGCTGGCCGAGCGGTTCGTCGCAGCCGGCCACCGGGTCGCCGTGACGTCGCGCAGCGGGCAGGGCGGGCCAGAGGGCGCGCTGACGGTGCAGGCCGACATCACCGACACGGCCTCCGTCGACGCGGCGTTCACCCGGGTCGAGGCCGAGTTCGGACCGATCGAGGTGCTCGTCGCCAACGCCGGAATCACGAACGACCAGCTGCTCCTCCGCATGTCCGAGGACGACTTCACCAGCGTCGTCGACACGAACCTCACGGGCACCTTCCGCGTCGTCAAGCGCGCGACGAAGGGCATGATGAAGGCGAAGTTCGGCCGCATCGTGCTGATGTCGAGCGTCGTCGGCGCCTACGGCCAGATCGGGCAGGTCAACTACGCCTCGTCGAAGGCCGCCCTCGTCGGCATGGCCCGGTCGATCACCCGTGAGCTCGGTTCGCGCGGCATCACCGCGAACGTCGTCGCCCCCGGCTTCATCCAGACCGACATGACCGCGGCGCTCTCCGACGAGCTGCAGGCTGAGTTCAAGAAGGCGATCCCGGCCGCCCGCTACGGGACGGTGGACGACGTCGCCGACGCGACGCTGTTCCTGGCGAGCGACGGCGCCGGGTACGTCTCCGGCGCGATCATCCCCGTCGACGGCGGCCTCGGGATGGGGCACTAGCCGACGCTCGCCGACGTCGTTCCGCGCCCAGCGACACCTCACGGGCCTTCGTGCGCGTGAGGTGTCGCTGAGCGCGAAGAACCGGCGCGTCGGACGCTCGGAGCCGTCAGCCGCGCAGGCCGAGCGTCGCTAGGACAGCGGACAGGTCCCGGTCGACGACCGCGACGTCCGCCTGCTCCCGCACGCGGGGCTTCGCGTCGAACGCCACCGACAGGGCGGCGACGCGCATCATCTCGAGGTCGTTCGCACCGTCGCCGATCGCGACGGTGCGCGACGGGTCGACCCCGTCGGCAGCCGCCCACTCGCGGAGCGCGACGGCCTTCGCGTGTGCGTCGACGACGTCGCCGAGCACCCGACCGGTCAGCACGCCGTCGGTGACCTCGAGGCGGTTCGCCCGGCAGTGGTCCAGGCCGAGTCGCGCGGCGAACGGGTCGAGCACCTCGTGGAACCCGCCGGACACGACACCGACGGTGCCGCCGGCGGCGTGCACGCCGCGGACGAGCTGGTCGGCGCCCCGCGTCACACGGACCGCCTGCTGCGCGCGCACGAAGACGTCGGTCTGGAGGCCCGCCAGGGTCGCGACACGCTCCCGGAGGCTCTCGGCGAAGTCGAGCTCCCCACGCATGGCGCGCTCCGTGATCGCCGCGACCTGTGGCCGGGTCCCGGCGCTGTCGGCGAGCAGCTCGATCACCTCGTCCTCGAGGAGGGTGGAATCAGCATCGAGGACGACGAGGAAGCGGGGCACGTACCAACGGTACCGATTGATGGAGGCACGGCCGCGTCCGTGACGCGAGCCGTGCCTCCAGTGTGTTCCCGGCTGTCGACGCTACGCGTCGACGCGGACGCCCTTGCCCACCACGGTGATGCCGGACTCGGTGACGGTGAAGCCGCGCGCCTCGTCGGCCTCGCGGTCGACGCCGACCTGCGCACCCGGTGCGAGGACGACGTCCTTGTCGAGGATGGCGCGGTTGACGATCGCCCCGGCGCCGATGGTGGCACGCTCGAACACGATCGAGTCGAGGACCTTGGCACCGGAGTCGATCGAGCACCAGGGCCCGATCATGCTGCGCTCGACCTGCGCACCCGACACGAGGCAGCCGAGTGAGACGAGTGAGTCCACCGTGGAACCGGTGTTGCCGTTCGCGTCGCGGACGAACTTCGCCGGCGGCAGGTTCGTCTGCTGGTTGAAGATCGGCCAGTCCTGGTTGTACAGGTTGAAGACCGGGACCGGGGCGATGAGGTCCATGTGGGCGTCGAAGAACGAGTCGATCGTCCCCACGTCGCGCCAGTAGTACTTGTCGCGGTCGGTGGAGCCGGGGACCTCGTTGCGCTGCAGGTCGTACACGCCGGCGTCGCCGCGGTTCACGAAGTCCGGCACGATGTCGCCGCCCATGTCGTGGGCCGAGGTCTCGAGCTGGCCGTCCCGCAGGACCGCGTCGACGAGGGCGTCGGCGTTGAACACGTAGTTGCCCATCGAGGCCAGGATCTCGCCGGGGGAGTCGGCCAGGCCGATGGCGTCCTTCGGCTTCTCGAGGAACGCGTCGATCTTGGTCGGGTCGTCCTCGGCCACCTGGATCACGCCGAACTGGTCGGCGAGTCCGATCGGCTGGCGGATCGCCGCCACGGTGGCGCTGCGGCCGGAGGCGATGTGCGCCTCGACCATCTGGTGGAAGTCCATCCGGTACACGTGGTCCGCGCCGACGACGACCACGATGTCGGGGCGTTCGTCGCGGAGCAGGTTGAGCGACTGCAGGATCGCGTCGGCCGAACCGGCGAACCAGCGCTTGCCGAGCCGCTGCTGCGCGGGGACGGACGCGACGTAGGAGCCGAGCAGCCCCTCCATGCGCCACGTCTCCGCGACGTGCCGGTCGAGACTGTGCGACTTGTACTGCGTCAGGACGACGATCTTCTGCAGACCGGAGTTGACCAGGTTCGACAGTGCGAAGTCGATGAGACGGAAGTTGCCGCCGAACGGGACGGCGGGCTTCGCGCGGTCGGCCGTGAGCGGCATGAGTCGCTTGCCTTCGCCGCCGGCGAGCACGATGCCGAAGACCTTCTTTGGTGCCATGCCGCTCACAGTAGGCGTCAGCACTGGGAACCGGTTACGTTGAACCAGTGCGAGTCGATCTGCTGACCAGGGAGTATCCGCCGGAGGTCTACGGCGGAGCGGGTGTCCACGTGTCCGAACTCACCGCCGCGTTGCGGTCGGGGACGGACACGGAAGTCCGTGTCCGGGCCTTCGGGGCCTTCCGTGACGAACCCGACGTGTGGGGCTACCGGACCCCGGACGGCCTCGGCCAGGCGAACGGCGCGCTGCAGGCGCTCGGCACCGACGTGGCCATCGCGGCCGACGTCGAAGGTGCCGACCTCGTGCACTCGCACACCTGGTACGCGAACTCCGCGGGCCGGATCGCGCAGCTCACCTACGGCATCCCCCACATCGTCACCGCCCACAGCCTCGAGCCCCTGCGCCCGTGGAAGGCCGAACAGCTCGGCGGCGGCTACCGCCTGTCCAGCTGGATGGAGCGCGAGGCGTTCGAACACGCCGACGGGGTCATCGCGGTCTCCAAGGCCATGCGCGCGGACATCCTGCGCTCGTACCCGTCGATCGACCCGGCGAAGGTGCACGTGGTCTACAACGGCATCGACATCGACGCGTGGAAGCCCACCGTCGACGAGGACGCCGTGCGCGCCCTCGGCATCGACCCGACGCGCCCGAGCGTCGTGTTCGTCGGACGCATCACCCGCCAGAAGGGCCTGCCGTACCTGCTCCGCGCGGTGGCGTCGCTGCCGTCGGACGTGCAGATCGTGCTGTGCGCCGGCGCGCCGGACACCCCCGAGATCCTGGCCGAGGTCACCGAGCTCGTCGAGGGACTCCGCGCGGAACGCGAGGGCGTCGTCTGGATCGACCGGATGCTCGCGCACCAGGAGATCGTGAACGTGCTGTCCTCGGGCACCGTGTTCGTGTGCCCGTCGGTGTACGAGCCGCTCGGCATCGTGAACCTCGAGGCCATGGCGTGCGGCATCCCCGTCGTCGGCACCGGCACCGGGGGCATCCCCGAGGTCGTCGCCGACGGCCTCACCGGTCGGATCGTCCCGATCGACCAGGTGCAGGACGGCACCGGCACGCCGACCGACCCCGACCGCTTCGTGGCCGACCTCGCCGCGACCCTCACCGAGGTGCTCGCCGACGAGGGTCTCGCGAAGCTCATGGGGCGTGCCGGGCGGCTCCGTGTCGAGACCGAGTTCACCTGGGATGCGATCGCCACCAGGACACGGCACGTCTACGACCAGGTGCTCGGCCAGAACCCGTAGGCTGGTCGCATGCCCTCGGTCGTGCGCTTGTCAGACGTCTCCGTGGTCCGCAACGGGGCCACCATCCTCGACGCGATCTCGTGGGAGGTGCAGGACGACGAACGCTGGGTCGTGCTCGGTGCGAACGGTGCCGGCAAGACCACGCTGCTGCAGGTCGCCGGTGCCCAGACGTTCCCGACCTCGGGTGACGTCGAGGTGCTCGGCACCGAGCTCGGTGGCGCCGACCTGTTCGAGCTCCGTCCGCGCATCGGCTTCGCGTCGACCGCCCTGGCGCGGCGCATCCCGGTGACCGAGAAGGTCATCGACGTCGTGCTCACCGCGGCGTACTCGGTCACGGGTCGCTGGAACGAGGAGTACGAGGAGCTCGACGTCCGCCGCGCGCAGCGCGTGCTCGAGGAGTGGGGCCTGGGGTCCTTCACCGATCGCACGTTCGGCGAGCTGAGCGACGGCGAGCAGAAGCGCGTCCAGATCGCCCGTGCCGTGATGACCGACCCCGAGATCCTGTTCCTCGACGAACCGGCCGCGTCCCTCGACCTCGGCGCCCGCGAGAGCCTGGTCCGCACGCTCGGCGGGTACGCCCAGAGCGCGGACTCACCGGCCATCGTCATCGTGACCCACCACGTCGAGGAGATCCCGGCCGGGTTCACGCACGCGCTCGTCCTCGCCGACGGCCACGTGCAGGCCGCCGGTCCGATCGACGAGGTCCTCACCGACCAGACCCTGACCGAGGCGTTCGGCATCGACCTCTCGGTCACGAAGGACGCCGGTCGCTACACGGCACGCGCCGCGTAGCGCTGCGATCCCGCCGTCTCTCTGGTATCGTGGACGGCTGGCGCAAGCCGACGACTTCCCGCGCAGTTCGCGCAATCCCACCACCGCTATCGAGGAATCTCCATGAAGACCGACACCCACCCCGAGTACCGCGCCATCGTCTTCCGCGACCTGGCTTCCGGTGAGACGTTCCTGACGCGTTCGACCGCGAACAGCAACAAGACCATCGAGCTCGACGGTGCGACCTACCCGGTCATCGACGTCGAGATCTCGTCCGCGTCGCACCCGTTCTACACGGGCAAGCAGCGCATCCTCGACTCGGCCGGTCGCGTCGAGAAGTTCAACCAGCGCTTCAAGGGCTTCAGCAAGTAAGCAGCCCCGCAGCACGGAACGGGCGGTCCTCCTTCGGGAGGGCCGCCCGTTCGCGTTGTGCAGCCAGCGTCCTGACCGCAAGACACCGGTGTCCGTGCGTCGAACCGCGGTCTGCGGGTGTTCAACGCGCGAACACCGGTGTTTTGCGAAGACGGGCAGCGCGAGGGGTCAGGCGCCGTTGCGGTGGGGCCAGCGGCCGTCGGCGATGAACGAGGGGTCCCGCTTCTTGCGCATGTAGTCCTGGAACGAGGTGGCCTGCTCGGCACACCAGCCGACCTGCTTGCGGTGCAGCTCTTCGGCGGAGATGCCGAGCTCGTCGGGGTACTTGCCGGCGATGGCCTGAGCGACACGCCCGGCAGCGATCGCGTCGGCACCGGCGTCGTGCGCGTCGTCGAGGGTGACGCCGTACAGCTCGGACGCTGCCTCCAGCGTGCGCTTGCCCTTGCGGAACGTGTCGAGCGCCTTGTCGATCACCAGAGGGTCCACGACGTTGCCGATGACGGGTGAGGCGAACCCGTGTCGCTTGGCTTCGCGGTCGAGCACGGTGAGGTCGTACGGGGCGTTGTAGATCACCAGGGGGATGCCGCGGGCGAACACGGCCTCGATCGCGGCGATGATCTCGGCCACGACCTCGGCCGCAGGACGCCCTTCGGCCTGGGCTCGCTCGGTGGTGTACCCGTGCACCGCCGCTGCGCCCTCGGGGATCGGGACACCGGGGTCGGCGATCCACGCGCCCTCGACGATGGAGGCCCCGGTCATGTCGATGAGGCCGACGTGGGCCGTGACGATGCGGGCCGTCTCGACGTCGACCCCGGTGGTCTCGAGGTCGAAGACCCCCAGAGCGTGCCACCAGGGGCGGCCCGTGAGGTCCTGGGACGGAGCGGGCGCGTCGAGCTGTGCTGTGGGGAACGTCACGCGGTCAGGCTAACGGGACGCACCGACACCCCCGACTACCGGGTCGGCGCGCCGACGTGCAGCCAGTAGAACGACTGCGTGCCCATGGTGAGTGTGACGTTGCCGTCCTCGTCGAACGACGGGAACGAGCCGCCGCCGAACAGGTCGTACAGCGGCCGCCCCGCGAACTCCGGAGCGGACACCGTGACCGAGGTCGGGTTCGTCGCGAACGAGAACACGCACAGGACGTCCTCGGCGGAGGGGCCGAACTGTTGGCCGGAACCCTCCCACGAGCGGACGAAGGCGAGCACGGAGTCGTTCGAGGTCTCCTGCACGTGCAGCGTGCCGAGCCCGAACACCGGGTGCGCCTTGCGCGTGTGGATGACGTTGCGGACCCAGTGCAGCAGCGAGCGCGACTGGGCCAGCTGCGCCTCGACGTTGACCTGCGCGTAGTTGTAGACGAGCGACTGGACGACCGGCAGGTAGAGCTTGCCCGGGTCGGCGGTGGAGAAGCCCGCGTTCCGGTCCGGCGTCCACTGCATCGGCGTGCGCGACGAGTCGCGGTCCGGCAGCCAGATGTTGTCGCCCATCCCGATCTCGTCGCCGTAGTACAGGAACGGCGAGCCCGGCAGCGAGAACAGCAGCGCGTGGATGAGCTCGAGCTCGGCGCGCGAGTTGTCGAGCAGGGGAGCGAGGCGTCGCCGGATACCGATGTTCGAGCGCATCCGCGGGTCGTATCCGTACCAGCCGTACATCGCCTGGCGGTACTCCTCGCTCACCATCTCGAGCGTGAGCTCGTCGTGGTTGCGCAGGAAGACGCCCCACGCCGCGCTGGCCGGAACGTCGAGGGTCTCGGACAGGATCGCCTTGAGCTCGGCGGCGTGCTGGGCACGGAGCGAGTAGAAGATGCGGGGCATCACCGGGAAGTCGAACGCCATGTGGCACTCGGGCTCCTCGTCGGTGCCGAAGAACGCCGCGGTCTCGCGCGGCCACTGGTTCGCCTCGGCGAGGAGCACCCGGCCGGGGTACTCGTCATCGACCATCGCGCGGAGCTTCTTGATGAACTCGTGCGTCTCCGGCTCGCCCTCGCCGTTGCCCTCTTCCGACTCGAACAGGTAGGGGATCGCGTCGAGCCGGAGCCCGTCCACACCCATGTCGAGCCAGTGCCGGACGACGTCGTAGATGGCCTCGATGACCGCGGGGTTCTCGAAGTTCAGGTCGGGCTGGTGCGAGAAGAACCGGTGGAAGAAGAACTGGCGCCGGACCGGGTCGAAGGTCCAGTTGGACTCCTCGGTGTCGACGAAGATGATGCGGATGTTCGAGTAGTCCTCGTCGGTGTCCCGCCACACGTAGAAGTCGCCGTAGGGGCCGTCCGGGTCCTCGCGGGACTGCTGGAACCACTCGTGCTGGTCGCTGGTGTGGTTGATCACCATGTCGATCACGATGCGCATGTTCCGCTCGTGCGACTTCGTGACGAGCTCGCGGAAGTCGTCGAGCGTGCCGAACTCGGGCAGGATCGCGCGGTAGTCGGCGATGTCGTAGCCGCCGTCGCGCATCGGTGACTGGAAGAACGGCGGGAGCCACAGGGCGTCCACACCGAGCCACTGGAGGTAGTCGAGCTTGCCGATGACGCCCTGGATGTCGCCGATGCCGTCTCCGTTGGAGTCGACGAACGACCGGATCATGCACTCGTAGAAGACCGAGCGCTTGTACCACTGCGGGTCGAGCGTCAGGCCGGGCAGCTGGATCGGGGCTGTGAAGGTCACCGTGCTCCTCGTCGAAGGTCCACGGACCGGTCGACGGCCCGCCCCGGACACGATAGGCGCGAGATGCTGCGGGTGTCCGGGTTTTCGTGCGGTTGGCTCCCTAGACTGGCGCGGATGCAACCGCCCGTGCTCTCCCCGTACCAGTCGCTGATGGCCGCAACCCCGGTCGTGCACCGGGCCGTCCAGGTCGACGGCCGGACCACCCACTACTGGGTCTACGGGCCTGAGGACTCGGATCGCACGGTCCTCGCGGTGCACGGGTTCCGCGGCGACCACCACGGGCTCGAGACGATCGCCGCGCACCTCGAGGGCGTCCGGGTGATCGTGCCGGACCTGCCCGGCTTCGGCGTGTCCGATCCGCTGCCGGTGTCCGACATCGACGCGTACGTGGCCTGGCTCACCGGCTTCCACGCCGCGCTCGGGCTCGGGCGCGACACGGTCGTGCTCGGCCACTCGTTCGGGTCGATCGTGGTGTCGGCCACCGTCGCCGCCGGACTCGACACCCGGCTGCTCGTGCTGGTCAACCCGATCGCCGCCCCGGCCCTGCAGGGTCCGCGCGCCGTCGGCACCGCGATCGCCATCGGGTACTACCGCGCCGGCGCTGTGCTGCCGAAGCCGATCGGGCTCGGGATCCTGCGGAACGCCGCGATCGTCCGGGCGATGAGCATCGCGATGCTCAAGTCGAACGACCCCGCGATGCGACGGTGGGTGCACGACCAGCACGACCGCTACTTCTCGGCCTTCGCGAACCGGACGAGCGTGCTCGAGGCCTTCCGGACGTCCGTCACCCACGACGTGTCCGAGTACGCCGACCGCATCGGCGTGCCGGTGCTGCTCATCGCGGCCGAGCACGACGACATCACCGCGGTCCCCGAGCAGCGCGCGCTGGCCGAGCGGCTGCGCGACGCCGAGCTCGTCGTGATCCCGGGCGTCGGACACCTCGTCCACTACGAGACGCCGGCACCGGCCGCGGCGGCGGTGCTCCGCCGGATGGCGGACACCCCCGGACGTGCCGGACGTGCCGGGCGCCCTGGACGCGGGGCCGCTGCCAGCGGGAGCCGGTCGTCCGGGGCGGGGCGGGCCTCCCGGAAGGCGGACGCGTCGTGACGCGCCTGCGCATCGGCATCGACTGCCGGTACGTCCGGATCGGCCGGCACGACGGCATCAGCCGGTTCACCGCCGGGGTCGCGGCGCACCTGCCGGACCGGCACGAGTACGTGCTGCTCGTCAGTGACGAGCGCCAGCTCGAGTCGCTGCCGCGTGGGCTGCCGTGGGAGCTGCTGCCCGCGCCGACGGACGCGGGGGAGCCCCTCGTCGCCCGGCGCGTCAACCGTCTGGGGCTCGACGCGGTGTTCTCGCCGATGCAGACGATGGGCTCGCGGGGGCGCGGGTACGCCCTCGTCCTGACGCTGCACGACCTGATCTACTACCGCAACCGCACGCCCCCGCGGGACTTCTCGTGGCCGCTGCGACTCGGCTGGCGGGCGTTCCACCTGTCGTGGGTGCCACAGCGGTTCCTGCTGAACGGTGCCGACGCGGTCGTGACCGTGTCGGAGACGACCGCCGGGCTGATCGCCGAGCACCGGCTCACGAAGCGTCCGGTGACGGTCGCCCACAACGCTGCGGACCCGGCGTCGCCGCGGGTGTCCGGCGCGCGGCGCGAACGCTCCCTCGTCTACATGGGCTCCTTCATGCCGTACAAGAACGTCGAGACCCTGGCGGCAGCGCTGCCGCTGCTCGGCGCGGACTGGACGCTGCACTGCATGTCGCGGGTGTCCGACGCCGACCGGGCTCGGCTCGAGGGACTCGCACCCGCCGGGACGATCGTGTTCCACGACGGGGCCACCGACGACGAGTACCTGTCGGTGCTCCGTTCGGCCACGGCGTTGGCGACGGCGTCGTACGACGAGGGGTTCGGCATCCCGCTGGTCGAGGCGATGGGGGTCGGGACGCCCGTCGTGGTGAGCGACATCCCCATCTTCCGGGAGATCGGCGGCTCCGCTGCGGAGTACTTCGACCCGGACTCGCCGTCCGCCGTCGCCGCTGCCGTGCGGCGGGTCGAGGAGCGGTGGGACGAGGCTTCGCGGCAGTCGCTCGAGCGTGCCGCGCGGTTCCGGTGGCAGGACTCGGCGGAGCAGGTCGTCCGGGCCGTCGAGCGGGCCGTGGCGGACCGGCGGGCCCGGGCGCGGGGCCGCCGCCGCAGCCTGGCGGACCGTCAGGCGTAGGCGCGGTGCCGCGGCCGCTCGCCTACTCGGGCGCGAGCACCTGCACGTCGGCGCCCGGGAACACCTTCTGCGTCTCCTCGGTCACCCGCGCGACGATGGGCGGCACCGCGGCGCCCCGTCCCGGCGTCCGCGCGACGACCGCCTGGTCACCGTCGTCGTCCGATGCGTCGCCGCCGCGCTCCCACGAGCAGCGGACCTCGGTGACCCCGCCGATGCGGTCGAGGGCGTCAGCCAGTGCCAGGCGCTTCGCCGCGACGGCGCCGGCCCCGGTGACGCCCACCTCGAGGTTGCCGAGGTCGGCGATGGCGACGACCCGGACTCCGTTGCCACCGGCCTCGTCGGCTGCGCGGCTGATCGCCGCGACCAGGTCACGACGGGCGCCGCGGTCGAGCGTCGGCTCGGCGCGGACGGTGGCGACGGCGTCGTAGCTCGCGAACGCGGTCTTCGATGCGGCGTGGTGCCGTACCCCGAGGACCCCGGGCAGGTCGGCGACCCGGTCGTCGAACCGGTCGAGCGCGACGTCCGGGTTGGGGAAGACCCCGCCGATGCCGTTCTGGACGCTCCCGATGATCGAACCGAGCACGACGGCGATGACCGCGGCGACGGCCAGGGTGCTGGCACCGATCACGAACCACGTCCGGGTGCGGAGCCGGGTCGGGACGCTCGCCGTCTCCGGTCCGAACACGCGGTCCAGGTCGTCTGCCTGCTGCTCCGGGGCACGCCGACCGTACCGGTCGGTTCCGTCGTCGGACATGTCGCTCCCCTCACACGCGTGTGCGGGCTGGTCGGGTCCGTCGGAGCCTAGTCCCTGGTCAGGCCCGGCGTTCGAGCGGGTTCTGGTACTCGAAGGCCGAACCACCGGTGACCTCGGAGACGTCGTCGATCGGGTCGTCGAACCGGACCAGTTCGGCGTGGAAGCGTTCCGGGTCCCAGCGGAACGAGTGGATCGAGCCGTTCCGGATCGGGGTGTGGCGGCGGTCGGCGGTGCCCGGCGCTGCGGCGTTCACGACACTGCGGATCACGGCACCGTGCGTCGCGACCACGACGACGCCCGCGTCGAAGCGCACCGCGATCTCGCCGAGCGTCTCGGTGACGCGGGCGAGCAGGGCGGAGCGGGATTCGCGACCGGGGATGTCGTCGTGCGGGTAGCGCGCCGACACCTCGTCGTCGGTGAGCCCCTCGGCCTCGCCGTAGGAGCGCTCGGCGAGCCCCGGGTACGTCGTCGGCACGTCGAGCCCCAGACGATCGGCGATGATCGCCCCCGTCTCGGCCGCGCGCGAGAGCGGCGACGCGACGACGGCGTCGAAGTGTCTTCGCGCCAGGAGTTCGGCGGCCTCGGCGGCCTGCCGTCGTCCGGTGTCGTTGAGCGGGATGTCGGTGGAACCCTGGATGCGGCGCTGCGCGTTCCAGTCGGTCTCGCCGTGGCGGACGAGGTACAGGAGGGTCGTCACCTGACGATCTTCGCAGACGCGCCCCGCGCGCCCGTCCGGCGGACGTGACCCGCGCGCCCGTCCGACACGACCCGCGCGCCCGTCCGACGCGACCCGCGCGCCCGTCCAGCCGATGCGACCGGCTAGTCGGCGGATGCCACCGCGCTGAGTCGCTCCGCCAGGTGCACGAGCGTCTCGGTGGTGCCGGCGTCGATCTTCACGGCCGCGCGACGGTCGCTCCGGGTCTCGCCACGGTTCACGATCACGACGGGGTTCTTGCGCCGGGCGGCGTGGTCGACCAGGCGCACGCCGGAGTTCACGGTGAGGGACGACCCCACCACGAGCAGCGCATCGGCATCCGCCACGATCGACACCGCCTCACGGAACTTCTCGGCCGGCACGAACTCGCCGAAGAACACGACGTCGGGCTTGAGGTCGCCGCCGCACACCGAGCACGCAGGCACGACGAACCGTTCGACGTCGGTGATCTCGACGTCGCCGTCGGGCTGGAGCTGCACCGATCCGGGCTCGTCGATCCAGGGGTTCGCCCGGTCGATGGTGGCGGCGAGGTCGGAGCGGGAGAAGACCTGTCCGCAGGTCAGACAGACCGCGCGGTCCATCGACCCGTGGATCTCCACGACCCGGCGGGACCCGGCGCGCAGGTGCAGGCCGTCGACGTTCTGCGTGATGACGCCGGCGACGATCCCGGCGTCCTCGAGGGCGGCGAGCGCCCGGTGCCCGTCGTTCGGCACGGCCGCTGCGAAGCTCCGCCAACCCAGGTGCGATCCGGCCCAGTAGCGCTGGCGCTTGGCGGGGTCGGCCAGGAACTCCTGGAAGGTCATCGGCTTCCGCACCACGCGACCGGCGCCGCGGTAGTCCGGGATGCCGGAGTCGGTGCTCAGACCGGCTCCGGAGAGCACGGCGATGCGCTTGCCCGCGAGCACCTCGACGACGCGGTCGAGGTCGTCGGCGGTCGAGGTCGCAGCATCATCCAGCACCCTGTTCACGGTACCCTCAACACCCGACCGCCCCGGGCACTTCCCGAACCGGCCGAACCGGCCGAACCGGCCGAACCGGCCGAACCGGCCGAACCGGCCGAACCGGCCGAACCGGCCGAACCGGCCGTGCCGCCGAGCCGGCCGTGCCGCCGCGCACCGGCCGAACCGGCCAGCCACCACCCGCACCACACCGAATCGAGCCCCGTGCACCCCGTCCGCATCGACTCCCTCGACGACCCGCGCCTCGACGACTTCGCCCGGCTCACCGACGTGGCGCTCCGCCGGGTCTCCGAGCCCGAGGGTGGCCTGTACATCGCCGAGTCGAACACGGTCATCGAGCGTGCGGTCCGCGCCGGGCACGTGCCGCGGAGCATCCTGGTGCAGGAGAAGTGGCTCGACAGCGTCCTGCCCCTGGTCGCTGACCACGACGGCCCCGTGTTCGTCGGTGCCGACGCCCTGCTCGAGGAGCTCACCGGCTTCCGCATGCACCGCGGGGCGATCGCCGCGATGCAGCGCCCCGAGCTGCCGAGCGTCGCCGACGTGGTGCGGGACGCGAAAGTCGTCGTCGTGCTCGAGGACATCGTCGACCACACGAACGTCGGCGCCGTGTTCCGGAGCGTCGCCGGCCTCGGTGCCGACGCCGTGCTGGTCAGTCCGCGCTGTGCGGACCCGCTCTACCGCCGCAGCGTCCGGGTGAGCATGGGCACGGTCCTGCAGGTGCCGTGGACCCGCATCGGCGACTGGCCCGCGGCTGGCGAGGAACTCCGCGAGCAGGGCTTCCACCTCGCCGCGATGGCGCTGACCGACGAGTCGATCGACCTCGACGCCTTCGTGGCGGACCTGCCCGACAAGGTCGCGCTCGTGATGGGCACCGAGGGACAGGGGCTGACACCGGCCGCGATCGCCTCGTCCGACACGACCGTCCGGATCCCGATGGCGCACGGCGTCGACTCGCTCAACGTCGCCGCGGCGAGCGCCGTCGGTCTGTGGGCAGTCACCCACGCCCGGCGGCTCGCCTCCTAGCGCACCACCGAGACCCTCGGGAGGCCCGGGGCGGCCTGGTCCGGCAGCATCTGTCCGGCACGGATCACCAGGGCACGGTCGGTGGCCGGCCCGCCGACCAGGCAGACGCCGACGGGCGCGCCGTCCACGGTCAGCGCCGGTGCGCTCACCGCGGGCAGGCCGCCGATGCTCGCGAGCGCCGTCATCGCCGTGGTGGCGGTCCGGGTGCGCTCGAGCGCCGGGGCGTCGGCCCGGAGCAGCGGTGCGGGTCCCGGCACGGTCGGGAACAGCAGGGTCCGACCGGCGACGGCACCGCGGATCGTCGCACGCACCTCGTCGAGCCGTGCCACGGCGTCGGCGGTCGCGGCGGGGTCGTTCGCTCGGGCCGCCGCGAAGCGGTCACCCACGACGGCGCTCAGGGCACCCGGGTGGGCGTCGATCCAGTCGCCGTGGGCAGCGAGGGCCTCGGCCGCCTGCACGAGCCGCATCTGCTCCTGCAACACTGCGGGCGCGGGGACGCCGAGGTCGGTCAGCCGGACGGTGGCGACGGGTTCGCCGAGCGTGTCGAGGAACGTGGTGAAGGCCCGGGCGACGTCCGGTTCGACGAGCGCGACCAGTTCCTCGGGGACGACGAGCACGGTCGTGTCGACCGCCGCTCCCGGCCCGGGCGGCGGGACGGTGGCGTCGAGGGCAGCGAGCAGGACCTCGGCGGTCCGGGTTAGCCAGCCGACGGTGTCGAACGACGGCGCCAGGGGGAGCAGCCCGTCGCGGGACACGGTGCCGTGGGTCGTCCGGAGGCCCCAGAGCCCCTGGTACGAGGCTGGGACCCGCACCGATCCCGCCGTGTCCGTGCCGATCCCGATCTCGGCCGTCCCGAGGCCGACGGCCGATGCGGAGCCGCTGGACGAGCCTCCAGGCAGTCGGGTGGGAGCCGCGCTGTTCGGCGGCGTGCCGTGGTGCGCGTTCCGGCCCGTCAGGTTGTAGGCGAACTCGTCGGTGCGCGCGATCCCGCGGATCGATGCGCCGGCGGCGAGGAGCGCGGCGACCGCTGCGGCGGGCGCGGCCTCGACCGGTGCCTCGCGCAGGTGGGTCGGGTTGCCGGCGCCGATCGGCTGGCCGGGGACGGCGTAGAGGTCCTTGACGGCGACGCTCAGGCCGTCGAGCGGCCCTGCGGCGGTGGGGGCGACGAGCGGATCGCCGACGGCCCGCCAGACGGTGGTGTCGACGGCCTTCGGACGGCCCGTGACGTGGGCCGCTTCGATGCGCCAGCCGGTGTCGCCGTCGCGGCGCCAGAGCTGGGTCTGGAGGCCCTGCCCACCCGCGGCGAACCGGGACACCGACACGACGAGGGCGCGGTCCTCGGTCAGGGGGCGGACCTCGACGTGCGTCAGCGACCGGGTCGCGACCCCACCCCGTGCCCCGCGGAACGCGCTGATCGCGTCGTGCCCGACGAGCAGGCCACGGTCGTCGCCGCGCATCGTGCCGGGGGAGTCGACGAAGGCGGCGTCGAGGGCGTCGAGGTCGTTCGCCAGCAGGGCGCTCTCGTAGGCGTCGAGGGCCTCGAGCAGGCCTTCGGGCACGGCGTCGGGCACGGCCGACGCTGGGGGCGTGGTCATCGGGCAGGCTCGTCGAAGTCGGCCTTGCGGATGCGGGCATGGACACCGGTGACCAGGTCCACCACCTGCGAGATGTTGAAGTCGGTCGCGGCGGACAGGTACGCGTACGCCAGGTGGCGTTCCATGCCCCAGCGCGCGCCGAGGATCGCGACGGCGTGCCGGACGCACTGCCGGACGGCCTCGTCGAGGTCGGGGTCCATGCCGGTGGGCACGAGGAACTCCTGCGTCTCGGCGACGGGCCAGACCAGGTCCCCGAAGCGCGCGGTGGCCTCGGCGGCCGGGGTCAGGTCGAAGCGGATCGTGGCGCGGAGCGAGGCCTCCATCGCGGTGAGCGCAACCTCGCCGTCGCCCTGGGCGAAGTGCGGGTCGCCGACGTGGGCGAGCGCGCCCGGGACGAGCACCGGCAGGTGCAGCTGTGCGCCGGCCTGCAGCAGGTTGACGTCGATGTTGCCGCCGTGGCGACCGGGCGGGACGGAGTGCAGTCGCTCCCCGGGGGTGGCGACGCCCATGATCCCGAGGAACGGGGCGAGGGGGAAGTGTGCGAAGCGGTCGCCGGCGGCGGTGAGCGGGATGCGGCCCCGCCGGCCCTGGTCGGTGTCCACGACGTCGGCGAAGACGCTCACCGTCGTGCCGTCGACCGGGAACTCGCCGTGCAGGGCGCCGCGTCCGTGCCGGTTCGACACGACGCCGTAGTGCACCCGGGGCAGGGTTTCGAGGATCGTCATCGTCAGCACGTCACCGGGACGGGCACCACGCACCGCGATCGGCCCGGACACCACGTGCGGTCCGTCCGACGCGGGGTCGCGGTGGCCGGAGCGGGCGATCGCGACGGCGTCGGCGAGGACGTGTTCCGGAGCGACGCCGTGGTCGCCGAACCACGCCACGGGGTCGCTGCCCTGGTCGGGGAGGATCCCCTCGTGGCTGACGGTGTCGATGGTGACCGACTCGCCGGGGGCGATCGTCAGGGCTGGGATGTCGCCGTCGCTCGGCAGTCGGCCCCACAGGGCGGTCTCCGGGTCGACGGGCAGGGCGTGGTCGCCGCGGACGGGTCCGGCGCCGGGCTGCAGGGTCGCCACCGCGGGGGCGGTGGTCTCGTGTGCGGTGGTCATCGGTCCGTCCTCCGTTCGACCAGGTGGGCCACGTCGGCGAGGTGGTCGGCCATCGCCCGCGTCGCGCCCTCGACGTCGTGCTCCCGGATCCGTTCGAGGATCCGCTCGTGCCACTCGAACGACGACCGACGCCCCTCGCTGGTGCTGTGCGAGCGGGCACGGACGTCCTGCACCCAGCCGCTGCTGAGCTCGCACAGGGACACGAGCAGGGGGTTGCCCGAGGTGCGGGCGACCTGCACGTGGAAGGCGACGTCCTGGGCGAGCGACTCCTCTGGGCTGAGCCCCGCGTGCGTCGCGGCGAGGATGCGTTCCAGGGTGAGCAGGTCGGCCTCGCCCGCCCGGGCCGCGGCGAGTCCGGCGACCTGCGGCTCCACGACGGTCCGGAACTCGGCGACGTGCTCGGCCCGGTGGTCCAGGTCGTCCCGGTGGTGGTCGAGCAGGGCGGACGCTTCCTCCGGCCGCGGCAGCACGACGGTGCCACGACCAGGGGTCCGGGAGACCAGGCGACGGCGCTCGAGCTCCTGCAACGCCTCGCGGATGGTCGTGCGGGACACGGCGAGGTCCTCGGCGAGCGTGCGTTCCGGCGGCAGCTTGTCGCCGGGCTGCAGGTCGTCGAGCACGAGCGTGCCGAGGTGGGCGGCGGTCGCCGCGCTCAGGGTCCGTCCACGGTGCATGCCCTCGACCGTAGGGCCGGTTGGTCTGCTTGGTTCATTGGTACGACCATCTTTTACACGGCCGTCACACGCGGCGTCGGAACCCGAAACACGGCGGGCGAATGGTGGAGCACGTCCCATCCGCACCGACCGGAAGAGGGGTTCGACGTGGACCTTGTCCTCACCAACGCACGGCTGACCGACGGTCGATCCGTCGACGTCACCATCGCCGACGGCGTGATCGTCAGCGTGGCCGACGCGCTGCCCGGTCCGGGCTCGGCGCACGGCACCGGCACCGTTGTTGCTTCCAGCCGCGTGGTCGACTGCGCCGGACGTGTGCTCATCCCCGGGCTCATCGAGGCACACCTGCACGTCGACAAGGCCCTGCTCGACCGGGAACGCCTGAACCCCGACGGCACCCTCGCCGGTGCCATCGCCGTCACGGGGGAGCTCAAGCGCGGCTTCACCCACGCCACCGTCCGAGACCGGGCCCGCACCCTGCTCGACCAGGCCATCACGAACGGCACCACGCTCGTCCGCGCACACCCCGACGTCGACCCGATCGTCGGGCTCACCGGCGTCGAGGTGCTGCTCGACCTGCGCGACGAGTACCGGGACGCCCTCGACCTGCAGATCGTCGCGTTCCCCCAGGAGGGCATCGCCAAGGCACCGGGCACCCTCGCGCTGCTCCGTCAGGCGCTCACCGCGGGGGCGGACGTCATCGGGGGCTGCGCCTACAACGAGCACACCCTGGCCGCGTGCCACGAGCACGTCGAGACCGTCCTGGAACTCGCCGAGGAGTTCGGGGTGCCGGCCGACCTGCACGCCGACTTCGCCGACGACACCTCCGACCCGCGGTACGCCCTCGCCGCGCACATCGCCGACCGTGTGACCGCCCGCGGGCTGCAGGGGCGGGTGGCGCTCGGGCACGTGACCTCGGTCGCGAGCCTGCCCCGCGGCGAGCGCCGGGCGTTGTTCGACCGTCTGGCAGCTGCCGGGGTCGCCGTCGTGCCGCTGCCCGCGACCGACCTGCACCTGGGCGGCCGGTCCGACGACCACGACGTTCGGCGCGGGGTCGTGCCGGTCCGCGAACTCTGGGACGCCGGGGTCACGAGCGCGTACGCGTCGAACAACGTCCGGAACGCCTTCACCCCGTTCGGCAACGCCGACCTGCTCGACGTCGGGCTGCTCCTGGCGCAGACCGGGCACCTGTCCGGCCCGGACGACCTGCGCCGGGTGCTCGCCATGGCGACCACGAAGGCGGCGGAGGTCGTCGGCGTCGCGGACACCCACGGCATCCGGCCCGGCGCCGCCGCCGACCTCGTCGTGCTCTCCACCACCGACCCGGACGGCGTCCTGCTCGACCGGCCGGACCGCGCCCTGGTCGTCAAGCGCGGCCGGGTCGTCGCCGAGACCACCCGGACCACCCGCCTCACCACCAGCCGCACCACGAACCGATCGAAGGAACTCAGCCATGCGTGAACGGATCCCGCACGAGATCGTCGCCTCGGTCCTGGCCGGTGCCACGGCGTTCATCGGGGGCAACGCCCTGCACCTGCCGACCTGGGCGATCTTCATCAGCTGGGCGGGGATGTTCCTGTTCGGCAGCAAGCCGACGCTGCGGAACGCCACGCGCCTGTGGGCCGCGATGCCGATCGGGTCGGCGTTCGGCCTGGTCATCGTCCTGCTCGACCAGCGGTTCGGCACGCTGTTCGGCGAGGGGCAGGCTGCGCAGAACACCGTGCTGGCGCTGCTCATCCTCGTCGTGAACTGCGCCCTGATGTACACCGGTCGCACGAAGCTGTTCGGGCTCGTCCCCGGGATGTTCCTCGGGTTCGCCTCGTTCTTCGCGACCTGCTTCGGCGGCTTCGGGTTCGACCCGGGGAACGCCTGGGCCGCCTGGGTGTCGGTCGTGCTGATGAACGCGCTCGGGCCGGTGTTCGCCTACCTGTCGCGTCGCCTGACCTTCGCGCGGCCCGAAACGGCCGACACGGTCGAAACGGCCGACCCGGTCGTCGCGACCGACGCCGGCGGCGCAGCGGCCCCGGCTCCTGCTCCGGAACGGCAGCCCGACCAGCCCGTCGCAGCCTCGGCCTAGGAGCGGACCGGTACGCTCGGGCCTCGTGTCACGAGTCGTCCGCCGCCCCCGTTCCGCCGTCCGGAGGCCGGTGACGATCTCGGTGGTCGCCGTCCTCGTCCTGGTGGCCGGGTACCTCGTCGCCGCGGCCGTCGTGCCCTTCGGTCCGGCGAACGCCAGCACCACCACCTACTCGGCGCCGGAGACGACCGTCCCGGCGCTGAGCTTCCCGGGGTACGGCGCGACGGCAGTCGAGGCCACTGACTTCCCGGAGAGCCTGCGCACCAGCGGCGACACGGAGCCCCGGTCGATCGCGAGCATCACGAAGGTCGTCACGGCGCTCGTGGTGCTCGACGAGAAGCCGATGGCCGCGGGGGAGTCCGGCCCGTCGATCCGCTTCACGAAGCAGATGGAGGGCCTGTACGCCAAGTACGCGGCGCAGAACGGCGAGGTCGCGCCGATGCCGGCCGGGCTGAAGCTCACCGAGCACCAGACGTTCCAGGTGATGCTCATGAAGTCGGCGAACAACTACGCCGGCGCGCTCGCCATCTGGGCCTTCGGGTCGATCGCGGCGTACGAGCACGCGGCGAACGACTGGCTCGACGAGCACGGCCTGGACGACACCACGATCCACGAGCCGACCGGCCTCGATCCGGACAACACCTCGACGGCCACCGACCTCGTCGAGCTCGGACAGCTCGCGCTCGCGAACCCGGTCGTGAAGGACATCGTCGGTACCCAGGACGTCACGATCCCGACGGTCGGCGAGATCGAGAACTCGAACAAGCTCCTCGGACTCGACGGCATCGAGGGGATCAAGACCGGCACCCTCGACGAGGCCGGCGCCTGCCTGCTGTTCGCGGCGACGTACGAGCGCGGCGGGAAGGACGTCACCGTCGTCGGCGTGATGCTCGGCGGGGTCGACCACGACTCGCTCGACGTCGACGTGCAGCGGCTGCTGCGGTCCGTGGCGGACAACTTCCAGGTGGTCACACTCGCCCACCAAGGGCAGACCTTCGGCACCTTCTCGACCCCGTGGCAGGACGAGGCCGACGCGGTCACGACGAAGGCCGCCGAGGTCCTGGTGTGGGGGAAGACCACGGTCACCGCGAAGGCGACGCTCGAGCAGGTGACCTTCGGCACGAAGGGCGAGCGCGTCGGGAAGGTGCGGTTCCGGATCTCCGACCACGACCCGGTGACCGTCCCGCTCGAACTCGCGCGCACCATCGACGACCCGGGCGTCTGGTGGCGCTGGACGAACCCGTTCCAGGGGTCGTGACGCCGGGCGCTCGTCGACCGTAGAGTCGGTCGGGTGACGACGATGACGACGTTCCCTCGGACCACCCCCGCCGCCCTCGGCATCGACCCCAGCGGCGTGCTCGACCTGCTCGACGCCCTGGAGTCCACCCCCGACGTGGAGCCGCACAGCATCATGCTGCTCCGGCACGGCCAGGTCGCGGCCGAGGGATGGTGGCAGCCGTACACCGCCGACCGCGTGCACCTGCTGTACTCGCTCAGCAAGAGCTTCACCGCGGCCGGGGTCGGGATCGCCGTCCGCGCGGGGCTCATCGACCTCGACGCGACCGTCCTGTCGTACTTCCCGGAGCTCGACGCCGACGTCACCGACGAGCGCAGCCGCCGCATCCGGGTCCGGCACCTGCTGGCGATGGCGAGCGGCCACCGCGAGGAGACGCTCGAGGGCGCCGAGGCCCTCGACCCGACGAACACGGTGCGCGGGTTCCTGCTGCTCCCGCCGGACGAGGAGCCCGGCACGGTCTTCGCCTACAACCAGCCGTGCACGTACACGCTCGCCGCGATCGTGCGGCGCGTGACCGGCGGGTCGCTCGTGGCGTGGCTGCGCCCGCGTCTGCTCGACCCGCTCGGTGTCGACGACCTCGCCTGGCGGCGCGACGACACCGGCGCGGAGCTCGGGTTCAGCGGGTGCTACGCCCCGACGGACGCGGTCGCGAAGCTCGGCCAGCTGTACCTGCAGGGCGGCGTCTGGGACGGCGAGCGCATCCTCGACGCGGACTGGGTCGAACAGGCCACGAGCACGCAGGTCGCCAACCCGGACGAGGGCAACCCGGACTGGTCGCAGGGGTACGGCTTCCAGTTCTGGATGGCCCGCCACGGTTTCCGCGGCGACGGCGCCTACGGTCAGTTCTGCGTCGTGCTGCCGGAGCAGGACGTCGTGCTCGCGATGACCGGACAGAGCCTCGACATGCAGGCGGTCCTCGACGCGGTCTGGGTGCACCTACTGCCCGCCGTCGACCGCCCGTCCGACGCGGGGTCGGACACCGCCCTGGAGGCGCGACTCGGCTCCCTGGGACTGCCCGCCGTGGTCGGTGGCCCGCTGCAGGGCCTCGCCGACGTCGGGCCGCTGGCGCGCGACGGCGACGGGTGGCGGCTCACGCTCGACGTCGACGGCGGCTCCCTGTCGGTGCCGGTCGGGCAGGGGGAGTGGGCCGTCGAGGGGCCGCTCGCCGCGAGCGGTGCCGTCGCGGACGACGGGACGGTCCGCGTCGACGTGCGGTTCGTCGAGACCCCGCACCTGGCGCACGTCCGGATCGACCCCGCCACGGGATCGACGACGACGAGCTGGCAGACCGAGCCGCTGCACGACGGACCGCTCACGCTGCGGCGCCCCGCGGACTGAAGGCCCGCGGCCCTGCGGCGCCGCGCCGCGTCTACGGGGTGTCGGAGGGGTGCTCGGTGACGATCTGCAGCTCTGGGCGCTTGGCGGACACCCCGTCGCCGGACGAGGTGTGCTTGATGCGCCGGACCACCCACGGCACCAGGTACTCCTTCGCCCAGCCGAGGTCCTCGGCGCGGGCCTCGCGCCACGGTCGTGCCTCGAGGGGGTCCGGGTTGAACGGTTCGAGCCCGTGCGGCACCCCGAGGGTGTCGAGCACCGCGGCGGCGATCGTCGCGTGGCCCATCGGGGAGTGGTGCAGCCGGTCGGGGGCCCACATCCGCGGGTCCCGGAGCACGCGGAGTGCCCACGTGTTCGCCACCAGGGCACCGTGCTTCAGGGCGATGGCGTGCAGGTTCTCGTTGTAGATCGCCGTCTTGCCGCGGACCATGCCGAGCACCGGGGTCATCCCGACGTCCGGGCCGGTGAACAGCACGACGGTCGCACCGTCGCGCCGCAGGTCGGCCACCATGCGGTCGACGCGCTCGGCGAGCTCGTCCGGGTCCGAGCCGGGGCGGATGATGTCGTTGCCGCCGGCGGACACCGTGATGAGATCCGGGTGCAGGGCGATGGCGGCCTCCACCTGCTCGTCGATGATCTGCTGCAGCAGCCGACCGCGGATCGCGAGGTTCGCGTAGGCGAAGTCGTCGGTCTGGTGCGCGAGCACCTCGGCCACACGGTCCGCCCAGCCGCGGTTGCCGCCCGGGACGGTGGGGTCGGGGTCGCCGATCCCCTCGGTGAACGAGTCACCGATCGCGACGTACCTGGTCCACGGATGACGATCTGACACGACCCGGACCCTAGTCTCGTGGCATGACGAAGGCCAACACGGATGCCGTCGGCTGGTCGGTGCCCGACGAGCTGCTCGACCGCATCGCCGAGCGCGCCCCCGGGTACGACGCCGCGAACGCGTTCTGCACCGAGGACCTCGATGAGCTCCGCGCCGCCAGCTACCTGCGGATCGGTGTCCCCGTCGAGCAGGGCGGGGCGGGCCTCGGCCTCCGTGGCACCGCTCGGGTGCAGCGCGCCCTCGCCCAGGCCGCGCCGGCGACGGCACTCGGCCTCGGCATGCACCAGGTGTGGGTGCAGGCGGCCCGCGCCGTGCGTGCGCGAGGCGAGTCGTTCCTCCAGGCCGTCACCGACCACGCTGCGGACGACCACCTGCTCGCCTTCGGGGTGAGCGAACCCGGCAACGACTCCGTGCTGTTCGACTCGACGACGACGGCGGAGCCGGACGGCGACGGCGGGTACCGGTTCACCGGGACGAAGGTCTTCACGTCCCTGGCCCCGGCGTGGGACGTCATGAGCGTCTTCGGGAAGGACGCCTCGGGGCCGGAGCCACGGCTCGTGCACGGGTTCGTCCTGCGGTCGGACGGCGACGTCGAGCACCTGGACGACTGGGACACGCTCGGGATGCGGGCGACGCAGAGCCGCACCACGAAGCTGCACGGCGTGCACGTCCCCGCCGACCGCATCGTCCGGTCGCTACCGGTCGGGCCGAACCAGGACCCGCTCGTGTTCGGCATCTTCGCGTCGTTCGAGCTCCTCATCGCGTCGGTGTACGCCGGCGTCGCGGAGCGGGCGATCGCGCTCGCGGCGACCGCCGTGGCGGGTCGCACCGCGGCCGACGGAACCCCGCGGTCGCAGGACCCCGACGTGCGCCGGGCGATCGCCGACCTGCGCGGCGCGGTCGACGCGATCACGCTGCAGGTCGACTCGCTAGCGCGGTCGGTCGACGAGCTCGACGACCTCGGAGCCCGCTGGTTCCCGCTGCTCGTCGGGACCAAAGCGCGCGCGGTGGACACGGCGCAGCACGTCGTGGACGAGGCCATGCGCGTCGTCGGCGGCTCGGCGTTCCGGTCGTCGAGCGAGCTGGCGCGGCTGGCGCGGGACGTCCGGGCGGGGCAGTACCACCCGTCGTCGCGCGACTCGGCGGCGCGGACGATCGCCGCGTCGGTGCTCGGCCCGCTCGGCTGAGCGCCGCGCGCCGCCTGCCGCCTGGTGCCTGCCGCCTCGTGCGAGGTTGGCGTGGCGGCGCACGGTGCGGAGTTCGTCGGCCGGTGCGAGCTTGCCCGCTCGGTGCGGCCTTGTGGCGCCGCACGGTGCAACCAACTCGGCACCGAGTTGCGAAGGGCGCACGGTGCGATGGGCGCGACGGCGTCGTGGCGTGGCGGCGCACGGTGCCGAGTCCGTCGGCCGGTGCGAGCTTGCCCGCTCGGTGCGGCCTTGTGGCGCCGCACCGTGCAACCAACTCGGCACCGAGTTGCGAAGGGCGCACGGTGCGGCGGGGGGCGAGCAACCCGCACGACGAGACGAACCTCGCACCGTGCGGACTCGAACGAGCCCCGGCGCGGCGATGTCGGCGGCGCCTGGCATCATCTCGGTGTGAGCAAGCAGGACGGACGGAACCGCCTCGTCTCCGACGCACCGGTGGACGACGTCTCGGCGACCGTGCTGCACGTCGACATGGACGCCTTCTTCGCCTCCGTCGAGCTGCTCGACCGCCCCGACCTGGTGGGGCTGCCGGTCATCGTCGGCCACGACTCCGACCGGTCGGTGGTCACCGCCGCCACGTACGAAGCCCGTCGCTACGGGGTCAACTCCGCGATGCCGATGGCCGTCGCCAAGCGCCGCTGCCCGAACGCCGTCATCGTGGAGCCGCACTTCGAGAAGTACCGGGCGAAGTCCGCCGCGGTGATGGCGATCTTCGACCGGTTCACGCCCCGGGTCGAGCGCCTCGGCATCGACGAGGCGTTCCTCGACGTCGCCGGCGCCCTCCGGCTGTACGGCACGCCGTGGCAGATCGGACAGGCGATCCGTCGCACGGTCTTCGCCGAGACCGGTCTGCACTGCTCGGTCGGTGCGGCGTCCACCAAGTTCGTGGCGAAGCTCGCCTCCAGCCGGTCGAAGCCGGACGGCCTGCTCGTCGTCCCCGCCGCCGACACCGTCGCGTTCCTCCACCCGCAGCCGGTCTCCGCGCTCTGGGGCGTCGGCGGCAAGACGCAGGAGACCCTCGAACGTCGGGGCATCCGCACCGTCGGTGACCTGGCGAACACGCCGCTCGGTTCCCTGGTGTCGGCACTCGGACCGGCCGGCGGCCAGCGCCTGCACGACCTGTCCTGGGGCCGCGACCCCCGCGTGGTCGACACCGGCGTCGGCGAGAAGTCCATCGGGCACGAGGTCACGTTCGGCCGCGACCTGACCGAGCGCGACGACGTCGCCCGCGAACTCCTGCGCCTCGCCGACAAGGTGGCCGTCCGCCTGCGCCAGGCCGACGTGCAGGCCCGGACCGTGGCGCTCAAGGTCCGCTACACCGACTTCACCACGCTCACCCGTTCCCGCACCCTGGCGGAACCCACTGACGTCGCGAAGCGCCTGCACCGCGAAGCCGTCGAGCTGTACGACGTGCTGCACCGACCCGGCAACCAGATCCGCCTGATCGGGGTGCGCGGCGAGAACCTCGTACCCGCGGCCGCGAGCAACGCCCTGTGGGACGACGACGCGCCGTGGCGCGACACCGAGACCACGGTCGACGCGGTCGCCGCACGCTTCGGCGCGGGCGTGCTGCGACCGGCATCCCTCGTCCGCCGGACCCCCGACGGCGGCGTCCCGCACGCCCGGCAGGACTGACGGTGGCGGTAGAATCGGGTTCAGTGAGCGCAGCGGAGTACGAAGACCAGCAGCCCGCCACGCTGTGGGCGGAGTCGGGTGACGACCAGTCCGGCGCAGGCGGATCGTCGTCGACGCACGACGACACGCACGCGCACCAGGCCCAGGCGCACCAGAGCCAGGCGCACCAGAGCCAGGCGCAGTCGCCCGGTGACGCCGCCCGTGACGAAGCCGACGCCGCGGCCCTCGCCGAAGCGGCCGGCAACTCGGCCGTCCAGCACCTCTCGCCGGCGTTCCCGGACCGCGCCGCCTGGGGCACGGCCTCGAAGCTCCGTGCCTGGCAGATCGAAGCGCTGACGAAGTACTTCGAGAAGGAACCCCGCGACTTCCTCACCGCCGCCACCCCCGGCGCCGGCAAGACCACGTTCGCGCTGCGGCTCGCGACGGAGCTCCTCGCCCGCGGCACGGTCGACCGCATCGTCGTCGTCGCACCGACCGAGCACCTGAAGCGCCAGTGGGCCGACTCCGCCGACCGCGTCGGCATCCGGATCGACCCGATGTTCAAGAACGGCGACGGGATGTTCGGCCGGCACTACCAGGGCGTCGCGATCACGTACGCCCAGGTCGGCATGAACCCCGAGGTGCACAAGCGCATCACCGAGGGCGGCCGCACCCTGGTCGTCCTCGACGAGGTCCACCACGGCGGCGACGCCCTGACCTGGGGTGACGGCATCAGGGAGGCGTTCTCCGGCGCCACCCGTCGGCTGTCGCTGTCGGGGACCCCGTTCCGGTCCGACACCGCACCGATCCCGTTCGTGCAGTACGCCCCCGACGAGCAGGGGATCCGCACCTCGATCTCCGACTACAACTACGGCTACGGCCGTGCCCTGAAGGACGGCGTCGTCCGGCCGGTGCTGTTCATGGCCTACGCGGGCCAGATGCGTTGGAAGACCCGGATGGGCGACGAGATGTCGGCGTCCCTCGGTGAGCAGGTGACGAAGGACATCACGGCCCAGGCCTGGCGCACGGCGCTGTCACCCGAGGGCGAGTGGATGCCCGCCGTGCTCTCCGCGGCCGACAAGCGCCTGACCGAGGTCCGGCGCGGTGTCCCCGACGCCGGGGGCCTGGTCATCGCCACCGACACCACCACGGCGCGCGCCTACGCCCGGATCCTGCAGCAGATCACCGGGGAGCGCCCCACGGTCGTGCTCTCCGACGAGGCCGCCGGGTCGAGCCGCATCAGTGCGTTCGCCGACGACACCTCGCGCTGGATGGTCGCCGTCCGCATGGTGTCCGAAGGCGTCGACGTCCCTCGGCTGTGCGTCGGCGTCTACGCGACGAGCGCGAGCACGCCGCTGTTCTTCGCCCAGGTCATCGGCCGCTTCGTGCGTGCCCGGCGCCGCGGTGAGACCGCGAGCGTGTTCCTGCCGAGCGTCCCCGGTCTGATGGCCCTCGCCGCCACCCTCGAGCTCGAGCGCGACCATGCGCTCGACCGGCCGAAGGACGCCGACGACGGCCTCTACAACCCCGAAGACGCGATGGTCGCCGAGGCCAACAAGGAAGACCGCGCGTCCGAGAGCCTGCTCGAGGTCCAGCCGTTCGAGGCGCTCGACTCGCAGGCGTCCTTCGACCGGGTCCTCTACGACGGCGGCGAGTTCGGCACCGGTGGCGAGGTCGGTTCCCTCGAGGAGCTCGACTTCATCGGCATCCCCGGGCTGCTCGAACCCGACCAGGTGCGCGACCTGCTCCGTGCCCGGCAGGCCACGCAGGCCAAGCGCTCCAAGGGCCGCACGGTCAAGGACGGCCTGCCGAAGGCGCCCGAGCCCGACCGCCCGATGTACATGACGATCAAGGAGCAGCGCACCGAGCTCGCACGGCTCGTGTCGATCTGGTCCCGGCACTCGAACGAACCGCACGGATCGATCCACGCCGAACTCCGGCGCATCAGCGGTGGCCCGGCCGTTGCTCAGGCGAGCATCGAGCAGATCCAGAAGCGCATCGACATCCTGCGCTCCCGCATCGGCGGCCGACGGTGACCGCCGCGTGATCGAGCCCGTCGACGATCGCACCTGGTACGTCAAGCGCGACGCCGAAGCCTCGCCCGAGGCGATCATCGACCGCTTCGGCGGCGGCTACCGACTGCGTCGATTCTCGCTCACAGAGTCCCGACGCACCGCGCACGGGGTGTTCACGGGCCCCGAACTGGCCGAGACCGCGTGGTGGCGGCTCCGCGACAGGCCGCGGAACTCATGACGCGCCAAGCCAAAGTCCGGTAGACCGGAGGAATGGCAGACTCGATCCCTCACGTCCTCGTCCTCGGCGGCGGCTCCGCTGGCTACACCACGGTCAAGCAGCTCCAGAAGCACGCGGCCACGGTGCCCATGCGGATCACGCTCGTGGACCAGAACACCTACTACACGTACCTGCCGTTCCTGCCCGAGGTCGCCGGTGGCCACATCGCGCCGAAGGACGTCACCGTCGAGCTGCGCCGTGCGCTCCGCAAGACCCGCGTCATCCAGGGCAAGGTCACGGGGATCTCGTCGGCGGACAAGACCGTGTCGATCGCGACCGCCGGCGGCGACGACCGCACCCTGGGCTACGACCACCTCGTCGTCGCCCTCGGTTCCGTCACCCGCACCTTCCCGACCCCCGGACTCGAGGAGTACGGCGTCGGCTTCAAGAGCGTCGAAGAGGCCGCCTACGTGCGCGCCAAGCTCCTCGACAACATCGCGAAGGCCGCAGCCACCCGTGACGAGGACGAGCGTCGCCGCCTGCTGACGAGCGTCTTCGTCGGCGGTGGCTACACCGGCGTCGAGGCGATCGGCGAGCTGTTCGACGTCTCGCAGGCCGCCATCAAGACCTACCCGTCGCTGGCTGGCGAGCAGCCCCGCTGGGTGCTCATCGACGCGCTCGACCGCGTCGCGCCCGAGGTCGGCCCGGAGCTGTCGAAGTGGACCCTCGAGTCGCTCCGCGCCCGTGGCATCGACGTCCGCCTGAAGACCACCATGCCGAGCGCCGAGGGCGGTGTCGTCAAGTTCTCCGACGGCGACGAGTTCGCCACCGGCCTGCTCGTCTGGACCGCCGGCGTCAAGCCGAACCCGCTCCTCGACGCCTCCGACCTGCCGCGTGGGCCGAAGGGCCACCTCGCCGCGAACGCGAAGCTCCAGGTCGAGGCCGAGGACACCCACGAGGTCGTGGAGGGCGTCTGGGGCCTCGGCGACGTGGCGCAGGTGCCCGACCTGACCGCCGACAAGCAGCCGGCGTTCTACCCGCCGAACGCGCAGAACGCCGTCCGTCAGGCCGTCGTGGCCGCCGACAACATCGTCGCGACGATCACCGGCAAGCCGCTCGAGGAGTACCGCCACCCGTCCATCGGCACCGTCGCGTCGTACGGTGTGGGCAAGGGTGCCGCGAACATCAAGGGCATCAAGATGACGAACCTGTTCGCGTGGCTCGCGCACCGCGCGTACCACGTGTACGCGATGCCGACCCTGAACCGGAAGGCCCGCATCATCATCGGCTGGATCACCGGCGCCGTGTCGGGTCGCGACGCGACCTCGCTCATCAAGGAAACCGACCCGCGACGCAACTTCGTCGAAGCTTCCAAGAGCTAGACGCACCCACAGATCGGACGGGAGGCGCGGTGCCAGCTGGCACCGCGCCTCCCGTCCGTCTGTGCGGACGCCCACCGCTTGTCCGCCATCTGCGGTCCTGTGTCCGTTGCAACGTGGCGCGCGCCAGCGTGGACGCGACGAACGAGAGGAGCGTCCATGCGCGCCATGACGTACCGCGGCCCGTACCGGGTCCGCGTCGAGGAGAAGCCGGACCCCCGGATCGAACACCCGAACGACGCCGTGATCCGCGTCGAGCGCGCAGCGATCTGCGGGTCCGACCTGCACCTGTACCACGGCATGATGCCCGACACCCGCGTCGGTCACACGTTCGGCCACGAGTTCATCGGGGTCGTCGAGCAGGTCGGATCGTCAGTGGAGACGCTGAGCGTGGGGGACCGGGTGATGGTCCCGTTCCACATCTCGTGCGGGACCTGCTGGTTCTGCGCCCGTGGCCTGTTCACGAACTGCCACAACGTGAACCCGAACGCCACCGCGGTCGGCGGCATCTTCGGGTACTCGCACACCACCGGCGGCTACGACGGCGGGCAGGCGGAGCGCGTGCGTGTGCCGTTCGCCGACGTCGGTCCGCAGGTGATCCCGGACTGGCTCGACGACGACGACGCCCTGATGATGACCGACGCCCTCGGCACCGGGTACTTCGGGGCGCAGCTGGCGTCGATCCGCGAGGGTGACACCGTCGTCGTGCTCGGTGCCGGGCCGGTCGGCCTGTTCGCGGCGAAGTCGGCGTGGCTCATGGGTGCCGGCCGGGTGATCGTCATCGACCAGTTCGAGTACCGGCTCGAGAAGGCGCGGACCTTCGCGCACGCCGAGACGATCAACTTCGCCGAGGTCGACGACGTCGTGCTCGAGATGAAGAAGCAGACGGACTTCCTGGGTGCGGACAGCGTGATCGACGCCGTCGGTGCCGAGGCCGACGGCAACTTCCTGCAGCAGGTCACCGCGAGCAAACTCAAGCTGCAGGGTGGCTCACCGGTCGCGCTGAACTGGGCGATCGACGGTGTCCGCAAGGGCGGCACGGTGTCCGCGATGGGCGCCTACGGGCCGATCCCGAACCTGGTGAAGTTCGGCGACGCGATGAACAAGGGCGTCACGATCCACATGAACCAGGCACCCGTGAAGCGGCAGTGGCCCCGCCTGCTCGAGCACATCCGAGCCGGACACCTCAAGCCGAGCGACATCATCACGCACCGCATCCCGCTCGAGCACATCGCCGAGGGGTACCACCTGTTCTCGTCGAAGCTCGACGACTGCATCAAGACCGTCATCGTCCCGTGAAGGAGCGCACCGTGTCCGACGACACCCCCTACGTCGCCGATCCGCCCCGCCGGGTGCCGTCGGCCGACGAACTCCGTGCCCGCATCCCCGGGTGGGGGAGTGACCTCGACCTCGAGAACCGTCCCTCGGTGCCGAAGCTGTCCCGCGAGGCGGGTTCGGCCACCGGCGCGCACTGGGAGGTCCCGCCGCAGCAGGACGGCGCGGACGGCCGTGAGCGCTCGATCGAGCACGCCCACGTGACGCCGGTGTTCGGCACCGCGCAGCCCCTGCACGGCGTCGCCGGGATCGTCCGGCGGTACGCCTACCGCCGGTTCAGCGAGGGGCGCCTCGCGCACTGGATGCTGCTCGTCGTCGGCGATCGCCTGGACGTGGCGACGCACCGGGTGACCGACGCGTTGCGAGGCCGGCCGGACCGGGTGATCAGCGAGACCGGCGTCGCGGCGGAGCGTGGGAAGCACCCGGTGGCGTCGCGCCTCGGTTCGAGTCGGCGGGACTGGCGGCACCAGGTGCTCGACCCCGTCGTCGCGAACTGGGGATGGCTGGCGGCCCTCGGTGCGGTCGTGCTGGTGGTGCGGCGGGTGCGGCGCTCGCGCTGACCGCGCGCGGTGCGGCGTTGCCCACTCGGTGAGACCTTCTTCCGTCACACGGAGTGCGCAACGTCGCACCGGCCCGCGACGCGCGCACGTTCCGGCCTGGAGGCGCGCTGCGGCCCCGCCCCGCGCCTCCAGTCCGCACGCGCCACGTCCACGGCTCGCACGAAGCGACGTGGCGCCCGTACCGCCCCGAGCGCAGCGAGGTGGCGCCGGCGTGGATCGCCCTGAGCGCAGCGAGGTGGCGCGCCCGGCGTGGATCGCCCTGAGCGCAGCGAAGTGGCGACCCAGAGGCGGTGACGCCCCGAGCGCAGCGATGGCGGCACTCGCCGGGAAGACACAACAGAAAATGCCCCCCGACCGAAAGGTCAGGGGGCACGCATTTCCTGTGTCCGAGAGGGGACTTGAACCCCTACGCCCTAATACGGGCACTAGCACCTCAAGCTAGCGCGTCTACCAATTCCGCCACCCGGACAGGGTGTCTGGTGTCTGTTTCCCGGGTTGAACCCGGCGTTCCTGCCGAGAGAAGACACTAGCACGGGTCTGAACGCGCGATGAACACGGCCGCGCATCCCGGGCGAGTCCCGCGCGTCCGGTCCCGGCGATGGGGTCGGTGCCGACCGATACCGTGGAGCCATGACGAACCCGGAGCCGTCCGAGCCGCAGTCCGTGCCCGAGCTCGAGGCCACGGCGGCGATCGCCCGAGACCTCATCCGCATCGACACGACGAACTGGGGCGAGGGGAAGTCCCGCGGCGAGACCGAGGCGGCGCACTACGTCGAGGACAAGCTCCGCGCGCTGGGCCTCGAGCCGCAGCTGTTCGAGTCCGAGCCGGACCGCGTGAGCGTGGTGGCACGGGTGCCCGGCCGCAACCGTGACAAGCCGGCGCTGGTGGTGCACGGGCACCTCGACGTGGTGCCGGCCGACCCGGCGAACTGGACGGTCGACCCGTTCGGCGGGGTGGTCAAGGACGGTTCGCTGTGGGGCCGCGGCGCCGTGGACATGAAGAACATGGACGCGATGATGCTCACGTCGCTGGCCGACGTCGTCGAGCAGCACGGTGCGCCGGAGCGCGACCTGGTGATCGCGTACTTCGCCGACGAGGAAGCCGGGGGAGTCCTCGGCTCGCACCACGTGGTCGACCAGCACCCCGAGGTGTTCGCGGGGGCGACGGCGGCGATCAGCGAGGTCGGCGGGTACTCGATCACCCTCGGCGATCGCCGCGCCTACCTGCTGCAGACCGGTGAGAAGGCGCTCATGTGGGTGAAGCTCGTCGCGCGCGGCACCGCCGCACACGGCTCGCACGTGATCCGAGACAACGCCGTGACGAAGCTCGCGGCCGCCGTCGCCCGGATCGGCAGCGAGGAGTGGCCCGTCCGGCTCTCGGCCACGACGGACGCGATGGTGGCCGAGGTCGCACGGTTCCTCGGGGTCGACCCGACGGTGACGGGTCCGGACGAGGTCGCACTGGCCACCGGGTCGGCGTCGCGGTTCATCCACGCGGCCCTGCACACCACGTCGAACCCGACGGTGCTGACCGCCGGCTACAAGCACAACGTCATCCCCGACACCGCCGAGGCCCTGGTGGACATCCGGTGCCTGCCGGGCGACGAGGAGTCCGTGCTCGAGCGGGTGCGGGAGCTCGCCGGACCCGACGTCGAGGTGGTCATGTCGTTCCGCGACATCGGCCTCGAGCAGGACTTCGGTGGCCCGCTGGTCGACGCCGTCCGCGACGTCCTCGGCCGGCACGACCCGGGCGCTCCGGTCCTGCCGTACCTGCTGTCCGGCGGCACCGACAACAAGGCGCTCTCGACGCTCGGCATCGCGGGGTACGGGTTCGTGCCGCTGCAGCTGCCGGCCGGCGTCGACTTCCCCGCGATGTTCCACGGCGTGGACGAGCGGGTGCCGCTCGACTCGCTGGCGTTCGGTCGGCGGGTCCTGGGTGACCTGCTCGCCACGTACTGATATTGTTCATGGTCGCCGTCGTGGCGGTGCCCTGACCGACCTCCCCTGAAAGGCCCGTGCGATGCACATCCTCGAGGCGATCTTCCTCGGCTTCGTCCAGGGGCTCACCGAGTTCCTGCCCGTGTCCTCCAGCGCGCACCTGCGCATCGTCGGGCTCTTCCTGCCCGACGCGAAGGATCCGGGAGCGGCCTTCACCGCGGTGACGCAGCTCGGCACCGAGACCGCGGTGCTCATCTACTTCTGGAAGGACATCACCCGGATCATCGGGCGGTGGTTCCGGTCGGTGGTCAAGCGTGACGTCCCGAAGGGCGACCCCGACGTCCGCCTCGGGTGGTTGGTGATCCTCGGCACGATCCCCATCGGCATCGCCGGGCTCCTGCTCAAGGACTCGATCGAGACCACGTTCCGCTCACTCTGGATCGTCGCGATCGTGCTCGTCGTGTTCGGCGTCGTGCTCGGGGTGCTCGACCGTGTCGGGCGCAAGGAGCGGCGGATCGAGCAGATGACCTTCCGCGGTGGGCTGCTCATCGGCCTGGCGCAGATGCTCGCCCTGGTACCCGGCGTCTCCCGCTCGGGTGCGACCGTGTCGATGGGTCTCGCGCTCGGGTACACCCGTCCCGCGGCCGCGCGGTTCGCGTTCCTGCTCGCGATCCCGGCGGTGTTCCTGTCCGGCTTCTACGAGGCCGCGACGAGCCTCGGCGACCACGGTTCGCCGTTCGGCCTCGCCGACACGCTCATCGCCACCGTCGTCGCGTTCGTGGTCGGGTTCGTCGTGATCGCCGCGTTCATGAACTACATCAGCAAGCGCAGCTTCATGCCCTTCGTGGTCTACCGGATCGCACTCGGTATCGTGCTCATCGTGTTGTTGTCGCTCGGAGTGATCCAGCCGTGAGGGCCTGGCAGGCCCCATCCGTCCCCGACGTCCCCGGCGCCGCGCCCCGACCGGTCGTGCACGACACCGCCACGGGCAAGCCCGTGGACCCGGCCCGTGACGAGGACCGCGCCGCGCTGTACGTCTGCGGGATCACCCCGTACGACGCCACGCACCTCGGCCACGCGGCGACCTACCTGGCGTTCGACACCCTCGGCCGTGCCTGGCGCGACGCCGGGCTCGACGTCGAGTACGCGCAGAACGTCACCGACGTGGACGACCCGCTGCTCGAGCGTGCCGCACGTGACGGTGTGGACTGGCGGGCCCTGGCTGCGGAACAGGTCGACCTGTTCCGCCGTGACATGGAGTCCCTGCGGATCCTGCCGCCCGACGACTTCGTGGCCGTCACCGACGAGGTCGAGCGCGTCGCAGAGGCCGTCTCGTTCCTCCAGGAGACCGGCTACGCCTACGAGGTCCCCACCGGCGACGCCGAGGGCGACGACCTGTACTTCGACGTGAACCGCCCGACCGACGCGTGGACCCTCGGCGACGAGAGCGGACTCGACCGCGAGACGATGCTCGCCCTCGCGGCCGAGCGCGGCGGCGACCCGGAACGCCCCGGCAAGCGCGACCCGCTCGACCCGCTGCTGTGGCGTGCCGCCCGCGACGGTGAGCCGAGCTGGGACACCGAGATCGGCCCCGGACGCCCCGGCTGGCACATCGAGTGCAGCGTCATCGCCGGCGACCGACTCGGCCTGCCGATCAGCGTGCAGGGCGGCGGGAGCGACCTCGTGTTCCCGCACCACGAGATGAGTGCCGGGCACGCCGCGGCCCTCGCACACCAGCCCCTCGCGAACGCGTTCGTGCACACCGGCATGATCGCCTACCAGGGCACGAAGATCTCCAAGTCGCTCGGCAACCTCGTCACCGTGCGCGGACTGCTCGACGACGGTGCGGACCCCCGGGCGATCCGGCTCGCGCTGCTGTCGCACAAGTACTCCGACGACTGGGAGTGGTTCGACACCGAACTGACGAGCGCCGAGACGCGGCTCGCCGGCTGGGACGCCTGGGCCTCCGGAGCGGCGGCGGGCCATGCCGACGACGCGGTCGACGTCGCGGCACGCATCCGCGCGCGGGTCTCCGACGACCTCGACACTCCCGGCGCCGTCGCCGCGGTCGACACCGCGATCGCCGGAGGCACGGCGTGCACGCCCGAGCTCGTGGACCTGATCGACGCGCTGCTCGGCATCCGTCTGGCCTGACCTCGCCCCACCGGCCGTCGCGCTGGCGCCGGAGGTGAGCGGGGTGTCGTGACCGTTCGCGAGTGGTCGCGACACGTCGGGTGCGTGCCGCCGAGGGGTCAGCAACCGTCGCCCGGGCGGGCCGCAGCTGACGGTTCATGACCACTGGGCGGAGGTGAGCGGGGTGTCGTGACCGCACGCCACGACGGACGGGAGGGCCGTGGCAGGCCCGGCCCGTGCCTCCCGTCCGCTGAATGGTCGCGACACGTCGCGTGCGTGCCGCCGAGGGGTCAGGAACCGTCGTCCGGGCGGGCCGCAACCGACAGTTCGCGCCCACTCGGCGGACGTGAGCGGGGTGTCGTGACCGTGACGGCTACTGCTGCGGCGGCTGCTGGGGCCGCCACGGCCCCTCGCCACCGGCGGTGCCGCCGTCCTTGCCGTCCTTGCGCTCACGACGGCGGAGGTACTGCTCGAACTCCTGCGCGATGGCGTCGCCCGAGGCCTCGGGGGAGTCGACCGTGTCGCGCGCCTGCTCCAGCTGCCCGATGTAGGACGCCATGTCCTCGTCGTCGGCGGCGAGGGCGTCGATGCCCTCTTCCCACTCGGTGGCGTCGTCGAGCAGCGTCCCGCGCGGCACCGTGACGTCGGTGAGCTCCTCGATCTTGTCGAGCAGCGAGAGCGTGGCCTTCGGCGAGGGCGAGTTGTGCACGTAGTGCGGCACCGACGCCCACAGTGACAGCGTGGTCAGCCCGGCCTTGTCCATCGCGTCGGCGAGGACCCCGAGGATGCCGGTCGGTCCCTCGTACGACGACCGGTCGACGTCGAAGGCGGCGCGGACGCCGGCGTTCTCGCTCGACACGAACACCGAGATCGGCCGGGTGTGCGGGACGTCGGCGAGCATCGCACCGACGAAGACGACGGCGTCGATCGAGTAGACGTCAGCCAGGTCGATGATCTCGGAGCAGAAGCCGCGCCAGGTGCGCGAGGGCTCCGGGCCGACGAGCACGAACACGTCGCGGTCGGTGGGGGAGCCGGTGGCGCCGATGACCGGGCGGCCCTCGGCGCCGGGACCGTGCAGCACGATCCGGGGCCACTGCACGCCCCGGTCGCCGTTCTCGTCGGTGCCGACGGTGGGCCGGTTGAACTGGTAGTCGACGTACCGCTCGCCGTCGAGTTCGCGCAGCTCGTCGAGCCCGAGGGACTCGACGATGCGCCGCGCCAGACCGCTCGCGGCCTCACCGGCGTCGTTCCAGCCCTCGAAGGCGACGACGAGCAAGCGACCGTCGCTGAAGGGGGAGTGCTGTGGCACGGAGCGGACCTCCTGGTGGTGGAGCGGAGCGGGCGGGGACGGACCCCCGGCCGGGCACGATTCAGGCATCCACTGTAGGCCCAGGGGGTGTCGGCGCACGCGCGCGTCCGCGCCCAGCGGAACGGCCCCGGTAGACTCGTCGCCCGTGACCGCGCATCCTCCTGCCCTCGTCCCGCCCGCAGCCGTGCTGTGGGACATGGACGGCACGATCGTCGACACCGAGCCGATCTGGCAGCGGTCCCAGGTCGACCTGACGAACCGGTACGGCGCCGAGTGGACGGAGGAGGACGGCCTGTCCCTCGTCGGCAGCGGCCTCGAACGCTCCGGCGAGCTCCTGCGTGCCAAGGGCGTCGACATGGAGGTCGAGGAGATCATCCAGTGGATGACCGACTACGTGATGGAGCACCTGCGCGCCGGTGAACTGCCGTGGCGTCCGGGTGCCCGTGAGCTCATCGAGGAGCTCCACGACCGCGGCATCCCGACCGCCCTGGTGACGATGTCCCGGCGCAAGATGGCGCTCGTCGCCGCCGAGGCCCTGGGCGAGCGCGGGTTCCGCGTCGTCGTGGCCGGCGACGACGTCGACCGCCCGAAGCCCTTCCCGGACGCCTACCTGTCCGCCGCCGCGCAGCTCGGCGTCGAGCCCACCGCGTGCGTCGCGATCGAGGACTCCGCCACCGGCGTCGCCTCGGCCGTCGCCTCCGGCGCCGTCACGATCGCCGTCGAGCACATCGTCCCGCTGTCCGAGATCGCCGGCGGGGACGTGCACCTGACCACCCTGGCGGGCGTCGACGTCGACCGCCTGGTCGAGTTGACGACGCCGGCCCTGGCCGCACGGGCTGCGCAGGCCGTGCCGGTGGGGAGAGGAGCGGTGCCGGACCCGGCGCACGCTGCGGACACCGAAGGGGTCACCCGATGAGCCACACCGACGACGCACGCGACGAGGCGGACGCGAGCAGCGCCTCCAGTCCGACCGCGGACCCGACCGCAGCGCTCCCGCACACCGCGGGCGGCGCACCGCACACGCCGCCGCGCGGCCCGTTCCGGGCCGGGGACCGCGTGCAGCTGACCGGTCCGAAGGGCAAGCTCACGACGCTGTCCCTCGAGACGGCCGGTGAGTACCACACGCACCGCGGGGTGCTCCGGCACGACGACGTGATCGGGCAGCCCGACGGCTCGGTCATCCGGGCGAGCACCGGTGACGAGTACCTCGCGCTCCGCCCGCTGCTCAACGACTACGTGATGTCGATGCCGCGCGGCGCCGCGATCGTCTACCCGAAGGACGCGGCGCAGATCGTGGCCTTCGCGGACGTCTTCCCCGGGGCCCGCGTGGTCGAGGCCGGCGTCGGCTCGGGGGCGCTGTCGCTGTTCCTGCTCCGCGCGATCGGCCCGACCGGGCAGCTGCAGTCGTTCGAGCGCCGCGAGGAGTTCGCGGCCATCGCGAAGGGCAACGTCGGCACCTTCCTCGGTGCCGTCCCGGACAACTGGTCGGTCACCGTCGGTGACCTGGTCGAGTCGCTGCCCGACGCGACGGAGCCGCAGAGCGTCGACCGCGTCGTGCTCGACATGCTCGCCCCGTGGGAGTGCGTCGACGCCGCCGCGGACGCACTCGTTCCCGGTGGGCTCATCGTCTGCTACGTCGCGACCGTCACCCAGCTGTCCCGCACGGCCGAGGCGATGCGCGACACCGGACGCTTCACCGACCCGATGCCGAGCGAGACTCTGGTGCGCACCTGGCACGTCGAGGGACTCGCCGTGCGCCCGGACCACCGCATGGTCGGGCACACCGGGTTCCTCATCACGGCACGACGCCTCGCCGACGGCACCGTGCTGCCGAACCTGAAGCGCCGCGCGGGCAAGGTCGAGTTCTCGGACGAGGACATCGAGGCCTGGACCCCCGGTGCCGTGGGCGAGCGGGCGACGAGCGACAAGAAGCTCCGCAAGGTGGCCCGGCAGTCGGCGGCGCAGGCGCGGAAGGTCGCGGCTGCCGAGGCCTCGTCGGTTGCCGATGCTGCTGCGGCGCCGTCGGATGCCGCCGAGTTGCCGTCGGATGCTGCCGAGTCGCCGTCCGATGCCGTCGCGGCTCCGTCCGGGGCCGTCGAGGACGAACGGTAGGCTGACGGCGTGCCCGTCCTGCATCGAACGGAAAGAGGGTCCGTGCGCACCATCCCCGCACTCCTGGTCACCATCGGTCTCGCGGTGTCCCTCACCGCCTGCGCCTCGAACGGTGCCGGCACCACGCCCTCGAGCTGTGCCGCTCCCGGTTCCGCGTCCGAAGCGGTGACCGCCACCGGCAAGTTCGGGTCAGAGCCGAAGATCACCGTGCCGAAGGGCCTGACCACCAAGGGCACCCAGGTGTCGGTGCTCACACAGGGCAACGGTCGCGCGATCGACGACGGCACCCCCGTCCTGGTCGAGTACACCCTGGTCGACGGCTCCACCGGCGAGGTCGCCCAGACCAGCGGGTACTCGGGCCAGACGGCCCCGATCACCGCCGGCGCGAGCAACTACGGCGCCCTCGGTGCCTCGCTGCAGTGCGCCCACGTCGGCGACCGCCTCGCGGTGGCCCTGCCGAAGAGTGCGCTGAGCAGCACCGGCGGCAGCAGCTCGTCCTCCGAGAAGACCGAGGACGCCGTGATCGCCGTCATCGACGTCAAGCGCGCGTTCGACGCCCGCGCCACCGGCACCCCGCAGCTCGCCGGCGACAAGATGCCCGCCGTGGTGCTCGCCCCCTCCGGTGCCCCCGGCATCACGATCCCGTCGTGGAGCGCCCCGAAGTCGAACGAGACGCACCTGCTCCGCAAGGGCGACGGCCGCGAACTCACCGCGAAGGACACCGCGGTCATCAAGTACACCGCGGTCACGTGGGGTGCCGACCCGTCCGTCGCCGGCTCGAGCTGGACCGACGGTTCCGGCGCGCAGGCCATCCCCCTCACCAAGGGCCAGATCGACGAGGGTGTCCGGAACGCCATCGTCGGGCACCGTGTCGGTGACCAGGTGCTGGCCGTCGTCAACCAGCAGGGGACCGCGTACGCGTACGTGATCGACGTCCTCGGAGCGATCTCGAGCTGACCTCGATCGACCGTCCACCGACCGCGGCGCGGGTGCACTCCGGTGCACCCGCGCTGCCGTAGGATCGGCTCGTGCCAGCGACCCGTGTGCCCCGTGTGCCCGCCGAGGAGCGGCTGTTCAGCCTCGTGCTCGCGCTGCTCTCGACGGAGTCCGGGCTGACCAAGGCCGAGATCCTGGCGAACGTGCAGGGCTACCGCCAGCGCTTCTCGCCCGGTGGCGACAACGCCTCGCTCGAGCGGCAGTTCGAACGCGACAAGGACGACGTCCGTGAGCTCGGCATCCCGCTCGAGACCATCGAGACACCGGGTTCCGCAGGCAACAACCAGACGCTGCGCTACCGGATCCCGAAGGGCGAGTACGACCTCCCCGAGGACGTCCGGTTCACGCCGGACGAGTCGGCCCTGCTGTCCCTGGCCGCGATGGCCTGGCGCGAGGGCGCACTGTCCGCCGACTCCCGCCGCGGCCTGCTCAAGGTGCGGTCTGCCGGCGCCGAGGACGACGACGGTGCCCTGCAGCTCGGGGTCGACGCCTACGCCCCACGGCTCCGCGCCCGCGACGCGGCGTTCGAACCGCTGCGCTCGGCGCTCGACCGCGGAGCCGCCGTGCGCTTCGACTACATCACCCCCGGGCAGCACGACGCCCGTCGACGTGCGGTCGCTCCGCTCGCCCTCGTGCAGCACGGCGGTCGCTGGATGCTCGCCGCGCACGAGTTCGCGACGGCTTCCGACAAGAACTACCTGCTGTCCCGCATCGTCGGACCGGTCACCCAGTACGAGGTCGGTCAGCACACGGCGCCGGTCGGCGCGGCGGAGCGGACCCTCGCCGAGCTCGAGCGGATCTGGGCCGAGCGCACCGCACGCATCGCCGTAACGCCCGGGTCCGACGCGGAACGCCGACTCACCCGCCGTCGCGACACCGAGACCGACGCAGACGGCTCACTCGTGCTGCACCACGTCGACCCGCAGATCCTCGCCGAGGAACTCGCTGCCTTCGGGCCCGAGGTCCGGGTCCTCGAGCCCGACGACCTCCGCTCCCGCGTCGAGGAACGGCTCCGCGCCCTCGTTCGCGACCACAGCGACGACGAGCGTGCCGCAGTCCCCGGAGAGGACCCCGCTCGTGGCTGACGCCCAACCGTTGCAGGCCCAGGACAAGCTCGCGTTCCTGCTCGCCCTCGTGCCGTACCTGATCGACCGCGAGCGCGTCTCGGTGGCCGAAGCGGCCCGGCACTTCGGCGTGCCCGAGGCCCGGATCCGCCGTGCCGTCGAACTCATCGCGGTGTCCGGCGTGCCCGGCGAGACGATGCAGTACCAGCACGGCGACCTGTTCGACATCGCCTGGGACGACTTCGACCAGAACGACATGATCGTGCTGACCAACCTCGTGGCGATCGACGACTCGCCCCGGCTGTCCGCCCGCGAGGCGTCGGCACTCATCGCCGGGCTGCAGTACCTGTCCGCGTTGCCCGAGGCCGCCGACCGTGACGCCATCCGCGCGCTCATGGCAAAGCTGTCCCGCGGTGCCGGGGGAGCGGCGTCGACCGTCGCCGTCGGGCAGGACCTGCACGACGTCGCGCTCGCCACCATCCGTCGTGCGATGTCCGATGGTCGGGGTCTCGTCTTCGAGTACGCCGGACCGCGCACCCAGGGCAGCACGCGTCGGGTCGACCCGCTCCGCGTCGAGTCGATCGACACCGACTGGTACCTCCGCGCATGGGACCTCGACCGGCAGGCGCTCCGGACGTTCCGGCTCGATCGCATGTCCGGGGCTCGCGTCGACGACCGCCCGGCCGAGAAGACGATCGACCAGGTCGTGATCCCGGACACCCTGTTCCAGCAGGCCGCCGACGACGTCATCGTCACGGTGGAGCTCGACTCGACCTCGCTGCCCCTGGTCGCCGACTTCCTGTCCGACACCGCCGACGCGCCCGACGACGATGGTCGTGTCCGCATCCGGCTCGCGGCGTCGCACGGGTTCGACGGCGTGGTCCGACTCGTCGCGGGGTTGCCCGGTCGCGCCGTGGTGCTCGACCCGCCCGCGGCCCGTGCCGCGGTGCGCGAATTCGCCGCCGCGGCCCTCGCCGCCGGCTGAGCGTCCGCCGCTGCGGCCCGTTCGAGCGCTGCGCGTTCCGGCCAGTACGCCCGTTCTGATCAGGTACGCCCGATCTCGCTCGGTGCGCGTCGGGTGCCTGGTTGTTCCGGGCGTACCTGGTGTGTTGATCCGACCAGGTACGCCCGATCTCACCCGGTGAGCGCCGTGTGCCTGGTCGTTCCGGGCGTACCTGGTGTGTTGATCCGACCCGGTACGCCCGATCTCGCCAGGTATGCCCGATCCCGCCCCTGTCT
>NZ_JAHEWN010000016.1 GCF_018598555.1 Curtobacterium aurantiacum
CCCCGCACCCACCACCCCGCCGCGCCACCTACCCTTGTCGGGTGGCACATCTCCTCGGCGCCGAGAACCTGCATCTCGAGTTCCCCACCAAGGTCGTCTTCGACAACGTCACCCTCGGCATCGACGAGGGAGACCGGATCGGCGTCGTCGGCCGGAACGGCGACGGCAAGTCGACCCTCCTCGCACTGCTGTCCCAGCGTCTCGAACCGGATGGCGGCCGCGTCACGCACCGGCGCGGGCTGACCATCGGCTACCTGGACCAGCGCGACATCCTGCCCGAGGGCGCGACCGTCGGCAGCACCGTCGTCGGCGACCTCGAGGAGCACGAGTGGGCCGGCGACCCGAAGATCCGCGACATCATCGGCGGTCTGGTCTCGGACATCCCGTGGGACGTCAGCGTCGACGAGCTGTCCGGTGGGCAGCGTCGCCGTGTGGCACTCGCGCGGCTGCTGGTCGGTGACTGGGACGTCCTGTTCCTGGACGAGCCGACCAACCACCTCGACGTCGAGGGCATCGAGTGGCTCGCCGGGCACATCAACCGCCGGTGGTCGTCGAACCAGGGCGGCATGGTCGTGGTGACGCACGATCGGTGGTTCCTCGATGCGGTGTCGACCGACACGTGGGAGGTCCACGACGGCGTCGTCGACCCCTTCGAAGGTGGCTACGCCGCGTACATCCTGCAGCGCGTCGAGCGTGACCGGCAGGCTGCCACGATCGAGCAGCGCCGCCAGAACCTGGCCCGCAAGGAGCTCGCGTGGCTCCGCCGTGGTGCCCCTGCCCGCACGAGCAAGCCGAAGTTCCGCATCGACGCGGCGAACGCCCTGATCGACGACGTCCCGCCGATCCGCGACACCGTCGCGCTGTCCCGGACGGCGACGGCGCGCCTCGGCAAGGACGTCGTCGACCTGCTCGACGTGAGCGTCTCGTTCGACGGCACGCAGATCCTCGACCGCATCGAGTGGCGCATCGCACCGGGGGAGCGGACCGGCATCCTCGGCCCGAACGGCGCCGGCAAGTCGACCCTGCTCAACCTCGTCTCCGGGCGGCTGCAGCCGACCAGCGGGCGGGTGAAGACCGGCAAGACGGTGCAGGTCGCGGTGCTCGACCAGCAGCTCGCCGACCTGCAGCAGTTCGCCGACGACCGCGTGCGCGAGGTCGTCGCCCGCAAGAAGACGAGCTACGTCGCCGACGGCAAGGAGATGACGCCGTCGCAGCTGCTCGAGCGGCTCGGCTTCACCTCGGAGCAGCTCTCCACGCCGGTCAAAGACCTGTCCGGTGGGCAGAAGCGGCGCCTGCAGCTCATGCTCATCCTGCTCGACGAGCCGAACGTGCTCATCCTCGACGAGCCCACCAACGACCTCGACACCGACATGCTCGCCGCCATGGAGGACCTGCTCGACACCTGGCCCGGCACCCTGCTGGTCGTCAGCCACGACCGCTACCTGCTCGAGCGCGTCACCGACCAGCAGTACGCCGTGCTCGGCGGGCACCTGCGCCACCTGCCCGGCGGCGTCGACGAGTACATGCGTCTGCGCGAGGCCGGCACCGGTGGCGGGACCGCCTCTGCGGCTGCCGCCGCGTCTGCCGGGAGGCCCGACACCGTCGGCGGGACCGGCTCGGCCGGTGCCGTGGCCGGGTCCACGGCCGCTGGTACGTCCGCCCTGTCGGGAGCGGACCGGCGGACGGCCGAGAAGGAGATGTCGGCGCTCGACCGGAAGATCGCGAAGGTCGGCGCTGACCGCAAGAAGCTGCTCGACCAGTTCGCGACGCACGACCAGTCCGACTACGCCGGGCTCGGCGAACTCCAGTCGAAGCTGGGCGCGCTCGAGGCCGAGGTCGAGCAGCTCGAGGAGCGCTGGCTCGAGGTCGCGGAGCTGCTCGGGGTCTGAGCCGGTCTACTCGACGGACGCGGGGTCGACCGTGTCCTGGTCTGCATCCGTCGGCTTGGCGTCCTCGGGGGCTCCGCCGCCGGGGTTCGCCACGACCTCCCACAGGTGTCCGTCCGGGTCCTGGAAGAAGCCGGACCACATGCCCCACGGGCGGGTGTACGGCGGTTCGGGCATCGTGGCGCCCGCTGCCTGTGCTCGCTCGAGGAACGCCTCGGCCTCTGCCTGGCTGCTCGTGAAGTGCCCGATCGTGCTGCTCGGTGCCGTGGCCAGCTGCACGCCGGAGTCCTTCGCCATGTCGTCCCGGCCGTAGACGCTGACGATCAGGCCGTCGTCGAGGGTGAACATCGCCGTGGTGCCGCCGGCCTGCGTCTCGGTGGCGGGGTACTCGGTGCCGATGACGCCGCTGCCCTCGATGCCGAGCAGAGCGCGGTAGAACTCGGCCGATCGAGCGACGTCGGCGACGGCGAGGGTGATGGCGTGCATGCGCCGCACGCTACGCCGGGGCCGCTCGGCCCGTGTCGCGCTTTCGGTCAGTCCCCGAGACCCAGGATGAGTCGGCGGAGCAGCCCGGCCAACTGGCCCTGCTCGTCGGCGGAGACCCCGGACAGGATGTCCCGCTCGGCGGCCAGCAGGTCCGCGATCGCCGCGTCCACCGCCACCCGGCCCTTGCTCGTCAGCGAGACGAGGATGCCGCGGCCGTCCTTCGGGTCGGTCCGTCGCCCCACGAAGCCGCGGGCCGCCAGGCGGTCCACCCGGTTCGTCATCGTGCCGCTCGACACCAGGGTCTGCTGCAGCAGGGTCTTCGGGCTCAGCTCGTAGGGCTCACCCGCCCGCCGCAGTGCCGACAGGACGTCGAACTCCCACGGTTCCATGTCGCTCGCGTCGAAGGCTGTCCGCCTGGCGCGGTCCAGGTGCCGGGCGAGCCGGTCCACGCGGGACAGGACCTCGAGCGGGCCGAAGTCGAGGTCGGCACGCTCACGACCCCACGCCGCGACGATGCGATCGACCTCGTCCTCATGCGGCATCCCTCCATCTTGGCCGAACCCGGAGCGGACAGCCAGCCTCGTCGGTCGTGGGAGGATGGAGGAGCACCCCTCGGTGCGTTCCGCCTTGGTGTAATGGCAGCACGACGGCCTTTGGTGCCGTTAGGTCCGGGTTCGAATCCTGGAGGCGGAGCGGGAGACCGTGTCGCTCACGTCGCTTCACTTCACGAGGGCATGGGCACGGAGCCGTGAGATCCGGGTTCGAATCCATCCCGAGCATTATCGGCGCTTAGCGCCGTGCGCGGATGGATGAGAGCGCAAAGACGCTTTCAATCGATCAGCCCTGCCAGGTGTCGTCCGATCGCGGCCCCCAACGCGATTGGCACGGCGTTGCCGATTTGTCGGGCAATCTCGATCTTCGATCCCATGAAGAGGTACTCGTCGGGGAAGCCTTGAAGCGTCGCGGCCTCGTAATGCGTGAGCGCTCGGTCCTCGACCGGATGGAGGTAACGCCCCTTCTCCGGCTTGAAGAACTCTGTGCGCACGGTGACTGACGGCTTGTCCCAGTGCAGTCGCCCCATGACGTCCGCCGATCCTGATGTGTGCTTCTTCCAGCAGTCAGGCAAGAGCTCAAATGGAATGTCGAAGCGGTTACCCTTCTCGGGAATGTGAGCGAACCGCTCGCGCGAGAGCTCCGTGTAGTAGCGGGTGACGTGCAGTTCGGCGGCGCGATAGGGCCCGGACACCGCGCGTCCGTTGAGGACTCGAGCGCGATTGGGAGGGAGGTCGATCGTGCTTACGGCCGCGGCCATTCCACGCTGTTCGAAGGCCTGTCCGACGGTGACATGCGCATGCGTGCGCCCGGGTCCGTGTGTCGGCTCGGGGAATCCTGGCGCCTCCTGGTCGTCACGCCACCCGAGGATGACCGTGCGCTTCCGTGCTTGCGCTGCACCGTAGTCTGCAGAGTTGAGGACGCGCCAGTCGAAGGAGTAGTTGGATAGCATTCCCGCTTCGGAGGTTTCACGGCGAAAATCTTCGAACTGGCGAGACTTGGTGAAAGCGGCGACATTCTCGACCACAAAGTATTTGGGTTGGGCTCGTTTGACTGTCTCCGCGTATTGCTTCCAGAGGAAGTTACGCACGTCCTCGGCATCCTGCTTCCCGAGTGTGGAGAACCCCTGGCAAGGTGGGCCTCCGAGGACAATGTCGACGAAGGGGACTTCCTCCTGCGCCAGCCACTCCTCAATGGGGCCAGTGAACACGAGGTCGTCGCCGTGGTTTGATGCGTAAGTGGCTGCCGCCGCCGTGTCCATCTCGACCGCGCGCACCGTCGAGAATCGGTCCGAGCCTTCACGGAAACCTTCGCTGAGGCCTCCGGCTCCTGCGAAGAGGTCGAGCGTGCGGATGGGGGCGAGCTTCGTCGTGGCCATGTCGGATCAAACTTACGGTACGAACGCGCCGTTCAGGCGGGCGCGGCCGGCGCGCCGGCGGGACCAGGGTTCACCTCTGCGCGCTCCTCTACGGCGCTCGGCTGACGCCTCCGGAACGTGTCCGCATGGCGCGGCTCCATCAGAACCCGGCAGGCGACACCGAACGGAGTCCGTTCAAGCCGGAGTGCGACGTCGTGGATCGGGGTGCCGGTGGTGAGCGCTGAATCGATGAGCTGTGCGTCGACGTCCGAGTACCCGACACCGTGACGGGCGGGACGGTCAGAAATCGGCGTCGACGGTTCGACGCCGAAGAGCGTCTGGCTGAGCGAGGCCAGGACAGTGCCACGACCGACGTTCAGGCGGCGGGCGATGTCATCCGGGTGCTGGCCAGTTAGGAAGGCAGCCGCCGTGTCCGGGGGGCTCGCAATGGGATCGGTTTCTCGTTGCGCCGATCTGTTGGCAGAGGGGTCCGCGATCGTCGAGTGCGCGGCTGGCCGAGTCCGGCGCTTCTTCCGGCCATACTGCCTGATCTGCTCCTCGACGGTCAGAGGCCTAGCTCTAGGGACCGAAGTGATGGGCCTATCTTGCCGGACGGTGGTGTCGTCGATGAAGTGATGATGCGTGAGCATTGCCTGCACCTGGGGGCCACGCATCGTCTCCAGCGCCCTTTTCTCCACTTGTCGGATTCGCTCTCGGGTGACCCCGAACTCGACACCAATCGTGTCAAGTGTCCGACGCTCGCCTTCATCGAGCCCGAAGCGGAGCACGAGGACCCGTGCTTCCCTCCAGTCAAGGGTGTTGAGGACTCGGACGAGGTCTCGTCGGAACAACAGTGCCTCGAAGACGTCGCTTGTGGAGTCAACGGCGTCGTCTACGAGGTGATCACCGAAGGGCTCGTCCCTTCGCAGTTCTGGGTTGTACCAGGGCGCATCAAGTGACCACACATGCGTCAGCCGGTCCGCAGCGTCGAGCCGTTCGATGTCAGAGACGTCGATTTCGGACTGCCGGGCGAGCTCGTCGAGCGGTACGCCATCCGGGTAGAGCGGTTCGAGCGCGGCGCGAGCGCTGGACAGTCTCCGCAGTGACTCCATCAGATGTACTGGCAAGCGTATGGCGCGTGCCTTGTCGTCGAGCGCCCGCGAGATAGCCTGCCGGATCCACCAGGTAGCGTATGTCGAGAACTTCGTCCCTTGCTCGTAGTCGAACTTCTCGACCGCGTGGATGAGCCCCATGTTGCCCTCCTGGATCAGGTCGAGTAACTCCATGTCGCGCCCTGCGTAGCGCTTCGCGACGGAGACGACCAGGCGCAAGTTCGCGTTGACGAATCGTAACTTGGCGTGCTGACCAGCGTGAGCGATCTCTCGAAGTTCGCGTAAAAGCGACCTGCGCTGTTCCTGAGCGCTATCGGAGGCGAGACGCTCTTCGGCGAACAATCCGGCCTCGATACGACGCGCGAGCTCGACCTCGTCGGCGGCGCTGAGCAACTGCGCTCTCCCGATTCCCCAGAGGTACTGCTTCACCGCGTCTGCAGAGTGCGGGATTTCTTGACCGCGCTTGACGAACTCAGGGGTCGGATTGTCAATCGAGAAGCCCCCCTCGTCAAGTCGCGCGGGTGTTGGAACCTCGTCGCCAACCTGCCACCCGTCTAGATCGATTTCGTCGTCGGCAATCGGTCGGGCGACGCGGGTCGCCGTCTCGCGGGTTTCGTCGTAAGCGTGTTCGTCGATTTGCTGGAACGTGGCGGCGGCGAGAACCGCATGGATGCGCTCGATCTGATCGATCGTGCTCTGCTGCAAATGGCCGCGCTCGAGCTTGTCCTGCAGCTGCAGCACGATCGAGGTCTTGAAGAATGCGGCATCGCCGCCATGGACGCCCTGTAGCTGTTCTCGATAGCCCTCGTTCAACCAGACCGTCGCTGCGGCGTGCTCCAGTTCGAAGAGCCGGCCGCGGCCCAGAGGTTTCCACAAGACGCGAAGGTTGTTCCCATCGTCGCGGAATCCGAACTCCTCGTCCATCGCGCCGATCACGGCCTGAGGGAGTCCCTCGGCGATGCGCGCGACCGGCTTCGGGCCGCGCTCACGCCTGGCCCCGAGGCGGAACACTTCACGCGCTGCGGAAAGGAAGGATTGGAGACCACGCCCGTCCTCCGTGACGGCTCGTTCCATGGCGTGGACACCGTCCGCCGTGAGAACGACCCCGTGCTTCTCCGGGTTGATGCGGACGGCACCGGTGGCTCCGTCGTTTACGTCAATGGTGACCCGGGCGAGTTGTAGGTCGACCGCGTTGCCGGGCAGCAAGTTCAACCACCCGCCAGCGTGCTGAAGCCGGTCGTTACGGTAGACATACAAGCCCTGCCACTCCGCCCTCGGCCGGCCCAGCAACTTGGCGCTCGGGCCCTGGTTCGCGGGCTGCATGATGTGGCCGGTGAAGCGCAGTTCAGTGCCGCCCGGGGTCGTTCCGATCAGATCGAGCGGATAGCCTGCGGCGCCAGATACGAAATCTGTTGGATCGACAGGCGTCACTTTGGTCGGGATGCCGTCGCCCGTCCGAGTGTCGAACTGCTGTAGGACGATCGTGATGTCACCGCGCGAGATGATCCTGTGGAACGTCAGTCCGAGGTCGTGGCTCAGGCTCGTGATCACCTCGTCGAGCCACTGCCGCCGATCGACCGCCACTTCACCCGTGAAAACCGCATGCAGGTGGTCCCATTCGACCACAGTGCCGCTTTCGACGCGGGCGAAGCCGCCTGCCCCCTTGGTGAATCCGCGCTGAGCCTCAGCGTCACTGAGAACCTCGCCTTGGAATCGCCCTCGCACCAGACGTATCGCTCGCGTGGGCTCGTAGCCGCACCTTGAGTAAACGGTCAACCGATCGGCTTGACTGAAAGACGCCGCCTTCAAACCGACGCCGAAATGTCCGTGCTCGCCCGCTCCGTATTCGCGACGGACGCCTAGACGCATCGCAGCCTCGAGCTGCGTTGCCGACATCCCTGCGCCGTCGTCATGCATGCGGATGCCGATGAGCTCCTCGTTGCGCGTGATGAAGCGAGCCAGGAACTTGCTTGCGCCCTTGTCGATGGAGTTGTCTACCAGGTCGGCCATCGCCGTGGCCAAAGAGTGCCCAGCGCCGATCGCGCTGAGGATCGACGGATCAGGGGCGAGCTCGACGACATGCGCCGCCTCGGCGTGCTCTTCGATCGACTCCATGACTCTGGACGCTACAACCCTCGTCGGACATCCAATGATCAAGATTCAAACGACCGAGCCCTTGTGTCCGCCCCCAAAACAGGGGGAGCAGGCAAGCCCGCTCACCCGGCTATGCTCTGCCCGTACGCCCTCGGGGTGTGCTCGCCGCTCACGTGGCACACCGGGGTGAAGAATCAGCAGAATTGGCGAACAAGGGGAGGGGGGCTATGGTCGGCGGCGTTAGCGAGGAGATCGTCCAGCACCTGACACCGGAGACTGTCGATGTCTACTTCCGCGCTTCCGCTCCCGCTCGATTCCGTCTAAGTGCCCGTTTCGATGCGTTCCTGGACATCGATCCTGGTGCTCAGCGAATCAGCCTTCACGTCCCAGCGACCGCCGAAGTGCCCGACGTCTCGGCGTTCGAGCGCATCGCGATCGGTAAGTTCGCAATGGCCGGTCGCCCCGGAGATTGGTTTCGCATCGACATCGATGCGGCCGGTATGCGCTACGAGGCGTACGCCCTCGCGGAATCCGTGGTGGATCAGATGCAGGACGGGACAACGCTGCGTGACGCACTCTCAGAATGCCTCGAAGCACTCAAAGACTTGCTGAGCAAGCGAAGCCGGTTGACCGCCGAGAATGAGGCGGGTCTCCTTGGCGAACTGCTCGTGGTCCGGCACGTGCTGCAAACGAGCGGCGAGGGCGCCGCCATCGCCAGCTGGCTGGGCCCCGAATCCGGCGAGCACGACTTCGGCTTCGAGCACTTCGAGGCCGAAGTGAAGACAACTCGATCTGAAGCTCGGGTGCACGTCGTCGGGTCCGAAACCCAGCTCATGGCTTCACCCGATCGCCCGCTCCATCTGATCTCCATTCAGCTCACCTTGGCTGGCCGTGGCCAGAGTGGGTTCACCCTGCCGGAGCTCGTAGACGAGGTGCGATCGCCAGTGAATCGCGCCTCCCGTTCCTTAGACCATCGGCTGGAAGCGGCAGGCTGGCAGGACGAAGCGCGAGACCTCTACCGAACGCGCTTCCAGTTCCGGAGTCACCCTCGGGCTTTCCTGGTGGATGAGCTGTTTCCCGCGATCACGCGCCCTCGGCTCGACGAGGTTATTCCTCAGCCAGTGCATGTCCGTGGTGTCTCGTATCGTTTGGACGTTACCGATCTTCCCTTCACGAGTGCACTCGCGCCGTTGGAGGGATTCTGTGAAGGGGTATCATGAGCATAGTTGAGTCGGCCGTATTGGGGAGCGCGATCCAGTCCGCTTTCTACGCGATGGAGAAGACGGGGCCGAAAGCTCTTCTTCCTCGTGTCAACCTCGACGTTGTGGAAGAAGGCAAAGACCCGGTCGATGAGGGCACAGTCGTTTCGTTCATCGTCGACGCTGATCTGAATGACCCTGCCCGCCGCGCAGCGCACATTGCCCTTGCCCAGTGGGATGTCAGCAACGGGGTTGACTGGCCGGCTGGCGCCGCTGTGGGGTCGGCCGCCCGGCGGGAACGCGTCTACGACCTGCTCAAGTTGGGGACCGCTGGCCGGGCGCTCCTCGATGACGCCTTCCCTAGCCAGGCGCTGGTGGACTCCGTCATCGTCAGCGAGGAGTGGGATCCCTGGTACACCCAGGCCCGTCAAGAGCGAGACTTTTACTGGAAGGCATACAAGGGCGTCCTCGAGGGCAAGAAGTGGAAGCCCGAGGCAATCGCGGAGGTCGACGCGTCCGCCTCGACGATCGTCGGCCGTCTTGCTGATCCAGCGGCGGACGCTGCTTATTCATCACGAGGGCTTGTTGTCGGCTACGTGCAGAGCGGCAAGACCGCGAACTTCACGGGGATGATCGCCAAGTCCATCGACGCTGGCTATCGGCTTGTCATCGTCCTCACCGGCACGATCGAGCTCTTGCGCGGGCAGACTCAGCGCCGCCTGGACATGGAACTCGTTGGGGAGGAGAACATTCTTGGCGGACGCGACAAGAACGACGTCAACGCTATTCGGGACGTCGATTATGCGGGCAGTGGGGATACTGACTGGCTCGCCGACAAGTTCGTCCGTCACGGTATCGACCTCAACGCGCGCCGAGATATCCCTTCCATCAAACGTCTGACCACGGCAAACGGTGACTACAAGGCGCTGAAGCAGGGCCTCGACACCCTTGACTTTCGCTCAGCCGCCGAGCTCGCCGACATGAGCAAGCCGGTGAATCACCCTGACAACCTTTACGGAACCGATGTGCGCATCGCAGTGGTGAAAAAGAACAAAGCGGTGCTCACCAAGCTCCTCACGGACCTGAAGAACATCCGAGCGCGGCTTGACGAGATTCCTGTACTCCTTATCGATGACGAGGCGGATCAGGCATCGGTGAACACCAAGAACAACACAAAGAGAACCAAGCGCACTGATGAGGAGAAGGATCGGACCGCGATTAACAAGCTGATCTCCGATATCTTGGAGCTCATGCCGCGGGCCCAATACGTCGGATACACCGCTACCCCGTTCGCCAATGTGTTCGTGGAGCCCGACGACGAGGTCGACATCTTCCCGCGCGACTTCATCGTCCGGCTAAAAGCGTCACCGGAATACATGGGTGGAACAAGCTTCCACGACCTCGAGCCCCTTCAGCCCGGTGAAGAGGCATCAGCGGTGAATTCGAACGAGAAAGCTCACGTACGCAATCTCCACGCAAGCGCAGGAACACCAAGCGAGGCCCTGGAGATCCGTAATGCCCTGGATGCATTCGTCCTGACAGGTGCGATCAAGCTCTGGCGGCAGGCGCAGGACGCGGACCTACGTTTCCGACACCACACCATGCTCGTTCACGAGGACGTAACGCAGGCCGCGCACAACACTCTTGCTGTATTGATTCGCAAGGTGTGGGCGGAAGCCAGCTACCGCTCGCCTGAGACGAAGGCCCGGCTGCAAGACCTTTACGAGGACGACTTCTTGCCGGTGCACGAGGCCCGCGGCGGCTGGGGGCTCTCAATGCCCACTGAATTCGACGAACTAGTCGAGTACATCGGTGAAGCGGTCGGCAGGATCATGGCCGACAACAATCCGGTTGTCGTGGTCAACGGCTCCAAGGAGAGTGATTACGACGCCATGGACTTCACGACCAAGGACTATTGGCGCGTCATGGTCGGCGGAACCAAACTCAGCCGCGGCTTTACGGTTGAGGGGCTCACGATCACTTACTTCAAGCGCCGCGCCATGGCTGCCGACACATTCATGCAGATGGGGCGCTGGTTCGGCTACCGACCCGGTTACCGCGACTTAGTTCGCCTCTACGTCGCGCGGGATGTCACCGGTCCCCGAGGCAGGAGCTACGACCTCTACGGTGCGTTCACTGCTATGGTGCAGGACGAGGAAGCATTCCGCGAGCAACTCGACGAATTTGCCGACGTTGATCCCGAAACGGGACGGCCCGCGATGCGGCCAATTGACGTGCCGCCTCTCGTTTTCCAGCAGCTCCCGTGGCTCCGGCCGACCGCCGGCAACAAGATGTATAACGTCGAACTAGCTATCGAAGGCAGCCCCGGCAAGACCCGCGACTTCCCCATGCAAGCCGAACGAGGCACCGGCGCAGCCAACGTACGCCACTTCGAACTCGTTGCACCGTGGCTCGACCAGAGAAGCGAGAAAATGCGCTTCCTGACGGACACCGGCGGTAGCTACGACGCACGCGTAACGATCGTTCCTGCCGCTAACGTCATCGAGGTGCTCGATCGGTTCACCTGGGCGGACGGGTACTCGTTCAAGCCGACCGTCGCCTTCATGAGACACGCCGTTGAAGCAGGACAGTTGCACGACTTCGCACTTGTGTTCCCGGAGCTGTCTGTGAAGGGTGAAGCCGTACATGAGGTCTTTGGACGCGACGTTCAAATCCTCCAGCGCAAGCGCCGTGCTGACCGTCCCGGGTTCTCAGGAAGTTCCGCCCGGCAGCGTCATGCAGTCGAGTTCATAGCGGGGGCTTCCAAAAGCAAGCCAGCAGGAACCGGAGCGGAAGCGCTGCGATCCGCCGACGGTCGGGGCGCCCTCCTCTTCACTTTCGCCGACGACACCAATGGCTCCGACGGAGCACCGCTCAGCCGGGGAACCTCGGAGATCACGGGAGCGGCCGACGTTTCAGACGTTGCAACGTTGTTCTCGATTGTCATGCCGGAGTCGACCCGGTCGCTGGGTCGAGTCGGGTTCCGCGCCAAGCGGGCCGATGCTGGCTGGATCATCGACGCGGAATGACAAGGGAGAGACCATAAAGGGGCGGGTGAAGAGCGGTTCTCTTGTGCGACGTCGGAAGGCACTCGCCGTTCAATGCAGGTGAACAAAGGTCGCGACACCAAGCCGTAGCTCGCCGTTCGACGACTCCTGCACGCGGCAGGCCCGCGCTACTGCAAGAGACCCCCGAGGCCCGTGGAACGCCTGTCATCACTGGGCTTCGGGATTCGCGCGACCACTGGCAGGCGCGAATAGATCGATCACCTCTTGTTGGCGTCCAGGCCCTTGAGCCACGCCGACAGCGCGCGACTTCCTGCTCCGCTTCGCCGCGGTCCTGCCGCAGGAGACGGCCGCGTCGAAGCACTGACGGAACCGGTCTGGTCAGCGGCCGGTCACCACGAACTCGGCGCGTAGTCTTTCAGGAAGACGCCGAAAACGTCCTCGCCGGCTTCGCCCCGGACGATCGGATCGTAGACGCGGGCTGCCCCGTCGACCAGGTCGAGCGGCGCGTGGAAGCCCTCTTCGGCGAGCCGGACCTTCGTGGGGTGCGGCCGTTCGTCGGTGATCCAGCCGGTGTCGACGCTCGTCATCAGGATGTTGTCGGTCTCGAACATCTCCTGCGCGCTCGTGCGGGTGAGCATGTTCACGGCGGCCTTCGCCATGTTCGTGTGCGGGTGACCCGGCCCCTTGTACGCGCGGCCGAACACCCCTTCCATCGCGCTGACGTTCACCACGTAGGTGCGGCGTCCGGTGCTGGCGACCATCGCGGGGCGGAGCTTCGAGATCAGGATGAACGGCGCCGTGGTGTTGGCCAGCTGGACCTCGAGCATCTCGAGTGGGTCGACCTCGTCCACCTGCTGGGTCCACGAGTTCTCGTCGTGCAGGTCGGGGACCAGGCCACCGGCGTCGATCGCGGTGCCCAGTGCGAGTCGTTCGAGTGAGCTCGATCCCGGCGCCATCGCCTGTTCGGTCAGCTCGTCGGCTCGGGCTGCGGCGGCCGCGAGGATCGGGTGCGCGGCCACGGAACGGGCGAGCGCCAGCGGGTGCTGGTCGTTCGTGTGCCCGAAGGTCACGAGTTCGGGCAGCGGTCCGTCGGGCAGCGGCGCGAGTTCCGCGTCGACCAGCGGCTGGTAGGCCCCGGTCGACCGGCGCACGGTCTGGGTGGCGTTGTTGATCAGGATGTCGAGGGGACCGGAGGCGGCGACGTCCTCGGCGAGCCCGATCACCTGCGCCGGGTCGCGCAGGTCGATGCCGACGACCTTCAGACGGTCCATCCAGTCGGCGGAGTCGGGCAGGCTCGCGAACCGTCGGACCGCGTCGCGGGGGAACCGCGTGGTGATGGTGGTGTGGGCCCCGTCGCGCAGCAGCCGGAGCGCGATGTACATGCCGATCTTCGCGCGACCGCCGGTGAGCAGCGCCCGCTTGCCGGTCAGGTCCGTCCGGGCGTCGCGCTTCGCGTGGCTCATGCGAGCGCACGCCGGGCAGAGCTGGTGGTAGAACGCGTCGACGACCGTGTAGTGCTGCTTGCACATGTAGCAGGGCCGTGACTTCAGCAGCGTGCCCGCGGTCGTCGATGCGGTCGAGGCGCTGATCAGGACGCCGCGGGTCTCGTCGTCGATCCGGTCGGCGGCCCCGGTGGCGGTGGCGGCGATCACACGGCGGTCGGCCTCGGCGATGACGCCGCGCTTCTCGAGACGGTGCGCACGCTTGACGGCCTTGAACATCTTCGCGGTGGCCTGGCGGACCCGGATGAAGTCCGGGTGCGTCTCGTCGATCGACGGCAGCTGCTCGAGCACCCGGAGCGCGACGGTCAGGTCGTCGGGGTCGATGCCGCTGGGTTCGGGGTGCTCGGAGCTCACACGCGATCCTACGTCGGGACCGAGCATCGATCAGACGAGCTGCTGCTCCATGCACACGCTCGTCGGGTCGTCGACGTACGGACCGAACCGCGGGATGTCCGCGTACCCGGCCTTCCGGTACAGCGCGATCGCCGCGGCCTGCGGCAGACCGGTCTCGAGCCGGACGGTCCCGATGCCGACCGCACGGGCCCGGTCGTGCAGGGCGTCGAGCAGCCGCGTCCCCACGCCGAGCCCACGCGCGGCGTCGCTCACGAACATGCGCTTGACCTCGCCGGTGCCGTCGCCGGCGTCGACGAGCGACACCGTGCCGAGGGCGGTGCCGTCCTCGCGCGCCACCAGGAACGTGACGTCGGGCTGGTCCAGGTCGTCGACGTCGAGGGCATGGTAGTTCTCGGCCGCGTAGAGGCTCAGTCCGTAGTCGTCGCCCTGCTGCAGCAGGTGCAGGACGTCGTCCTGCCGGGGGCTCTCGATCCGCACGGTCAGCACCGTCACACAGTAGCGAGGACGACGAGAACAGTGAGCAGACGAGGCCCCCGGCTGACCCCGATCAGGCGAGAAGCCCCTCGCTGACCGCCCACAGCCGCCGGGCATCGTCGGCGTCGAGCATCGCCGAGTTCGCGTCCGACGGGATCCGGTCCGCGGTGAGGGGCAGGATCCGGTCGTCGATCACGGCGACGTCGCTGTCCTTCAGGTAGACCCCGCCGACGCCGTCGAGCAGCGGGCTCGCGGCACCGAACACGAGCGTCGCTGCGCCCTGCTCGACGGTCTTCTTGCCGACCTCGGGATCGATGACGGTCACCCCGTCGTCGTCGACCAGGCCCTGCTCGCGGTACGACGCGAGCACCGTCGGGTCGTGCGGGCCGGGTCCGATGATCACGCCCGGGTGCGCGGCGAAGGCGCGGATGCCCTGGTCGGCGTACCGGCGGTCGAGCTCCACCGTGAACAGGACGTTCGCCCGCTTCGACTGCCCGTACGCGGTGACCGGGTCGTACCCGTGCGCGAACGTCAGGTCGTCCCACCGGATCTGCCCGAACCGGGCCGCGCCGGAGGTGACGGTCAGGACCCGGGCACCACGGGCCTCCAGGAGGGCGGGGAGGAGCGCCCGCGTGAGCTGGAAGTGCCCGAGGTGCGTCGTCGAGAACGCCAGTTCGTTGCCGCGGCCGTCGAGCCGGCGGTCCGGGGTGAAGAGCATCGCGGCACTGTTCACGAGCATGTGCAGCGGGCGTCCGGAGGCTGACCAGCGCGCGGCGAAGGCATCGACCGACGACGGGTCGGTGAGGTCGAGGGCCTCGACGTGGACGCCGGGGATGCCGGCGACGGCTGCGGATGCCCGGTCGACGTCACGTGAGGCGACGGTGACGTCGGCGCCGGCCGCCGCGAGGGCGCGGCTGGTCTCGCGGCCGAGGCGGCTGTGTCCGCCGGTCACGATGACGTTCCGGCCGGTCAGGTCGACGCCGTCCAGGACGTCGGCGGCGGTGGACGCGGCGGTGAAGCCGCTGGGCAGGGGGTGCTGGTCGGTGATCACGACTGGTGCTCCTTCGATTCGATGTGGCCGACGGCGGCAGCAGGGCCGGCCGCGTCGGCGGTGGCAGAGCCGACGGCGGCGGCAGGGCCGTCGGCGGCGGCAGGGCCGACGGCGTCGACGATCGCCGACCACGCGTCGGGGTCGAGGCCGAGCGCGGTCCGGAGGAACGCCGTCGTGGTGCGGCGGACGAGGTCCACACGCTCGGGGTTCTCGTCGGTGGTGGCGGTCGACTCGTAGTCCTGGATCCCGCCGAGCAGGTGCTCGCCGCCGTGGACGGTCACCAGGTGCCGCGCGCCGGGGCTCAGGTGGTAGACGTCGGTGAACCAGTCCGGGCCTCGCGTCGAGAGCTGGGACTGGTCGTGGTCGCCGGCGACGACCAGTGACGGGGTGTGCAGCTGGCTGAAGTCGGGGCTCATGAACGCGAAGTGCTCCTGCGCGAACGGCACGAGGTCGCCGCGCGCGATCCCGGTGGTGGACAGCAGGACCCCGGCGCGCACGCGGTGGTCGGTGCGGTCCTCGCCCGGCCGTCCGTCGGCGTCCAGGACGCGGGCCCCGAGCAGCATGCCCACGGACTGTCCGCCCCACGAGTGTCCGACCGCGGCGATGCGCGCGGTGTCGACGCGCCCGCTCAGGCCGGGGACCGCGTCGATGACCTGGTCGAGGTCGTCGAGCACCCGCTCGAGGTCGTCGACCCGCGTCTGCCAGATGGTCGGGTAGCGCGGGTCGTCGAGCGTCAGCCCGTAGGCCTTCGCGTCGAGGAACGTCGGCTGGACGACGACGAAGCCGTTCGCGGTCCAGTGGTCGACCAGGGGGTCGCCGCCGGTCATGGACTGGCCGAAGCCGTGGGCGAAGACGATGACCGGCAGGTCCGTTCCGGTCGTCGGTGCGGTGATCCGGACCTCGAGGTCCTGACCGCGGGACGGTGCGGGAAGCGTGACGGGCCGCACGCTGATGACCTGCGGTCGGGGTGCTGTGGGTGCCATGGGGGCCTTTCCAGGATGCCGTGTCGCCCGTGGACGGGAGCGACTGTCGCCCAAAACGGAGCGACGTTCCGGAACGATACGGAACAACGATCCGGATTGCAAGAGGAAGTGGAGCAGCGTTCCGTATCGGTCGCGAGTCGTGCGATGATCGATGCATGAGCACTCCGGCGACCGACCCCGCACCGCGCCGCCGTCGCGACGTCGAGCGCAACGAGCGCACGATCCTCGACGCCGCCGCCGCGGTCTTCGCAGCCTCGGGCGTCGGTGCGCCGGTACGCGAGGTCGCCACCGCCGCCGGTGTCGGGGTCGGCACGCTCTACCGGCACTTCCCGACCCGCTCGGACCTGGTCGTCGCCGTCTACCGGCACCAGATCGAGGCCCTGGTCGACGCGGGGCCGGCGCTGCTCGACTCCGAGCCGACACCGTTCGCCGCCTTGCTGCGCTGGGTGCACCAGTTCGTCGACTTCCTCGGCACCAAGCACGGCCTGGCGCGCGTCTGGGAGGGCGACGCCGACGGCTTCACAGCGCTGCACACCCTGTTCGTCGACGAGCTCGTGCCCGTGCTCGGCCGGCTGCTCGACGCCGCGCGGGCGTCCGGCGAGGTGGCCGCACCGACCCCGCCGTACCAGCTGCTCCGGGCCGTCGGTGACCTGGTGGCGTGGAGTCCCCAGGACCCCGACTACGACGTCCGGACGATCGTGACCCTCCTGGTCACCGGGCTGCGGCAGGCGCAGCCGACGGTGACCGACAGCGCGTAGCCGGCCAGGTGCACTGGTCGCGACCGGCACCGGACTGGAGGCGCGGTGCGGGCCCGTCACGGGCCTCCCGTCCGGCGTCGCGACCGTCTCGGGACGCACCAGCGCCGTCGGGGCCCGCTCAGGCGGTCAGCCCGCCGGCGTCGAGTACAGGACCGCGAGGGTCGCCACCAGTCCGACGACCACGATGCCGAGGTCGAGCAGGGCCAGGGTGACGAGTCGGGTGCGCTGCGGCCGGACGGCGGCCCGCACCACGACCATCGTCACGAACAACACGATGACGAGCACGAGCGCCGGCCAGCCGATCGCCGGCGCTCGGATCGCCATGAGGACCATCACCGCGGCGACGATCACGGCCGTGACGGCTCCCCACGCGAGCCAGTTCGAACCCGACGCCGTCCGGAGTGCGGGCTGGTCGCCGACACGGGTGGGATCGGGGCGGCGGGGCTGTTCGTCGGACACGAGCCGGACGCTACGCGGCGGCCCCTGCCCGTGCCTGCAGCCGCTCGGCCACGGACGGCCGCGCATGCCGCTCGGCCACGAGAGGATGGGGTGTGCACACCGCCGCGACCATCCTCGACGCCGTCGTCCGGCGCATCGACACCACCGGGTTCGCCGCGCACGGCATCCACGTGCGCACGAGGACTGCCGCTCCGGGCGCTGAGGGCACCGCGGACGACGTCGCCGAGCACCACTGGACGCCCGACGTCCGACGCGAGATCCACTCCGCCGCGAAGGGCGTCTGTGTCCTCGCCACCGGCATCGCCGCCGACGACGGCCTGGTGGACCTCGACGAACCGGTCGCGACGTTCCTTGCCGCGACCGGGCTCGCGCTCGGCGACGGCGTCGACCGGGTCACCCTCCGGCACCTGCTCACCATGACGAGCGGCATCGACATGCCGTGGTCGGCGACCGAGCTGACCGACTGGCCTGACCTGGCGGCCGAGTTCCTGCGGCGACCGTCCCGCGGCCGGGTGTTCCAGTACGCCAACGCCAGTACGTACACGGCGATGCGCCTGCTCGAGACCCGGGTCGGCGACGTCGGCGCGTTCGTCACCGAGCGACTGTTCGCGCCGCTCGGCATCCAGGACGTCGAGTGGCAACGCTGCCCGAACGGGTTCGTCGCAGCGGGCGGGGGGCTGTCGCTCCGCACCGAGGAGCTCGCCCGCATCGGACGTCTGATCCGCGACCGCGGGGTCGTCGACGGACAGCGGGTCGTCAGCGCGCGGTGGTGCGACGCGATGCACACCGACTGGGTGGAGCGCGAGGGGACCGGGCCCGGCTACGAGCGGTACGCGATGGCCGGGTGGGGTGGTCCCGGCCGACTCTGGCGGCTGCACGGTGCGTACGGTCAGATGCTGCTGTTCGACGAGACCGAGGCGAGCAACGACTCCGGCACCGTCGTCACCATCACCGCCGACGATCACTTCGGCGCCGACGCGCTCGCCGCCTTCGTCGCCGACGAGCTGGCCCGCCAGGACCCCCGCCGCTAGCACCTTCGACGATCCGACCTGCACGTCCGCGCGCGCCCGGCGTGGGAGGATCGATCAGTGCAGCAGCAACCCGTCGCGATCATCATCGCGGCCATGAGCGAAGAGGTCTCGGCCTTCGCCGACCTGTTCGGCGGTGTCCCGGTCCTCGACGGCCCCGTCGGTGGCCACGACCCGCACCAGCTGCTCGACATCGGCGGCGCCACGGTCGTCGTGCGCCGCAGCGGCATCGGCTTCACGAACGCCACGGCCGCCGTCGCCCACGGCTTCCACGACTTCGGTCCGGGCATCCCGGTCATCAGCGTCGGGACCGCCGGTGGACTCATGCACGGTGTCGCCATCGGTGATGTCGTGGTCGGCGACCGGTACGTCAACCTCAACGCCGACGCCACCGCGTTCGGCTACGCCCTGGGCCAGGTCCCCGGCATGCCGACCGGCTACGCGCCGGACGCCCGGCTCGTCGAGCTCGCGATGGGCGCCGACATCGCGTGGCCGCTGCGGTCGGCGACGATCGGCTCGAGCGAGGTCTTCGTGACCGAGGGGCGTGCCCGCGCACTCCGGGTCGCGTTCCCCGAGGTGGCCGCGGTCGACATGGAGTCGGCCGCGATCGCACAGTTCGCCCACGTGCACGACATGCCGTTCGTCTCGGTCCGGTGCATCAGCGACCTCTGCGCGCCGGACGGTGCCGAGTTCCGCGAGCACCTGGACGACGCCGCGGCACGGGCAGCGCGCGTGGTCCACGACCTGGTGCTCGGCCTGCGTTCCTGAGTCCGCACCGGTGCACCGGCCTGGAGGCGCGACTCGCCGCCGCCGGTCCGCCGGCGGTGATCCGGGCCTCCAGTCCGTCCCGCCTGGTCGCGTCCGTGCATGCGTTCCGCGGCCATCAGATGGCCGGAATTGCGTTCCACGGACGTTCCGGGACGGATTGCGAACTGGTCGTCGGGGCGCTCGCTAGCCTCCATTTCGGGGGGCCAAGGAACCACGGCCAATCACACAGGGAGATCAGCCATGAGCGCCTACACGAGCGACGAGAACGTCGAACCTGCACGCATCACCACCTTCAAGCGCGTCCGCAAGCAGTGGCGTCGGACGGGTGAGGTCGGCTACACGCACAGTGGCAGCGACTTCTTCCGCGACGACGCGCCGGAAGCGGTCCAGCGGTAACCAGCTGCAGCCACGAAGTGCCCGCCAGGAGCGATCCTGGCGGGCACTTCTGCGTCAGCGACCGAGCTGGTCCCGCAGGTAGGGCGCGGTCCGGCTGGTCGTCGAGGCGGCGACCTCGGCGGGCGTGCCGGAGGCGACGACCCGGCCGCCGTCGTCGCCGCCCGAGGGACCCATGTCGATGACGTGGTCGGCGCTCGCGACGACGTCCATGGCGTGCTCGACCACGACGACGGTGTTGCCCGCGTCGGTCAGACGGGCGAGCTGGGCGGTGAGCAGCTCGACGTCGGCCGGGTGCAGGCCGGTGGTGGGCTCGTCGAGCAGGTACAGGGTGTGGCCGGTCCGCGCACGCTGCAGTTCCGTGGCGAGCTTGATGCGCTGTGCCTCGCCGCCGGACAGCTCCGGAGCGGGCTGGCCGAGCCGCAGGTAGCCGAGGCCGACCTCGCGCAGGGTCTCGAGTCCGCGCCCGGCCGCGGGCAGGGACGCCAGGAACGGTGCCGCTTCGTCGACGGTCATGCCGAGGACGTCGGCGATGGACGCCCCGTTCCACCGGACCTCGAGCGTCTCCGCCGTGTACCGGGAGCCGTGGCACTCAGGACACGGGGCCCAGCTACCGGGAAGGAAGAGGAGCTCGACGGACACCGAGCCCTCGCCCTGGCAGACCTCGCACCTGCCTCCGGCGACGTTGAACGAGAACCGTCCGGCGCCCCAACCGCGGGCCTTCGCCTCGTCGGTCTGGGCGAAGGCGGCCCGGACCGCGTCGAACAGGCCGGTGTAGGTGGCGAGGTTCGAGCGGGGCGTCCGGCCGATCGGCTTCTGGTCGACCTGCACGACGCGGCTGACGAGCGGGTGCGACGTCGCGACGCCGGGCAGCACGCCGCCGACGAGCGACGACTTGCCGGACCCGCTGACCCCGGTGACCGCGGTGAGGACACCGAGCGGCAGGTCGACGTCGAGCCCCCGCAGGTTGTGCAGGGTGAGGTCGCGGAGCTCGAGCGTGCCCACCGGGGTCCGGACGGCGCGGTCGGCGGTCGGCTGCCGGGGCTCCAGGAAGCGCCGGGTGACCGAGGCCTCTACCTCGGCCAGACCGGCGACCGGGCCGCTGTACAGGACGGTTCCGCCGCCGGTGCCCGCGCGGGGACCGACGTCGACGATCCAGTCGGCACGGCGCACGATGCTCATGTCGTGTTCGACCACGAAGACGCTGTTGCCGCCGGCGCGCAGGTCGTCGAGGACGTCGACGAGCGACTCGGCGTCGGCGGGGTGCAGCCCGGCGCTCGGCTCGTCGAGCACGTAGACGACGCCGAACAGTCCCGAGCGCAGCTGCGTCGCGATCCGCAGCCGCTGGCTCTCACCGGGGGAGAGCGTCGGGGTGGCGCGGTCGAGCGCCAGGTAACCGAGCCCCAGGCCGACCAGGACCTCGACGCGGGTGAGCAGGTCGCGGGAGATCGCCACGGCGACCTCGGTGTGCTCGCCGGACGATGCTCGCGACGTCGCCGCTGCCGCGTCGGTGATCGCCGCGATCGGGCGCAGGACGTCGGCCAGGCCGGTCAGCGGCAGGGCGTTCAGCTCGGAGATCGAGTGCCCGCCGATCGTCACGGCGAGGGCGGCTCGGGTCAGGCCGGTGCCGCCGCAGAGCCCGCACGGGCCGGACTCGACGAACTGCAGCACCTTCTTGCGCTGGGTCTCGCTCTGCGAGTCGGCGAGGGTGTGCAGCACGAACTGGCGGGCGCTCCAGAACCGGCCCTTGTAGGGCTTCGCCACACGGTCGCGCTTCGGCTGCACCTGCACGACGGGCTGTTCCTCGGTGAAGAGCAGCCAGTCGCGGTCCTCCCGCGACAGCTCGCGCCACGGGCGGTCGATGTCGTAGCCGAGCACGGCGGTGACGTCGCGCAGGTTCTTGCCCTGCCACGCACCGGGCCAGGCGGTGATCGCGCCGTCGCGGATGCTCAGCGACGGGTCGTGCACGGCCGATGCCTCGGTGACCTCGTGCGCGGTCCCGATGCCGTGGCACCGGGGGCAGGCGCCGGCGACGGTGTTCGGCGAGAACGAGTCCGACTCGAGCCGGTCGGCGCCGGACGGGTAGGTGCCGGCACGCGAGTAGAGCATGCGCATCGAGTTCGACAGCGTGGTCATGGTGCCGACGGTGGAGCGGGAACTCGGGGCACCGCGACGCTGCTGCAGGGCGACCGCGGGGGGCAGGCCGGTGATCGAGTCGACGTGCGGGGTGGACCCCTGCGCGATCAGCCGCCGGGCGTACGGGGCGACGGACTCGAGGAACCGACGCTGGGCCTCGGCGAACACGGTGCCGAAGGCGAGCGAGGACTTGCCGGAGCCGGAGACGCCGGTGAACGCGACGATCCGGTCGCGGGGGATGTCCACGTCGACGTCGCGCAGGTTGTTCTCACGGGCGCCGCGGACGCGGATGAAGTCGTCCGGCCCGGGTCGGTCATCGGTGGGGGTGGAGCGAGGAGCGGGCATTCATTCGAGCGTAGGCGCGGCCACTGGGAGAAGCAGTACCGCGGCGGAACCGCGAACGACGAAGAGCCGCTCCGCCCTGATCGGCGGAGCGACTCTTCGCGTCGTGCGTGGTGCTTCGTGCGTTTGTTGCTCTGTTGCGGCAGGTGTTACTTGATCTGTGCGGTGATGGTGGCGGTGCCGACGAGGAGGCCGCGCTTGACGGCGTCGGTGCCGAAGGTCTTGTTCAGCAGGCCGGCGGCGTCTTCGGAGATGTGGACGGTGGTGCCGGTCAGGATGGCGTTGTCGCCCTCGAGCTGGAGGGGCTTGAGGGAGCCGCCGTGCAGCTCGAACAGGAACGCGTTGGCCGCGGCGACCTTGCCGTTGACGAGGACGTCGCCGTAGAGCTTGGACGAGCCCGGGTTCACGACGAAGTTCTCCAGCGTGACGGTGGTGTCGCCGGCCTTCAGGGTCAGACCCGAGTCGTCGTGGTTCAGCAGCCCCTGCACGTACGGGCGGTAGTTGCCATCCGGGGACCAGTAGGTGACCGACCCGGCGGTGATCGGGAACGACACCGACCCGTCCTCGAGGGTCGCGTCGCCGGAGACGCCGGGGGTGAGCTTGAGGGCGGTGAGGGCGTCGGTGAAGCCGGAGTCGAGCTTCACGGCGGTGGAACCACCGAGGACCTCGGGGACCGAGGCGACGGGTGCGGGGATCTTCGACTCGGACGAGGACACCGTCTGCACGTTCGGGGTGGCGGCCTGGGCGGAGGAGATCCCGAACGCGGCGCCGCCGAGGACGAGGGCACCGGTCGTGGCGAGGGTGATGGAGGTCTTGAGGCTCTTACGCATCGTGATCAGTCCTTTGCTGTTGTCGCGCTCGGCGCGGTTGCTGTGTGCGCGCCGAACACACCCTCGAACAGGGTGGAGAACCAGCGGTGTGCGGCTGGTGAGCGCTCCGGGTGGTTCCCGGTCGTTGCAGGTGATTCGGCACCCTCCGGCGAAGGGTTTGGACGGATCTGCCGTCGTTACCGCTCTGTGACCTTTCGGGTCCCGCGGGTCAGAACGCCTTGCCGGGGTTCAGGGTCCCCGCCGGGTCGAGCGCGTGCTTGACGGAGCGGTGCATCGCGAGCACACGGTCGCCGAGCTCGACCCGCAGGCCCGGCAGCTTCAGCAGCCCGACGCCGTGCTCACCCGTGACGGTCCCACCGAGCGCCAGGCAGTCCGCCACGATCTGGTCGAACGCGGTCTTCGCGCGGGCCTTCGCGGCGTCGTCGCCCTCGGGCGCGATGATCAGCGGGTGCAGGTTGCCGTCGCCGGCGTGCGCGATGTTGGCGATCGTGACGTCCTGCGCGTCCGCGGCCACCTGGATCCGCCGGAGCATCTCGGGCACCGCACTCCGCGGCACGCAGATGTCCTCGGTCAGCACCGGACCGAGCCGTTCGAGTGCCGGGTAGGCGAGCCGGCGGGCCTGGAAGAGCCGGTCGATGTCCTCGGGGTCGGTGGCCCGCTCGACGTCGGTGCCACCGGCTTCGGTGAAGACGTCCGCCACGTGGCCGGCGATCTCGTCCCCGGCCGCACCGCGCTCGTCGACCCGTGCGAGCAGCAGGGTGTCGACGTCCGCCGGCAGCCCGAGGTGCATCCAGTCGTCGACGGCTCGCAGGCACGTGCGGTCGACGATCTCGAGCGCCGCGGGGATGATGCCCGCGCGCGAGATCGCGGCCACGGCGTCGCCCGCCGCGGTCAGCGAGGGGAAGTACCCGATCACGGCCCGCTCGTCACGGCCGGCCAGGGGCAGCAGCTTCACGGTGACCGACACGACGATGCCCAGCGTGCCCTCGGAGCCGACCATCAGTGCGGTGAGGTCGTACCCGGCGACGCCCTTCGCCGTCCGGCGGCCGAGCTCGACCACCGAACCGTCGGCCAGCACGACGGTCAGGCCGAGCACGTAGTCGCGGGTGACCCCGTACTTGACGCAGCAGATGCCGCCGGCGTTCGTCGCGACGTTGCCGCCGATCGTCGAGATCGCCGAGCTCGCGGGGTCCGGCGGATACCAGAGGCCGTGCTCGGCGACCGCGGCGCGGAGTGCATCGTTGATGACGCCGGGTTCGGTGACCGCGTAGCGCTCGTCGGTGTTCACCTCGAGCACCCGGTTCATCCGCTCGAGCGACACCACGATCGAGTCGGCCATCGCGTTCGCGCCGCCGGACAGGCCGGTGCCGGCACCGCGGGGGACGACCCGGAGACCGGCGGCGGCTGCCCAGCGGACGGCGGTGACGACGTCGTCGGTGCAGCGTGCCAGGACCACGGCGAGCGGTACCGTGGAGTCGGCCCACTCGGCGTCGTCGTGGCGGTAGCGCTCGAGCGACTCCGGGTCGCGGAGCACCTGGTCGGACCCCAGCAGGTGTTCGAGGGCGGTGGCGTCGGCTGCGGCGGTGACGATCATGCGGGGTGGGGGTCCTTCTGTGGCGCGGCGGTGCGGTTCGGGTCCGTCGACGATACGTCGGTCAGTCCAGGCAGAACTCGTTGCCCTCGACGTCCTGCATGACGATGCACGACTCGTTCACCTGGTCCGCCGTCATGCGACGGACCTGGGTGGCGCCGAGTCCCACCAGTCGGGCGCTCTCGGCGTCGAGGGCCGCGAGCCGTTCGGCACCGACCATGCCGGTGCCGACCCGGACGTCCAGGTGCACCCGGTTCTTCACCGTCTTGCCCTCGGGGACGCGCTGGAAGAACAGGCGAGGTCCGGCTCCGGTCGGGTCGACGCACGCGAAGGCCGATCCCTGGTGCTCCGGCGGCACCGACCGGTCGAACGCGTCCCAGTCGGCGAACCCCGGTGGGGGCGGTGGCACCACGTAGCCGAGGACCTCGCACCAGAACCGGGCGACACGCTCCGGCTCAGCGCAGTCGAACGTCACCTGGACCTGTCGCACCGTTGCCATGGCGCCGAGGATACGATGATGCACGACCGGCGTCCGCTCAGCGTCCGCTCAACCGAGCTGGGCCGCCGCTGCTCGCAGCTCGGTGAGCGCGGCCGTGGCGTGGTCGGCCAGCCGGTCGTCGTCCGCGCGCCCCACACCGGACGGGAGGCCCGTGGCGGGTCCGCCCCGGGCCTCCCGTCCGCCGTGCAGCCGCGTCAGTGCTGCTTGCCGCGCAGGCGACCGATGCCGAGCACGATGCCGACGACGACCATGCCCAGGACGAGCCCGACGACGGCCGACACGGCCGTGTCGGCGATCCACACCACGACGGGGCCGGCGGCCTCGAGGGCGTGCTCGATCACGTGCAGCAGGTCGTACGGTCCGTGCCAGAACGTCTCGGCGAGGTTCGCGATGACCAGGTGCCCACCGACCCACAGCATCGCGACCGTGCCGATGACGCTGATGACCCGGAAGACCATCGGCATCGCGCGGACGATCCGCGCGCCGATGCGACGGGTGCGGCGGACCGAGTTCTTCATCATCTGCAGGCCGATGTCGTCGACCTTCACGAGCAGCGCCACGGCGCCGTAGACGACGGCCGTCATGACCAGACCGATCACGATCAGTGCGCCGAGCGTCGGCCAGAGCCCGAGGTCGGGGTCGAGGCCCGCCAGCGCGATGAGCATGATCTCGGTGCTCAGGATGAGGTCCGTGCGGATGGCGCCGAAGACCAGCTTCGGTTCCGTGACGGCCTCGTCCGCGCCACCCTCGTGGTGGACGCCGAACCACTCCGTGACCTTCTCGGCGCCCTCGAAGCACAGGTAGGTCCCGCCGAGCAGCAACAGCCACGGCAGCACCCCGGGGGCGAACGCCGTCAGGAGCAACGCCAGCGGGATGATGATGATGAACTTGTTGAACAGGCTGCCGAGGGCGATGCGCCCGACGACCGGCAGTTCGCGAGCGGGCTCCAGGCCCTGCACGTACTGGGGTGTGACGGCGGCGTCGTCGATGACGACCCCGGCGGTCTTCGCGCTGGCCTTGAGGGCTGCGGAGAGGATGTCGTCCACCACGGCGAGCAATCCGACTGACAATTCGTTCTCCACTCGTCTGACCTGTGACCGTGCACAGCGTAGTCGGCGCGGAGCATCCTGAACGCCAGCCCGCGGCCGTCCGTAAGCTCGCGCCATGGCTGACTTCACCGCATCCCAGGCCGCCGTCGTCCGGATCGAGCGTTCCGAGCAGGGGCGCTGGGACCTCTCCGTGATCAGCGACGCCGGTGTCGCGATGGGGCACGGGGTGTACCTGTTCGACGCGGACCACGACGACGCCGAGGACGAGCAGGCTGCGGCCCTCGACTTCGTGCGCGACTACGGCTTCCGGTTCGAGCGCGACGCCGTGCAGGCGGACGGTCCCGATGCCTTCTGGGCGCCCCTGCTGCCGTCCGACCAGCAGTAGGCGCGTCAGCACGCGCGGCTCAGCGCGCGGAGCCCTCGAACCCGATCAGCCAGGTGACCCCGTGTGCGTCACGGACGGTGCCGTCCCAGTCGCCCCACGGGCGCTGCTGCAGCGGGTCGACAACCGTGCCGCCCTCGGCGAGCCGGTCGAACCACCGGCGCAGCACGTCCGGTTCCGCGGCGCCGAGCAGTGAGAAGAGGAGTCCCGTCGCCGAGAACGGGGTGTCGCCCTCGCCGGCGTCCGCGGCGAACAGCTGCAGTTCGCCGGTGAGCTCCCCGTGCGCCACGGCGTCGGTGGGGCCGTCCGTGCGGGAGAAGTCCGCGTAGGTCGCGATCCGCACCTCGCCACCGAACACCCGCTGCCAGTGCTCGAGTGCCTGCCTCGCGGTGCCGGCGAACTGGAAGTAGGGCGCGGGGCCGGTTGCGTGCATGCCCGGCAAGGTACTCCGGCGTGCGGCGCTGGGGAACCCGTCCGCGGTCAGTCCGCCGTGCCTCGGTTGGTCGGGCGGATGACGTCGAAGGTGCGGTGCAGGGTCCGGACCGCGTCGGGTTCGTCCCCGACGGCCCACTCCGCGATCGCGACGTCGAAGCACCCGAGGGCCGCCTGCACCAGCGTCCGGGCGCGCAGATCGACGCCTGGCCCTGCGAGCCGCTCGGCGACCAGTGGCGTCAGGACCTCGGCACACGCGTTGTGCTTCTCGAGGTTGCGTGCCCGCAGCGACGCCGTGCTCGTCATCACCCGGATCGAGCGGCGGGCGGTCTCGGTGTCCTCACCGCCGCTGTCGCTCACCAGGTCGGCGAACGCCTCGCGCAGTGCCGTCCACACCGGTTCGTCCGCGGGGCGGGACCGGAAGGCCGCGGCCAGTGCCTGGCGGTGCCGTCCGGGGTCTCCGATGACCGTGTCCTCCTTGGCGGGGAAGTAGCGGTGGAAGCTCCGCGCGGAGATCCCCACCTCGGCGGCGATCTGCTCGACGGTGACCTGGTCGAACCCGTCGGCGTCGAAGCGCGCGATCGCCACCTCGGCGACGCGGGCTCGCACGGCGTCGCGCGCGATGTCCCGCAGGCCGGGCTTCGCTGCGGGGTCCGTCGGGCGAGCGTTCACAGACCGATCCTACCTCGACGGCAGCCAATGCCTGGATTGGCAGACACTGACAGAACAGGCGTAGAGTGCCACCCGCATGACCTCGAGACGTCACGAAGGGACGGAACATGCAGCAACGCACCCTCGGCCGCCAAGGCCTCACCGTCAGCGCCGTCGGCTACGGCGCCATGGGCACCACGTTCGCCTACGGCCCCGGCGACGACAGCGAGTCGATCGCCGCCATCCGCACCGCCCACGACCTCGGCGTCACCCACTTCGACACCGCCGAGCTCTACGGCTGGGGCTCCGGTGAACGCCTGCTCGGCACGGCGCTCGCCCCGATCCGTGACGAGGTGACCATCGCCACCAAGTTCGGGTTCACCCCGGAGACCTACGCGCCGGACTCCCGCCCGGAGCACATCCGTCAGGTGGTCGACGCGAGCCTGCGGAACCTCGGGACCGACTCGATCGACGTGCTCTACCAGCACGTCCACGACCCGGCCGTCCCCGTCGAGGACGTCGTCGGCACGATGCAGGAGTTCGTGCAGGCCGGCAAGGTCCGGTACCTCGGCCTCTCCAACACCGACGCCGAGCAGATCCGCCGTGCGCACGCCGTGCACCCGATCTCCGTCCTGCAGAACGAGTACTCCGTGTTCTCGCGTGAGTCCGAGGAACTGTTCCCGACGGTCGACGAACTCGGCATCGGCCTGGTCGCCTACTCGCCCCTCGCGCGCGGGTTCCTCAGCGGCGCGGTCCAGCCTCGCGGCGCCTACGCGGCCGACGACATCCGCCACCAGCTCGAGTGGTGGGCGCCCGAGCACTTCGACGCGAACGTCGGGGTGACCGCTGCCCTCACCGACATCGCCGACGCGAAGGGCGTCCAGCTCTCGCAGCTGGCGCTCGCCTGGGTCCTCGCGAAGCGCGACGACCTCGTGCCGATCCCCGGGTCGCGCAACCGCTCGCGTGTGGCGGAGAACGTCGCGGCTGCCGACATCGTGCTCGGTGACGACGAGGTGGCGCGGATCGACGCGCTGTCCCGCCAGGTCCGCGGGAAGCGCGCGATGGGCTGAGCCCGGGCGCGTCTGGACGGGAGGCCCGTGGCGGGCCCGCCACGGGCCTCCCGTCCTTCAGGGCGTCTCTGCGTTGGCCCGCCCGTCAGTCGAGCAGCGCGAGCGCACGCTCCACGACGTCCTCCGGGCGCCCGTCGCCGTGCAGCGCCCACCAGGTGAGCGCGGCGCTCGCGGCGGCGGCCAGCGTGTGTGCCCGCACCGCGACGGCGAGGTCGTCGGCGGTGGCGCCGTCCCGCTCGGCCACGTACCGCAGGATCTCGTCCGTCAGGGCCGTCACCGTGGCGGCTCCGACGTGCTCGAGCGACGGGTTCGCGCGGATGACCCGGAGCCGGTGGCGGGTGACCTCGACGGCGTCGTCCGGGAAGGTGGCGCCGATCTTGTAGGCGGCCCGGAGTGCCACCGCCGAGGGCTCGTCGGCCGGTCGTGAACGCAGGGCCTCGCGGAACCGTGCGGCGAACTCGTCGAGGCCGCCCCAGACCAGCGCGGCCTTGTTCGGGAACAACCGGAAGAGCGACCGACGGCTCACGCCGGCCGCCGCGGCGACGTCGTCCATCGACACCGCGTCGAAGCCCTGTTCGTCGAACAGCCGGAGTGCGACGAGGGACACGGCGTCGGGGTCGATGGTGCGCGGGCGCCCCGTCGGACGGTCGTTCGTCGAGTTCATGGAGACCTTTCGGCACTGAGTGCTATAACCGGTGTGGCGCAGCGAGCGCCTCGCATCGAGGAGACGACATGACCGACACCACCACCGCCGGACGGTTCACCGGCAGGACCATCATCGTCACCGGAGCGGGTTCCGGCATCGGACGCGCCACGGCGACACGCATCGCGAACGAGGGCGGGCGCGTCATCGCGACCGACGTCGTGGCGGAGCGGCTCGACGCACTCCGCTCGGAGCTCGAGGGCTTCGCCGTGGAGACCGTCGTCGGCGACGTCGCCGCGAGCGAGACCATCGACGCGCTCATCGCCGCCGCCGGTGACCGGGTGGACGGGCTCGCTAACGTCGCCGGCATCATGGACGCGTTCCTGCCGCCGGACGAGGTCGACGACGCCACGTGGGAGCGCGTCTTCAGCGTCAACGTCACCGGTCCGATGCGGCTGACCCGTGCGGTGCTGCCGCTGATGATCGCCGCGGGCACAGGATCGGTCGTCAACGTGGCGTCCGAGGCGGCGCTCAAGGCCTCGGCCGCCGGTGCCGCCTACACCTCGTCGAAGCACGCCATCGCCGGGTACACCAAGAGCGTCGCGTTCTTCCACGGGCCGCAGGGCATCCGGGCGAACGCCGTCGCGCCGGGTGCGGTCGCCACGAACATCGAGGCGCCGATGCGCAGCGAGTACGCGGCCCGCCGGGTCGGTCCGATCATGCAGACCACGATCCCGCCGGTCGCGCAGCCCGAGCAGCTCGCCGCCGCCATCACCTGGTTGCTCAGCGACGACTCCGCGAACGTCAACGGTGCGGTGCTGCCGAGCGACGGTGGCTGGTCCGTCGTCTGACCCGTTGCTGCGGCTGGGAGACGCCGTCGTCACGTCGAGACGCCTCCGGGAACGGGGGCGTCTCGACGACTTCGCGGCGTCCGGCTGACACGACGGCGTGTTCGCACGCTGGCCACGGTGCGGACGGGAGGCCCGTGGGGACGCCGCCACGGGCCTCCCGTCCTCCCCTCGGTCGCGTCGACCACGTGACGTTCCTTCCCATTGCACGCGCGATGGAAAGTGGAATCGGGCGTACCGGGCAGGAAGTTCCTGCCAGGTACGCCCGATTCGACCAGGTACGCCCGCAGGGCCCCGCGTCAGGCCACGAGCGCAGCCATCTCCCGCACCACCGCACGGAGCCGGTCCGCGAGCTCGTCGTTGCTGCGGACGGTCTCGCGGTGGGCGACCTCGCTCAGCGCCGACATCACCAGGGTGACGGCGGTGCGGGCGGTCTGGGCGTCGGTCCGGGTGCCGGCGACGCTGAGCAGGGACTGGCGCGACTCCGCCATCCACTGCATCACCATCGAGGACATCTCCGGCCGGAGCACGAGCAGCTCCTTCATGCGTCGGCGGTCCTGCGACAGCGGCACGGTCGCAGCGACCAGGGTGCACAGGTCGTCGATCAGTGGACCGTCGGCCTCGGTGAACCAGGTCGCCGAGTGCTCCGGGACCTCGACCGAGTCGAGCCCGAGCGCCGCGTGCGCCTTCGACGAGAAGTAGTTGAAGAAGGTGCGCGGCGAGACGTCGGCGTCGGCGCAGATCTGCTCGACCGTGACGCCGTCGAGCCCGTGCGCGGACACGAGCGTGAGCGCCGCGTCGTGCAGGGCCTGCCGGGTCTGCTGCTTCTTCCGTTCACGCAGCGTGCACGGCTCCGTTGCCGCAGCCGCTGCCGGGGTGGTGATCACGTGGACTCCTGGTGGGTTGAAGTGTGTGGGAGGGGCGCCCGCCCGGAAAGGGGGCACGGACGGACGCCCCGGTCGGTCACCGACGGTGCGTCGGCGTGGATCCGGTCGAACCCGATCCGGTCGAGCCCGAGCCGGTCGAACCTGAGCCGGTCGAACCCGAACCGGTCGGCACGGACCCGGTCATCGGGCCCGTGAACGAGCCGGCCTCGGCTGCAGCGGCGCCGGCCTCGGCCTCGAGCTGCGCCTCGGCGGACATGTCGGCCTGCTCCTGCAGGGCGGAACGCTGGCGCAGCGGCGGCACCCGGAAGAACCAGGTGAGCACGAACGCGAGCAGGATGACGCCGAGACCGACCCAGTAGATCGTCACGGACGAGGCGTTGAAGCCCGCCATGAACGGCCGGGTCAGGCGGCTGTCGGCACCGGTCAGGAACGAGGTGTCGTTCGTGCTGGTGGCGCTGTCGCTCGTGGTGTTGCCGTCGTCGATCTTCTTCGCCAGCTCCGGGGTGAGCTCGTCGACCCAGTAGGACCGCTGCTCGGCGTCCGACCAGTCGACGGACACGGTGCCGTCCTGCACGCTGGCGTGCGCCTGGTCGGCGACCTGCTCGAGAGCCGACTGTTCGGCGGCCGGCGTGGCCGCGGCGACCTGCTGGTCGATGACGGTCTGCGCTGCCGCGGCGGGCACGGCACCGGCGGCGACCTGCTGCTGCACGGCCGCGGTGACCTGCTCGGTGACCGCGGTGTCGGCGGCCTGCTTCGCCGTCGCCGAGGCGTCGTCGAGCTGTGACTGCACGGTCTTCGTCAGCGGGGTGACGACGGGCGTCCAGATCTTGTCCATGGCGCCCTGGTTCGCCTTCGCGCTGGCGACGGTCGGGTTGAGTGCGGCGTCGAGCGCCGGACCGAGGTCCTTCTCGTTCGCGGTCGCCGTCAGGATGTTCGCCGGCATCACCGAGAACAGGATGGACAGCAGCACGGCGGTGCCGAGCGTGCCACCGATCTGACGGAAGAACGTGGCGGACGACGTGGCGACGCCCATGTCACGCGCCTCGACGGAGCCCTGCGACGCCAGGGTCAGCGACTGCATGACCGAGCCGAGGCCGAGACCGATGAGGAACATGCCGATCATCAGGAACCAGAGCGGCTTGTCGATCGTCATGAAGGTCAGCACGACGTAGCCGGCGGACACGAGCGCGGTGCCGATGACCGGGAAGATCCGGTACCGGCCGACGCGGGCGACGATCTGCCCCGAGGTGATCGAGGCGATCATCAGGCCACCGACGAGCGGCAGGGTCGCGAAGCCGGACTCGGTCGGGGTCAGTCCGACGACGATCTGCAGGTAGAGCGGGATCGTGAGCATCGCGCCGAACATCGCGAAGCCGACCAGGAACCCGATGACGGTCGCCATCGAGAACGTGCCCGAGCGGAACAGCTTGAGAGGGATGATCGCCGCGTCGCCCATCTTCGACTCGATGAGCAGCAGGCCGATCAGGCCGACGACACCGACGACGTAGCAGGCGATCGCAGCGGGGGAGCCCCAGCCCCAGATACGGCCCTGTTCGGCCACGAGCAGGAGCGGCACGAGGGTGACGATGACGGCGGTCGCGCCCCACCAGTCGACCTTCGGCTTCGCGTCGCCGGCGCCGTGCACCTTCGGCAGGTGCAGGAACACGATGACCATGAGGAGCGCCGCGACCCCGATCGGCACGTTGATGAGCAGCACCCAGCGCCAGCCGGTGATCCACAGGATCTCGGAGGAACCGGCGAGCAGACCACCGATCAGCGGGCCGATCACGGACGAGATGCCGAACACGGCGAGGAAGTACCCCTGGTACTTGGCGCGCTCACGCGGGGCGAGGATGTCGCCCATGATCGCGAGCGGCAGCGACATGAGGGCACCGGCGCCGATGCCCTGCACCGCGCGGAAGGCGGCGAGCATGAGCATCGAGGTGGACATCGACGACAGGACGGCGCCGAGGATGAAGACGACGATGCCGAAGATGTACAGCGGGCGGCGGCCGAAGATGTCGGAGAGCTTGCCGTAGATCGGCGTCGCGATCGTCGAGGTGATGAGGTACGCGGTCGTCACCCAGGCCTGCTGGTCGAGCCCGTGCAGGTCGTCGCCGATCGTGCGGATCGCCGTGCCGAACACCGTCTGGCCGAGCGAGGACAGGAACATGCCCGCCATCAGGCCGTAGATCACCAGGAGGATCTGACGGTGGGTCATCAGCGGCTGCTGGCCGGCGCCTCCGGAGGCCGCGGGGGCCTCGGCGGTGTGCCGACCGTGCTGCACCGGGACGGGTGCGGTGGCGGTCATCGAACTCCTTTTTCTGGCTGTGAAACTTTGCAGACCGCGCAACGATACATCCGTTGCTTCCGACAAGCAACTAAATGTGCCCGGTACGCTGTGCCCGTGACCGACGACCGGCGTGCCGCCGAGCGACTCCTGCGATCCCAGCTCGACCGGCTGTGGGTCCGGCAGACCCTGCGCTCCTCGCTCATCGAGTCCCGGGGCGGACTCGACCCGACCGCGCGCGTGATCCTCCGGGCCGTCGCCGGGCACGGCCCGGTCCGGGCGACCGCGATCGCCGACGCCACGGGGCTGTCGCGCCCGGTGATCAGCCGCCGGGTCGCCTCGCTGATCGAGGCCGAGCACCTGATCGGCTCGCCCGACCCCGCGGACGGCCGCGCCACGCTCGTCACGCTCGCCCCCGCCGGCCGACGACTGCTCGACGAGTTGGACGCGGCCGGAGCCGAGGTGTTCGACGACCTGACGGGGGAGTTCGCCTCCGACGAGCTGCGCTCGCTCGCCGAGATGCTGACGCGGCTGAACGACCGTGCCGACACGGTCCTGGGGATCGGCACCACGCGCTCCTGACGCGACCAACGGGGCGAACGGGAGGCCCGTGCCGGCGCCGCCACGGGCCTCCCGTCCCTGCGGAGCGCGCATTCGAGATACCGTTGGTGGTATGAGCACGGACACCACCCCCACCACTGAGACCCTCGACGACGGGCCCGTGGTGACGTTCGCCGATCTCGGCCTGAGCGACGCTGTGCTCAAGGCCGTCAAGGACATCGGCTACGAGACCCCTTCCGCCATCCAGGAAGCCACCATCCCCACGCTCCTCGCCGGGCGCGACGTCGTCGGCCTGGCGCAGACCGGAACCGGCAAGACCGCGGCCTTCGCGCTGCCGATCCTGTCCCGCATGGAGTCCGGCAGCAAGAAGCCGCAGGCGCTCGTGCTGTCCCCGACGCGCGAGCTCGCCCTGCAGGTGTGCGAGGCGTTCGAGCAGTTCGCGTCGCACATGAAGAACGTCCACGTCCTGCCGGTCTACGGCGGCCAGGCGTACGGCGTGCAGCTCTCCGCCCTGCGCCGCGGCGTCGACGTCATCGTCGGCACCCCCGGTCGCATCATGGACCACCTGGCGAAGGGCACGCTCGACCTGTCCGAGCTGAAGTACCTGGTCCTCGACGAGGCCGACGAGATGCTCAAGATGGGCTTCGCCGAAGACGTCGAGACGATCCTCGCCGACACCCCCGACGACAAGCAGGTCGCGCTGTTCTCGGCGACCATGCCCGCGCAGATCCGCCGCATCTCGCAGCAGTACCTGACCGACCCGGCCGAGATCACCGTCAAGACCAAGACGAAGACCGCCGCGAACATCACGCAGCGCTACCTGATGGTCTCGTACCCGCAGAAGGTCGACGCGCTCACCCGCATCCTCGAGGTCGAGGACTTCGAGGGCATGATCATCTTCGTCCGCACCAAGAGCGAGACCGAGACCCTGGCCGAGAAGCTCCGCGCCCGCGGGTACGCCGCCGCCGCGATCAGCGGTGACGTCGCCCAGGCCCAGCGCGAGCGCACGGTCAACCAGCTGAAGTCGGGCAAGCTCGACATCCTGGTCGCCACCGACGTCGCCGCCCGTGGCCTCGACGTCGACCGCATCACGCACGTCGTGAACTTCGACATCCCGGTCGACATCGAGTCCTACGTGCACCGCATCGGCCGCACCGGTCGCGCCGGCCGCTCGGGTGACTCGATCAGCTTCGTCACCCCGCGCGAGCGTCGCCTGCTGTCGGCGATCGAGCGCCACACCAAGCAGCCGCTCACGCAGATGCAGCTGCCGACCATCGACGACGTCAACGAGACGCGCCTGACCCGCTTCGACGACGCCATCACCGCGGCGCTCGAGGACCAGGGCCGGATCGCGGCCTTCCGCGACGTCATCGCGCACTACGTCGAGCACCACGACGTCCCCTCGGACGACGTCGCCGCTGCCCTGGCCGTCGTGGCGCAGGGTGACTCGCCGCTGCTCCTCACCGCAGCCGACGACGCCCTCCGCAGCCAGATGGAGCGCGACGCCCGCCGCAGCGAGCGCGACGAGCGTGGTGCCCGCGACGACCGTGGCGGCCGCAACGACCGCGGCGACCGTGGTGGCGACCGCGACCGTGGTGACCGCGGCGACCGTGGCCCGCGCCGTTCGCAGCCGATGTCCCCGTACCGCATCGAGGTCGGCCGTCGTCACCGCGTCGAGCCGCGCCAGATCGTCGGTGCCCTGGCCAACGAAGGTGGCCTGCGCCGCGACGACTTCGGTGCGATCCAGATCCGTCCGGACTTCTCGATCGTCGAACTGCCGGCCGACATGGACCCCGGTGTGCTCGACCGCCTGACCGACACCCGGATCAGCGGCAAGCTCATCGAGATCCGTGCGGACCGCCGCGGCGGCGGCCGCCGTGACGACCGCGACGACCGTCCGGAGCGCAAGCCGCGCTACTGAGACGCGCCGCGTCCGAGACGCGACCCCCTTCTGACGGGAGGCCCGGTGCCAGCTGGCACCGGGCCTCCCGTCCGTCGTCTGCCCGGGTCCAGAACCCGCGAGACGCCGTCGTGTCGGTTCCGCGCCGCCGAGACGGCGAGACGCCGCTGAGTTCGGCGGCGTCTCGCCGAACACGACGGCGTGTGCGGGACTGCCCTGCGGCATCTTGCGGTGCGGGGAACCGCACATCCCGCCCGCAGTCGTTCCCCTGGCGTCCGCACGGTGCTGTGATACCGGGAGCCGTGACGCAGGAAGCCGCGGAGAAGGCAGGGGAACCATCGTGTACCGAGCACTGATCACCGCGGTCGCCGCCGCGGCGCTCGTCTTCGGAGGTGCGGTGCCGGCGACGGCGCACACCTCCTGGTCGTCGGTGCCGGGAGCACCGACCGCCGTCCGTGTCACCGGCGACGCGGACAGTGCCACGCTGACGTGGCGCGGGCCGAAGCACGGTGCCAAGGTGACCGGCTGGAAGGTCGCCGTCGCCGCCGTCGCGAACCGGCACCACCGCCAGGTCGACCGACTCCACCCGCGCGCCCGCTCCGACCGCTTCGACGAGCTCTCGCCCGCGACCACGTACCGGTTCTCCGTCCGTGCCGTCGGCCACCGGGGGACCGGTCGCACGATCACGCTGCGCTGGACGGCACCACCCGCCCCGGAGCCGGAGACGACGCAGTCGCTGTTCGGACTCGACGACAACGGTGCCGTCGTGCGGTTCGCGGACTCCGGCAGTGGCGCGAAGGCCGTCGTCGCGACGGACGGCGAGGGCTTCGCCGCGAACGCCGACGGTGACGTGTTCACCCCGTCCGCGGACGGCACCGAGATCCTGCTGCACCCGGCAGACGGTGGCGGGATCTCGATCATCGCGTCCGGGCTGCACCTGACCCCGGACCTGCGCTCCGACGTCGCCGGCAACCTGTACTGGACGGACTCGGTGACCGGCGCGGTGCAGCAGTTGCCGGTCGGCACCTCGACCCAGAAGACCGTGCTCGACCTGGGCGGTGTCGCGACCGGCAGCGATCGGCGCTTCTGGACCGTCACCCCGGACGGCAAGGTCGTCGTGCTCGGCGGAACCGTCAGCCAGCCGTACGTCAAGGGCACCGGCATCGCACCCCGCACGTTCATCGGCCCGGGCGGCTCGACCGTCGGCTACCCCGCCGGCGTGCTCGCCGACTCGCACGGCAACGTCTACGTCGACATCCGATCGACCGGTGGCGCCGGGTCGTGGGTCTGGTACCAGCTCAAGCCCGGGGCGACCCAACTGACGCAGATCGAACCGCGGTACGCGTTCGAGTACGCCGCCGCGAACGCGGACGGCTTCTCGCTCCTGCAGTCGGCGGAGTTCTGCCCCGCCCCGTCGGAGTACCGGCCGGCCGGGTGCAAGATCGACCGCGGCATCCCGGACAAGCTCGTGGTGGGCGGCGGCGGGACGTCGACCGTGCCGGTGACCGGGCTGACCGCCGGGTCGCGTGGCGAGCACCTGGGTGCCGCCTCTGCCGACGGGGACGTGTTCGTCTCCATCGACAGCGGCCCCTCGGTCGGACTGTGGAAGGTCCCCGCCGCGGGTGGAGCTGCCCAGCAGCTCGACGCGGCGCAGTACTCGAGGCTGCTGGTGATCTGACCGGCGGTGCGAGGCGGAAGGGGGACAGGGCGCAACGGCGCGTCCTGTCCCCCTTCCGTGTGCGGCGGCGGGCGGTCGGCCGCCGCCGGCTCTGCGCTCGAGGCGCCGCCGCTGTGCGGCGGCGGGTGGCTGTGGTGGGAGCGGTGGTTCAGGCGCCGGTCGCCGTGCGGCGGCACACCTCGTCCCACGGCGTCGGTTCGATGCCGAAGTGCGCCCGGGTCTCCGAGTCGTCCACGACGTACGGCGCGGTCCACTGGTAGGTCAGGTCGGCCAGTTCGCGGAGCATCGGCGACACGAGCCCGCCGACCCGGAACAGGGCCGCGGGCATCCGCCGCACCGGCACCGCGGGCTTCCCCGCCGCGGCGAGCACGTCGGTGAGCGCCTGCCGCTGCGTCCGCGGCGCGTTGCTCGGCACGATCCACGTGCGGCCGTGCGCGCCCTCGTCCTCCGCGGCGGCGACCAGCGTCCGGGCGACGTCGAGTACGTCCGTGAAGGTGTGCGGCAGGTCGGTCCGGCCGAGCATCGCCACCGCCCGCCCCTGCAGCGCCGCCGGGAGCACGCGCGTCACGTGCCCGTTGGCGCCGATCCCGGGGCCGACGTAGTCCGAGCCGCGCACTTCGACGGTCCGGATCCGACCGGCGTCGTGCGCGGCGAGAGCATCGGCCCACAGGGTGGCCCGGAGCACGCCCTTGTGGTCGGTCGCGGCGTCCGGCAGGCCGGCGTGGACGGGGCCGTCGACCGGGCCGTAGGGGTACAGGTTGCCGGTGATGGCGGAGACCGCTCCGGTGCGTTCGGCCGCGGTGAGCAGGGCGGCGGCGAGCGGGGGCCAGGTGTGTTCCCACTGCGTGTAGTCGCCGGGGTTCGCGCAGTTGTACAGGACGGCCGCGCCCTCGGCGGCGCGGGTGAGGGCATCGGCGTCGGAGGCGTCGAGTGCAAGGTGCTCGACGCCGGCGACGCCCGTGGTGCGACCGGAGCGGGAGACGACGGTGACGCGGTCGCGTTGGTCGCTTCGTCCGCTCCGCTCGGCGAGCAGTGCGGCGACGTGCCGGCCGACGGGGCCGGCGCCGATGACGAGGTGGTGGGACATGCTTCCTGCTTCCTGGTCGGCACGAGAGCAGTGCTCTCGGAAGTGAGCATGACGATTCGACCGACGGAAAGCAAGAGCAGTGATCTCTTTTGTGTGCGCTGCTCTCCCGTGTCAGGATCGACGGATGGCACCCACCGCCCGAGAACTCGCCCGGCAGGCGGTCACCGCGGACATCCTGGCCGCGGCACGCACCCGACTGACCGACGAGGGCCCGGCCGCGCTCAGCCTGCGCGCCGTCGCCCGCGACGTCGGGCTGGTCTCGTCCGCCGTGTACCGGTACTTCCCGAGCCGTGACGACCTGCTGACCGCCCTGCTCATCACCGACTACGACGAGCTCGGCGCCGCGGTCGAGGCCGCCGACGCCGCTGCGGGGCCGGACGCCGGTGCGCGCTGGGTCGCGATGTGCCGCGCGATCCGAGGCTGGTCGGTCGCCCACCCGGGGGACTTCGCCCTGCTGTTCGGCTCGCCCGTCCCGGGGTACGCGGCGCCGAGGGAGACCGTGGTGCCGGCAACACGGACGACGCTCGCGTTGGTGCGCGTCGTCGCGGACGCGGTCGGGTCCGGTGCGTCTGGTGCGTCTGGTGCGTCTGGTGCGTCTGGTGCGTCCGGTGCTCCCGGTGCTCCCGGTGCGTCCGGTGCTCCCGCCCCGGTGACCGCCGGGAGGCCCGGATCACCCGCCGCGCCCACGTCGGCACCCGGGGCGGCCGGCCCGGCTGTCGCGGACGCGGTCGCCACCCTGCGGTCGTTCGGCGTCACGCTGCCCGACGAGGTCCTGGTCCGCACCCTGATGGCGTGGACGACGGTGTTCGGGACGATCTCGTTCGAGCTCTTCGGACACTTCGTGGGATCCGTGTCCGACCCGGCCGCCTACTTCGACCAGGTCATCGTGCGCCTGGCGGATGACCTGGGGTTCACCGCCACGTTCTGACACGGGTGCTGTCCCCAGATCGGGTGCGCAGCCTGACAGAGCCCCCGCCGGTGCGGTAGACAGGTCGTCACGCCCAGGTCGCGCCCGATGACCGACGGCGGACGACCGGCACGGTGGCCCCCGGGTCAGCTGCCGGACGGAACCACACACGGGCGGACGGTGCGGTACGGGGACCGTACGGATCAGGAGGCATGCTTGCGACGCAGCACGTGCGGTGACGTCACGGACCGGGCGACCCGGTGACCGCGCTCGACGTCAGCCGACAGGACCGCCGCCGCCTCACCACCGGCACCGCCCGTCGTCGCCTGGTCACCGTGCGGACGGTGGCGCTCCTCGCGTCCCTCGCCGGCGTGAACTACATCGTGTGGCGCTGGGCGGCCTCGGTGAACTGGCACTCGTGGTGGATCGCGATCCCGCTGATCCTGGCCGAGACCTACAGCGTCATCGACTCGCTCCTCTTCGCCCTCGGGGCATGGCGGCTCCGGGAGCGCGGCGAACCCCCGGCGAAACCGTCCACCGACGTCACCGTCGACGTCTTCATCACGACCTACAACGAGCCGATCGACCTGGTCGAGCGCACGGCCCGCGCGGCGAAGGCGATCACGCACCCGCACACCACCTGGATCCTCGACGACGGCAACCGCCCCGAGATGCGCGCGGCGGCCGAGGCGCTCGGCATCGGCGTCATCACCCGCGGTGCCGACTGGGTCGACCGCCCCAGACACGCCAAGGCCGGCAACCTCAACAACGCCCTGCTCGCGACCCAGGGTGAGTTCCTGCTCATCCTCGACGCCGACCAGGTGCCGGACCCGGCGATCCTCGACCGCACGCTCGGCTACTTCAAGGACCCGCAGATGGCGCTCGTGCAGACGCCGCAGTGGTTCGAGAACGTGCCGGAGGACGACCCCCTCGGCAGCCAGGCGCCGCTGTTCTACGGACCGATCCAGCAGTCGAAGGACGGCTGGAACGCCGCGTTCTTCTGCGGGTCCAACGCGATCCTCCGGCGCGAAGCCCTCATGCAGCTCGGCATCTCCCGCTACGTGGCCGAGGTCGAGGCGTCCGTGCAGCGCACCCTGTCGACGTCGCGCAAGCTCCTCGCCCGCTCCCGCGAGACCGAGACCGACCCGCGCGTGCTCGCCGCCCTCGACGACGCCGAGGCCGTGGTGGACCAGGCGCGCGAGCAGGTGCGCGCCGGTGAGCCGCTCGGCGACGTGACGTACGCGTTCCAGCGGGGGATCGACGCCATCGCGTTCCGGTTCGCGGCCGCCGACCTCGAGTCGGTGCGCAACGACCTGCAGGAGCTCGCGGCGATGTCCACCGACGCGAACACGTTCGCCGGCCTCGACGACGCCGCCCTCGACGTGCTCGGTCGGCGTGAGGCGTCGCCCGTCGCGGCCATCGAGTCGATCGCCGTGCTCGCCCGTGCGCTCGACGTCAACCGTGACGACGAGGCGCAGCCGATCATGCCGCTGGCGACGATCTCGGTGACCGAGGACATGGCCACCGCGATGCGCCTGCACGGCCTCGGCTGGAAGTCGGCGTACCACGACGAGATCCTGGCGAAGGGCCTGGCCCCCGAGGACCTGCCGACGATGCTCGTCCAGCGACTCCGCTGGGCGCAGGGCACCATGCAGGTGTTCTTCCGCGAGAACCCCCTGGTGCAGAAGGGGCTCTCGTGGGGGCAGCGGCTCATGTACTTCTCGACGATGTGGAGCTACCTGTCCGGGTTCGCCGCGATCGTCTACATCGCCGCACCCGTGCTCTGCTTGTCGTTCGGAGTGGTCCCCGTGCAGGCCTACAGCGTCGACTTCTTCGCCCGACTCATCCCGTTCCTGGTGTTCAACCAGCTGCTGTTCTGGGTGGTGGCCGCCGGCAGACCGACCTGGCGCGGGCAGCAGTACTCGCTCGCCCTGTTCCCGGTCTGGATCGAGTCGGTGACCAGCGCGTTCGAGAACGTCTTCCGGGGCAAGCCGCTCGGGTTCCGTGTCACCCCGAAGGTCCGCGACGCGACCGAGCAGAAGCCGCGGTGGGACCTCGTCAAGCCGCAGCTCTACGCGATGGGCGCCCTGGTCGCCGCCCTGGTCATGATCGGCATCCGCTACCTGACCGGGCAGGCCGAGGGGATCGCGCCGCTCGTGAACACCGCGTGGGTCATCTTCGACCTGTTCATCTTCAGCATCGTGATCCGGGCCGTCCTGTACCGCGGTCCGGCCACCCCAGCCCAGTCCGAACACGAGTCGAGCACCGCCGGAGGACCCCTGTGAGCACCGAGACCACGTTCGAGGTGGCCGCGACGCCCGACTCCCTCGACGAGGTGCAGGACCGCTTCGCCGCGTGGTGGGACGGCCTCGGCATCGACGACGTGCGGCTCCGCTTCGCGCTGGAGACCGCGCTCGCCGAGGTGGCCGCGAACATCGTCGAGCACACCGTCCGCGCCGACCGGGGGACCGGCCGTCGCTACAGCGTGCACCTCGAGGCGACCGAGCAGGCCCTGACGGCGGTGCTCACCGACAACGGCATGCCCGTCGACATCGACCTGAGTGCGGTGACCATGGCCGACGTGGAGCAGGAGAGCGGGCGCGGCCTCGCACTCGCCATCGCCGCGCTCGATCGGCTCGAGCACCGACACGAGTCCGGCCACAACGTCTGGATCCTTGCGTGCGACCGGTGAAGCACCCGGTGGCCCGTGCGGTCGCGCTCCTCGTCACCATCGCCACGCTCCTGCTCGGTGGCGCCCTGCCGGCGTCCGCGGCCTCGGTGCGCCCGGCCGCCGCGGTGCAGCCGGACGAGGGCACGACCTGGTTCGGCCCCGACCTCGACTGGGCCAGCGACTCGCCCGAAGGCTACGAGGGTCGGCTCGGCGCGACCCCCTCGATGTACGGGGTCTCCGTCGACTACCCGCTCGACCGCACGGCGAAGGAGGAGCTCCTCCGCTCGGCACGTGCGGCGGCGACCCAGGGTGCGGTGCTCGTCGTGAGCCTGGAACCCGACCGCGAACTGCGGTCGCTCGACACCGCGGACACCCGTGCCGTCAACACCGTGTTCGAGGACCTGCACGACCAGTACGACACCCAGGTGCTCGTCCGGTTCGCACCGCAGATGAACGGCACGTGGGTCCGCTGGGGCCAGCAGCCCACGGAGTTCGTCCGGGCGTTCCGCGCGCTCGGCACCGCCGTGCACGCGGGGACGTCGGACGCGCTCATGGTCTGGTCGCCCGGGTACGGTGCCGGGTACCCGTTCGGCGAGTCCGCCGGGCGGTTGCGGAACCTGTCGCCGGTCGACGTCGCGAAGGCGGACACGAACGGCGACGGGCAGCTCACCGGCGCCGACGACCCGTACGGCCCGTACTGGCCCGGCGCCGAGGCCGTCGACTGGGTCGGGCTGTCGATGTTCTCGTACGGCAAGGGCGACCCGACCGAGGCCGCCGGTCGTGCCGTGCCGCTCACCCGGAGCGGTGAGGTCGAGGCCCGGTTCGACGAGGACTGGGGCTACGACCAACCGCAGTCGGGCACGTTCTACGACCGGTTCGCCGCGGCCGACGACCGCCCGATGCTGCTCGACACCGGTGCCCTGTACAACCGAGAGCTCCAGGGCGATGCCGAGCTCGAGGTCAAGCGGAGCTGGTGGCGGCAGGTGCTCGCCGCCGTGCAGGAGCGTCCGCTGATCCGGGGCATCACCGTGCTCGAGGCGGAGCGACGCGAGCCCGAGGCGGGCAACCGCGTGGCCGACTGGCGACTCACCGCGGACCCGGGCGTCGCCGAGGCCTTCCGCAGCGACCTCGAACGGTCCGGGGACTTCGCCTTCGGCCCGGTCACCGACCGCGTGACCGTGCAGCAGGGCAACGCCGCGATCTCCCAGGAGTACGAGACCGGTGGCGACCAGATGGCGTGGATCGTCTGGCTGGCCGCCGGCCTGGCGATCGTGTTCCTGCTGAGCGGGGTGTTCGGCCGGCTCCTGCCGAGCTGGCGCTACCCCGACGACGGCAAGCCCGGCCGTGACCTGCGGCTCGACCTGTTCCGCGGGTTCATCATCCTCGCCGTGGTGATCACGCACATCGAGATCGGCGGACCGTACTCGTACCTCACGCTCCACGCGGTCGGCGCGATCACCGGCGCCGAGATGTTCGTGTTCCTGTCCGGCATGGTGCTCGGCATGACGTACCCGTTCGCGGTCAAGAAGTTCGGCGAGTGGGCGGCGGCGATCGGTGCCTGGAAGCGTGCGCGCAAGCAGTACGTCGTGACGCTCGTGGTGATCGCGGTGGTCTTCGCGCTGAGCTTCGTCCCGTTCCTGAACACCGACGCCATCACCACGTTCACCGACCGCGGCACGGGCACCGGCGGTGTCGACGCCGAGGGGCGGGTCTACGACCTGTACCCGAACGCGATGCAGCTGCTCGCGTACCCGCCGCCCTGGTACGCGATCCGGCAGTTCCTGCTGCTCGAGATGGGGCCGTGGCCGTTCAACATCATGGGCCTGTTCGTGGTGCTCAGCCTGTTCATCCCGGCGCTCGTCTGGGTGATCCGCCGCGGCTTCTGGTGGGCGCTGCTCGCCGTGAGCTGGGCGCTGTACGTGTTCCAGGCGCTCAACCCCGACTTCCGTCCGCTGAACTCCCAGTTCGAGGCGGTGTTCCCCCTGTTCACCTGGCAGGTCGTGTTCACCCATGGGCTCGTGCTCGGCTACTACCGACGGCAGATCGTCGGCGCGCTCACCGGGCGCCTCGGCAAGGTCCTGGTCGGCATCGCGGTCGGCGGGTACGCGGCGTTCCTGGTCTACGTCTGGGCGGGGGACCACTTCGGGTTCACCCCGGTGCCGTTCCCGGAGTCGATGTACCAGTCGCTGTACAACACGGCGTACCAGCGGGTGGACCTGCAGTGGGGCCGTCTCGTCGACATCGCGTTCTTCGCGATCGTGTCCTACGCGATCCTCACGGTGTTCTGGAAGCCCATCGCCGCGGCCATCGGCTGGCTCTGGATCCCGCTCGGGCAGGCGAGCCTGTACGTCTTCGTCTGGCAGGTGTTCTTCGCCCTGGCGATCGCGTCGATCCCCGGCGTCCCGTGGGGTGACTTCTGGATCGGCTTCGTCGTGCACACGGCGCTGATCCTGCTGGCCTGGTACATGGTCCGCAAGAAGTTCCTGTTCTCCGTCATCCCGCGCTGATCGCGCGCACGGATGGTGAGCAGGAACGGTCGGGTCCGACGTGCGGACCCGACCGTTCCTGCTCACGAAGCGAGGGCGGACGGACGGGAGGCCCGTGGCGGTGTCGCCACGGGCCTCCCGTCCGTCCTGCGGTCGCGTCTCAGGACGCGGGCAGCCGCTCGCGCAGGGCGCCGCGGACCGAGCCCCACGCCGCCAGGCGGTCACGGATCGTCTCGTCCTGCTCGGCGGCCAGGGCGTCCCGGTGTGCCTGCTCGAGCACCTCGTCGATGACGACGCGGCGTCCGCTGCGGGCCGACGTGATCGCGGCGTCGACCATCGTGAGGCTCATCACGTTGCCGTGCACCTCGCCGTCCGGGGTCCCGCCGGAGCGGACGGCCCGGACGAAGGACGCCAGCGACCCGGCGATCTCGTGCCCGACCGACGGCGCGGCGGCAGGGGACCCGGCGGTGCCGTCGAGGTCGCTCGACGGGTCGTGGTCGCCGTCCCAGAGTGCCGTGCCGGCCGCTCCGGAGGCACGCCAGTCGCCGTTCCACGAGGTCTCCGCCCCCGGCGCGCACCACGAACCGTCGTAGACGTAGCGGATGTCGTCCTCGAACGTGAAGACGGCGGCGGCCGCCGCGTCGCCCCGGTACCAGGACCACGACGGGTTCCACGACTCGCAGTACACCGACACCGGATCGCGTTCGAGCACGTAGCGGGCGGAGTCGAAGGCGTGGATCGCCATGTCGAGCAGCAGGACGTCGTCCATCTCCTCGCGGAAGCCACCGAAGTGCGGGGCCTTCGCGAACCGGGTGCTCAGCCCGCCCACGGCACCGAGGTCACGGACGTGCTGCCGGAACGCGACGAGCTGGTCGTTGTAGCGGCGCGACTGCGACACCATGAACAGCTTGCCGGTGGCCTCGGCGGCGGCGGCGAGCGACAGCGCTTCGGCGACGGTCTGCGCGGCGGGCTTCTCGCCGAGCACGGGGAGTCCGGCCCGGAGCGCCTGCAGCGTGACCGGGTGGTGCGCGACCGGCACGGTGATGTCGAGGACGGCCTCGGCACCGGTCTCGGCGGCCAGCACGGTCAGGTCGGTGCCCACCGGGATCGACGGGTCGCCGGCGTGTTCGGCCCCGGCGCGGGCGGCGTCGAGGTCGAGGTCGACGATGCCGACGAGCTCGACCTCGGGGTCGGCGGCGACGGTGGCGAGCCAGGCCCGCCCCATCCCGCCGGCGCCGACCTGGAGGACGCGAAGCGGGCTCACGCGTGGGCCCCGTCGCGCTCGGCGGGCTCCGGTGCGGTCGACGGCTCGGCGTCGTCGAACGGGCCGCGGTAGTGCTGCCCGTCGAAGTACTCGCCCAGGTCGTAGCGGCGGAGCGTCGGGATCTCCCGCTCACGCTCCGGCCGGGCCCACTCGGCGCCGTTCGCGATCACGCGACGGACGTCCGGGTGGTGGTACACGGGGAAGTCCTGGTCACCGGGGGAGAAGTAGAAGATCTTCCCGAGGCCGCGGCGGTACGTCATGCCGCTCCGGAACACCTCGCCGCCGGTGAAGCCCGAGATGAACACGAGCTCGTCGGGCGTCGGGACGTCGAAGTACTCGCCGTACATCTCCTGCTCGGGGATGACGATCGGGTTCGGCACCCCGCGGGTGATCGGGTGCTGCGGGTTGACCGTCCAGACGAGTTCCTGGTCGTGCTCGCTGCGCCAGCGGAGGGTGCACGTGGTGCCCATCAGCTTGCCGAAGATCTTCGACCAGTGGCCGGAGTGCAGCACGAGCAGCCCCATGCCGGAGAGCACGTGCCGGTGCACCCGGTCGACCACGGCGTCGTCGACGTCTTGGTGCGCGGCGTGCCCCCACCAGGTGAGGACGTCGGTGTCCGCCAGGACCTCGTCGGTGAGACCGTGCTCGGGTTCCTGCATGGTGGCGGTCCGGACGACGGCTTCGGGCAGGTGTTCGCGGATGCCGTCCGCGATCGCGCCGTGCATGCCGTCGGGGTACCGCTCGGCGACGTGCTGCTCGACCTGTTCGTGGACGTTCTCGCCCCAGACGGTGATGCGGAGCGGGGTGCTGGTCATGGTGTGTGCCTTTCGGGGGTGGTGGGACCCGGTCACTTGACTGCGCCGCCGGTGGCCCCGGCGGCGATGAACTTCTGCGCCACGAGCAGCAGCACGATGGCGGGGATCGAGGCCATCACCGCGGTGGCCATGACGGTCGACCAGTCGGCGGTGAAGGTGCCGATGTAGTTGTAGATGCCGAGCGTGATCGGCCGGACGTCCTCGGTGGTGGTGAGGGTCAGGGCGAACAGGAAGTCGCTCCAGGTGAACAGGAACGTGAACAACCCGGCGGTGATCAGGGCGTTGGCGCTGATCGGCACGACGACCGAGCGGAACGCCCTGAAGTTGCCGGCACCGTCGACCTTCGCGGCCTCGATGATCGACGGCGGGATGTTCTGCATGAACGCCCGCATGATGAGGATCGCGAAGGGCACGCCGGCGGTGCTGTCGGCCAGGATCAGCCCCGGCACGGTGTTGAGCAGCCCGAGGTCGTTGTACGCCGCGTACAGGGCGTTCGCGACGACGATGCCCGGGATCATCTGCGAGATGAGGATGCCGAACAGCACCGCGTTGATGCCCTTGACCTTGAACTGGGCGAGCGCGTACGACGCCGGCGTCGCGATGAGCAGGCTGACGACGACGCTGCCCAGGGCGATCACCAGGCTCGTGACCAGGGCGCCGCCCTGGTCGGCGATCGCCTGGGCGTAGCCGCCGAGCTGCGCGTTGATCGGGAACCAGGCGGCCTCGATCGCGGAGCCGGCCGGCTGCAGGGAGATGTTGATCATCCAGTAGACGGGGAACAGCATCACGGCGAGGATCAGGATCCCGACGCCGGACAGCACCCACTGCTTCGCGCTCGTGGGACGGACGGGTCGCCGGGTGCCGCGGGTGACCACCGCGCGGGTCCGGAGGGCGTCGGTGGTGGACGCTGCGTCAGTCATCGACGGCCTTCCTGTTGAGGCGGAGGTAGACGATCGCGAACAGGGCGGAGATCACGATGAGGATGTTGCTCAGCGCGGCGCCCTGCCCGAAGTCGAACTGCTTGAACGACAGGTCGTAGGACTGGGTCGCGATGGTCTGGGTGGCGTTTGCCGGCCCGCCGTTCGTCAACCCGAGGATGATGTCGAGCACCTTGATCGTGTAGACGACGCCGAGCACGAGCGTGACGCTCACGACCGGTCGCAGCATCGGCCAGGTGATCGCCCAGAAGGCCTTCCACCCGGTCGCGCCGTCGAGGGCCGCGGCCTCGTACAGCTCGGTGGGGATGTCCTGCAGGCCGCCGTACAGGATCGTGGTGTTGAAAGGGATCCCGATCCAGATGTTCACCGCGATGACGGTGATGAGCGCCACGGCGGGACTCGTCAGCCACGGGACCGACGGGATGCCGAAGCTGCCGAGGAACTGGTTGACGACGCCCGAGTCCTGGTCGAGCATCCACTTCCAGACCGCGCTCGAGACGATGAGCGGCAGCAGCCAGGGCAGCAGGAGCAGCGAGCGCAGGAGACCGGACAGCGGGAAGTTCCGGCGGAAGAACAGGGCGAGCAGCAGGCCGAGGACGAACTGGCCGACGATCGACCCGATCGTGAACAGCGCGGTGTTGAGCATCGCCGTGCCGAACAGCTGGGACGACACGACCGAGGCGTAGTTCGCCAGGCCGACCCACGGCGCCTCGCCCGTGTAGAACGTCGAGGTCGTGTACGCCTGGAAGCTCATGACGATGTTCTTGACCACGGGGTAGCCGAAGAACAGCAGCAGGAACAGGACGGCCGGCAGCAGGAACAGCAGCTGCGCGATCCGTTCGAAGCGCAGCGAGCGGCCCGGGCGGGGCCGCCGGGACGAAGCGGGCGCTCCGTTCCCGGCGGCCCGCCGTGGGGCGACGGGGGTCGCGGTGCTCGTCATGCTCAGTTGCTCGACTGCGCGTTCTGCAGGGCGTCGGCCGGGGAGTCCTGCCCGGTCAGCGCCGACTGCACGGCCGTGTAGATCTTCGTCGCGGCCTTCGGCCAGTCGGCACCGAGCTCGCCCGTGCGGGCGCGGGCGTCGGCGACGAGGTCGACGAACACCTGCTCCTCGGGGACGTCCTTGCCGAACTGCTGCGCGACGTCGGTCTTCGAGGGGATCGTGTAGCGGAGCTTCGCCATCGCGAGCTGGTTCGCGTCGCTGTTCATGCAGTCGACGATCTTCGCGGCGACGGCCTGCTTCGCCTTGTCACCGGTGTTCGGGACGGTCCAGACCTCGCCACCGAGCGGGGCCACGGCCTTGTCGCTTGCGGACTGCACGGGGATCTGCGCGATCCCGTAGTCGACCTTCGACTCCTTCAGACCGGGGATCTGCCACGGGCCGTTGATCATCATCGCGGCCTTGCCGGCCATGAACTGGTCGTTCACGTCGGCCTGGGTCCAGTTCACGACGCTCTTCGACATCGAGCCGTCGTCGACCAGGCCCTTCCAGAGCGACAGCGCCTCTTCGGTCTCCGGGGTCGCGATGTCCTTCTCGTCGCCGCCGTTCGACCACATGAACGGCAGGAACTGCCAGGTGCCCTCGTAGGTGGCGTTGGCGTCGACGGCGAACCCGTACTGGTCGCCCTTGGTGAGCTTCGCCGCGGCGGACTGCAGTTCGTCCCACGTCTTCGGCGGGGTGACACCGGCCTCGGACAGCACCTTCTTGTTGTAGAAGAGCGCGATGGTGTTCACGGTGGGGGCGAGGCCGTAGACCTCGTCCTCGTAGGTACCCGCCTGCAGCACGCCCTTCGCGTACCCGTCGGTCGAGATGTCGTAGTCGGACAGCGGTGACAGCGCACCGGTCTCGGCGATCTGCTGCAGGTCCGGGTTGTCGAGCATCAGGACGTCGGGCAGGGTCTTCGACGACGCCTGCTGCAGGACCTTCTGGATGAGCGACGAGCCGGGCACCAGGCTGCGCTTGATGGTGACGTCGTTGTCGGCCCCGCACTTGTCGAGGTACTCGCCGATGACCTTCTTGTCGTTGCCCTGGTTGTAGTAGTCGAGCACGGTGATGGAGTCCACCTTGCCGCCGGAGCTCGCGGACGAGCCCCCGGAACAGCCGGCGAGGACGAGGGGGACGGCCGCCAGCATGGCGACCGCGCTGAGGACCTGAGGCGTCCTGCGGTGTCGAGGCTTCATTGCTTCGCTCTTCTCTGGATGGTTGCCGGACACGAGTCGAACGTGTCGCTCGTGGATCGGGGACGACCGGACCAGAACCGCTCCGTCGCGTCCCGAGTGGGGTCGAAGCTAGCATCGAAGCGCTTTGATGGTAAAGCGCTTAGACGAACTTTTTCGTGCACCGCCCCCGCTACAGTGAGCGGGACAGGGTGAGGGAGCGGCATGGCGACGATGCAGCAGGTCGCCGACCGGGCGGGCGTCTCGATCGCGACGGTGTCCTTCGTCGTGAACGGCAACAAGCGCGTGTCCGCCGACACCCGGGCCCGGGTCACGGCGGCGATGCGCGAGCTCGGCTACCGGAACAACGTGGTCGCCCGGGCGCTGGCCTCGCGCCGCACCCGGATCCTCGCGCTCGTGTTCCCGGTGCTCGAGCACCGCCTCGGCCAGACCGCGCTGCAGTTCTTCACGAGCGCCGCGAGCCGTGCGTCCGAACTCGGGTACCACCTGGTCCTCTGGCCGGCCGTGACGACGGCCGACGACGTGCAGGAGCTCATCTCCGGCGGCCTCGCCGACGGGGTCGTCGTGATGGAGGTCACCATGCACGACCCCCGCATCGACCGCCTGACCGAGCTCGAGGTCCCGTTCGTGGCGATCGGCCGGACGGCCGACCCGTCCGCGATCTCGTTCGTCGACATCGACTTCGAGCGCACCGTCGAGGACGCCCTCGACCACCTCACCGGACTCGGGCACCGTCGGATCGGGCTCGTGGTCGAGGACCTCGACGGCACCACGATGGCCGACTACGGCCCGAAGGTCCGGTCCGAGGCGGCGTTCCGCGCATCGGTCGCCCGCCGTGGACTGACCGGCACCGTGGTCGCCGCCGGCGCCTCGGCCGAGGGTGGTCGTCGTGCAGCGGCCGACCTGCTGGAGCGTGACCCCGACGTCACGGCCGCGATCATCATGAAGGACGACTCGAACTTCGGGCTCGTCAGCGGGCTGCGGGCCGGCGGGCGCCGGGTGCCCGAGGACGTCTCGGTCATCGCGATCGTGTCCTCCGACGGCGCCGGTGCGGCGACCGAACCGGTGCTCACGACGCTGAACGCCCCCGGACCGGAGCTCGGCCGCCTGGCGGTCGAGTCCCTGGTCGAGCGCCTCGAGGGCGGCAGCACCGAACGCACGCACACGCTCATCCCGTGCGCCATGCACCTGGCCGGTTCGACGGCCCCCGCCCCGGCCTGACCTCCTGCCGGCCTGGAGGCTCGGGTCGACCCCGCCCCGTGCCTCCAGACGGTCGCCGGCTACGTTTCGGGCTGCGCGACAGTCCACGGGTCCCCGAGCGCGTGAGGTGTCGTCCAGCCCGAAAGGTGCCCGGCGCGCCCGCCGCAGGCGCCACCTGCCGGACAGACCAGGCTCCGCCTGGTTGTGTGGACGCACAGGTTCGCGGCACCACACGTCAAGGAGGACGGATGGCAATCGACCGGAGGACGTTCATGCTCGGGGGAGCCGGGGTGCTGCTGCTCGCCGGCTGCTCCACCCGACCCGAGCGCACACGGGTCGAGGACTGGCCCACCGAACCGCCCGAGGGCGAGGCGACGATCAGCTGGTGGGCCGGCCAGGTGGCCTCGAAGGACGGCGGTGACCTGCGCCGCCGACTCATCGCGGAGTTCCAGAAGGAGCACCCGAACATCCGCGTCCGGATCGTCAGCGCACCGAGCGACACCGACACGAACCGCACCAGCCTGACGACCCAGATCGCCGCGGGCAGCAGCACGCCGGACGTGTACCTCGGTGACGTCGCCTGGCCCGGGCAGTTCGCGAAGAACAAGCTCGCCACCCCGGTCAACCAGCTCGTCGGCGAGGACTTCTTCGACCAGTTCCCGGAGGGCCTGCGGCTGGCGGCGAGCGTCGACGGGACCTACTACATGTTCCCGCTCTACATCGACGAGTCGTTCTTCCTGTACCGGAAGGACCTGCTCGCGAAGCACTCCCTGCAGGTGCCGGGGTCGTGGGAAGAGGTGCGCGAGACCGCCGCGAAGCTCGTCGACACCGGTGACGTCTCCTACGGGTTCGCGTTCCAGGGCGACGTGTACGAGGGGCTCACCTGCAACGTCACGGAGTTCGTCGCCGACGCGGGTGGATCGCTGCTCAACGACGACCTGACGAAGCCAGCGACGACGAGCTCCGAGACGAAGCGCGCGTTCGAGTTCATGCGTTCCCTGGTCACGGAGGGCGCGAGTCCGCGGGCCACGCTGACGTACCAGGAGCAGGACACGAACGACGCCTTCTCCGGAGGTCGCGCGGCGTTCCTCCGCAACTGGTCGTACGCGTGGGGGATCGCGAACGGCCCGGACAGCCAGGTCGCCGGCAAGGTCGGGCTCGCCGCCCGGCCGACCTTCGACGGCATGGACGAGCACCACTCGACGATCGGCGGGTGGGGGAACTACATCAACCCGCACACCCAGGAACCCGCGGCGGCACTGACCTTCGCGAGCTGGATGTCGAGCGAGACCGCGCAGCAGTTCCTGACCCGCGAGGGCGGGGTCCTGCCGGCACGCAGCGCCTCGCTCGTGAGCGAGGACGCGAAGCGCCAGAAGCGCCCGACGTACGACACGGCGGCCGGGATCACGCTCGTGCCCCGCCCGACCTCGACCGCGTACTACCCGAAGGTGTCGCAGGGCGTCTACCAGAACGGCAACAGCATCCTCGGCGGACAGGCGTCGGTCGACGGCGGCACGCGCGCGATGGCCTCCGCCATCTCGCTCGCCCTGCAGGGGGCGGCGCTGTGACCGCCGGCACGGCGACACGACCGGCACGGCCTGGAGGCACGGGTCGCGTCGACCCACCACCTCGCCCGACGGGGCGGTCGCGACTCGACCGCATCCGCGCGCGGGGCGCGTGGGGCTTCGCGGCTCCGGCGCTCCTGGTGGTCGCCGCGGTGACGATCTTCCCGGTCGTGTACTCGGTCGTCCTGAGCTTCGCGAACGTCGAGGTCGGGTACGAGGGCTTCACGATCCAGTCGTTCGGGCTCGACAACTACGCCGCCCTGCTGCAGAGCGCCGACTGGTACCGGGCCCTCGGGTTCACCGTGCTCTACACGGTCGTGACGGTGTCGGTCGAGCTCGTGCTCGGCATGCTCGTCGCCCTGGTGCTCGAGCGGCTCGGGGCGACCCGCGGCTGGATGCTCGCGCTCATGCTCATCCCGTGGTCGCTCGTGACCATCGTCAACGCCCAGCTGTGGAAGTACATCTACGACAGCACCTACGGCGTCGCGACGTGGTTCTTCGGGTTGTTCGGGGACGCCCCGGTGATCCTCGGCGAACCGGTGCCCGCTATCACCGGGCTGATGGTCGCGGACATCTGGAAGACGACGCCGTTCGTCGCGATCATCCTGCTCGCCGGACTCGTGCAGATCTCCGAGGACCACTACGAGGCCGCCGAGCTCGACGGTGCGAGCACCTGGCAGACGTTCTGGCGCGTGGTGCTCCCGCAGCTCACCCCGACCCTGACGATCGCGGTGCTGTTCCGCATCCTGCAGGCGTTCGGCGTCTTCGACCTGCCGTTCGTGCTGACGAACGGCGGACCCGGAACCGCCACCCAGTCGCTCGCGATCATGGGCTACAAGGTGCTCTTCCAGGACATCAACATCGGACCGGGCGCGGCGATCGCGACCTCGACCGCGGTCATCGTCGCGGCCGGGTGCCTGCTGTTCCTCCGGGCGTTCCGGAACCAGGCGAAGGGAGGGGACGACTGATGCCCCGTCAACGTGTGCGCAAGGGCTGGCGGAAGTGGGTCAACACCGTCAACGTCAGCGGCGTCGTCATCGCGGTGCTCACGGCGCTGCCGCTCTACTGGCTCGTCACGACGTCGCTCAAGCCGGCGGCCGAGATCGGGCAGTCCCCGCCCACCGTCTGGCCGCGATCGTTCACCTTCGACAACTTCGTGGTGGCCTTCCGCGACAACGCGCTCGGCCAGTACATGGTGAACAGCGTGATCGTGTCGGTGTCGACGACGGTGATCGTGCTCGCGCTGGCGTTCCTCGCCGGCTACGCGCTGGCTGGCCGGTTCATCCGGGGGCGCACGGCGATCATGACCTCGCTGCTCATGCTGTCGGTGTTCCCGGCGATCGCCGTGCTGACGCCGCTGTACCTGCTCGAGCGCAACCTCGGGCTGCTCAACTCGTACCCCGGACTGATCGTGCCGTACGTGGCGTTCAACCTGCCGTTCGCCATCTGGATCATGCGGAACTACCTGCAGGGCATCCCGTCGACGATCGAGGAGGCGTCGGAGATCGACGGTGCCGGGGCGTGGCGGACGGTGCTGTCGGTGATCCTGCCGATGGCCAAACCGGGCCTGTTCACGGTCGGCGTCTTCACCTTCACCGCGTCGTGGAGCGAGTTCCTGATGGCGCTGACGTTCAACAGCGAGAACTCCTTCCGCACGATCCCGGTCGGCATCGCGCTCTTCGGGACGCAGTTCACGGTGCCGTTCGCGCAGATCTTCGCCGCGAGCGTCGCTGCGACGGTGCCGATCGTGATCCTGGTCCTGGTGTTCCGACGCTCGATCGTGTCCGGTCTGACCTCCGGCGCCGTCAAGGGGTGACGTGTGTCCGGCATGCGGAGATAGGTAGAGAACTTACCTAGCTGCGCATGCTGGACATTCGTCCGAGCGCCGCGCTGACCGCCCGTAACCTGCCGTCAGGGGCCCGGAGCGCCGAGGTCGACGGCTGCGACGATGCGGTCGATGATCCGCACGAACCTGGCCCGTTCCCGTTCCGAGAAGGAGGCCATCAGGTCGTGCAGGTGCTTGTTCGTGCCGTCCATCGCGCGCGCGTAGTCGCGGCGGGCAGCATCGGTCAGCTCGATGTACCGGCTCCGGCCGTCGTCGGGGTTCGGGACGCGACTCAGGTGACCGCTCTGCTCGAGCCGGTCCACCATGCCGGTCACCGCCGGCCCGGTGAGCCCCAGGTGCTTCGACAGGTCCTTCACGCGGACCGTCCGTCCGGCTTCCTCGGCGCGCGAGACGAACTGCAGCAGGGTCAGGTCGCCGCCGGAGACGCCGAGCTGGTCCCGCAGACGCCCGCGCAGCTCGGACACCGCGCCCTCGAGCCGGGTCAGCGCCGCGTTGAGATCGACATCGCTCACGACAACGCCCTCTCTGCACGGGTCTCGTCCGGGTCACGATACGCCGCAGTCACCGGCCCAGCGTATCCACATAACGCGAGTCGTCGTACCGAGGTCATCCACATGACGCGATCGGTCCGCCGTGGTTGAGCCGATCGAGTTCCCGCAGCGCACGGCGCGGGCGAACGAGCCGGTGCGGTTCGAGGTCTCCGGCGGCGACCCCGACTCGGCCGCGCGCGACCTCGCCGCCGTCCACGGGGCCGAGCGGTGGTCCGTGCGCCGGATCGACGACGACTTCTCCTACCGGTACACGGCCGTGGGTGACTCCGAGGTGAGCATCCGGCGGTCCCAGCTCCGGGGTGCTGTCCGCGGATCCGTGCCCGCCGGCAGCGACTACGTCGTCACGTGGATCACGAGCGGGACGGCCCAGCTGGACTCGGGCCGCGTCCGCATGGAGCTGCAGCGCGACGTCCCCGTGCTCCTGCCGCCCGAGGACGACTTCGTGTTCGCGGCCGAGGACCACGACCAGCGGCTGGTGCACTTCGGCCGTGACTACGTGCACCGGGTCGCGTTCGAGCACCTCGAGGTCGATGCCGGTCCGCTCCGGTTCGACCCGACCCGTGCACCGGAGCCGGACACCGCGGAGCGCTGGCAGGCTGCGCTCGTCGCGCTGTCCCGCGCGCTCCGCGCCGAGGGGTCCGACTCCGACGCCTGGCACGAGGCCAAGCGGTCGGCAGCCACCGCCTTCCTCGACACCTTCCCGCCCCTCGCCGACGACCTGCCGGCGGTGCTCGGGCTGCCCCGGAACGCCCGGTTGCGTGCCGCGGTCGAGTACATCAACGCGCACGCCGCCGAGCCGGTCACGGTCCAGGAGCTGTCCGAGGTCGCCGGGCTGAGCGTGCGGTCGGTGCAGGAGTCGTTCCGTCGTGTCTTCGACGTGTCCCCGCTGACCTACCTGCGCGAGGTCCGGCTCGACCGTGTGCGCAGCGAGCTGCTCGAGCTCGACCCGCAGGCCGGGGTCGTCGGTGACGTCGCCCGTCGGTGGGGGTTCGCCCACCTCGGCCGGTTCTCGGCCGCCTACGCCGCCCGCTTCGGCGAGTACCCGAAGCAGACGCTGCGCCGCTGACGGCGGTGCACGGGGCCCGGTGCTCGGTCAGCGGCCGGGTGCCGGCCGCTGGGCCGGGCCGGTGCTGGCCCGCACCCGCAGGGTCGTGGGGAGCCGGACGTGGTCCGTCGTCGGCTCACCGCGGAGCATGGTGAGGAGCATCTGCACGGCGTGTGACCCGAGCTCGGCGAGCGGCTGCGACACCGTGGTGAGCGGTGGGGTCGTCGTCGAGGCCTGTGGGACGTCGTCGAAGCCCACGACGGACAGGTCCTCGGGCACGCGGAGCCCGACCTCGGCCGCGGCGCGGAGCACACCGATCGCCGACGAGTCGTTCGCCGCGAACACGGCGGTGGGGCGGTCATCGAGGGTCAGGAGCTCCCGGGCGACGGCCGCGGACTGGTCCTCCTGGTAGCCGCCGTCGCGCAGCAGGCACTCGTCGACGGGGATGCCCGCGGCCGTCAGCGCCGAGCGGTACCCGGCCGCCCGCAGCTGGGCGGACGCCAGATCGGCTCGGCCCTGCAGGTGCGCGATGCGGGTGTGCCCGAGCGCGAGCAGGTGTTCGACGGCCTGCACGGCGCCGGCCTCGTTGTCGGCGTCGACGGTGGCGTGGCCCTCTGGCCCGGTGTGCGGGTCGATCGCCACGACGGGGATCGACGAGCTCGAGAGAGCGGTGGTCGGCGTGACCACGATCGCACCGTCGATCAGGGTGCCGGACAGGCGGGACAGCGATCGGCGTTCCCAGCCGGGGCGGTCGGCCCCGGTCATGAGCCCGGCGTAGGCGAGCAGCTCGTACCCGGTGCCGGTGGCCGCCCGCGAGATGCCCCGGAGCAGCTCGGTCGAGAACGGTTCGAACTCGGGCACCAGGATGCCGACGACCCCGGTCCGTGAACTGCGCAGACTCCGGGCGACCAGGGAGGTCTCGTACCCGAGGTCCTCGACGACCTGTTGCACGCGGAGCATAGTGGCGGGGGCGACCCCGTCGCGCTGGTTGATCACCTTGGACACGGTGGGTATCGACACCCCGGCGACCCGTGCCACGTCGCCGATCGTCACCCGGCCGGCACCGGGACGCGTGCCGAGAGCCGAGTCCATCTGCACACCGTACCGCTGCGGGTCGCCGCAATCGGTAAAGAAAACGTTATCGATATCGATTGACATCGGCGCGGAGCACCAGGCATGCTCTCCGCAGCGGCAGTCGATGTCGCTGCATGTCAACGACGACACTTCAGGAGTTCCACGATGACGAGGAAGATCCGTGCCGCGGCAGCCATCGCGCTGATCGGGGCCACAGCACTGGTGGCCAGTGGGTGCTCGGCGGGCAGCGATGCCTCCGAGGACGGCGGGGAGGTCACGATGACCTTCTGGCACAACTCGACCACCGGACCGGGCAAGGCCTACTGGGCCTCGACGGTCAAGGCGTTCGAGGAGAAGTACCCGAACGTCACCATCAAGACCCAGGCGATCCAGAACGAGGACCTGGACGGCAAGCTCCAGACCGCCCTCAACTCCGGCGATGCCCCCGACGTGTTCCTGCAGCGCGGCGGCGGCAAGATGGACGCGATGATCGCTGCCGGGCAGCTCATGGACATCTCCGACTCCATCAGCGCCGACGCGAAGAAGTCCATCAGCGCGGGCACGTTCGCCGGGTACGAGAAGGACGGCAAGACCTACGCCATGCCGGGCGCGGTGCTCCCCGAGGGCATCTGGTACTCAAAGGACCTGTTCGAGGAAGCCGGCATCGAGGGCACGCCCACCACGATGGACGAGCTGAACGACGCGGTCGACAAGCTCAAGGCCAAGGACATCGACCCGGTCGCCGTCGGCGCGAAGGACGCCTGGCCGGCCGCGCACTGGTACTACAACTTCGCGCTCCGCGAGTGCAGCCAGAAGACGCTCGAGGACACGGCGAAGTCGCTGGAGTTCGACGACGCCTGCTGGACCAAGGCCGGCGAGCAGCTCGAGGACTTCAACGCGACCGAGCCGTTCAACAACGGCTTCCTGACCACCGCCGCACAGCAGGGCGCCGGCAGTTCCGCCGGTCTCCTCGCCAACCACAAGGCGGCCATGGAGCTCATGGGCGCGTGGGACCCGGGCGTGATCGCGTCGCTGACGCCGGACGCCAAGCCGCTGCCCGACCTCGGCTGGTTCCCGTTCCCCGCGATCGACGGTGGCAAGGGTGACCCGAAGTCGATGATGGGTGGTGTCGACGGCAACTCCTGCTCGGCCCAGGCCCCGAAGAAGGCGTGCACCGACTTCCTGAACTTCATCGTGCAGAAGGACAACCAGGAGGGCTACTACAAGGCCTTCAACGCCATCCCGGTCAACAAGGACGCCCAGTCCGTCGTCGACTCGGACTACCTGAAGTCGGCGCTGGCCGCCTACCAGGAGGCCCCGTTCGTCTCGCAGTACCTCGACACCCTGTACGGCCAGAACGTCGGCAACGCGCTGAACACCAGCGTCGTCGACCTGCTCGCCGGCAAGGGCAGCGCGAAGGACATCGTCGAGACCACCAACCAGGCTGCGGCCAAGGGCTGAGCATGACCCTCGACACCTCGCTCGGTACGACTCCGGCCACCGGGTCGGACACGGCCGCGGGGACGTCCCCGGCGGGGAGCGGTTCGCCGCTCCCCGCCGGTCGGCGGACCAAGCGCCGCATCGCGGACTGGCGGAAGCGCGTCGAGATCGCGGTCCTCGCCGGACCCGCGGTCATCGTCTTCGTCACGTTCGTGATCCTGCCCGTGGCGCTCGCCGCCTACTACGGGTTCTTCAAGTGGCAGGGCTACGGCCCGCCCACCGACTTCGTCGGGCTGCAGAACTACCTGATCATCTTCCAGGACAAGGCGTTCCACGCGGTCCTGATGCACAACGGCTTCATCGTCGTGCTCTCCCTGGTGCTGCAGGGGCCGATCGCCATCGTGCTCGCGCTGCTGCTCAACCAGAAGATGCACGGCCGTGGGCTCGTCCGCGTGCTCGTCTTCGTGCCGTACGTCATCTCCGAGGTCATCGTCGGCACCGGGTGGAGCCTGATGCTCCAGTCGAACGGAGCCGTGAACGACCTGTTCCAGAGCATCGGCCTGGGCGGGCTCCGTGCGGACTGGCTGTCGAACCCCGACATCGCCATCTGGACGCTGCTCGTGATCATCTCGTGGAAGTACATCGGCTTCGCGGTGATCCTGTTCCTCGCCGGCCTGCAGAGCATCCCCGAGGAGCTGTTCGAGGCCGCCGCGATCGACGGCGCCGGCTACTGGCAGATCCAGCGGCGCATCACCCTGCCGCTGCTCGGTCCGACCATCCGCATCTGGGCGTTCCTGTCGATCATCGGCTCGCTGCAGCTGTTCGACCTCGTCTACATCATCTGGGGCCAGTACATCGCGTCGACCGCGGGCACCTCGACGATGGCGACGTACATGGTCGCCAACGGCCGCACCTCGGGCAACTTCGGCTTCGGCAGCGCCGTCGCGGTCGTGATGTTCGTGATCTCGCTCGTGGTGGCCCTGATCTACCAGCGCTTCGTGCTCCGTCGCGACACCGCCGGTGCACTCACCGAGAGGAAGAACTGATGGCCACCACGAGCATCGTCGCCCCCGGGCGGCGGGCCATGCGGGATCGTCGGTCCAGTGCCGCGATCGGACGTGCCAACCCGCTGACCTACGTCGTCGCGATCCTGTTCGTCGCCGCGAACCTGGCGCCCGTGCTCTACATCGTGCTGGGCGGCTTCCGGACGAACTCGCAGATCACCACGAGCCCGGCCGGGCTGCCGGCGCCGTTCGAGTTCGGCAACTACGGGTCCGTGCTGTCGAGCGGCATCTTCTGGCAGCAGCTCGGCAACTCCACGATCAGCGCCGTCACGACCACCCTCGGGGTCGTCGTGCTCGGGCTGATGGTGAGCTTCGTGCTCGCCCGCTACCGGTTCGCCGGCCGCGGGGCGCTCTACGCCCTGTTCGCCGCGGGGCTGATGTTCCCGATCACCGTCGCGATCACCCCGCTGTACCTGCTCGTCAAGGACCTCGGACTGACGAACAGCCTGGCCGGCGTGATCCTGCCGCAGATCGCGTTCGCCCTGCCCACCACCGTGATCATCCTCGTGCCGTTCCTGCGGGCGATCCCGGACGAGCTCGAGGAGGCGGCGTCCATCGACGGTGCCAGCCGCCTCGGGTTCTTCTTCCGGATGGTCGTGCCGCTGTCGCTGCCCGGCGTCGTCACGGTCGGCATCCTGGCGTTCATCGCCAGCTGGAACAGCTACATCCTGCCGCTGTTCATCCTCAACAACGAGGCCGCGTACACCCTGCCGCTCGGGGTCCAGTCGTTCTCGTCGCAGTACTCCGTCGACACCGCCAAGGTGCTCGCGTTCACCTCGATGTCGATGATCCCGGCGCTCGTGTTCTTCACGATCTTCCAGCGCCGCATCGTCGGTGGCCTGACCGGGGCGGTGAAGGGGTGACCGCGACCGACGCGACGCGGACCGCCGGACGGGACCCGCGCCTCCAGGCCGACAGCGCGACGGACGCGACGGCCGCGACGGACGCAACCGCGACGGACGCGACCGCGAGCGCGACCGCGAGCGCGACCGCGACCACGACGGACGCGACCACGGCCCCGGCAGGCCCCCGCGCCGACGCCCTCCTCGCCGAGATGACCCTCGACGAGAAGGTCGCCCAGCTCGTCGGCTACTGGCTCGACCAGAACGGCGTCGTCGCCCCCATGCAGGGCGAGATGGCGGCCGTGCAGCAGGGCAGCTCCCTGGCGGACATCACCCGCGACGGCATCGGCCAGTTCACCCGCGTCTACGGCACCCGCCCCGTCGAACCCGACGAGCGTGCCGCCTGGCTCTGGGCCGAACAGCGCCGCCTGCAGCGTGAGACCCGGCTCGGGATCCCGGCGCTCGTCCACGAGGAGTGCCTCACCGGCCTCGCCGCGTGGAAGGCCGCGACGTTCCCGACGCCGCTGGCGTGGGGTGCGTCGTTCGACACCGAGCTCGTCGAGCAGGTCGGCGCCGCGATCGGCGCCTCGATGCGCGAGCTCGGCGTGCACCAGGGCCTCGCGCCGGTGCTCGACGTCATCCGCGATCCCCGCTGGGGCCGGGTCGACGAGTGCATCGCCGAGGACCCGTACCTGGTCGGCACCGTCGGTACCGCGTACGTGCGGGGCCTGCAGTCCGCCGGGGTCGACGCGACGCTGAAGCACTTCCTCGGCTACTCGGCCTCGCAGGCGGGGCGGAACCACGCCCCGGTGCACGCCGGAGCCCGCGAGGTCGCCGACGTCTACCTGCCGCCGTTCGAGATGGCGCTCCGCGACGGCGGCGCCCGGAGCGTCATGAACTCGTACGCCGAGATCGACGGCGTGCCCGTCGCGGCGAGCGGCGAGCTGCTCACCGACCTGCTCCGCGACCGGCTCGGCTTCGACGGCACCGTCGTCGCGGACTACTTCTCGGTGGCGTTCCTCGAGGTCATGCACGGCATCGCCGCCGACCGTGGCGAGGCCGCGGCGCTGGCGCTCGAGGCCGGCATCGACGTCGAGCTGCCGACGGGCGACGCGTACCTCGCGCCGCTCGTCGAGCGGGTCCGCACCGGGCAGGTGGACGAGGCCCTCGTCGACCGCGCCGTGCTCCGGGTGCTCCAGCAGAAGGAGCGGCTCGGTCTGCTCGAGCCGGACGCGTTCGCCGAGGACGCCCCCACCGGGATCGACCTCGACACCCCGCTGCACCAGGCGCTCGCGAAGGAGCTGGCGGCGAAGTCGCTCGTGCTGCTGGCCAACGACGGCGTCACCGCCGCCGACGGCACCACCCCCGTCCTCCCGCTCGCCCCAGAGGCCTCGGTCGCCGTCATCGGCCCGAACGCCGACCGCGCCGAGGCACTGCAGGGCTGCTACTCGTTCGCGAACCACGTGCTCGCCTCGCACCCGGACCTGCCGCTCGGCTTCGCGATCCCGACCGTCCGCGAAGCCGTCACCCAGGCCCTCGGCACGGCGGCGGTCCGATTCGCCGCCGGCTGCGCCGTCACGGGCGACGACCGAGCCGGCTTCGCCGACGCCGTGGCCGTGGCATCCGCCTCGGACGTCGCGGTGGTCGTCGTCGGCGACCAGGCCGGACTGTTCGGACGCGGCACCGTCGGCGAGGGCAACGACACCGAGTCCCTCGACCTGCCCGGCGTGCAGCGCGAGCTGGTCGAGGCGGTCGTCGCGACCGGCACGCCCACCGTGATGGTGCTGCTCACCGGACGGCCCTACGCGATCGGGTGGGCGCTCGACGGCGACCAGCCGCGTCCGGCAGCGGTCGTGCAGGCGTTCTTCCCCGGTGAGGGCGGCGGGCTGGCGATCGCCGACCTGCTCACCGGCGCGGCCGCGCCCTCCGGCCGGCTGCCGCTGTCCCTGCCCCGGTCGGCCGGCGCGCAGCCGTTCACCTACCTGCACCCCCGGCTCGGCGGTCCGTCCGACGTCACCGCCGCGGACTCGACGCCGGTTCGACCGTTCGGCTTCGGCCTCGGCTACACCGACTTCGCGTACGAGGAGCTCGCCGTCGACCAGGAGGTCCGCTCCGACGGGGTCTTCACCGCGTCGGTCACGGTCCGCAACACCGGGTCCCGTGACGGCGAGGACGTCGTGCAGCTCTACGGGCACGACGTGCACGGCAGCGTCACCCGGCCGGAGGTCCAGCTCCTCGGGTACGCGCGGGTCGCGCTCGTCGCGGGGGAGTCCACCCGGGTGCGCTTCCGTGTCCCGGTGCAGCGCTTCGCGTTCACGGACCGCCGGATGCGCAAGGTGGTCGAGCCCGGCGACGTGCAGGTCTGGGTCGCGTCCCACGCAGCGGCGTCACGGCCGGGAGGCCCGGTGGCAGCGGGTGGGATCGTCGCCTCGGGCGACGGGCCGGTCCGACACCCCGTGCCCGGCACCGCCACGGAGCGCGCCACCGTCGCGGTCACGGGCGCCGTGCACGCGGTCACGCCGGACGACCCCCGCCTCGTGGAGTGGTCGCTCGTCTGAACACACGGGTGGTGTCGGCCCTGCCGACACCACCCGTCACTATGCTGAGCGCGTGGGGAGACACGCAGCGTTGCCACCCGCCTCCGGGCGTCCGCCGGTCCGGCGCGCCCCGGGGCCGATGCTCCCGCCGCCGCTGCCCCCGACTCGTCCCGCCGCGGTCGCCGCACCCGTCCGGACCGTTCCGTCCGTCCGGCGTCGCGCAGCAGCCACCCTGGCCTTCACCGCCCCGATGGTGCTGCTCGCCACGCAGCTGACCCTGCCGGCCTTCGCGGACCTCGACGCCGTGGCCGTCCCCGGCGTCGCGGCACCGGCGGCCGACCCGCAGGAGTTCGCGGTCGCATCGGTCACCACGCCCGTCGTCGACCGTGACGACTTCGCCGTCGAGGCCCCGACGCCGAAGCCCCGACGCGCTGCCCAGCAGTCCCTCGCCGAGGCCGCGATCGGTGCCCCTGCAGTCACGGCGGCGACCCCGGGCAGCGCCCAGGCCATCGCGGCCCAGATGGTGGCCGCGCGCGGATGGGGTGCGGGCGAGTACGGCTGCCTGGTGTCCCTGTGGAACAAGGAGTCGGGCTGGCGCACGACCGCCGCGAACCCGAACGGCGCCTACGGCATCCCGCAGGCGTACCCGGGGTCCAAGATGGCCTCGGCCGGTGCCGACTGGCAGACGAACCCGGCGACGCAGATCACCTGGGGTCTCGACTACATCGGTGGCCGGTACGGCACGCCGTGTGGCGCGTGGGGGCAGAGTCAGGCCACCGGCGCCTACTGAGCCGGTTCAGCCGATCGGGTCGATCGGGTCGGACAGGTCGAGTGACCAGACGGCGACGCCGGTCAGGCCGAGCCGCTCCGCCAGGGCGACGCGGTCGCGCAGCGAGCGTGCGTCCGACCACCAGAGCACCTCACCGCTCGGCAGGGTCGCGGTCCACTCGCCGACCGTCGCGTTCCACTCCGGGGTCACGCCGGCCTTCCGGACCCGCAGTCGGGCCTGGGCGTCGGAGAGCTGTCCGGCCGGGCGCGTGCCCTTCCAATGGTACCCGTAGCCGGCGACGCCGAGCACGATCTGGTCGGCGGGGGCGAGGGTCGCGAGGGCGCGGGCGGCCTTCGACGACCACGCAAGTGATCCGACCGGGCCAGGAGCGTCCGGCTCCCAGGGGCCGTGCTGGTCGTAGGCCATGAGCGTCAGGTGGTCGAGCGGCGCACGGAGGGCACGGATGTCGTACCCGAGGTCGGCGTACCCGGCAGCCGTGGTCGACGCGGTCAGGGCGATGTCCAACCGGACGTCGTCGCCGACGGCCGCCCGCAGCTCGCGCGCGAACGCGGTGAGCCCACGGCGGTCGGCCGCGGTCAGCGCCTCGAGGTCGATCATGATCGAGTCCCACCCGCCGGTCCGGACGGCGGTGGCGAGGGAGCGGACGACCCGGGCGCGGTTGGCCGACGACGTCAGGAGCTTCCGCGCGATCGGCTCGCTGAAGTCGCCGTCGGCCTCGGAGTAGTTGCTCACGAGCAGTTGCGCGGTGAGCCCGTTGGCGTGTGCCCGGTTGCGCTGGGCCTTGGCGGCACGCGACGGCGCCGTGACCTTCGTGCCCGCGCGGTTCAGCAGCAGCCCGTCGACGCCGACGACGTCCATCGCCGGGGCGTTCGCGTCCACCAGGGCCGGGTCGGCGTTCTCCGGCTGGAACCCGGTGACGTCGAACCAGTCGGCGGCCGGTGTCGTCGCCCCACCGCCGACCGCCGACCCGCTCGCCGGTGCGGGCGTCGCACAGCCGGTGAGTGCGAGGCCGGCGGTCAGTGCGGCGGCGAGCAGCGCGGTGCGGCGCCGGCGAGGGGTGGTGGTCACAGCGGCGGTCGTCCTGTCGTTCGGGCCCCGGTCAGGAGGCGCTGATGATGGTGGTCGGTCGTGCGGGTGGTGCTCCGGCGACGTCGTCGGCGGACACCGGCTCCCCGGCGTCCGACGGCTCGGGCGACAGGACGAGTCCGGAGCCGCTCGCCGCACTGGCGTAGAGCTCGTCCAACCAGGAGCGGTTGACGCTGGGCGACTTGCCACCGGCGAACTTGAAGTGCAGTCCACAGTACGGGTGGATCCAGATGCTGCTTCGCCCACCCCCGACGGCGGGGTCGTCCTTCCACGAGAACACGAAGCTCTCCCCGCGTCGGATCAGGTTGACGATCACGATCTGCAGGTGCGTCAGCGCGCGGTCGTCGAGACGGAGTTCGAGGGGCTGGGAGTCGTAGATGAGCTGTCCCATGGGGCTGCCTTCCGGTGGGGGGCCACGCGCGGCGGCGTCGAGCGGGGTCTCCCCATCCTGCCTCCGATCCCGCGCCGTCGACGCTTTTCGTACAACCGGCGACGTGATCAGTCCCGCTCGGGCAACCTGGGTGGCACGCTGCTCGGTGCGGACCACGGCGGCAGTTCGGCCGCCGGGTAGCCGCCCTGCTCGTCCGGAGCCCGCAGCATCGGGTTGACGGCGCGCAACCGGATGCCGGCCGTCTCGGCGGTCACGCCCCGCACAGCGCTGGCGAGCAGGAACGCCACGACGTCCGCCGTGCTGCCGTCGGGGTCGTAGCCGTGCCAGGGGTCTTCGTCGCCGTGGGCGCGACGGAGGGCACTGGCGAAGGTTGCGTCGGCGTCCTGGACGTCGATCTCGCAGTCGAGGACGATGCGGAACCGGGTGCCGTCACCGGGCGGACCCGCGAGGTCCGTCGTGCCGCGGGGGTCCGGGTCGCCAGGGTCGAACGACCGGAGTGCCGTGGACGGGGCGGTTCCGAACGCGGCCCGGTACTCGGCCGCCATCCGGCCGGCGTTGCTGAAGTGCCAGTGCTTGGCGACCTCTGCGATCGTCCGGCGGTCCGACGGTGTCATCGCCAGCAGGTCGCGGCGGACCCCCTCGAGCCGCACCCCGCGCAGGTACGACGCGGGTGAGGTCTGGAGCTCCCGCCGGAACGCGCTCTGCAGGCCGCGGGTCGACAGGTGTGCCGCGGCGGCGATGTCCGGTACGGAGATCGCGTCGCGGGCGTGGGCGTGCACGAACCGCAGCGCCTCGTGCACGGTGCGGGACAGCCGTGCTCCGCCGTGCTCGGGACCACTTGCCGTGGTCGGTGCCTGGTCCATACGTGGAGGGTACGAGTCGATCGGGTGGATCGGCCTCCGACGCCACGACGCCGCCGTTATCCGGGGTGCGCGGATGTGGATCGCACCCGTTCGGGGGCCATTGTGGACCCCGGCGAGGGCGCTTATCGTCCAAGAGGTACTCAAACTGTCCCCCTCCGAACAGGGTCGGAGGCACGGGGACAGATCGGAGGATCTGATGAGTGGTTACGAGCGTGCACCGGGGGTCGCCCCGGTCCACATCACCTCCTACCGGGCTCGGGCACGCGCTGCCCGACGCGGGTGGATCGTGCAGTCCGAGGACGACGTCGACCGCGAGCGGTTCACCTTCGCGGACCTCCGCGCCCGGCGAGGATCGGGCCAGTGAGCAGCGACACCGTCCCGCGGGTCGCCGTCGGCCACGCGCCCCGGACGGCCGAGCGGTGCGGCCGGACCCCCGCGGACGCCGTCCGGACGGTGCGTGCCGTGTACGACGGTCGCGACGTGCGGTTCGCACCCACCGACCGGTTCGCGTTCCGGCACCGGACGGTGCGCCACCACAACGTCGCGCTGCTGTCGTCGGCGGTGTCGACGGCCGCCGCCGCCTCGTTCACGCCGGACGGCACGCCGGTGCTGGCCTGGTCGACCGCGGGCTGCCTCCGGGTCGACGACGACGCGCCGACCCGGCCCGGCGTCCCGGTGCTCCTGCCGACGGACCGACCGTTCACGCTGGTCGTGCCGGCGGGGACCGTCCAGGTGCTGCGGGTCGACCGCGGCTTCCTCGACGCCGTGAACGGGGTCGTGTTCGACCACCGCTTCGCCGGCCGACTGCGATCCCGCCCAGCGGATGCCGAGGTCCCACAGCTGCTCGCTCGCATCGACACCGTCGCCGTCAACGCGCTGCACCCGGACCGCAACCCGGGTGGTCACCTGTCGGCGCAGGTGCTGCTGGCCGAGGCGGTCCTGCGGGCCTTCGGCGGACCCGTCGCGGAGCAGGACGCGCCACAGGTGTCCCGGACCGCGAACACCGTGCACCTGGCACAGGCGTGGCTCGCGGAGCACTGCGACCGACCGCTCCAGCTGGCGGACGTCTGCGGGGCGGTCGGGGTCAGCTCCCGCACACTGCAGGAGAACTTCGTGCAGCACCTCGGGGTGAGCCCGATGACGTACCTGCTGCTGGTCCGGCTCGACCGCGTCCGGATCGCGCTCCAGCTCGCCGACTGCACGCAGACGACGGTGGCCGAGGTCGCGCACCGGTGGGGGTTCCGTCACATGGGGCGCTTCTCGAGCACGTACTTCCAGCGCTTCGACGAGTACCCGAAGAAGACGCTGCACACGAGTACCTGAGGCGACGCATGCGCACCCGACAACAGCGACTGATCGGGCTGGCGGAGCGGGTCCTGCTCCACCAGCCCGACGTGGTGCCGGACAGCATCCTGTTCGAGTGGGGCGACCACCGCGGTGACTGGGAGCAGACCCTCACCGTGCACTACGACGTCGGTGACGGCAGCACCGGCACCCACCACCGGCACCACTACTTCATCTGATCCGCTCCGGCAGCTGCGCCGCCAGGAACGCGGCCTGGCGCTCCCAGTGCCGGAAGCCGCCGCCCTCGTGCCCGTTGTACGGGTACACGACGATCTCGCGGTCGGTGGACCCGAGGGCGTTGAACGCGGCGAAGGTCGTGCGGGGCGGAACGACGTCGTCCATCAGCGCGACCGAGAACAGGGCCGGGGCGGTGATGCCGGCGGCGTGGTTCACCCCGTCCAGGTACGCGGCGGTCTCCCACACGCGGTCGGCCGCGTCGCGGTGGACGGCGAGGTACTGCGCGAGCTCCAGGTACGGACCGCCGACCGCGACGTCGGTGCCGTTCCGCCAGTCGGCCAGGAACGCCACGTCGGGCAGCACCGCGGCGACCGGTCCGACGTGTGCCTCGACCAGGGCCGCCGCGGCGATCGTGATGCCGCCGCCCTGGCTGCCACCGGTCAGGGCGATGCGCTCGGGGTCGACCCCGGGCAGCCTCCGCACCGCCTCGACGAGTCGCACGGCGTCGGTGTAGACGCGGCGGTAGTAGTGGTCGGCGGGCGAGCCGATGCCGCTCGTCATCCAGCCGCTGGCGTGCGGTGCGGAGCCGTGCGGGTCCGGGGTGTCGCCGCCGGCCCACCCGGAGCCCTGGCCGCGGGTGTCCATCACCACGTGCACGTACCCGGCGAGGGCCCAGTGCACGCGCTCGCCCGGACGACCACGGCCACCGCCGTACCCGAGGAACTCGACGACGACCGGCAGTGCGGCGGGGTCGTCGGACACCGGACGGTTGACCCACGCGCGCACCGGGTCCCCGGCGAACCCGGGGAACGTCAGGTCTTCGACGACGAGACCGGTCACCGGGGTCTCGGCGGGCACGAGGGTCACCTCGACCCCCTCGCCCGCGGTCCGGGCGGCGGCGATCGTGTCCGCCCAGAAGGCGTCGAAGTCGGCGGGACGACGGACGTCCGAGCGGTGGGCGCGGAGCGCGTCGAGGGGCAGGTCGGTCAGTGGCATGGGGGTCCTCCGGGGACGATGATGCCCCCGGCACCCTGGTGGAGGGCGCCGGGGGCGAGGGGTGTCGAACTCGGTGCGTCGGTCAGCGCGCCGCGGCGCGGTACTGCTCGAGCACCTCGGGGTGGGGGTCGGACGGCACGGTGGTCGTCGCGGTGTCCCACGTCGGCAGGGCACCGGTGAGCGCCCACGCGGCCTGCTTCGCGGCACCAGCGGCGACGTACTCACCGGGCTCCGGCACCAGGACGTCTCGGCCGAACACCTGTGCGGCGACGGTGCGCACCGCCGGGTTCCGCGCAGCGCCGCCGATGAGCAGCAGCCGCTCGACGGTCACCCCGGTGTCCTGCACCGCGGCCAGTCCGTCGGCGAGGGCGCAGAGCATCCCCTCGACGGCCGCCCGGGCCAGGTGCGCCCGGTCGGTGGTCGCCGGCGTCATGCCGAGCAGCGATGCGGTCGCGTCCGGCCGGTTGGGCGTGCGCTCGCCGACGAAGTACGGCACCAGGACGAGGCCGTCGGCCCCGGCCGGCGCCTGCAGCGCCAGCTCACCGAGTGCGTCGTGGTCGACGCCGAGCAGGCGGCCGATCACCTCGAGCACGCGGGCCGCGTTGAGCGTCGTGACGATCGGGAGGCGCGACCCGGTCCCGTCGGCGAAGCCCGCCACGGTCCCGCTCGGGTCACGCACCTCGGCGTCGCTGACCCCGAAGACCGTGCCGCTGGTGCCGAGGGACACCGCGACGTCGCCCGGGCCGAGACCCAGGCCGAGCGCTGCCCCGGCGTTGTCACCGAGTCCGGCACCCACGACGAGGCCGGACCGTGCGACCGCGCCGCCGGGCAGCCCCACGTCGGTGGACAGGGCGCCCATCGCCTCGTCGGGAGCGACCACGCGGGGCACGACCACGGCGTCGTCGTCACCCATCGACGCCGGTCGCATCGGCCGCCCGAGCGCGAGCTCGAACAGCTCCGGGTCGTACTCGCGGCGCACCGGGTCCCAGTACGCCGTGCCGCTGGCGTCGGACGCGTCGGTCGCCAGCGCGTCGAGGTCGGGGCCGAGCGGGCTCTCGCCCGCCGGGCCGTGGCCGCGGAGCCGCCACGACAGCCAGTCGTGGGGGAGCGCCACGGCCGCGACGCGCGCCGCGTTCTCGGGTTCCGCGTCGCGGAGCCACCGCAGCTTGGTACCGGTGAACGAGGCCACCGGGACCAGACCCGTCCGGGCGACCCACGCCTCCCGGCCGAGCTCGTCGACCATCTGCGCGGCCGCGTCCGCACTGCGCACGTCGTTCCACAGCAGCGCGTCGCGGACCACGCGACCGTCCGCGTCGAGCGCGACCATGCCGTGCTGCTGCCCGGCGATCGCGACGGCACCGACGTCGTCGAGGCCGCCGGCGTCCGCGATCGCGGCACCGAGGGCGTCCCACCAGTGGCGGGGGTCGACGGACGTGCCGTCCGGGTGGGACGCGCGTCCCTCCCGGACGACCGCACCGGTCGCCGCGTCACGGATGGTGACCTTGCAGGACTGGGTCGACGAGTCGACCCCCGCGACGAGCTGCCCGCTCGCGCTCAATTCCGCGCGCCCATGAGGTGCTCCATCGCGAGCTGCTGCAGGCGGACGAAGCCGAAGCCCTTGCCGCCGAAGTAGGCGTCGGCGTCGAAGTCCTCGTAGGCCGAGCGGTCGGCGAGGAACGTGTCGTACGACTCGCCGTCGTTGAGCGTCGGCGTCGACAGCTCGCCGACCTTGGAGGCCTCGAGCGCCGCCTGCACCTCGGGGTCGGCGCGGAACGCCTGCGCACGCTCCTTCAGGAGCAGGTACATGCGCATGTTGGCCGACGCGGAGTCCCAGACGCCGGTGATGTCCTCGGTGCGGCTCGGCTTGTAGTCGAAGTGGCGCGGGCCGTCGTACGCCGGGCCGCCCTGCGGGGCGCCGTGCTCGAGCAGGTCGACGAGCGAGAACGCGTTCTGCAGGTCGCCGTGGCCGAACACCAGGTCCTGGTCGTACTTGATGCCGCGCTGACCGTTGAGGTCGATGTGGAAGAGCTTGCCCTGGTAGAGGGCCTGGGCGATGCCGGCCGTGAAGTTCAGGCCCGCCATCTGCTCGTGGCCGACCTCGGGGTTGATGCCGAACAGCTCCGGGCGCTCGAGCGTCTCGGTGAAGGCGATCGCGTGGCCGAGGGTCGGCAGGAGGATGTCGCCACGGGGCTCGTTCGGCTTCGGCTCGATGGCGAACCGGATGCCGTAGCCCTTGTCGGTGACGTACTGCGCGAGCAGGTTGACGGCCTCGCGGTACCGCTCGAGCGCGGCCTGCACGTCCTTCGCGCTGTCGTACTCGGAACCCTCGCGGCCGCCCCACATCACGAACGTCGACGCGCCGAGCTCGGCGGCGAGGTCGATGTTGCGCAGGACCTTGCGGAGCGCGAAGCGGCGCACCTGCCGGTCGTTCGAGGTGAAGCCGCCGTCCTTGAACACGGGGGCGGAGAACAGGTTCGTCGTGACCATCGGCACGACGAGCCCGGTGGACTCGAGCGCGCCCTTGAGGCGGTCGATCTGGGTCTGGCGTTCGGCGTCGGTCGAACCGAACGCGAACAGGTCGTCGTCGTGGAAGGTCAGGCCGTAGGCCCCGAGCTCATCGAGCTTCTCGACCGCCTCGACCACGTCGAGGGCGGGTCGGGTCGGCCCGCCGAAGGGGTCGGAGCCGTTGTAACCGATGGTCCAGAGACCGAAGGAGAACTTGTCTGCACGGGTGGGCGTCGTTGCCATGGTGGTCACCGTTCGTCGTCGAAACAAAATGTTGCCGCGCCCAACATAAGCGGTAGTGTTGGCTGTGGCAAGCACGTGATCGCAAAGGAGCGAGCGGATGGCAAGTGAGTCGACGGTGCAGCAACGACTGCGGGTCGCGATGGTGGGGCACGGCTTCATGGGAGCCGCACACTCACAGGCGTGGCGGACCGCCCCCAGGTTCTTCGACCTCGGGACCGAGCCCGAGATGGCGGTGGTCGTCGGGCGTGACCCGGAACGCACCGAGGCCGCACGCGTGCAGTACGGCTGGCAGGCCGCGTCCACCGACTGGCGTGCCGTCGTCGCCGACCCGGACATCGACGTGGTCGACATCGTCTCGCCCGGGTCGTCGCACGTCGAGATCGCGATCGCCGCGCTCGAGGCCGGCAAGCACGTCCTGTGCGAGAAGCCCCTCGCCAACACCGTCGCCGAGGCCGAGGCGATGACCGCCGCCGCCGACGCCGCCCGTGCGCAGGGGGTCCGGGCGATGGTCGGGTTCAGCTACCGCCGGGTGCCGGCCATCGCGTTCGCCCGGCAGCTGGTGCAGGACGGCCGGATCGGCACCGTGCGCCAGGTCCGTGCGCTCTACCTGCAGGACTGGTTGGCGGACGAGGACGGTCCGATGACCTGGCGCCTCGACAAGTCGCTCGCCGGCTCCGGCGCACTCGGCGACATCGGTGCCCACGCCATCGACCTCGTCGAGCACGTCACGGGTGCGTCGCTCGCCACCGTGTCCGGCACCCTCGAGACCTTCGTGACCGAGCGTCCGTTGATGGCCGAGGGGGTCGGGCTCTCCGGCACCGCGTCGAGTGAGCGCGGCCAGGTCACGGTCGACGACGCCGCGTTCTTCACCGCCCGCCTGGGTGGCGGTGCGGCCGACGGTGCGATGGGCACGTTCGAGGCCACGCGGTACGCGACCGGGCGGAAGAACGGCCTGACGCTCGAGATCAGCGGGTCCGAGGGCGCGATCCAGTTCGACCTCGAGGCGATGAACGAGCTTCGGCTGTACGAGTCGAACGCCCCGGCGGGGGAGCAGGGGTTCCGCCGCATCCTCGTCACCGAGCCCGAGCACCCCTACATGGCCGCGTGGTGGCCGACCGGGCACCTCATCGGGTACGAGCACACCTTCAGTCACCAGGTGAAGGACTTCGTCGACGCGATCGTCGCCGGCACCGACCCGTCGCCGTCGTTCGCCGACGGCCTGCACGTGCAGCGGGTCCTCGACGCGGTCGAACGCAGCGCCGCCGCCGGCAGCACCTGGACGGCGACCTCGTGAGCGCCGCCGACCAGACCCGCCGGGCACTCGTCGTCCGCGGCGGGTGGGACGGCCACCAGCCCGTCGAGACCACCGACCTGTTCATCCCGTTCCTGCAGGCCCACGGGTTCGCCGTCCGCGTCGAGGGCTCGCCCGCCGTGTACGCCGACCAGGAGTACATGGACACCGTCGACCTGATCGTCCAGGTCAACACGATGACGACGATCGCGGCCGACGAGTTCGCCGGGCTGCAGCGCGCCGTCCTGAACGGCACGGGCATGGCCGGCTGGCACGGCGGGATCGCGGACTCGTACCGCGACAACGCCGACTACCTGCACATGATCGGCGGGCAGTTCGCGCACCACGCGGGCAAGCACCCCGACGAACGGGTCGGCGAGCAGTCCGACAACTACATCCCGTACACGGTGCACATCACCGAACTCGGGCACGAGCACCCGATCACGCAGGGCATCGAGGACTTCGACCTCGTCACCGAGCAGTACTGGGTGCTGAGCGACGAGTACGACGACGTCCTCGCCACCACCACGCAGGAGGCCCGCTCGTGGGACCCCTGGAACCGCCCGGTCACCGCACCGGCGATCTGGACCCGGCAGTGGGGGAAGGGACGGATCTTCGTCTCGGCCCCCGGACACCGGATCGAGATCGTCGAGTCGCAGCCGGTCCGAACCATCATCGAACGGGGACTCCTGTGGGCAGCACGGTGAACGAAGGGGTGCTCCGCGTCGGGGTCGTCGGCGTCGGGGTCATCAGCCAGCAGTACTTCGAACACTTCCCGGCACTGCCCGGGCTCGAACTCGCCGCGGTCGCCGACCTCGACGTCGCACGGGCCGAGGCGGTCGGCGCGGCCCAGGGCGTGCGCGGGACCACCGTGGACGACCTGCTCGCCGCCGACGACGTCGACGTGGTCCTCAACCTGACGATCCCGGCCGCGCACGCCGACGTCGCGACCCGGGCACTCGCTGCCGGCAAGCACGTCTACGGCGAGAAGCCGCTCGCGATGTCCACCGCCGAGGCAGCACCGGTGCTCCAGCTCGCACGCGACCGGGGCCTCCGGGTCGGCAGCGCCCCGGACACCGTCCTCGGCACGGGCATCCAGACCGCCCGTGCCGCCCTCGACGACGGCGCGATCGGTACCCCGGTCGGCGCCGCCGTCGCGTGGAGCGCCCCCGGGCACGAGCTCTGGCACCCCGCGCCGGCGTTCTACTACCAGCCCGGCGGCGGACCGCTCCTCGACATGGGGCCGTACTACCTGACGAGCCTCGTCACGTTCTTCGGGCCGGTCGTCCGGGTCAGCGGCAGTGCGACCCGGTCCAGCCGGGAGCGCACCGTCGCCACCGGGCCGAACGCCGGCACGCCGATCCCGGTCGACATCGACACACACGTCGTCGCGATCCTCGAGCACGCGGGCGGCGTGGTCTCCACCGTGACCGTCTCGTTCGAGGTCTGGGCCACCCGCGCCCCGCTGTTCGAGGTGTACGGCACCGCCGGCACCCTGGGCGTCCCGGACCCGAACCGGTTCTCGGACACCGTGTCGATCGCCACGGCCGACGACCGCTCGTGGCGCGACCTGCCGGTGTCCGCCGGGTACGCGGACGCCGGGCGCGGCTACGGCCTCGCCGACATGGCGCACGCGATCGCGACGGACCGGCCGCACCGAGCCTCCGGTGACCTCGCGTTCCACGTGCTCGAGGTCATGGAGGCGGTCTCCGCCGCCGCCCGTGACCACTCGGTCGTCGACGTGCACTCCCGCGTCGAGCGACCCGCCACCGTCCCCGCCGGGTCCGCACCCGGATCCTGGTGACGGAACCCGACCACCGCGAAGAAGGACGACGACGATGACGACGACGGACGCGAGCGAGACGACGGAGACGACACGGGCCTCCCGGCCGGTCACCCTGTTCACCGGACAGTGGGCCGACCTGCCCTTCGAAGAGGTCGCCCGGCTCGCCGGCGAGTGGGGCTACGACGGGCTGGAGATCGCCTGCTGGGGCGACCACCTGGACGTCCGGCGCGCCGCGACGGACCCGGAGTACGTCGCCGAGCGCACGGCGATCCTGGAACGCAACGGCCTGCGGGTCTGGACCATCGCGAACCACCTGGTCGGCCAGGCAGTGTGCGACGACCCGATCGACCAGCGGCACGAGGACATCGTCCCGCCGCACGTGTGGGGCGACGGCGACCCCGAGGGCGTACGGCAGCGTGCGGCCGAGGAACTGCAGTGGACCGCCCGTGCCGCCGCGGCGCTCGGGGTCGACACCGTCACCGGCTTCTCCGGTTCGTCGATCTGGAAGACCGTCGCCGGGTTCCCGCCCGTGCCCCCGGGGATGATCGACGCCGGGTACCAGGACTTCCACGACCGCTGGTCACCGATCCTCGACGTCTTCGAGGAGGTCGGGGTCCGGTTCGCGCTCGAGGTGCACCCGTCCGAGATCGCCTACGACTACTGGACCGCCAGGCGCACGCTCGAGGTGTTCCAGGACCGGCCGGCGTTCGGGTTCAACTTCGACCCGTCGCACTTCGTCTGGCAGGACCTCGACCCCGCCGCGTTCCTGCTCGACTTCGCCGACCGGGTGTACCACGTGCACTGCAAGGAGTCGGTGAAGCAGCTCGACGGGCGCAACGGGCGGTTGTCCTCGCACCTGCCGTGGGGCGACCCCCGGCGCGGGTGGGACTTCGTCACCGCCGGTCACGGGGACGTACCGTGGGAGCGGGTGTTCCGCGTGCTGAACCACATCGGGTACGCCGGACCGACCAGCGTCGAGTGGGAGGACGCCGGCATGGACCGGCTCGTCGGCGGGCCCGAGGCGCTGGCGTTCGTCCGGCGGCTCGGCACCATCGCCCAGCCGGACGCCGCGTTCGACGCCGCGTTCTCGCAGTCGCGCTGACCCGGCTCTTCGCCGGGGTTTCGCGCTGCGCGACAGTCCACGGTCGCCCGGGTGCGAAACTCGTCGCTCAGCCCGAAACCCCACCCGCGACCCCATTCACAACGAGGAGGACCCATGGCACGGCAGCCCACGGCGACGCCGGGCAACGCCGCGCGCGTCCTCCGGCTCGTCCACGAGGACGGCCCCGTCACCCGCGCCGAGCTCACCCGGCGCACCGGACTGAACCGCTCGACGATCCTCGCGCTCGTCGGGGACCTCGTCGACGCCCGTCTCGTGCACGAGGAGACCCCGGCCGCGGGGACCCCCGGTGCCGGGGTCGGACGGCCGAGCGGGGTCGTGCGGGCGTCGGCCGACGTCCTCGCCGCCGCGGTCACGGTCGAGATCGACGCCGTCGGGGTTGCCCTCGTCGGCCTCGACGGCAGCGTGCGTGACCGGCTGGTGGAGCCGCAGACCACCGTCCCCACCGCCGCGCAGGCCATCGACGCCGTCGCCCGGGTCCTCGCCGCACTCGTCGCCCGCACCGGACCCGGTGCCCGGGTCGTCGGGGTCGGCGTCGCCGTGCCCGGCATCGTCCGGGTCGAGGACGGCACCGTCCGCGACGCCCCGCACCTCGGGTGGCGTGACGAACCCCTCGCCGGACCGCTCGCGGAACGCCTCGGGCTGCCGGTCCGGGCCGCGAACGACGCCAACCTCGGCGCCTGGGCGGAACGGCTGTACGGCAGCGCCCGCGGCGTCGACGACCTCGTGTACCTGAACGGCGGCGCGAGCGGCATCGGCGGCGGGATCGTCAGCGCCGGCCGGCCCTTCAGCGGCGCCGACGGGTACGCGGGCGAGCTCGGGCACACCTTCGTCGCGGCGAACGGGATCCGCTGCCACTGCGGCGCGGTCGGGTGCCTGGAGACCGAGGCGTCGCGCTCCGCCCTCACCGACGTCACCGGGACCCCGCCGGACGACCTCGACGCGCTCGCCGCGGCGCTCGCCGAGGGCCGGCCCGAGGTCGAGCGGGTCGTCGACCGACAGGTCACCGCGCTCGCGACCGCGCTGCGCAACGCCATCCACACCGTCGACCCCGAGGTCGTGGTGCTCGGCGGGTTCCTCGGTGCGCTGCTCGGGCACGTCGGCGACCGGGTCGAGACCGACGTCCGTGCGCAGACGATGGCCGCCATGACCGACCGGCTCCGCATCGTCCCGGCGGCACTCGGCCGTGACGTCCTGGTCCGCGGCGCCGCCGAGATCGGCTTCGCGGAGCTGCTGCGCGACGCCACGATGACCGCAGCGACCGCAGCGACCGCGGCGACCGCAGCGACCGCGGCGACCGCAGCCCCCTCCACCACCCCCACGTCCGGCCGCGACGACGCGGCCGAGGAAGCGAGAACCGCATGACCTCCACCCAGCGCACCAGCGTCCTGCTCGGCACCCAGGACCTCACCGTCGAGGACCGCCCCGTCCCCGCCGTCGACCCCGGTGACGTGCTCGTCCGGGTCGCCGCCGTCGGGGTCTGCGGCTCCGACGTGCACTACTACCGCCACGGCCGCATCGGGGACTTCGTCGTCGAGGAGCCCCTCGTCCTCGGGCACGAGCTCTCCGGCACGATCGAGGCCGTCGGCGAGGGGGTCGACCCGTCCCGCGTGGGGGAGCGCGTGGCCATCGAGCCGCAGCGCCCCTGCCACCGCTGCGCCCAGTGCCTGGCCGGCCGCTACAACCTCTGCCCGCACATGCGCTTCTACGCGACGCCGCCGGTCGACGGCGCCTTCACCGAGTTCGTCACCATCGAGGCCGAGTTCGCGCACGTCCTGCCCGACGCCGTCTCGTTCGAGGCCGGCGCGCTCCTCGAGCCGCTGTCCGTCGGCATCGCCGCCGTCCGCAAGGCCGGCATCGTCCCCGGTTCGTCGGTGCTCATCGCCGGTGCCGGTCCGATCGGCATCATCTGCGCCCAGGTCGCGAAGGCCTTCGGAGCGTCGCGCATCGTCGTCAGCGACCTCGTCGCCGAGCGCCGTGAGCGCGCCCTGCGGTACGGCGCCACCGAGGTCGTCGACCCCACCGCCGTGTCCGTCGCGTCCGACATCGTCCCCGTCGACGCGTTCATCGACGCCAGCGGTGCACCCCGCGCGGTGTCCGACGGCATCAAGGCCGTGGGCCCCGCTGGCGCAGCGGTGCTGGTCGGGCTCGGCAACTCCGAGATGACGCTGCCGGTCGAGCACATCCAGAACCTCGAGGTCACGGTCACCGGGATCTTCCGGTACACGAACACCTGGCCGGTCGCCATCGAGCTGGTCGCGTCCGGGCAGGTCGATCTCGACTCGCTCGTCACCGGCCGCTTCGGGCTCGATGACGTGCGCGAGGCCCTCGAGAGCGACACCGACCCGGAGTCGCTCAAGTCCGTCGTCTACCCCGGCGGCGTCCCCGCCTGAGCGCGCTGCGCGTCGTCCGGTGCAGGTTTCGTCGGCCCGGGGCGCATTGCGTGCCTGACGCGGCGTTGCAGCCGGGCACGGTGCGTGGAAGCTCGCACCAGGTGACGACTTACGCACGGTGCGGGCGGGAGGCACGGGGCGGGCCCGCCACGCGCCTCCCGTCCGGCACGGTGCACGGTCGGTCGGACGGTGCGGGCTTGGCCGCCTGGTGCGGCATTGCAGCCGGGCACGGTGCGTGGAAGCTCGCACCAGGTGACGACTTACGCACGGTGCGGACTGGAGGCGCGGGGCCGGCCCGCCACGCGCCTCCCGTCCGGCACGTGACCCGGAACGGGGCCACCGTCGCGTCACCGGGACGCGCTACGGTTCGCGCATGACCGCTTCACCGGCCGCCGTCGTGCCGCAGCGCACCGACCGGCGCGCGCTCGTCTCCTGGGCGCTCTGGGACTGGGGTTCCGCCGCGTTCAACGCGGTCGTCACCACGTTCGTGTTCAGCACGTACCTGGCCAGCCGGGCGTTCGTGGACCCGGCGCTCGTCGGTGACACGTCCGCGGCGGGCAAGGCGATCGTGGAACGCGAACTCGCGCACAACGCCGCCGTCGTCTCGACCGCACTGACCATCGCGGGGATCGTCGTGGCGCTCGTGGCACCGGCGATGGGACGGCTCGCAGACTCCTCCGGGCACCGTCGCCGCTCGGTCCTCATCGCCACGATCGGCGTCGCACTGTCGATCGGTGGCATGGTCTTCGTCGCGCCGAGCCAGCCGTACCTGCTGCTCGGCGCGGCCCTGCTCGGCATCGGGACCGTCGCCTACGAGATCGCGAGCGTCGGCTACAACGCCATGATCGGGCAGATCGCACACGGGGAGCGCACCGGTCGTGTCTCCGCGATCGGCTGGGCTGCCGGGTACTTCGGCGGCATCGTCCTGCTCGTGCTGCTGCTCGTGCTCTGCATCCAGGACTTCCGGGGCGACGGCGTCGTCGGCGGGCTCCTGCAGCTGCCGGCCACGGTCGCCGCCGGCCAGTGGGACGTCCGCGTCGCGATCGGGATCGCCGCCGTCTGGCTGGCCGTCAGCTCGATCCCGCTGTTCCTCACCGTGCCCGAGGCGGTGCCGGACCGCACCCGCGGCGGCGGCGTCCTCGGGGCCTACGCCGACCTGGTGCGGGACATCGCCCGGCTGTGGCGGGAGCGCCGCAACGTCCTCGCGTTCCTGCTCGCCAGCGCCGTCTTCCGCGACGGCGTCGGGGCGGTCTTCACCTTCGGTGGGATCGTCGCCGCCCAGGTGTTCGGGTTCAGTGCGTCCGAGGTCATCCTGTTCGCCATCGCCGCGAACGTCGTCGCCGGGATCGCGACGTTCGTCTCCGGACGGCTCGACGACCGGTTCGGCTCACGCGCGCTCATCATGGTGTCGCTCGTCGGGCTCGCCCTGTGCGGGGTCGGGGTGTTCGTCGCCGGCACCCGGACGGAGTGGTTCTGGGTGCTCGGACTGACCCTCGCCGTGTTCGTCGGCCCCGTGCAGTCGTCGTCGCGGGCGTACCTGGCGCGCCTGGCCGTGCCCGGTCGCGAGGGGGAGCTCTTCGGCCTCTACGCCACCACGGGCCGGGCCGCCTCGTTCCTCGCGCCGGCGCTGTTCGGCGTCGCGGTGACCGTCGGCGGGTCGACGCGCTTCGGGATCCTCGGGGTGGTCGTCGTGCTCGTCGCGGGGTTGGTCCTGATGGCGTTCGTCAAGCCGGAACCGCGGGTCGCGCGCGCCTGAGTCGTGTCCTGTCTGAGGTGCGGCCTGCTGTCGGCCCGGCCTGGAGGCGCGGTGCCCGTCCGTCCACAGGCTGCGGTTGTGCGCACGGTTCCGCACAGGGCCGTGGTCGCGTCGGGCGGCCCGGGCTGCGGTGCGCCAGGATGGGTGCATGACCGACCAGCGCATCGCCGTCGTCGTCCTCGCCGCCGGGCAGGGCACGCGCATGAAGTCGTCCACGCCCAAGGTGCTGCACCGGCTCGCCGGGCTGCCGCTCATCGGGCACGTCCTGCGGACGGCGTCGTCCCTCAGCCCCGAGCACGTCGCCGTCGTCGTGCGGCACGAGCGTGACCTCGTCGCGGCCGAGGTCGTGGAGCGCGCGCCCGACGCGATCGTCGTCGACCAGGACGACGTCCCCGGCACCGGCCGTGCGGTCGAGGTGGCCGTCCAGGCGCTCCCGGCCGACTTCGACGGTGCCGTCGTGGTGCTGTCCGGCGACGTTCCGCTGCTCGACGCGGCGTCCCTCCGGCTCCTCGTCGACGCACACATCGGTGCCGCCAACGCCGTGACGCTCGTCAGCGCGATCGCCCTCGACCCGACGGGCCTCGGCCGCGTGGTCCGCGACGCCTCCGGTGCGTTCGTCGGGGTCGTCGAGCACAAGGACGCCACCGACGCGCAGCGCACGATCACCGAGACCAACGCCGGTATCTACGCCTTCGACGCAGCGCACCTCCGTGCCGTGCTGCCCGGGCTCACCACCGCCAACGCCCAGGGCGAGAAGTACATCACCGACGCACCGACGCTCATCGCCGAGCGCGGTGGGATCATCGACGTCGTCACCCTCACCGACCAGTGGCTCGTCGCCGGCATCAACGACCGCGCGCAGCTGTCCGACGCCGCCCGTGAACTCAACGCCCGCATCGTCCGGCGGCACCAGCTCGCCGGCGTCACCGTGCAGGACCCGGCGACCACCTGGATCGACCTCGACGTCACCATCGAGCCCGATGCCGAGGTCCTGCCCGGCACCCAGCTCATCGGCGCCACCGCGATCGCCGCCGGTGCCGTCGTCGGACCGGACACCACGCTCCGCGACACCGAGGTCGGGGCCCGCGCCACCGTGAACCGCGTCGACGCCACCCTCGCCGTGATCGGGGACGGCGCCTCGGTCGGCCCGTTCGCCTACCTGCGACCCGGAACGATCCTCGGTGACGACGGCAAGATCGGCACCTTCGTCGAGACGAAGAACGCCCGGATCGGCCGCGGCAGCAAGGTCCCGCACCTGTCCTACATCGGCGACGCCGAGGTGGGTGAGGACTCGAACATCGGCGCGAACACCATCACCGCGAACTACGACGGCGTGCACAAGCACCGCACCGAGGTCGGCTCGAACGTCCGTACAGGCTCGCACAACGTGTTCGTCGCCCCCGTTAGGATTGGTGACGGTGCGTACACCGGTGCCGGGACCACCGTCCGCAAGGACGTCCCGGCCGGATCCCTCGCGATCAGCTACGCCCCACAGCGCAACACCGACGGATGGGTCGAGGAACACCGACCCGGCACTCCGGCGGCCGAGGCTGCTCGGCTCGCGAACGGCGAATAGATCCTGGCGACCACCCGTCGCCGACATCGACCCCTCGTGGGTCAGGGAGTGAGCACCGCACTTGTCCGGAATCAAGACAACCGGCCAGAAACGACTCGTCCTCGTCTCGGGGCGAGCACACCCGGCGCTCTCTGCCGAGATCGCGGAGGAGCTCGGGGTCGACCTCGTGCCGACCGATGCCCGGACGTTCGCGAACGGTGAGCTCTACGCCCGCTTCGACGAGTCGGTCCGTGGCTGCGACGCCTTCGTCATCCAGTCGCACACCGCGCCGATCAACGAGTGGCTCATGGAGCAGCTCATCATGGTCGACGCGCTGAAGCGTGCCTCGGCGAAGCGCATCACGGTCGTGGCGCCGTTCTACCCCTACGCCCGCCAGGACAAGAAGGGCCGTGGCCGCGAGCCGATCTCGGCCCGCCTCGTCGCCGACCTGTTCAAGGCCGCCGGCGCGCACCGCATCATGAGCGTCGACCTGCACGCCGCGCAGATCCAGGGCTTCTTCGACGGCCCCGTCGACCACCTGTTCGCCATGCCGGTGCTGCTCGAGCGCTTCCGCCAGATCCTCGACCCGAAGACGCTGACCGTGGTGTCGCCCGACATGGGCCGCGTCCGCGTCGCCGACATCTGGTCCGAGAAGCTCGGCGCCCCGCTCGCCATCATCCACAAGCGCCGCGACCCGCTCGTGCCGAACCAGGTCTCCGTGCACGAGATCGTCGGCGACGTCAGCGGCCGCGTGTGCCTGCTCGTCGACGACCTCATCGACACCGGTCGCACGATCGCCAAGGCGGCCGAGGCGCTCAAGAACGCCGGTGCCACCGGTGTCGTCGTCGCCGCGACCCACGCCGTGTTCTCGGACCCGGCGACCGAGCTGCTGCAGAGCGAGTTCATCGACCGCGTGGTCGTGACGGACACCCTGCCCCTGCCGATGGAGAAGCGCTGGGACCGCCTCGAGGTCCTGCCGATCGCGCCGCTCATCGCCCGCGCCATCCACGAGGTCTTCGACGACGGTTCGGTGACGTCGATGTTCGATGGCGCCGCTTGACCCACCCCGCGCGTGACGCCCTCGCGGCCCGGCTCCGGGTCGCGGGGAGCGTCTTCGCCGAGGACGAAGCCGACCTGTTGCTCGAGGCCGGCGACGGTGAGCCCGTCCGGCTCCGGACGCTCGTGCAGCGTCGGCTCGCCGGTGAGCCCCTCGAGTACGTGCTCGGTTGGGCGGCGTTCGACGGGCACCGCATCCGGGTGACCCCGGGGGTGTTCGTGCCGCGTGCGCGCACCACCGTCGTCGTCGAGCAGGCAGCGCGTCTGCTGCAGCGCTACGACCGCGTGGTCGACCTGTGCTGCGGTGCCGGCGCGATCTCGGTCGCCCTGTTCGGTCGCGTCGGCGCACTCGACCTCGTCGCCACCGACATCGACCCGGATGCGGTCGACGTCGCGGCCGAGAACGTCGGGGACCGCGGCATCGTCGTCGCGGGCGACCTGTTCGCCCCGCTGCCCGACCGGTTCCGAGGGGCCGTGGCGGTCATCGCGGTGAACGCCCCGTACGTGCCGACGGCCTCGATCGAGCTGATGCCAGCCGAGGCCCGGGAGCACGAGCACCGCGTCGCCCTCGACGGTGGCGCGGACGGCCTCGACTTGCACCGGCGGATCGCTGCGGGCGCTGGGGAGTGGCTCCGTCCCGGTGGCGCGGTCGTGATCGAGGTGTCGGAGGCCCAGGCCGAGGCGTCCGCCGCTTCGTTCACGGCTGCCGGCTTCACCACCGAGGTCGAGCGCGACGCCGAGGTCGACGGCACCTGCGTCGTCGCGACCCTGCCCGCCTGACCCTCGTCTGCCCGCCTGGCCCTGGTCCTGGTCTGCCTGCCTGGCGCCGGCGCCGAGCGGTCACGACATGCCGCTCAGGTCCGCCGAGGTGGCACGAAGTGTCGCCTGCGCGCCCGCGAACCGACACTTCCTGCACCCCTGGCGTGACGTACGTGGCGTGTCGCGCGACCGGGGCGAGGGGAGGGGCGGGGCGGCACCGGGCCTCCAGGCCGTCGGGTGGCCGGAGCGCGCCGGTGCCGAGCGGTCACGACACGCCGCTCAGGTCCGCCGAGGTGGCACGAAGTGTCGCCTGAGGGTCCGCGAACCGACGCTTTCTGCACCCCTGGCGTGACGCACGTGGCGTGTCGCGTGACCAGGGCGAGGGGCGGGGCGGGCCGGCACCGGGCCTCCAGGCCGTCGGGTGACCGGAGCGCGCCGGCGACGAGTGGTCACGACACACCGCTCAGGTTCGCTGAGGCGGCACGAAGTGTCGCCCGCGCGCCCACGAACCGACGCTTTCTGCCACCTTGACGGCTGCCCGCGGGCGTGTCGCAGACCAGCTTCCGGACGGTCAGCGCGCGTCGACCGTCACGGTGTGCCAGCCCGTCGCACCGTTCGGCGCCGGCGGACGGTCCACGCTCGTCTGCACCTCGCCGTCGGCGCTGGTCGCACGCACCTCGATCCGGTGTGACCCCGCGGTCGGTGTCCAGCGGAACACCCACTGTCGCCAGGTGTCCGCAGAGACCGAGTCCGCGAGTTCCGCGCGCTGCCAGTCGCCGCCTCCGACACGGACCTCGACCGCCTTGACGCCGGTGTGCGGCTGCCAGGCGACCCCGGCGATCGCGACCGGCTTGCCCGCGGTCACGGTCGTGCCGTTGCGCGGGGTGTCGATGCGGGACTCGAGCTTGACCGGGCCACGCTCGGACCAGCCGCGCGGGGTCCAGTAGCCCTGCGCGTCGGCGAACCGGGTGACCTCGAGCTCGGTGACCCACTTCGTCGCCGAGACGTAGCCGAACAGGCCCGGCACGACCATCCGCACCGGGAACCCGTGCTCGGTCGGCAGGGGTTCGCCGTTCATCCCGACCGCGAGCAGCGCCGCTGTGCCGTCGTCCTGCAGCACGTCGAGCGGCGTGCCGGCCGAGAACCCGTCGACACTGCGGGAGAGCACCATGTCGGCGTCACCCGTGGGCCGGGCCCGTGCGAGGAGCTCCCGGATCGGGTAGCCGAGCCAGCGCGCGGTGCCGATGAGCTCGCCGCCGACCTCGTTCGACACGCAGCTCAGCGTGGCGACGTGCTCCTCGAGCGGCAGCACGAGCAGTTCGTCCCACGTCAGTGTGATCTCCTGCTCGACCGCACCGTGGATCCGGAGCGACCAGTCGGCGGGGTCGACCTGCGGCACCCGAAGGGCCGTGTCGATCCGGTAGAAGTCGGCGTTCGGCGTGATGTAGGGCGTGATGCCGTCGACGTCGAGCGAAGCACCCGCGGGGACGGCCGGACCGCTCGTCGCCGCGGCGGGCAGACGGATGGCCCGCCTGGCAGCGGCGGCCGCCTGCATCGCGGACGACCCCAGCCGGGAGGCGGTGCCCACCACGACCGCGAGGGTCGCCGTCCCGACGCCCCAGACCAGGAACGCGCGGCGCTCCGCCGAGGCGGGTCGCGGTGCCGCGGTCGGCACGGCTGCCGCGGCCTCCCACCGGCGGAGTCGCCGGAGCTGCAGACGCAGGACGACCACGGCCGCCGCGATGCCGAGCACCGTCGGGGCCCCGTCCCAGGTCCCGCTACCCGAGCGGGTGCTCACGGCCAGGAGCGCCAGCACCCCGCCGGCAGCGAAGACGAGCGCACCGAAGGGCGGTCGGGCCCGTTCGAGGACGCCGGCACCGGCGCTGATCGCGATGACGATCACGGTCATGAGCACGAACAGGGCGACCTTGTCCCCGGTGCCGAACACGGCGACCATGGCGTCCTTCGCGGCAGGAGGAGCGAGGTCGATGACCGCGGACCCGACGGCCACGAGGGGACTGCCTGCACCGCCGAGCAGCAGTGCGCCGAACTCGGCGACCCCGAGGAACGCGGCAGCGGCCACGATGCCGACGGCCGCTGCGAACAGGGTCGGGTGTCGGGTCGGACCGGTGTCGGGACCGTCGGGCGGGCTCGCCGTCGGTCGGCCGATCGGTTCGTCCGTCGTCTCGGTGGTCACCGCCCGAGCGTAGGTCGCCGCGCCGCTCGTGGGCTGTGTGTCGGCTTCCCCGGGCGTTCATCGGGTCCGGCCAGCAGTCGGCGGGCGGCTCGTGGGAGGATCGGACCGTGCTGCAGCGTCCCGATGGTGTCCCGCGGTCCGGTCGTGCCCGCGGTGCGGGTCGGACGCCGATGTCGCCGGCACGTCGGCTCTCGACGCTGCGCTGGGTGATCGTCGCCGTCTGGTTGGCCGTGCTGATCACCCGGATCGTCGTGCTCTCGGCGGTGCCGGGCGCGGATCTGTCCTGGTACGGCCTCGTCGAGTTCGGGGCGATCGCCCTCGGTCTCGTGGTCATCGCGATCGCGGTGGTGCGGACTTCGACAGCACGGCGACGGCAGGCCGACGAGGCCCTCGCCCTCGCCATCCGCCGGATCGACCCGACCGTCTGGCTGGTGCCGGCGGCGCCGACGCCCGAGCTCCGTGGGGTCGTCGACGAGGTCCGGCCGGACACCCGCCTCGGGTCACGCGTCACCTGGGCCTTCGGCGCCACCGAGGCGTCGCTGTGGGAACTCGACGAACGCCGGGCGACCCGACTGCTCGTGATCCGGTGGAGTCGCGTCGTGCACGTCGGGCTCGAGGACGTGGCGGAAGACGTTGCGGAGGGCATCGCGGAGCATGCCGGCGGCTCGGGCGGCGCTCGCCGTGCGTGCGCGGTGGCGATCCATCACATCCGCCCGGACGACACCCCGGCCGTTGCGACCTTCTTCGTCCGGACCGCCCCGGGCTCTGGTCGGCTGCTCGGGCGCGGTCCGCGGCTGGACCGGCTCGTGGCGGACCTGGCACGCGAACGCATCGTCGCCTGACCCGACCGTTCGGCTGATGCCTCGGAAGGCCCCGCGGTCCGCGAGGCCCCCCGACGCTCAGGATCGTCAGTGCGTGGACGGCTCCTGCTCGACCTCGCGGCGGTCGTCGTCGGACCACAGCGTGTGGAAGGTGCCGTCCTTGTCGATGCGCTGGTAGGTGTGCGCACCGAAGAAGTCGCGCTGCCCCTGGATCAGCGACGCGGGCAGACGATCGGAGGCGAGCGAGTCGAAGTACGACAGCGCCGACGAGAAGCCCGGCGCGGGGACGCCCGACGCGGCAGCGATGCCCACGATGCGGCGCCAGGCGGCCTCGCCCTCGGACACCGCGTTCGCGAAGTACGGGTCGACCAGCAGGCTCTCGAGCGAGGGGTTCTCGTCGTACGCCTCGACGATGCGGTTCAGGAACTGGGCGCGGATGATGCAGCCGCCCCGCCAGATCTTCGCGACGTTGCCGAGGTCGATGTCCCAGCCGTACTCCTTCGCCCCGGCGATGATGAGGTCGAAGCCCTGCGCGTACGCGACGACCTTCGAGGCGTACAGCGCCGCCCGGACGTCGTCGGCGAAGGTGTCCGGCACCTCGGCGATCTGCGGACGGTTCGTGATCGACTTCTGGACGGCCGCACGCTGGACCGGCTTCGACGAGACGGCACGGGCGAACACGGCCTCGCCGATGCCCGAGACGGGGATGCCGAGGCCGACCGCGTTCTGCACGGTCCAGACGCCGGTGCCCTTGGAGCCGGCTTCGTCGCGGATGACGTCGACCAGGGGCTTGCCGGTGTCGGCGTCGCGCTGCTTGAGGACCTCGCCCGTGATCTCGATCAGGTAGGACTCGAGGTCGCCCTTGTTCCACTCGTCGAACACCTGGACCAGGTCCTCCACCGACAGCCCGCCGACACGACGGAGCAGGTCGTACGACTCGGCGATGAGCTGCATGTCGGCGTACTCGATGCCGTTGTGCACCATCTTCACGAAGTGCCCGGCACCGTCGGTGCCGATGTGGGTCACGCACGGTTCACCCTCGGCCACCGCGGCGATCGACTTCAGGATCGGGCCGAGCGTCTCCCAGGCCTCCTTCGAGCCGCCGGGCATGATCGACGGGCCGTTCAGCGCGCCCTCTTCACCACCCGAGATACCGGTACCGACGAAGTTCAGACCCTTCTCGCGCAGGTCGTGTTCACGTCGGATGGTGTCGTGGAAGTTGGCATTGCCACCGTCGACGATGATGTCGCCCGGTTCGAAGCGCTCGGCGAGCTGCCCGATCACGGCGTCGGTGCCCTTGCCGGCCTGCACCATGATGATCGCGGTGCGGGGCTTGGAGAGTGAGGCGACGAACCCGTCGATGTCCTCGGACGCGATGAACCCGGCGTCGCCGTGCTCCTGGAGCAGTTCCTCGGTCCGGGCGTACGTGCGGTTGTAGACCGCCACGGTGTTGCCCTCGCGCGATGCGAGGTTGCGCGCGAGGTTCGAACCCATCACTGCGAGCCCGACGACTCCGATGTTCGCCTGACCGTTGTTGTCTGCCACGAGGGCCTCCTTTGTCCTGACGTTGGCGCCCAACCTACGACCGGCGGTCTGGGATCGCACAGGTGTTCCGGGAACTGGGGACCAGAGTTCACCGGATCAATACTGTGGAGGGATGAGCGAGCTCGCTGTCCACCCGCCCGTCCTCGTGATGGGCGTCTCCGGCTCCGGCAAGTCCACCATCGGCCAGGCCCTCACCGACGCCCTGGTGGCGCGGGGCGAACCGTGCGTCTTCGTCGACGCCGACGACCTGCACCCGGCGGCGAACAAGGAGAAGATGCGGCAGGGCACCCCGCTCACCGACGAGGACCGCTGGCCGTGGCTCGAGGCCTGTGCCGACCGGATCGCCGCGGTCGAGGCCGACGGGTCTCGGTGCGTGATGGCGAACTCGGCGCTCAAGCGGGCCTACCGCGACCGCCTGCGCGCGTCCGCACCGGGTCTCGTCATCGCCTTCCTCGACGGCTCTCGCGGCCTCATCGCCGAACGGCAGTCCCACCGCCAGCACGAGTACATGCCGACGACGCTGCTCGACTCGCAGTTCGCGACCCTCGAGCGGCCGCAGTCCGACGAGACCGCCGTTGCCGTGTCGATCGACGGCTCGGTCGACCACACCGTGCGGGAGATCCTCGCCGCGCTCGCGGTCACTTCCGGCTGACGACCCATCGACGACCTGCGGTGGATCCGGGCAGTTCCTCCACAGGCTGCCGCGCGGCCGTCGTCATCCCCAACCGGTTCCGAGCTCGGCGTGCGTCGTGGGAGACGTTCGTACCGTCGTTCCATGACCACGATCGCTGTCGCCCGTTCAGATACCACCGTTGATACCATCGACGCCATGGCCATGACCCTCCGACTCGACGACGCCGAGGCAGCGGCCTTGCGCAAGCGTGCCGACCTCGAGGAGCGCTCGATGCAGGACGTCGCCCGAGCCGCCATCCGCGAGTACGTCGAGCAGCACAGCCGCAGCGATCTGATCGACGGCATCCTCGACCGAGAGCTCCCGCGCTACGCCGAGGCGCTCGAACGACTCGGCAAGTGATCCACCTCACGACCGACGAGGCGTTGCACATCGCTCGACGGACCCTGGGGGCTGACGACGCGGTCCGCGACGTCGGACTGCTCGAGGCGGCGGTCGCGCGACCCGCCGCGTCGGTGGGCGGGAACGACGCCTACCCGACTCTGGTCGACAAGGCTGCGGCGCTCGTCCACTCCGCCGTCCGGAACCACGCCCTGGTCGACGGCAACAAGCGCCTCGGCCTGATGCTGCTCGTGGTCTTCCTCGGCGTGAACGGAGTCCGGCTCCACGCCTCGAACGATCAGGCGTACGACTTCATCGTCGCGATCGCCGAAGGGGAACTCGATGCCGTGCCGGAGATCGCCGCGGCTCTGAGCTCGATGGTCTCGGACGACTGACAGGCCGCTTGAACGGACAGCGGTCAGCGATCAGCGGCGCACCGCACTGATCGCCCCGTGCGGCCGGTGCCCCGAGTCCGTGCGGGTGTGGACGTCCACCACGTCGAAGCCCGCTTCGTCCAGCAGCGCCACCAGGGACGCGACCGGCCAGCGGTACGCGGTGACGACCGCGTGGTCGAAGGCCTCGACCGCGGCGCCCTCGAAGAACCCGAGCAGCAGCCCACCGCCGGGGGTGAGCACCCGGCGGAACTCCTCGAGTGGCCCACCGATCCGCGACGGCTCGTGGTGGATCACCGAGTACCAGGCGAGGACCCCGTCGACGCTGCCGTCCGCGAGCGGGAGCGCGTCGAGCGACCCGACCCGGAAGTCGACCGAGGCGTCGTGCGTCCGTCGTGCGTGCTCGACGAACTCCGGCGCCGCGTCGATGCCGATGACACGATTCCCCTGCCGTGCGAGGTGCGCCGTCCAGTGACCGGGGCCGCACCCGGCGTCGAGCAGCAGGCCGTCCCGGACCGCTGCCCAGGCGTCGACGAGTGCTCGGTCCTCGGGGTGGACGGTGTCCATCGAGCCGAGCACGGCTGCGTACTCATCGGCCCGAGCGCTGTACGCCCTGGTCACCCGCTCCGTCATGCGCTCGACGGTACCGGCGCAGCGCCGAACCGTGCGAGGTTCCCTGCTCCGTGCGACCCGGCAACCCTCGCAACGAGCACGGAACCTCGCACCACGCGCCCGCCCGCCGCGCCCGCGGCCTCGGCCCGGCCCGGCCC
>NZ_JAHEWN010000017.1 GCF_018598555.1 Curtobacterium aurantiacum
GACCCCCGCCGCTCCGAACCCGCCCTCCGCCGCACCTCCCGCCACGACCGAAGGACCACCACGCATGAGCATGACCCCGGAGCAGGCCACCTGGTTCGCCGACGTCGCAGGCCGCATCGTGACCAACGTCGAGCAGGTGCTCCTCGGGAAGACGTTCGTGATCCGCCTCGCGGTCACGGCGATGCTCAGCGAGGGGCACCTGCTCCTCGAGGACGTCCCCGGCACGGGCAAGACGAGCCTCGCTCGTGCAATGGCGCAGAGCGTGCAGGGCACGACGAACCGCATCCAGTTCACGCCCGACCTCCTCCCGGGCGACATCACCGGCATCAGCGTCTACGACCAGCGCACGCAGGAGTTCGACTTCCACCGCGGCCCGGTCTTCGCGAACATCGTGCTGGCCGACGAGATCAACCGTGCGAGTCCGAAGACCCAGTCCGCGCTGCTCGAGGCCATGGAGGAGTCCGCGATCACGGTCGACGGCGTCAACCACCGTCTGGCCGCCCCGTTCATGGTGATCGCGACGCAGAACCCGATCGAGCAGGCCGGCACGTACCGGCTGCCGGAGGCGCAGCTCGACCGCTTCCTCATGAAGACGTCCATCGGCTACCCCGACCACGCCGCCACCGTGAAGATCCTCGAGACGTCGTCGGCTCCGTCGGCGTCCGTCCCGCTGGCGAGCGTCGTGCCCGCCGCGACGATCACCGAGATGGCCGCGCTGGCACGCACCGTGCACGTCGACGCCGTGATCGCCGACTACGTCGCCCGACTGGTCGACGCCACCCGTTCCGCGAGCGAGGTCCGACTCGGCGTCAGCGTCCGCGGAGCGATGGGCCTGATCCGTGCCGCCCGTGTCCTGGCGGCCCTGAGCGGTCGGCACTACGTCACGCCCGACGACGTCAAGGCCCTGGCGGTCCCGGTCCTCGCACACCGCATGGTGCTCGACGCGGAGGCCGAGTTCGACGGTGTCAGCGCGCCGAGCGTCATCGCGCAGCTCCTGGTGGAGACCCCGCCGCCCGCCGACCGAGTCACGACGTGACGGACCGCCGGCCCGTCTCCACGCGTTCGCGTCGTCCGTCCTCGACGCGGTCGCGTCGTGGCACGACGGCGTACGAGCGCACGGGGACGGTCACCGGCATGACCAACGTCCGCACGCGGATCGTCGGGGACCGCGAGGGCGTCGCGGCCGATGCGGTCATCGGGATCGTCCGGCTCTGGGCAACGGTCTGGAGGCTCGTCCTGCGTCTCTGGGGCGAGGTCTCGTCCGTCGTCACCGGGCTCGGGTGGACGGTCGCCGCGCTCACGCTCGTCGCGTTCGTCGCCGGCTACCGGTTCGGCCTGCGGGAGATCGTCGTCGTCGGGTTCGCCGGTGCCGTGCTCGCCGTGGTCGCGGCGGTGGCGCTGATCGGACGGTCGCGGCTGGCGATCCGGATGCGGTTGCCGCAGCACCGCGTGGCCGTCGGCGACGAGGCCGGCGTGATCGTGACGGCCGAGAACCCCACGCGTCTGCCCTCGGTGCCGACCACCGTCGAGGTGCCCGTCGGCTCCGGGCTCGTCGACGTCGCCATCCCCGTGATCGGCCCGCACGGCGCCTTCGAGCGGCAGGTCCCCGTCCCCACGATCCGTCGAGGTGTGCTCGACGTCGGACCCGTGACCGGTGTCCGCGCCGACCCGGTGGGACTCGTCCGTCGCGAAGTCGTCTGGACCGCCCGCGAGCAGGTCATCGTGCACCCCCGCACCATCGCGATCCCGTCGACCAGCACGGGTCTGGTGCGCGACCTCGAGGGCCAGGCGACGACGGACCTGTCGCCGGCGGACATCGCCTTCCACGCCATCCGCGAGTACATGCCCGGTGACGACCCGCGCACCATCCACTGGAAGTCGACCGCCAAGTCGGGCGCGCTCATGGTCCGGCAGTTCGAGGACACCCGGCGTTCGCACCTCGTGGTCGCACTCGGCATCGCCCGTTCCGAGTTCGCCGACGACGAGGAGTTCGAGCTCGCGGTGAGTGCAGCGGCGTCGCTGGGCGCCCGCGCGATCCGGGACGGCCGCGAGGTCTCGGTCGTGGTGTCGCAGCGCACGCCGGAGTTCGCGAAGCGTGCGGTGTACGCCGTCCGGACGCTCCCCACCGTCACCCCGACGCGCCTGCTCGACGACTTCGCGTCGGTCGGTCTGGCCGACGCCTGCCTGCCGATCGCCGAGGTGTCCCGGATCGTCGGCAGCGACACCGATGGCATCTCCGTCGCGTTCCTCGTGGTGGGGTCGACCGTCGGACTCGCGGCCCTCCGGCTCGCCGCCACGCGGTTCCCGGTCGGCGTCGAGGTCGTCGCGGTGATCTGCGAGCCCGAGGCCCAGCCCCGGTTCCTGCGGGTCGCCGGCCTCACGGTCATGACCGTCGGCTACCTGGACGACCTCCGGCACGCCCTGCACCGATCGGCGTCGGCAGCGTGAGCGCGGCACCCGTCACCACCCCGGTCCCGGCGGACCGGGCGAGGCGTTCGACCCGCCGATCCGACCGACGCGACGCCCGACGGCTCGTCCCGTTCCGGCTGGCCGGCGGCACCCTGGCGGTGTGGCTGTTGCTGGCCGTCGCGAGCACGTCCTGGTGGCCGGTGTACCGCGACGGCGCGATGATCACCGCAGCGGCCACCGCGATCGTCGCCGGCACGCTCGTCGCACTGCTCGGCACGGTGCTGCGGCTCCCGATGGCCGTGGTGTCGATCGCGACGGTCGCGGCCTTCACGCTCACCGGGGTCCCGGCCGCGGTGCCCGTGCAGGCGAACGGCCTGCTGCCCACCGGACGCGGGCTCCTCGACCTCTTCGCCGGCGTCGCCCTCGGCTGGAAGCAGCTGGTGACCATCAGTCTGCCGGTGGGGTCGTACGAGGCGCTCCTCGTGCCCTACTTCGTGACGTTGCTCGTCGCCACGGTGACGGCCGTGAGCGTGGCGACCCGCGCCTCCAGGCAGGAACTCGCCAGCATCCCGGCACTGGTGCTCTTCGCGGTCGGCGTGGTCGTCGGACCGAGCCGGATGGACACGTCGATCGTGACGGCCGTCGTCCTGGTGGGCATCGCTCTCGTCTGGGCGCTGACGGTGCGGCACGCGCGGCGCGCGGTCGCGGTGGCGACCACCATCGGCTCGAGCGTGCCGGTCGCACGGTCCATCGTCCGCCCCGCGCTCGTGGGGACGGGGACCATCGTGGCCGCGGCGGTCGTGGCGACGGGGCTGGGCCTCGTGGCGCCGCCATCGGGGGACCGCACCGTCGCCCGCACCGACGTCGTCAAGCCGTTCGACCCCCGCGACTACGTCAGTCCGCTCAGTGGGTTCCGCGCCTACGAGGGGTCCGACGCGGCCGACGCGACGCAACTCCGGGTGACCGGACTGCCCGAGGACGGCTTCGTCCGCATCGCGACGCTCGACACCTACGACGGCGTGGTCTACCGCGTCGGTGGCGCGGACGGTTCCTCCGGGTCCGGCACCTTCGAACGCGTCCCGACCGCCGTCGACGTGCGTGGCGTGCGCGGCACCACCGTCGACGTCGGGGTGACCGTCGACGGGTACCGCGGTGTGTGGCTGCCGACGGTGGGCGACCTGGAGCGCGTGGAGTTCACGGGACCAGACGCCGACGACGAGCGCGGTGCCTTCTTCTACAACGGGTCGACCAGCACCGGAGCCGTGGTCGGCGGTGTCGGTGCCCGGACGTCCTACGACCTGACTGCCGTGGTGCCCGACCAGCCGACGGAACGACAGCTCGCCGCCGCGCGACCGGGGAGCGCCGCCGTGCCCACCGCGCGCGACGTCCCCGAGGCCGTCCGCGACACCGTGGAGTCGACGACGAAGAGCGAGTCGGCGCCCGGGGCGAAACTGCTCGCGGCGCTGCAGGCGCTCCAGCGGAACGGGTACGTCAGCCACGGCGTCGGTGACGACCGGATGAGCCGTTCCGGTCACGGCGCCGACCGCCTCCAGGAGCTGCTCACCTCGCCCCTGATGATCGGCGACCAGGAGCAGTACGCCGCGGCCGCGGCACTGATGGCGGACGAGATCGGGTTCCCCGCGCGGGTCGTGATGGGCTTCACGGCCGGGGGAGACTCGGGCACTGGCGGCACCGCGCAGCGTGGCGGCACGACGACGTTCCGCGGTTCGGACGTCACCGCCCGGATCGAGGTGGACACCGCCCAGTGGGGATGGGTGATGCTCGACCCCAACCCCGAGGTGCGGGAGATCCCGAACGAACAGCAGCAGACGCCGCAGCCGGTGACCCGACCGGAGACCGTCGTGCCGCCGCCCCCGGTCGACCGGCAGGACCAGGACCAGCAGGCGCCACCGGAGAGCGACCGCAACACGCCGCCGGTGCAACCGCTGTGGCTGCAGATCCTCCTCGCGGTGCTGCCCTGGGCGCTCGGCACCCTCGGCGTGGTCGCCCTCGTGCTCCTGCCGTTCGTCGTGATCGTCCTGCTGAAGCGGCTGCGGCGTCGGCGACGGCGGAACGCCGGGACACCCCGCGGCCGCATCGTCGGCGCATGGGACGAGTACCGCGACGCCCTGCTGGACCGCGGGCACGACGTGCGTCGCTCCGCCACCCGCCGCGAAACGGTCGTCGGCGCACCCGGGGACGGTGGCGCCGGACTCGCCGCGCTGGCCGACCGGGCGGTCTTCGGGCCGAGCGACGTCGACCGGACCACCTCGGACCGCATGTGGGCGGCGACGGACGACGCGATCGGTTCGCTGCGGACCGGCCGCACCAGACGAGAGCGGTTCCGGACCGCGGTCTCGCTCCGATCGCTGCGCGGATCCGGTGGACGTCCGGCACCCGGTCGTCGACGCGGAACCGGCGGCCAGGGTGCGTCGGGGCACGGCGACTACGATGGCCAGAGGCCGGACGAGCGTCGTGGACGGCCGAGTGAGGACAGAGGCACCACGTGATCAGATGCGAACACTGCGGATCGATGCTCCCGGACGGGGCGATCTTCTGCGGTGAGTGCGGACGCGCGGTCACCGCCGCGGCCAGCCGTCGCCCGGTCGCGCCGACCCCCGTCGAACAGGCACCGCCGCCACCGTTGCAACAGCCGGACGCCCACGGCCGACGGTCCGACCCGGCGTCCGACGCCTGGTTGCCCGAGGCCACCCTCGACCCCGCCACCCGCGCCTGGCTCACCGGTGCCGACCGCAGGGGCACCGAGCCGCCCGCACCCGTTCCGGTGCAGCGCCCCGACGACTTCGCCCCGCGGCAGGCCCCGTCGCACGTGCACGGTGCCGGATCCGGGCTCGAGGACTGGTCGGGAGCCCCGGCCCAGTCGGACCCGGAGCCTGCGCTCGACCCGGACGCGTACCCGTCCGGACCCGTCGACGCCGACGACCCCGAGCACACGCGTCTCGCCCCGGCGACCCCCGCCACCCCTGTGGACGACGTCGAGCTGCCCGTGGCCGACCAGCTTGCCCCCGCTCAGCCCGTCGCGCCGGAACCGGTCGCACCACGGCCGGTCGCCGAGCCCACCGCGCCGGTCTGGGCTCCGCCGGCGTCCACCGCGCCGCCCGCTGCACCCGCCGGTCCGTCCTGGTGGGTGGGTCGCGGCACCCCGGCCGCTGCCGACGCTCCGGCCGATCCGGCCGTCCCGCCGATGCCGGACGCTCCTGCAGAGCCAGCCGCCGAGCAGGCGGCCCCCGCTCAGGACGATCGAGACGCCCCCGAGCCGGACCACGACGAGACCGTCGTCGCTGCCTCGGATCCGAGCGCCGCCCAGGCACCCGCCACCGAGCAGCCAGCCGTCGTGTCGCCCCCGCAACCCGGGGACACCGCCGTCGTCGAGCCTCTGGTCGACCGTCGGCCCCCGCGTCCGGCCCCGCTCGTCACGCCCGGCATGCACGAGACGACCATCTGCCACGTCTGCGGCAACCGGCTCGAGCCCGACGACATCTTCTGCGGCGAGTGCGGAGCCGTCCGACCGGCCGTCACCGCGGCGTTCACCGGCCCGGTCATGCCGCTGCCGATGACGCGACCCGACTGGGCAGCCGAGGATTCCGACGTCACCGATGCCGACGGTGCTGACGCGCACGACGCGTCGGTCGAGTCCGATGCGTCCGCCGAACCGGACGACGAGATCCCGGTGGACGACGAGTCGGTCCGCGACGACGAGTCCGTCCACGCCGGAGTCGAGCAGTCCGAGCCGGGCCGACGGCCCCGCGGGGCACATGCGGCCCCGGTGGCCGAGCCGGAGACACGGTCCGATGCTCCCGCCGCGCCGCACGCTCCGATCCCACCGGTGCCCGGTTCCGCGACGGCCCCGTCCTCGGCGCCGTCCGCGACGACCGCGGGCGTGCCCCTCGCCGCGCCGCTGCCCCCGGTCCCCGGGGCGACCGGACCCGCGCTCCCACTGCCGCCCGCTGACCGCTCGGAGCCCGTCGCAGCGGCCGACGCGCTCGACGACCTCGACGAGGACGTCGACGAGACCCGCATCGTCGCGAAGACCCCGACCCGGGCGCCCTTCGTCCTGCACTTCAGCACCGGAGAACGCTTCGGGGTGCACGGCACCGGGCTCCTCGGCCGCCTGCCGCGCCCGCAGCCGGGGGAGCGGTACGACGACCTGCTGACCGTGCACGACCCGGGCAAGTCGGTCTCCAAGACCCACCTCGAGCTCGGCCGTGAGGGCGATGACCTGTGGGTCTCCGATCGGTTCTCCGGCAACGGCACCGTGGTGCGGCACATCGACGGCTCCATCCGGCGTTGTGAGCCCGGGCGTCGGTACCGGGTCGAACGTGGCGCCCGCGTCGACATCGGCGAGCAGTTCTTCCTGGTGCAGTAGGCGACTTCTCCACAGATCTCGTTCGGCGCCGGTGCTGATCGGCCCGGCCTGGTGCGATGGGGTGGTGTCCCCGTTCACCGCCCGCTGCCTGGTCGTCGCTGCCGCGATCGTGCTCGTCGTAGCCGGGCTCCTGGCCCCGGTCAGCGGGCTGGGACACGGTGTCCTGCTCGCTGGCGGCGCCTGCTGCGCCCTGGTCGACGTCGTGCTCCATCGCTCGGCGTCACCTCGGTCCGGCACCGGCATCGGCCCCGTCGTGGTCGTCGCACCACCGCCGCCAGGCCAGTACGACGCGACGGCCCGACCCGACGCGACGGCCCGACCCGACGCGACGGCCCGACCCGATGGACCGGACCACCCCGAAGGACCGGACCACCCCGGCGCGCCGGAGCGCCTCGTCGGGGCCGGCGACGACGACGGAGCCGCCGTGCTCGTCCTCGGGTACGGGTGTGGGCCCGATGCCAGCGTGTTCGAGGTCGACCCGGTGTCCCACGTCGTGGTCCTCGGTACCGGGGTGCTCGCCGACGCCGTGTTCGGGGGACTCGCCGAACAGCTCCGAGCCGCAGCCGCCCGTGACGACGACGAGCTGCGGTGGGCCGTCTCGCCGGGGTTCGTCGCCGCGACGATCGGCATGGTGCCTCCGGACTGCGACACCGGAGACGTCGGCGACACGCTGATCTGCGGGGCCACCGGGGCCGCCGGGGCCGCTGCCGACGGTGGCCCGACGATGCGGACCCTGCCGCCGGGCACCTCCGTCGTCGCCCGGCTCACCGCGGACGGCCGACCGCACGGCACCGTGGTGCTCGTCGCCGGGCTCGGATCGATGCCCCGCAACTGGGACGTCGCGGTCGAGGTCACGCGCTACGGCTGCTCCGTCCGACGCCCCGACCAGGCACGGGCCGTCCGGGTGACACCGGTGCTCCCGCTCCTCACCGGATGAGGGTCAGCACCGACCGGTCAGCGCAGCCCGGCCCCGACGCGGACCGACCCGACGGGCACGCCGCCGCCGAGCACCGGCTCCCCGGTCGCGGCGAGCACCTCGGCGACCCCGTCGGCAGCGACGAGCCCGTTCCGCTCGAGCAGCGCGAGGGCCGCCAGGGTGCCGGCACGCTGCGAACCGTCGAGCACCTTCACCGCCACCGCGGCACCGCCGGGCAGGCCCATCACCATCACTCCCTCGGCACCGAGCTTGGCGAGGACCTGCAGCCGCTCGATCGTCACCGTGTTCGCACGCCCCACGCCGTCGATCGCCCACGGGTGCGCGAGGACGGCGTCGGTCAGCGCGGCGGAGTCGCCGTCGGCCCGGGCCACGACACCGGCGAACCCACGTGCCAGACCGGTCAGGGTCAGCGGGAACACGGGAGCGCCGCAGCCGTCGGTACCGACCAGGTCGACGGTCTCGTGCGTGTACTCCTCGACCACGGAGCGCACCCGCCGCTGCAACGGGTGCTCGATGTCGAGGTAGGTCGCCGCGTCCCACCCGTTCACCCGGCAGGCCGCGAGCATGCCGGCGTGCTTCCCGGAGCAGTTCATCGCCAGACGGCGGGGACCGTCCATCGTTCGGGCGGTGCCGCGGTCGAAGGGCATGTCGGGCGGGCAGCCGAGGTCGGCCTCGACGTGGTCGAACGACTCGAGCATGTGCAGGGCGAGGGCCTGGTGCGCCGCGGTGCCGGCGTGGCTCGCGGTGGTGAGGACGAGCTCCTCATCGGAGAACAGCGCACCGGCGCCTCGGACCGCCAGCGCCTGGAACGGCTTCATGGTCGAGCGCGGGTAGATGCTCGCGGCGACGTCGCCCACGGCGTCGATGACGGTGCCGGCCGCGTCGACGACGACACCTGCCCCGATGTGTCGGCTCTCGTCGAACCCTGAGCGTTCGAGCACCGCCAGCTCGACGGAACCGTCGGCGGTGAGAGGATGGCGATCAGTGCGGACTTCGGGGCTCACCGTCATGCCGCCATGCTAGCCAAGGCGGACACCCGCCACGGCCGGACCGACGCCGACGAGAAGGGCCGAACCGTGAACGACCACTCCTACGAGGTCTCCGTCAGCTGGACCGGCGACCGCGGGACCGGCACGTCCGGGTACCGCGACTACGGCCGTGAGCACGTGGTCTCGGCGACCGGCAAGCCCGACGTCCCCGGCTCCGCCGACCCGACGTTCCGCGGGGACCGCGACCGGTGGAACCCCGAGGAGATGGTGGTCGCGGCACTGGCGCAGTGCCACATGCTCAGCTACCTGCACGTGGCGGTCACGCAGGGCTTCACGGTCGTCGACTACCGGGACACCGCGACCGCGTCCCTCCGCCTGAACCGTGACGGCTCGGGCGAGCTCACCGCGGCGACCCTGCACCCGGTCGTCACGATCCTCGAGGCCGACCGGGTCGCCGACGCCGAAGCCGCACACGTCACCGCCAACGAGCTCTGCTTCATCGCACGGTCCGTGGCGTTCACGGTGCACCACGAGCCGCAGCTGGTCGTCCGACCTGCGTCATTGGCAGGGGACTCTTCGACAGGTGGGGCAGACTAGGTCCTCGTGAAGCGTCTGCGCCTGCTCCCGATCGCCATCGTCCCCGCCGTCGTGCTGGGACTCGCCGCCTGCTCCGGTTCCGGTTCGAACGGATCCTCCGCCTCGCCGACCCCGTCGGCCAGCGCCACGGCCTCGGCGATCACCTCCTGCCCCGACCCGGGCAAGTCGTCCGACGCCATCAAGGCGACCGGGTCGTTCGGCGGACCGAAGGCGCCCGCGGTGAAGTTCACGTCCGGACTCTCCGCCAAGACCCCCCAGGCCACCCGGCTCGTGAAGGGCAAGGGCGCGGCACTCGCTGACGGCGACTACGCGCAGGTGTCCTACAGCGTGTACGAGGCGTCCGACGCCAAGAAGCTCGGCACCGTCGGCTTCGACGAGGGCAACCCGCAGGTGCTGTCCGTCGGCGGATCGGGCTTCGGCGCGCTCCTCGCCTGCTCGAAGGTCGGCGATCGGGTCGCCGCCGTCGGCCAGTCCTCCGCGCTCGGCTTCAACACCGGCGGCGAGATCGTCGTCGTCGCCGACGTCGTCGCGCAGACGCCGACCAAGGCGAACGGCACCCCGCAGGACCAGGACCCGGGTCTGCCCACGGTCACGCTCAAGGCCTCTGGTGAGCCGGAGATCACGGTTCCCAAGGGCGTGAAGGCACCCACCAAGACCACGGTCGAGGTCCTCAAGCAGGGCGACGGCGCCGACATCGCCGACGGCGACACCGCGCTCGTGCAGTACAAGGGCGTCGTCTACGACACCGGCAAGGAGTTCGACTCCTCGTGGTCGAAGGGCGTCCCCACCACCTTCACGGTGTCGGAGAGCGCGCTCATCAAGGGCTTCGTCACCGGGCTCGTCGGCCAGAAGGTCGGCTCACAGGTCCTCATCGTCGCCACCCCGGAGGACGCCTACGGCGCCAACCCGCAGGAGGGCTCGGGCATCCCGAAGAACGCGACGCTCGTCTTCGTGGTCGACATCCTCGCCAAGGGCTGACCATGACGGACCGCCGCGTCGGCAGCACCGGTCCGGACCGCAGACGCATCGTCGTCCTCGGCAGCACCGGGTCGATCGGCACCCAGGCGCTCGACGTCGTGGCCCGCAACCCCGACCGCTTCGAGGTCGTCGGCCTCACCGCCGGCAGCAACCGCGACCTCGTCGCCGAGCAGGCCGCCCGGTTCGGCGTCCGTGACACCGCGTTCGGCGCCGCCGACTCCGAGCAACTGGTCCGGAGCGTCGAGGCTGACGTCGTCCTGAACGGCATCACGGGTTCGGTGGGCCTCGGCCCGACGCTCGCAGCGCTCGAGAGCGGCGCGACCCTCGCCCTCGCGAACAAGGAGAGCCTGATCGTCGGCGGCTCCCTCGTGCAGCAGGCCGCGGCGCCCGGGCAGATCGTGCCCGTCGACAGCGAGCACTCCGCGATCGCGCAGGCGCTGCGCTCCGGCGCCGACGCCGAGGTGCAGCGGCTCGTCCTGACGGCGAGCGGGGGCCCGTTCCGCGGGCGCACCCGCGAGCAGCTCAGCGACGTCACGCCCGCCCAGGCGTTGGCGCACCCCACCTGGGACATGGGTCTCGTCGTCACGACGAACTCCGCGACCCTGGTCAACAAGGGGCTCGAGGTCATCGAGGCCCACCTGCTCTTCGACGTGCCGTACGACCGCATCGACGTCACCGTGCACGCGCAGTCGATCGTGCACTCGATGGTGGAGTTCGTCGACGGCTCCACCATCGCCCAGGCGTCGCCCCCGGACATGCGCCTGCCGATCGCCCTCGGCCTGGCCTGGCCGGACCGGGTGCCCGGGGTCGGCGTCCCGCTCGACTGGACGACCGCGAGCACCTGGACGTTCGAGCCCCTCGACCAGGACGCCTTCGGTGCCGTCGCCCTCGCGAAGCAGGTGGGTGAGCTGGGCGGGACGTTCCCGGCCGTGTTCAACGCCGCGAACGAGCAGGCCGTCGCCGCGTTCCACGCCGGCGCGATCGGTTTCCTGGACATCGTCGACACGGTCGAGCGCATCGTCGAGGAGCACACCGCGGGGGAGCTGTCACTCGACGGCGTGCTCGCGGCGGAGCAGTGGGCCCGCACCGCTGCGGACCGCGCGCTGACCCGCTGACGCGAGTCGCGCCTCCCGTCCGACGCGGAGGCGGCAGACCGCGGACGGCGACGGACGGGAGGCCCGGATCACCTCTCAGACGGCGCTCGGCTCCGTCATGGAATCAGTCCCGTACTCTTTCCCGGTGACCGTCGAATCCGTCCTGCTCTTCGTCCTCGGCGTGGTCGTCTTCATCATCGGCCTGCTGGTCTCGATCGGACTCCACGAGCTGGGGCACCTGTCCTTCGCGAAGCTCTTCAACGTCAAGGTGACGCAGTACTCGCTGGGCTTCGGCAAGGCGATCTGGTCGTTCAAGCGGGGCGAGACCGAGTACGGGATCCGCCCGATCCTGCTCGGCGGCTACATCTCGATGGTCGGCATGCTGAAGCCGCGCGCCTCGGGCCGGGCGAACGCCATCACGAACACCGGCATGTACGGCGCGTTCGTGCAGGACGCCCGCCAGGCCAGCGCGGAGCAGATCGCGGACTCCGGCGGGGACGACTCGCGAGCCTTCTACCGGCTGACGCCGTGGAAGCGCATCATCGTGATGGTCGCCGGTCCGGCCATGAACCTGGTGATCGGCATCGTGCTGTTCGGCGTGCTGCTGTGCGGGTTCGGGTCCCCGACCACGACCTTCACCTCGAGTGTCGCGTGCGTGCTGCCGGACAGCCAGACGACCGAGTGCTCGCCGGGCGACGCGGTGTCCCCGGCGAAGCAGGCCGGGATCGCGTCCGGTGACGTCGTGCTCTCGGTGAACGGCGAGCAGGACCCCACCATCGCGCGGGTCTCCGAGGTCTTCCAGGAGTCCGCCGGCGAGCAGGTCACCGTGGTGGTCGAGCGCGACGGGGCGGAGAAGACGCTCGAGATCACCCCGACGACCGCCACCCGCGACGTCTACGACGCCGAGGGCAAGGTCGTGAAGAACGACGACGGCACCACGAAGACCCAGCGCGTCGGCGTGGTCGGGGTCAGCATCGGCCAGTCGCTGGTGCGGCAGTCCCCGGCCGAGGTGCTGCCCGCGACCGGCGCCCAGATCGCGGCGTCGGCGCACCTGATCATCGACCTGCCGCAGCGCCTGGTCGCCGTGTGGAACGCCGCGTTCGGTGCCCAGGAGCGGTCGCAGGACAGCCCCGTGTCGGTGGTGGGCGTTGGTCGCGCGATCGGCGAGGTCTCGTCGATGAGCGGCGTCCCCGTCGTCGACAAGGCGTACACGATCCTCGGGCTGCTGGCCTCGCTCAACATCGGCCTGTTCGTGCTGAACATGGTGCCGCTGCTGCCGCTCGACGGCGGACACATCGCTGGTGCGCTCTGGGAAGCGATCAAGCGACGGTCGTTCAAACTCGTCGGCAAGGCGGACCCGGGGCCCATCGACCTGGCGAAGACGATGCCGCTGACGATGGTGGTCGTGGTGCTGCTGGCAGGGATGAGCGCGCTGCTGATCTACGCCGACATCGTGCGGCCGGTGAACCTGTTCGGGTAGTCGCTCCGGCGCTACGCTCAGCGGATGACCACAGCCGCCCCGAACCCTCCCGAGGTTCGCACCGTCGAGCGCCAGGGCCTCGACGTCATCGCCGAGTCCGATCGGAAGGGCACCCCACGGGGACTGTTCTGGCCGTGGTTCGCGGCGAACATCTCCGTCCTCGGTCTCGCCTACGGGTCGTTCGTCCTCGACTTCGGGATCTCGCTGGCCCAGGCGACGATCGTCTCGGTCATCGGGGTGGCCTTCTCGTTCCTGCTCTGCGGCATCGTCGCGATCGCCGGCAAGCGCGGGTCGGCGCCGACGATGGTACTGAGCCGCGCGGCCTTCGGGGTCCGCGGGAACCGACTGCCCTCATTCCTCAGCTGGGTGCTGACCGTCGGGTGGGAGACCTCGCTCGCCGCGGCGGCCGTGCTCGCCACCTCGACGGTGTTCACCGAACTCGGGTGGGACGGCGGGGTCCTGACGAAGGTCGTCGCGCTGGTCGTCGTCGCGGCCCTCATCGTCGGCGCCGGGATCGCCGGGTTCGACGTCATCATGCGTCTGCAGGCGGTCATCACCGTCGTCACGGCCGTACTGACCGTCGTCTACATCGTGCTCGCTGCGCCGACGATCGACTTCGCGACGCTGGGCGCTCTGCCGTCGGGCAGCGCCCAGAGCGTGACCGGGGCCCTCGTCCTGGTGATGACCGGCTTCGGACTCGGCTGGGTGAACGCCGCGGCCGACTACTCCCGGTACCTGCCCCGTTCGGCCTCGACCCGTGGGGTCGTCGGGTGGACCACGTTCAGCGGCGCCCTCGCGCCGGCGATCCTCGTGGTGATCGGTGTCATGCTCGCCGGTTCGTCGCCGGACCTGCAGGCAGCGATCGCGAACGACCCGATCGGCGCCCTGACGACGATCCTGCCGGTGTGGTTCCTCATCCCGTTCGCGATCGTCGCGATCCTCGGGCTCGTCGGCGGCGCGGTGCTCGACATCTACTCGTCCGGACTGGCGCTCCTGAGCGTCGGCGTGAAGATCCCGCGTCCGGTCGCCGCCGGGGTCGACGGCCTGTTCATGGTCGCCGGCGCCGTGTACATCGCGTTCTTCGCCTCGAGTTTCGTCGCGCCGTTCCAGGCCTTCCTCATCACCCTCGGCGTGCCGATCGCCGCCTGGGCCGGCATCTTCGTCGCTGACGTCGTCCTGCGACGCCGCGCCTACGCGGAGGCCGAACTCGACGACCGTCACGGACGCTACGGCGACGTCCGGTGGCTGCCGATCGCGCTCGTCGTGCTCGGCACCGCGCTCGGCTGGGGTCTGGTCACGAACACCCTCGGCGTGCCGTCCTGGCTCAACTGGCAGGGCTACCTGCTCGGCCCGTTCGGCCTCGGCGGACGCGAGGGGCCCTGGGCGTACGCGAACCTCGGCGTCCTCGTCGCCCTGGTCGTCGGGTTCCTCGGCACGCTGCTGTTCGCGCGCGGGTCGATCCGTCGGCAGGAAGCGATCGGCACCCCGGACGACCTGCGATGAGCGCGGCGGTCCCCGACGACGCCTGGCTCGTCGTCATCGACATGCAGCAGGTCTTCACCGGCGAGAACCCGTGGTCGACACCGCGGTACGACCACGCCGGTGCCGGCATCGAACGGCTGCTGCCGCGCTTCACAGGCCGCACGGTCTTCACCCGCTTCGTCGCTCCGACGCAGCCCGAGGGTGCCTGGGTGCCGTACTACCGCGACTGGTCCTTCGCACTGGTCCCCGACACCGACCCGCTGTACGCGCTCACCGAGCCGTTCGCGTCCGCAGCCGCGGACCGGAACGACCCCGTCGTGACGGAACCGACCTTCGGAAAGTGGGGGACGAGCCTCCAGGCCGTCGTCGGCGACCACCCGCACCTGGTGTTGACGGGCGTGTCGACCGACTGCTGCGTGCTGTCGACCGCGCTGGCGGCGGCGGACGCCGGTGCCACGGTGACCGTCGTCGCGGACGCCTGCGCCGGCGGGACCGACGAGGACCACGAGCGCGCCCTCGCGGTGATGCGGCTCTACGCCCCGCTCATCACGGTCGTCGACTCCGTCCAGGACCTCTGAACGAACCCACGGGGACCGGACCCGGCGCGCTCGGACCGAGCGCGTAGAGTGCTCACGTGCCCGCAGTCAACCTCGGTATGCCCAAGTCCCCCGAAACCCTCGCTCCGCGTCGCAAGTCGCGGCAGATCCGGGTCGGCAAGGTGCTCGTGGGCGGCGACGCCCCGGTGTCCGTGCAGTCGATGACCACGACGCAGACCACGAACATCAACGCGACGCTGCAGCAGATCGCCGAGCTGACGGCCTCCGGCTGCGACATCGTCCGTGTCGCCGTCCCCACCCAGGACGACGCCGACGCGCTGGCGATCATCGCGAAGAAGTCGCAGATCCCGGTGATCGCCGACATCCACTTCCAGCCGAAGTACGTCTTCCAGGCGATCGACGCCGGCTGTGCCGCCGTCCGCGTCAACCCGGGCAACATCCGCAAGTTCGACGACCAGGTCGGCGCGATCGCCAAGGCAGCCAAGGACGCCGGCGTCTCGCTCCGCATCGGTGTGAACGCCGGGTCGCTCGAGCCGAGCCTGCTGCAGAAGTACGGCAAGGCCACCCCCGAAGCACTCGTCGAGTCCGCCGTGTGGGAAGCCTCCCTGTTCGAGGAGCACGACTTCCACGACTTCAAGATCTCGGTCAAGCACAACGACCCGATCGTCATGGTCAAGGCCTACCGCCAGCTCGCGGCCGCCGGTGACTGGCCCCTGCACCTCGGCGTGACCGAGGCCGGCCCGGAGTTCCAGGGCACCATCAAGAGCGCCACCGCGTTCGGCATCCTGCTGGCCGAGGGCATCGGCGACACCATCCGCGTGTCGCTCTCCGCCCCGCCCGCGCAAGAGGTCAAGGTCGGTCTGCAGATCCTGCAGTCGCTGAACCTGCGGGAGCGCAAGCTCGAGATCGTCTCCTGCCCGAGCTGCGGTCGCGCGCAGGTCGACGTCTACCAGCTCGCGAACGACGTCACCAAGGGGCTCGAGGGCATGACCGTCCCGCTCCGCGTCGCCGTCATGGGCTGCGTCGTGAACGGCCCGGGAGAGGCGCGCGAGGCCGACCTCGGCGTCGCCTCGGGCAACGGCAAGGGGCAGATCTTCGTCAAGGGCCAGGTCGTCAAGACCGTGCCGGAGGCCGAGATCGTGCAGACCCTCATCAACGAGGCGAACCGCATCGCCGACGAGATGGGTCCGGCGGCGGCCACCGGCACGCCCCAGGTGATCATGGCGCCGTAGGCGCGACCACCCTCCGGACCGGAGGCCCGGTGCCAGCTGGCACCGGGCCTCCGGTCCGTCGTCGTGCGGCGTTGGCGTTGGCGTTGGCGCCGGTCGGCACGGTGCGTGCTTCGTGCTTCCGTGCCGGGTTGGTTGCTGCGTGCGAGCCTGCAGGCGCGCACGCAGCGGCTGCTGCCGCACCGGCCGATGAACCTCGCACGGTGCGGCTCTGCTCCGCGTCGCCCGCGGCGCGCGCGACGCACCGCGGACCGGCCCGGAGGCCCGCTGCGGCTGCTCGACGCGCGTCCCCTCCGCACGGTGCGGACTTCGCGAGCGGCCGCCGGGTTGATCGCTGGGTGCGAGCCTGCAGGCGCGCACCCAGCGGCTGCCGCCGCACGAGCCAGCGAACCGCGCACCGTGCCGAACCTCGCACCGCGCCGAACCTCGCACCGTGCCGAACCTCGCTCCGCACGCCCAGCGGCGGGGACACCGCGGGGAACCCGCGTCGCCTGTCCGCCGCCACTAGGCTTGCCCCGTGGTCACACGGCTTTCGCATCTGTTCCTCCGTACGCTCCGCGACGACCCCTCCGACGCCGAGGTGACGAGTCACCGGCTGCTCGTCCGCGCCGGGTACGTCCGTCGCCAGTCCCCGGGGATCTTCGCCTGGCTGCCGCTCGGCCTCCGGGTCCGCGCCAAGATCGAGGCGATCATCCGCGACGAGATGGTCGCCGCCGGTGCGCAGGAGGTCCTGCTGCCCGCGCTGCTGCCGCGCGAGCCGTACGAGGCGACGAACCGCTGGACCGAGTACGGCGACGGTATGTTCCGCCTGCAGGACCGCAAGGGCTCCGACTACCTGCTCGCGCCCACGCACGAGGAGATGTTCGCGCTCCTGGTGAAGGACCTGTACTCGTCCTACAAGGACCTGCCGGTCACGCTGTTCCAGATCCAGGACAAGTACCGCGACGAAGCCCGCCCCCGCGCCGGACTCCTGCGCGGCCGCGAGTTCACGATGAAGGACGCGTACTCGTTCGACCTCACCGACGAGGGCCTCGAGCGCAGCTACCAGGTCATGCGCGACGCGTACGAGAAGATCTTCGCCCGCCTCGGCCTCGACTACGTGATCGTGAAGGCGGACGCCGGCGCGATGGGCGGCTCCAAGTCCGAGGAGTTCCTGCACCCCATCGGCGTCGGCGAGGACACCTTCGTCCGCAGCGCCGGCGGCTACGCGGCCAACGTCGAGGCGTACGTCACCCCCGTCCCCGAGTCGCTGCCGATCGACGGCCAGCCCGAGCCCGTGCTGCTGCCGGCGGCGGACACCCCGACGATCGACACCCTCGTCACCCACGCGAACGAGGTCGCACCGCGAGACGGCGCCCCGTGGACCGCGGCGGACACGCTGAAGAACGTCGTCCTCGCGCTCACCCACCTCGACGGCACGCGCGAGGTCGTGGTCGTCGGGCTGCCCGGTGACCGTGACGTGGACCTGAAGCGCGCCGAGGTGGCCTTCGCCCCGGCCGAGGTCGAGGCCGCCGGCGACGACGACTTCAAGAAGCACAAGGGACTGGTGAAGGGCTACATCGGCCCGCAGGTCCTCGGTGCCGAGAGCGCCACGGGCATCCGCTACTTCGTCGACCCGCGCGTGGTCGACGGCACGAGCTGGATCACCGGTGCCAACGAGCGCGGCGTGCACGTGTCCGGCCTCGTCGCCGGTCGTGACTTCGTGGCCGACGGTGTCGCCGAGGTCTCCGACGTCCGTGCCGGTGACCCGTCGCCCGACGGTTCCGGTCCCCTCGAGACCGCGCGCGGCATGGAGATCGGGCACGTCTTCCAGCTCGGCCGCAAGTACGCCGAGGCGCTGGGACTCAAGGTGCAGGACGAGAACGGCAAGCTCGCGACGGTCACGATGGGCTCGTACGGCATCGGCGTGACCCGCATCCTCGCGATCCTGGCCGAGTCCCACAACGACGAGAAGGGCCTGGCCTGGCCGAAGAACGTCGCCCCGTTCGACGTGCACATCGTCGCCACCGGCCGTGACCAGGTCGCCTACGAGCTGGCGGCCTCCATCGTCGCCGAGCTCGAGGGCGAGCGGTTCGACGTGCTCTACGACGACCGCCCGAAGGTGTCTCCCGGCGTGAAGCTCCGTGACGCCGAGCTGCTCGGCATGCCGATCGTCGTCGTCGCCGGCCGCGGCGCCGCCGACGGCGTCGTCGAGCTGTGGGACCGCGCGACCGGCGACCGCAGCGACGTGCCGGTGGCCGACCTGCTCGACGCGGTCCGCGCGATCTAGACGCGACCCCTGACGGACGGGCGCGCCCCGCTCAGCGGTGACGCGCCAGCGTCACGCGGGGCGCGCCGAGCGAGCCTGCGAGGGAGGGGTGCGACGCCGCCACGGGCCTCCCGTCCGTCTCCTGGTTCTGGGGTACGCTTGTGGCCGACTTCTGCGCAGTTCCACCCCGCAGGAGCGACTCATCTGAATACGGAGGCACCTCGGTGAAGATCGATCTCGCAGTCCTGCGACTCATGGAGCGCGAGCGGGAGATCCCGTTCGACGAACTCGTCCAGATCATCGAATCTGCCATCCTGACCGCGTACCAGAAGCACGCCGACGAGAACGGCGAGCCGGCCCACGCGGAGTCCCGTGTCGAACTCGACCGCAAGTCGGGCGAGGTCAGCGTCTACGTCCCGGAGCTCGACGACGAGGGCACCGTCATCGGTGAAGCCGTCGACCAGCCGAGCGACTTCGGACGCATCGCGGCCTTCGCGGCGAAGCAGGTCATCAACCAGCGCCTGCGTGACATCGGTGACGACAAGATCCTCGGTGAGTTCCGCGGCAAGGAAGGCGACATCGTCGCGGGCGTGGTCCAGCAGGGCCCGAACCCGAAGATGGTGCACGTCGACCTCGGCACGATCGAGGCGATCCTGCCGCCCGAGGAGCAGGTGCCGGGGGAGTCCTACACGCACGGCTCCCGCATCCGCGTGTACGTGACGAGCGTCGCCCGCGGCAACAAGGGCCCGCAGATCACCGTGTCGCGCACGCACCCGGGCCTGGTCCGGAAGCTCTTCGCGCTCGAGGTGCCGGAGATCGCGTCCGGCGTCGTCGAGATCACCTCGCTCGCCCGCGAGGCCGGTCACCGCACGAAGATCGCGGTCAAGGCGAACGAGCCCGGCGTCAACGCGAAGGGTGCCTGCATCGGCGAGCTCGGCGCGCGTGTCCGGTCGGTGACGAACGAGCTCGGCGCCGAGAAGATCGACATCGTCGACTACTCGTCCGACCTGGCGTCGTTCGTAGCGAGTGCCCTGTCGCCGGCGAAGGTGACTAGCGCGTTCGTGCTCGACGCCTCGACGAAGGCCGTCCGCGCACTCGTGCCGGACTACCAGCTGTCGCTCGCCATCGGCAAGGAGGGGCAGAACGCCCGCCTCGCCGCGAAGCTCACCGGTGCCCGCATCGACATCCAGCCGGACTCCATCCTGGACGGCGAGGACTAGGACGATTTCGCCTCCGGCGTGCCCCTCGAGGGCGCGCCGGATCGCGCACGTCCGAGGCAAGGAGTAGAGTGGTTCCCGTCAGAACGTGCATCGGCAGTCGTCGTCGCGCTTCCCGATCCTCCCTCCTCCGAGTCGTCGCCCTGAGCGACGGTCGTGTCGTGGCGGATCCGAAGGCAGTCATGCCGGGCCGGGGAGCATGGCTCACACCGACCGTCGATGCCTACGATCTGGCCGTCAAGCGCAGGGCTTTCCGCCGTGCGCTCCGGTTGGATCGCGATCCCGACACGTCCGCGGTGCTCGACCACATCGTCGGTCTCCCACAGGAGCCGACCGAGCGCCCGGACATGACAGAACAGGCTGAACGGCTTATGGACAACTGATGAGCGGCTCGAAATGAGACCCGTCATCCATTGAGTCCTGCCCCTTCACGGGGTGGGACCCGTGAAGGAGAACAGTGGCTAAACCACGCGTACACGAGATCGCAAGCGAACTCGGCGTCGACAGCAAGACCGCACTCGAGAAGCTCAAGGAGCTCGGCGAGTTCGTCCGGGGTGCCAGCTCGAGCATCGAGCCCCCCGTGGCACGGAAGCTCCGTGCCGCACTCCAGGCAGACGGCGCCCCCGCGGCGAAGCCCGCCGCCTCGGCGTCCGCGCCGAGCGCACCCGCCAAGGCCAGCGCGCCGAAGTCGAGTGCACCCAAGCCCGGCGGCCCCCGTCCGGGTCCGGCTCGTCCGGCACCCGCTCCGGAGCCCGAGGCGCCGGCGGAGCCCGCCGCCGACGTGCCAGCACCGGCCGCACCGAAGTCCGTCGCCCAGCGACAGGCCGAGGCCGAGGCTGCGCAGAAGGCCCGCGCCGAGAAGCAGGCCGCTGAGAAGCAGGCTGCCGAGCAGGCAGGCGGCTCGACCGACGCAGCACCGAAGTCCGACGCGGTGAAGCCGGGCACCAGCCCGAAGGCCCCTGCGGCCGCCGGTCCCAAGCCGGGCGGCCCCAAGCCCGGTGCACGTCCGGGCAACAACCCGTACTCGTCGAACCAGGGCATGGGCTCGCGCCCGCCGCGCCCCGGCAACAACCCGTACTCGTCCAACCAGGGCATGGGCCAGCGCCCGGCCGCCGGCGCAGCCGGTGGCGGTGGCATCCCGCGTCCGCAGCCCCCGCGTCCGGGCACGCCCCGTCCGGGTGCTCCGCGTCCGGGTGGCCCCGGTCAGGGCAACCGTCCCAACGGCTTCGGGCAGCGCCCGGGCCAGGGTGGCGGCCGTGGCGGCCCCGGTGCCCGTCCGGGTGCCGGCGGCGGTGCCGGTGGCGGCTTCCCGCGTCCGGCCTTCAGCGGCCCGCGTCCCGCCGGTGGCGGTGGCCGTGGTCGTGGCCCCGGCGGTGGTACCGCTGGTGCGTTCGGTCGCGGTGGCGGCAAGAGCCGTGCCCGCAAGTCGAAGCGGACGAAGCGCGCCGAGTACGAGATGCGTCAGGCGCCGTCGCTCGGCGGTGTGCAGGTCCCTCGTGGCGACGGCAACACGGTCATCCGACTCCGTCGCGGTGCGAGCATCTCGGACTTCGCGGACAAGATCGACGCTATGCCGGGCAACCTCGTGACGGTGCTGTTCCACCTCGGTGAGATGGCGACCGCGACCGAGTCGCTGGACGAGGCCACGTTCGAGGTCCTCGGTGACGAGCTGGGCTACAAGATCCAGGTCGTCTCGCCCGAGGACGAAGACAAGGAGCTCCTCGAGGGCTTCGACATCGACATCGACGCCGAGTACGCCGACGAGGACGACTCCGTCCTGCAGCAGCGTCCCCCGGTCGTCACCGTCATGGGCCACGTCGACCACGGTAAGACCCGACTGCTCGACGCGATCCGCAACTCCAAGGTCGTCGAGGGCGAGGCCGGTGGCATCACCCAGCACATCGGTGCCTACCAGATCGTCGCGCAGCACGAGGGCATCGACCGCCCGATCACCTTCATCGACACCCCGGGTCACGAAGCCTTCACGGCCATGCGTGCCCGCGGTGCCCAGGTGACGGACATCGCGATCCTCGTGGTCGCGGCGGACGACGGCATCATGCCCCAGACCATCGAGGCGTTGAACCACGCGCAGTCGGCCGGTGTGCCGATCGTCGTCGCGGTCAACAAGATCGACAAGGAAGGCGCGAACCCCGCCAAGGTCCGCCAGCAGCTCACCGAGTACAACCTGGTGGCTGAGGAGTACGGCGGCGATGTCATGTTCGTCGACGTGTCGGCGCGGCAGAACATCGGCATCCAGGAGCTCCTGGACGCCGTGCTGCTCACCGCGGACGCCGGTCTCGACCTGCGTGCCAACCCCGACAAGGACGCACGTGGTGTGGCGATCGAAGCCCGGCTCGACAAGGGTCGCGGTGCAGTCGCCACGGTCCTCATCCAGTCCGGCACGCTGCACGTCGGTGACGCCATCGTGGCGGGCACGGCCTACGGCCGCGTCCGTGCGATGACGGACGAGAACGGGGTCGCGGTCAAGGCCGCGACGCCGAGCCGCCCGGTCCAGGTGCAGGGTCTGTCCTCGGTGCCCCGCGCCGGCGACACCTTCCTCGTCACCGAGGAAGACCGTACGGCCCGTCAGATCGCTGAGAAGCGTGAAGCGGCCGAGCGCAACGCCCTGCTGGCGAAGTCGCGCAAGCGCATCTCGCTCGAGGACTTCACCCGTGCGCTCGAAGAGGGCAAGGTCGAGTCGCTCAACCTCATCATCAAGGGTGACGTCTCCGGTGCCGTCGAGGCACTCGAGCAGTCGCTCCTGGACATCGAGGTCGACGACAGTGTCCAGCTCCGCATCCTGCACCGCGGTGTCGGTGCGATCACGGAGTCGGACATCGACCTCGCCACGATCGACAACGCCATCGTCATCGGCTTCAACGTCCGTCCGGACGTCAAGGCCCGTGAGCGTGCGGCGCGCGAAGGCATCGACGTGCGCTTCTACTCGGTCATCTACAACGCACTCGACGACATCGAGCAGTCCCTCAAGGGCATGCTCAAGCCGGAGTACGAAGAGGTCCAGTCGGGCGTCGCCGAGATCCGCGAGGTGTTCCGTTCCTCGAAGTTCGGCAACATCGCGGGTGTCATCGTCCGCTCCGGCACGATCACGCGCAACGCCAAGGCGCGCGTCATCCGCGAGGGTGTGGTGATCGCCGATGGCCTGGCCATCGAGTCGCTGCGTCGCTTCAAGGACGACGTGACCGAGGTCCGCACGGACTTCGAAGCCGGTATCGGTCTGGGCAAGTTCAACGACATCCAGATCGGCGACGAGGTCGAGACGACCGAACTCGTCGAGAAGCCGCGCGACTGATCGCGTGACTACCCTGGGCCCCGGCCTCCCCACGCGGGAGGCCGGGGCCCGACCCCTTTCCCACGCAGGACCACCGGCGGGAAGCGTCCCGCCACTTCCTCAGGAGGCACCCAATGGCCGATCCGCAGCGCGCACGCAAGATGGCGGACCGCATCAAGGAAGTCGTCGCACGTCGACTCGACAAGGGTCTGCGGGACCCGCGACTCGGGTTCGTCACGATCACCGACGTCCGTGTGACCGGTGACCTGCAGCACGCGTCGATCTTCTACACCGTCTACGGCACGGACGAGGAGCGCGCGGACTCCGCCGCCGCCCTCAAGGCCGCGACCGGCATGCTCCGGTCCGAGGTCGGCAAGAACATCACCGCCCGGCTCACGCCGTCGCTCGAGTTCATCGCCGACGCCCTGCCGGAGACCTCGGCGCACATGGAGGACCTGCTCGTGCAGGCCCAGGTGCGCGACGAGCAGGTCCGCGCCGCCTCGGTCGGCGCGACGTACGCCGGCGACGCCGACCCGTACAAGCGCGACGAGGACGACGAGTCCGACGACGCTGCCGAGACCGACGAAGCCGAGCCGCGCGCCTAGACCCCGGGCAGCTGGTACCCGCTCGCGTCGTCCCCGACGGCCAGTCCGTCGCGCAGCAGCGACGCGAGCGCCCGGTCCCGCTGCTCGGCGTCCGGCCACACCGGTTCGATCTCCGAACGCATGACCGGCACGTCGCTCGCACGCAGCTCGGCCATGATCAGGCCGCGGACCTGACGGTCGCTGCCGGCGAACTTCGCCTGCCGCGGTGCCCGCGGCCCGTCGTGCTCCGGGTACCCGGCCGCGCGCCAGGCGCAGCGGTCCGCGATCGGGCACGCGTCGCACGCGGGGGCGCGGGACACGCACACGAGGGCGCCGAGTTCCATCACGGCGGCGTTCGTGGCGGCGGCGTCCTCGCGGTCGGTCGGCAGCACCGACTCCATCAGCGGCAGGTCATGCTTCGCCTTCGCCGGCCCGGGCTGGCCCTGCCCGAGGACCGCGCGCGCGAGGACACGACGCACGTTGACGTCCACGACGGGGTGCCGGTCGCCGTACGCGAAGACCGCGACCGCGCGGGCGGTGTAGTCCCCGATGCCCGGCAGCGCGAGCAGCGCGTCGACGTCACGCGGGACGACGTTGCCGTGGTCGGTCGCGATCGCGGTCGCCGCGGCGTGCAGCGCGAGCGCGCGTCTCGGGTAGCCGAGCCGGTCCCAGGCGCGCACCGCGTCCGCCGGGGGTGAGGCCGCCAGGTCCGCAGGGGTCGGCCACCGGGTGAGCCATGCCTCCAGGCGGGGGACCACGCGCGCGACCTGCGTCTGCTGCAGCATGATCTCGCTGACCAGCGTGCCCCACGCGGGGAAGCCGGGGCGCCGCCACGGCAGGTCCCGCGCTTCGCGCCGGAACCACGTGATCAGCGGGGTCGCGATGTCGGGTGCCGTCGCGTCGTCGACGTGGTCGACGGTCGGACGGGAGGCTCTGCTCGCGTTCACCACGACAGCCTACGGTGGACGCATGGCACGCTGGGCACCTGAAGAGACCGACACGATGGCCGCGATCGCTGCGGAGGCGATCGCGCAGGTCGGCACGAACCGCACCGTGATCGGCATCGACGGCCAGGACGGCACCGACCTCGAACGGGTCGCCGCCGCGCTCGTCACCGGCTTCGAGCAGCACGGGGTCCCCGCGATGGCGGCCGCCGCACCGTCGGCCGACCAGGACACCCTCCGGTCCGACCTCGTCGTGCCCTTCCGCACGACCGGCGCCGGCGACGGTGTCCTGATCGTGCACGGGCAGGGTGTCCTCGCCCCGGGTGTGCGCACGCTCTGGCGCTGGTCGCTGTGGGTCGAGCAGGAGTCCGGCCGGCTCGAACGCCGCGCCGACGTCAAGATCGCGGCGTCCGCCGTCCTCGACGTCACCGACCCCGAGCACCCGCGTCGCGAGTGGAACGACGCCTGCTGACCGGCGCTGGTAATCTCCTCTGGTGCTCGAAACCGCGCCGGACGGCATCCTCCTCGTCGACAAACCGCAGGGGATCTCCAGTCACCGGGTGGTCGCGATCGCCCGTCGTCGCCTGGGCCTGAAGAAGGTCGGTCACGCGGGCACCCTCGACCCGATGGCCACCGGGCTGCTGCTGCTCGGCATCGGTCCGTCCACCCGGTTGCTCACGCACCTGGTTGGCCTCGGCAAGACCTACACGGCCACCATCCGGCTCGGCGTCTCGACGGACTCCGACGACGCTGACGGCACGCCGACGGCCACTCCCGGTGTGGCCGCGGCCGACGTCTCGGACGCCGCGATCGAGGCGGCCGTCGCCCAGCAGCGCGGCGTGATCGACCAGGTCCCCTCCACGGTCAGTGCCATCAAGGTCGACGGGCGTCGCGCGTACGACCTGGCACGCAAGGGCGAGGCCGTCGAGCTGAAGTCCCGCACCGTGACCGTCTCGCAGTTCGACGTCACGACGCGGAACGACCGCATCGTGGCCGTGGACGGCGCCGACGTCGCGGTGGTCGACCTCGACGTCGTCGTGACGTGCTCGTCCGGCACCTACGTCCGCGCGCTCGCCCGTGACGTCGGCGCGGCCCTCGGCACCGGCGCGCACCTCGTCGCTCTGCGGCGCACCCGGGTCGGACCGTTCGACGTACAGGACGCCGTCGACCTCGGGGACGACGACGTCGACGTCCGTGCGGCCCTCGCGCGCCCGGCGGACATCGCACGCCGACTCTTCTCCTCGGTCACGCTCGACGCGGCATCGGCGAAGGACCTCACCGACGGCAAGCGCGTGGCAGCCGAGCACCCCGACTCCGACGGGCCTGTTGCTGCGGTCGCCGCGGACGACGACCGGCTCGTCGGCCTCGTGTCCGTCCGGCGCGGACTGCTGCGGGTCATCACGAACTTCCCGGCGCCCGGTGCGTCGTCCTCCTCGCAGACGGGTGCACGCGCGTGATCGAGTGGTTCATGTGGGTGCAGGTGGTGCTCGCGGTCGTGGTGGGGCTGTTCGCGGTCGTGGTGGGGTTCATCGGGTGGAAACCGAACGACTACACCGTCGGCGCGCTCGTGCTCGTCGAGCTGCTGCTCCTGGTGCAGGGCGTCATCTCGATCGTGCTGCCGGTGACGGGCAGCCCGCCCGAGGGCAACGCGCTGGAGTTCGGCGTGTACGCCGTGTCGGTGCTCCTCGTGCCTCCGGCCGCGGTCGTCTGGGCACTGATCGACCGCACGAAGTGGAGCACCGTCGTGCTCGGAGCCGGGGCCTTCACCGTCGCGGTGATGGTCTACCGGATGTACCAGATCTGGTTCGCGCTGAACTGACGCCGGAGGTCATGGTCGGCCCCGCACGTCGGTAGAATCGGTGCAATGGCGACCAGATCCTCACTCGCGACGGGCATCGGCCGCGTCCTCATCGCCGTGTACGGCATCCTCGCGCTGGCGGCGACCGGGCGCAGCGTCGTGCAGATCATCGAGAAGTTCTCGTTCGCACCGTTCGCGTACACGCTCAGCGCCGTCGCGGCCGTCGTCTACATCGTCGCGATGATCGCCCTCATCGTCCCCGGCCGGACCTGGTACCGGGTCGCCTGCGTCACCATCGTGTTCGAGATGACCGGTGTGCTGGTCATCGGCACCCTGTCGCTGTTCGATCGCCAGCTGTTCCCCGACGACACCATCTGGTCGTACTACGGCATGGGCTACGCGTTCGCGCCGCTCGTGCTGCCGATCGCCGGGCTCTGGTGGCTCCGCAAGCACCACCGCGCTGCCGCAGCGGCCGTCGACCCGGCGACGACGGCGTCGTCGGCCACCCCGTCGAACGCCGCCTCGACCGCTCCCGCGAGCGAGTAGGAGCCACCGTGCAGTTCTACGAGGACACCGCCGACGTCGCGGACGGGTTCGGGCCGACCGCGGTCACGATCGGCAAGTTCGACGGCGTGCACGTCGGTCACCGCGCCGTGATCGCGCACCTCGAGCGTGCTGCCCGCGAGCACGACCTCGTCGCCACCGTCGTGACCTTCGACCGCCACCCGCTCAACGTCATCGACCCGCCGCACGTGCCGCCGGCTCTCACGAGCACCGCGCAGCGCCGAGAGCTGCTCGAGGAAGCCGGGGTCGACGCCACCCTGCTGCTCCGCTTCGACCAGGAACTCCAGTCGAAGTCGCCCGAGGCGTTCGTGTCCGAGATCCTCGTGGACACCCTGCACGCCCGGCTCGTCTTCGTCGGCAGCGACTTCCGCTTCGGCGCGAAGGGCGCCGGTGACGTCGCGCTCCTCCGCTCGCTCGGGGAGCAGCACGGGTTCACGGTCGAGCTCATCGACGACGTCGACCTGATCGACGACGTCCGACCCGACGGCGAGCGTCGCGTGTCCTCCACCTGGATCCGGGAGCTCCTGGGCCAGGGCCGCGTGGCCGAAGCAGCCCGGCTCCTCGGCCGCGAACACTCCGTGCGGAGCGTCGTGGTGCACGGCAACCAGCGGGGGCGTGCCATGGGGTACCCGACCGCGAACCTCGACCCGGCGTGCGAGGGGTTCGTCCCCGCGGACGGTGTCTACGCGGCCCGGGTGCTGCACGACGGCACGGTCTACCCGGCCGCGGTGTCGGTGGGCAACAACCCCACGTTCGAAGGGGTGCCGGCCAAGCAGATCGAGGCGCACCTGCTCGACGTCGACATCGACCTGTACGGCGATCGCATCTCGGTGCTCTTCGTCTCGTACGTCCGCGGCATGGTGAAGTTCTCGTCGATGGACGACCTCGCGGCGCAGATGCGCCAGGACGACCTCGACATCCGGCTGCTGCTCGGGCTCCCCGCGCCGGTCTGACCCGACGAGCACGACGACGACGCCCCCGTGACCGATCGGTCACGGGGGCGTCGTCGTGTGCGTGCGGGGTGTCAGCCGCCGAGGGCGTCGAGCCAGATCTTGCGGGCGTCGAGGGCTTCCTGCGCGTCCTTGATCTTCCGGGCGTCGCCGGTGGCCTGCGCCGCGGCGAGTTCGGACTGGAGCTTGCCGATGGCGTCCTCGAGCTGGCTCGCGAGGCCGTTCTGACGGGCCTTGCGCTCCGGGTTGGACTCCTTCCAGTGCGCGTCCTCGAGACCACGGACGTGGTCCTCGATCGCACGCAGGCGGTCCTCGACACGACGCACGTCGCCGCGGGGGACCTTGCCGATCTCGTCCCATCGGCGCTGGATCCCGGTGAGGGTCTTGCGCGCCGCGACCCGGTCGGTCGCCTTGAGCAGCGGCTCGGCCTCGGTCAGGAGCGCCTGCTTCGCTTCGAGGTTGGCGGAGAACTCTTCGCTCTCCGCTGCGCTCTCGGCGTGGCGCTGCTCGAACAGCACGTCTCCGGCGGCCTTGAAGCGCGCCCAGAGTGCGTCGTCGTGGCGCTTGCCGGCACGGCCGGCGTTCTTCCAGTCGTCGAGCAGCTGCCGGTAGTCGGGGATCGCGTCGGAGCCGCGAGGCGCGAGGGCCTCGGCCTGTGCGACGAGCTCCTGCTTGCGGGTCCGGGCGTCACGGTGCTGCGCGTCGAGCTCCGAGTAGAACGCACGACGGTGCTGGTCCACGGTGGACCGCGCTGCGCGGAACCGCTTCCAGAGGTCGTTCGCCTCGTTCTTGGGGATCCGCGGGCCGTCGTGCTGGTGCTGCTGCCACCGTGCGAAGACGTCGTCGAGCTGCGCGGTGATCTGCTTCCACTGCGCGCGCGCCGGGTCGACCGCTGCGAGTGCCTCGGCTTCTTCCACCAGGGCGGTGCGGTGCGCCAGGGCGTCCTGCAGGGCCTGCTGGGCCTGCTCCGCCTGCTCCTTGGTCAGCGAGCCGAGCTGCTCGGCGAGCACACCCACACGGGTCTCGAGCGACTTGATGTCGCCCACCACCCGTGCGTCGGCCACCAGGGCCGTCAGGTGCTCGACCGTCCGGGCGACGTCGTTGGCCGACGCACCGCGCTGGACGCGCTGCTCGGCGATCTTCACCTGCCCCTCGAGGTCGGCGTACTTCCGCGCGAAGTAGGCGAGGGCTTCTTCGGGGGTGGCGTCCGGGTACTCACCGACAGCACGTTCGGTCTCTTCGTACCGGACGTACACGGTCCCGTTCTCGTCGACCCGCCCCCAGGTCGTTGCTTCGTCAGATCCCACAGGTCTCGCCTCGATCGTGGTCGTGCATCGCCGACGTCACCGTCGGCACGGTCAGGTCGTCAGCCTATTGCACGGACGGGCTCCGCCGCCCGACCGGTGCGACGGGTTGTGGACTACTTCTCCTCCGCGATGGTCGCGTCGGTGATCTTCGTCGCGACCTTCGGCTCGCCGGTGCCGTCCCTGCCGGGGGACGCGATGCCCTTCGCGGCGATCTTCGACTCGAGCTCGGACAGGCCGCTCGTGACCTTCCCGACGACCGTGTAGCCGCCGGTCGAGCCGTCGAGCGTGGTGTCGCCGTAGACGATGAAGAACTGCGTCGACTGCGAGTACGGGGAGTCGGACCGGGCGATCGCGATCGTGCCCTCGTCGTAGACGCCGTCCTCCGGCACGTTCTCGAGCGGGCCGTACTCGAAGCCGGCGTCGCCGGTGCCGTCGCCGTTCGCGGAGCCGCACTGCAGGAACTTCAGCCCGTCGCTGTCGGCGAGTCGGTGGCACGTGGTGCCGTTGTAGAACTGGTCGCGGATCAACGAGATCTCGACGCTCGCCGCCTGCGGGGCCTTCGCACCGTCCAGCTCGATGCCGAGGTCGATGCTCTTGTTGAGCGTCAGCGTGCCGGTCCAGGTCGCGCCCTTCGCGATCGACTTGCTCGGCACGTCGCCGGTGTTCCCGGCCGTGGCGCTGGGCGACGGCGTCGCGGTCGACGACGCGGAGGCGCTCGGGTCCGGGGCGTCCGACCCCCGCGAGCCGGCGAAGGCGAGCTGCGACCCGGTGGCGAGGGCAGCCACGAGGACGAGGGCGCCGGCACCGACCAGGTTGTCGCGCACACGGCGGCGGCGCTGCCGCTCGTGGAGGCCCTGACGGGCCTGGTAGAGGCGGAGGCGCTCGCGCGCCTCACGGTTGTCACGCGCTGGGTTCTTCGGTGCCACGGTGCTGGTCTGCCCTCTCGTCGCAGTGTGCAACGAGCGTAGCCGAACGGTCACCAGCGTCGACCGGCACCGCAGGGGAGGCGCGGCTCGCGTCGGTGGACCGGCCTACGATTGCAGCATGGCAGCGGATCGTTCGGGCATGCACGCGCCCACCACGGGTGGTCGCGCCGGTCTCGCGCAGGGTTCGGTCCCGCTCGCCGTCCGGATGCGTCCGACCAGCCTCGACGAGGTGGCCGGCCAGCAGCACCTGCTCGGCCGGGGGTCGCCCCTCGTGCAGCTCGCCACCGGCACGCGGGAGAACCCCGGCGGGGTCTCCGTGATCCTGTGGGGGCCGCCCGGCACCGGCAAGACCACCCTCGCACAGGCGATCGCGCGGCAGTCGGGTCGTGAGTTCGTCGAGCTCTCCGCCGTGACCGCGGGCGTGAAGGACGTGCGCGAGGTCATGGAGAAGGCGCTGACCCACCGCGACCTCTACGGGTCGACGACGGTGCTGTTCCTCGACGAGATCCACCGGTTCAGCAAGGCCCAGCAGGACGCCCTGCTGCCCGGGGTCGAGAACGGGTGGGTGATCCTCATCGCTGCCACCACCGAGAACCCGTCGTTCTCGGTCATCTCGCCGCTGCTCTCCCGGTCGCTGCTCCTGACGCTCAAGCCGCTCACCGACCCCGACCTCGGCATGCTCGTCGACCGCGCGGTCGAGGACCCGCGCGGGCTCGGCGGTGCGGTCGTCCTGGGGGACGAAGCCCGGAGCGCGATCATCCGCCTCGCGTCCGGTGACGCCCGGCGCGCCCTCACCGCGCTCGAGGCAGCGGCGGCGTCGGCCACCGCGGCGCAGGACGAGGACGACGACACCGTCCCGGTCGTCGAGGCCGACACGGTGGCGGCCGCGGTCGACCGCGCACTGCTGCGGTACGACCGGCAGGGTGACGAGCACTACGACGTCATCAGTGCCTTCATCAAGTCGGTGCGGGGGAGCGACGTCGACGCCGCGCTGCACTACCTCGCCCGGATGATCGAGGCCGGCGAGGACTCCCGGTTCATCGCGCGGCGGATCATCATCTCCGCGTCCGAGGACATCGGCATGGCCGACCCGCAGGCGCTGCCCATCGCGGTCGCCGCGGCGCAGGCGGTGCAGCTCATCGGCATGCCCGAGGGACGGATCCCGCTGGCCGAGGCGGTCGTCTACCTGGCGACGGCGCCGAAGTCGAACGCCGCCTACAACGGCGTGAACCAGGCCATGGCGGACGTCAAGGCGGGCCGCATGGGCACGGTCCCGATGCATCTGCGGGACGCGCACTACGCCGGGGCGAAGCGACTCGGGCACGGCAAGGGCTACGTCTACTCGCACGACGCCGAGCACGGGGTGGCCGAGCAGCAGTACCTGCCGGACGCCCTCGAGGGCACCGAGTACTACACACCGACGGCCAACGGGTACGAGCGCGAGGTCGGGCCCCGGCTCGAACGACTCCGGAAGATCACACGCGGTCAGTAGTGTCGGTGCTTCTGCGCTCGCCCCGATGCTGCTAGCATTGGCGGGCCTACGTCCTGGTCCTCGAGCACGGCTGCGTCGAGGACAGAGTGCCACTCCGGTGGTACGGGGGCAGAGGTTCGGACTGTAGCCGTCCGATCCCACAGGCTCATCCCTCTGGATCCCGTCGTCGGGGCCGAGCACGTGCTGCGTCATCGAGCGTGTTCGTGGAGTGCCCGGCGAGTATTCAGTTCGAACAGAGAAAAGGACCCTGTGTCTACCAAGTCACGTACCCGCAGCAAGACCCGCCTTTCGCGCGCACTCGGCATCCCGCTGACGCCGAAGGCGGCCCGTTACCTCGAGAAGCGCCCCTACGGGCCCGGTGAGCACGGCCGTACGCGCCGTCGTGCGGACAGCGACTACGCCGTCCGCCTCCGTGAGAAGCAGCGTCTGCGCGCCCAGTACGGCATCCGCGAGAAGCAGCTCCGCATCGTCTTCGAAGAGGCCCGCAAGACGAAGGGCCTGACCGGTGAGAACCTGGTCGAGCTCCTCGAGCAGCGCCTCGACGCCCTCGTGGTCCGTGCCGGCTTCGCCCGCACCACCGCGCAGGCCCGTCAGCTGATCGTGCACCGCCACATCCTGGTGGACGGCAAGCTCGTCGACCGCCCCTCCTTCCGCGTCAAGGAGGGCCAGCTGATCCACGTCAAGGCGAAGTCCGAGTCGATGGAGCCCTTCCAGGTCGCCGCTGCCGGTGGCCACCAGGAAGTCCTCCCGAAGGTCCCGGGCTACCTCGAGGTCGAGATCGAGAAGCTCCAGGCCCGCCTCGTGCGTCGCCCGAAGCGCGCCGAGGTCCCCGTGACCTGTGAAGTGCAGCTCGTCGTCGAGTACTACGCAGCTCGCTGATCCACTGATCACGCCCGAACGGCGGGTCGTCCTCTCGAGGGCGACCCGCCGTTCGGCGTTCCGGCACCGGCGGCTAAGCTTGTCCGGGCATGCACCGCCCGGGTGCACAGAGGGAGAGGCACCGTGAAGCAGCTGTTCTTCGTCGCCGTCGGCATCGTCATCGGGTTCGCCGTCGCACACCAGGTCGCCCAGACCTCCGGTGGTGCGCGGCTCGTCGCCGAGGTGAACGCCAAGACGAAGGCCTTCACGGGTGCCGTCGCGGACGGCTACCGGTCACGCGAGGCCGAGCTCCGCACCGACGCCTGAGCGCGCCGGCCGAGCCGCCACGCCCCTCCTCCACCCACGACCTGAACCCAGGAAGCACCATGCAGACCGCAGAGATCCGCCGCCGTTGGCTCCAGTACTTCGGTGACCGCGGCCACACCGTCGTCCCGTCCGCGTCCCTCGTCTCCGACGACCCGTCGCTCCTCTTCACGGTCGCCGGCATGGTGCCGTTCATCCCGTACCTGACCGGGCTCATCCCGGCGCCGTTCCCACGGGCGACGAGCGTGCAGAAGTGCATCCGCACGAACGACATCGAAGAGGTCGGCAAGACTCCGCGCCACGGCACGTTCTTCCAGATGAACGGGAACTTCTCGTTCGGCGACTACTTCAAGGAGCAGGCGATCCAGTTCGCCTGGGAGTTCCTCACCAAGGCGGAGTCCGACGGCGGACTCGGGTTCTCGGCGGACGACCTCTGGGTCACCGTGTACGAGGAGGACGACGAGGCGATCGCCTTCTGGAAGCAGCACTCCTCGCTGCCCGACGAGCGGATCCAGCGCCTCGGCAAGGACACGAACTACTGGTCGACCGGGCAGCCCGGCCCCGCGGGCCCGTGCTCGGAGATCTTCTTCGACCGCGGCCCCGAGTACGGCATCGACGGCGGCCCCGCGACGGACGACGACCGCTACGTCGAGATCTGGAACCTCGTCTTCATGCAGTACCAGATCGCCGACGTGCGGTCGAAGTACGACTTCGAGATCACCGGCGAGCTGCCGAACAAGAACATCGACACCGGCATGGGGCTCGAGCGCGTCGCCTTCATCAAGCAGGGCGTCGACAACATGTACGAGATCGACCAGGTGCGGCCGGTGCTCGACCGCGCCGCCGAGATCTCCGGCCGGCGGTACGGCGCCGTGCACGAGGACGACGTCCGCATGCGCGTCATCGCCGACCACGTCCGTTCCTCGCTGATGCTCATCGCCGACGGCGTGAGCCCGTCGAACGAGGGCCGCGGCTACATCCTCCGTCGCCTGCTCCGCCGCACGGTCCGCGCGATGCGGCTGCTCGGTGTCGAGACGGCGACGTTCCCGGAGCTCTTCCCCGCGTCCCGCGACGCGATGCGCGACGCCTACCCCGAGGTGGCGTCCGACTACGACCGGATCTCCCGCATCGCCTACGCGGAAGAAGAGACCTTCCTCCGCACGCTCGCGCAGGGCACGACCATCCTCGACGTCGCGGTCGAGCGCGCCAAGCAGGACGGTGCCCCGTCGATCGGCGGCGACACGGCGTTCCTGCTGCACGACACCTTCGGGTTCCCCATCGACCTGACGATGGAGATGGCCGAAGAGGCCGGCGTGCACGTCGACCGCACCGCGTTCGAGACCCTCATGTCCGAGCAGCGTGCCCGGGCGAAGGCCGACGCGAAGAGCAAGAAGACCGCGATCGCCGACCTGAGCGTGTACAGCGCCTTCCGTGCGAAGGGCGAGACCACCTTCCTCGGCTACGACGCGCTCGAGGCCGAGACGCGCGTGCTCGGCATCATCGTCGGCGGCGTGAGCGTCGATCGTGCGGTGGCGGGCGACATCGCCGAGGTCATCCTCGGCGAGACCTCGCTGTACGCCGAGTCCGGCGGCCAGGACGCCGACCAGGGATCGATCGTCGGCAACGGCTTCGACCTCGAGGTCCTCGACGTCCAGCGTCCGGTCTCCGGGCTCTGGAGCCACACGGTGCAGGTCCGCTCCGGCGAGGTCGGGGTCGGTGACGCGGCGAGCACCGTCGTCGACGCCGAGTACCGTCGCGGCGCGACCCAGGCACACTCCGCCACGCACCTGGTGAACGCGGCGCTCCGCGACATCCTCGGGCCGGAGGCGCTGCAGGCCGGCTCGTACAACAAGTCCGGCTACATGCGTCTGGACTTCTCCTGGTCGCAGCCGGTCTCGCTCGAGACCCGATCCGAGATCGAGGAGGTCGTGAACACCGCGATCCGCACCGACCTCGAGGTCTCGACGCGCATCCTGCCCATCGACGAGGCGAAGGCCCTCGGCGCGCAGGCCCTCTTCGGCGAGAAGTACGGCGCCGAGGTCCGCATGGTCGACATCGGCGGCCCGTGGTCCCGCGAGCTCTGCGGCGGCACGCACGTCGCGTCGAGCGCCCAGATCGGGCTCGTCAACCTGGTGGGGGAGTCCAGCGTCGGTTCGACGAACCGCCGCGTCGAGGCGCTGGTCGGGCTCGAGGGGTTCCGCGACCTCGCCGTCGAGCGCACGATCGTGTCGCAGCTCTCGAGCGCGCTCAAGGCCCCCCGCGCCGACCTGCCGTCCCGTGTGCAGAGCCTGATGGAGGACCTGCGTTCCGCCCAGAAGAAGCTCGCCGAGTACGAGTCGGCGAACCTGCAGCAGCGCGTGCCCGCGATCGCCCGGAACGCCACGACCGTCGGCGCCACCACGGTGGTCGCCGAGACGGTCGACGGCCTGCAGTCCGGCGACGACCTGCGCTCCCTCGCGACCGGCGTGCGTGGGCAGCTCGGTGACGGTGCAGCCGTCGTCGTGCTCGGTGCCGTCGTGGGTGGGAAGCCGATCGTGATCGTCGCGACCAACGACGCGGCTCGTGCCGCGGGCGTCCAGGCAGGCCCCCTCGCGAAGGAGGCCGCCGGTGTGCTCGGAGGCGGTGGCGGCGGCAAGCCGGACCTGGCGCAGGGCGGCGGGACCGACGCGGCCGCACTCCCGGCGGCGCTCCGCGCCGTGACCGCACGGCTCGCGGGCTGACCGTGGGCATCCGGTCCGGGCGCCGGCTCGGCATCGACGTCGGCCGCGCCCGGATCGGCGTCGCCGTGTGCGACCGTGACGGCCTGCTGGCGACGCCCGTCGAGACCGTTCGTCGCGACGACTCGAAGGACCTCCGGCGCATCCTCGACCTCGCGGACGAGTACGACGTGCTCGAGGTCGTCGTCGGGCTGCCCCTGTCGATGTCGGGTGGTGACACCGCCTCGACCGAGGACGCCCGCGTGTTCGCGGCCCGCATCGCGGCGCGTCGACCGGTGCGCCTGGTCGACGAACGACTGTCGACGGTGACGGCTCAGCGGGGGCTGCACCAGGCCGGCAAGAACACGAAGAAGTCGCGGGCCGTGATCGACCAAGCAGCCGCTGTTATCATTCTGCAACACGCGCTCGACCACGAGCGCAGTGCCGGTGCCCCTCCGGGCACCACGCTTCCCTGACAGGGCTGCCCGGTACCACACATGGGTGCTCTCGTCGTCACCTGTGAGGACGACGGTGCCCAGGTGGAGTTCCCGACCGAGAGACCGAGGACGTTGGCAGACGATCTGGACTGGAACGCGATCATCGCGCCCGGCAACGACGCCGAGCGGCGGAAGGCGACTTCCGACCGCACGACAGGTACCGATGCCCGCGACGACGCTGGTCAGGTGAACCCACCCCCGGCTCGTCCGATGTCCCGACGGGAAGCCCGCGCCCTCGAGGCCGAACGCGCCCGCATCGCAGCGGCGGACGAGCCGTCCGCGGTCGACTCGTCGAGCGAAGCACCGACCAGTGCGGCACCGACCAGCACGGCACCGACAGGCGACGAGCCGGCGCCCGACCGATCGGCAGGGACCGACGATCGCCCGGCGTCCCCCGCCGACGCACCGATCGCCACCCGCCCCGAAGAGCTGCACCCCGAGGTCGCCGCACTGCTGACCGGCGAACTACCGACCGAGACCGCGGCCGCGGCCGGCGGATCCGGTTCCGACGGGACCGACGACCGTGACGCGACCGGCGGCGGTGGCGCCGCGGGAGGCGGCGGACGCGGGGGACGAGGCGGCGGAGGACGTGCCTCCAGGCCGCCCCGCGAACCCCGACCGAAGCGTCGACGCGGACCGCTCGTCGCGGGGATCGTCATCGTCGCCGTGGTGCTGGCCGCCGGTGTCGGGGCCTACACGTTCGCGGCCCCGAAGATCCAGCAGCTCGTCGCCGCGGTCAGCGGCGCGCAGGAGCCCGACGACTACACGGGCGACGGCACCACGAAGGTGACCATCACCATCAAGCAGGGCGACATCGGTGAGAACGTCGCCGCGACGCTGCAGCGCAGCGGCGTCGTCAAGGACTCCAAGGTGTTCTACAAGCTCCTGCTCGCGTCGCCCGACGTGCAGTTCCAGCCGGGTTCGTACGCGCTGAAGAAGGAGATGAGCTCGAAGTCGGCGCTGGCGGCCCTGCAGGACGAGGACAACCGCGTGCAGGCGTCGATCATCATCCCGGAGGGCACCGCTCTGGCCGACATCAAGGCCGGCATGGTCTCGAAGGCCGGTTTGACCAAGAAGGAGGTCGACGCGGCGGCGAAGGACCTCGCGGCGTACGACCTGCCGTCCGGTGTCACGACGCTCGAGGGATGGCTGTTCCCGGCGACCTACCCGATCAACCCGGGCTGGACGGCCGAGCAGTACTTCGCGTCGATGGTCGACACCATGAAGGAACACCTGGCCGCCGCCGGCGTCAAGGAGGCCGACCAGGAGCGCACCATCGTGTTCGCGTCGCTGGTGCAGAAGGAAGCCGGGCTCGCAGCCGACTACCCGAAGGTCGCGCGGGTGTTCCAGAACCGACTCGACCAGGGCATGAAGCTGCAGTCCGACGCCACGGTCGCCTACGGCACGGGCAACACGCACACGGTGACGACGACCGACGCCGAGCGTGCGGACGCGTCGAACGAGTACAACACCTACGTGCACGAGGGGCTGCCGCCGGCACCGATCTCGAACCCGGGTGACATCGCGATCAAGGCGGTCACGGCCCCGGCCTCGGGCAAGTGGTTGTACTTCGTGACGGTCGACCTCGAATCGGGTGAGACGGTCTTCTCGGACACCTACGACCAGCACCTGGTCGCGGTCGAGCGGTTCCAGGCCTGGCTCCGGGCACACCCCGACTACCAGTAGTCGGCGACGTCGCACGGACGAACGCTGTGGGAGGATTGCGGCATGCTTCGTTGGTTGACTGCTGGTGAGTCCCACGGACCCGAACTGATCGCCATGCTCGAGGGCCTGCCCGCGGGTGTCCCGGTGTCGTTCGAGTCCATCCGTGCCGACCTCGCGCGCCGCAAGCTCGGCTACGGCCGTGGCTCGCGGATGAAGTTCGAGCAGGACGAGCTGCACGTGTCCGGCGGCGTCCGCCACGGGTACTCGCTCGGCAGCCCCATCGCGATCCGCATCGGCAACACCGAGTGGCCGAAGTGGGTCGAGGTGATGAGCCCCGAGCCGGTCGAATCCACCGAGATGTCCCGCGGTCGGAGCGCCCCGCTGACCCGACCGCGTCCGGGCCACGCGGACCTGGTCGGCATGCAGAAGTACGGCTTCGACGAGGCCCGCCCGATCCTCGAGCGTGCGAGCGCCCGCGAGACGGCTGCCCGGGTCGCGCTCGGTGCCGTCGCGAAGGCGTTCCTCGCCGAACTCGGCATCCGGTCGGTGGCGCACACGCTGCAGGTCGGGACCGTCCGGGTCCCGGACGGCACGGACCTGCCCCTGCCCGACGACGTGGACCGCCTCGACGAGGACCAGCTGCGCTGCTTCGACGCCGAGACCTCCGCACGCATGGTCACCGAGGTCGAGGCCGCGAAGAAGGACGGCGACACCCTCGGCGGCGTCGTCGAGGTGCTGTTCTACGGCGTCCCGCCGGGCCTCGGCTCGCACGTGCACTGGGACCGCCGGCTCGACGCCCGCCTCGCCGCGGCGATCATGGGCATCCAGGCCATCAAGGGGGTGGAGGTCGGTGACGGCTTCGCGACCGCCGGGCGCCGGGGCTCCGCCGCCCACGACGAGCTGTACCGCGAAGACGGCGAGATCTACCGCACGAGCGACCGCGCCGGCGGGACCGAGGGCGGGATGTCCACGGGCACGGTGCTGCGGGTCCGCGCCGGCATGAAGCCGATCGCGACCATCCCGCACGCCCTGCACACGGTGGACGTCGTCTCCGGTGAGGACGCCTCGGCGCACCACCAGCGCTCGGACGTCTGTGCCGTGCCCGCGGCGGGCGTCGTCGCCGAGGCGATGGTGGCCCTGGTGCTCGCCGACGCGGTGCTCGAGAAGTTCGGCGGCGACAACGTCGTCGAGACGAAGCGCAACCTCGACGCCTACCTCGCCGCGATCCCGGAGACCCTGCGCACGCGCCGGACCGAGCCGTCGGCGACCTCGACCGACCTGTGAGCACCGACGTCCGACGCGCCGACGCGCCCGTGGTCGTCATCGGCCCGATGGGCGCCGGCAAGTCGAGCGTCGGCAAGCGGGTGGCGAAGGCCCTCGGCGTCCCGTTCACGGACACCGACCGGGTCATCGTGCGCGAGCACGGGCCGATCCCCGGGATCTTCGCCGACCGCGGCGAGCCGGCGTTCCGCGCGCTCGAGGCCCAGGCGGTCCGGGCAGCGATGGCCACCGGCGGCGTGATCGCCGTGGGCGGGGGAGCCGTCACCCACGCGGACACGCGGCAGGCCCTGAGCGGGGCACGCATCGTCCTGCTCACCGTCTCGCCCGAGGCCGTCGCCGACCGCATCGCCGGGTCCGACCGGCCGCTGCTGGCGAACGGCGGGATCGATGCCTGGCAGACGATCATGGACGAGCGGGCGGCCACCTACGCGGAACTCGCGCACGTCGTGGTCGACACGTCACGCCGCCCGATGTCCCGCGTGGTCGACGAGGTCGTCGCGTGGCTGCGCAGCGACGCAGGCAGCACCGAGCGCAGCGACGCCGGCACCACCGAGCGCAGCGACGCCGGCACCACCGAGCGCAGCGGCACCACCACCGCGCCCGGCAGCACGACCAGCAGCACCACCAGCAGCGAAGGAGCACCGTGACCGAGTCGACCCTGCCCGCCGGGACCACCGAGATCCGGGTCGGCGGTGACGACGGCTACACGGTGGCCGTCGGCACGGGCCTGCTCGGCGCCCTGCCCGCGATCCTGGGCCCGCGTGTCGCCAAGGTCCTCATCGTGCACTCGCCGACCCTCGGCGCCCGGGCGAACGAGCTCCGCGCGCTCCTGGTCGAGGCCGGGCTCGAAGCCCTGATCGCCGAGGTCCCCGACGCCGAGGGGGCCAAGCGCGTCGAGGTCGCCGCCTTCTGCTGGCAGATCATGGGGCAGGCCGACTTCACCCGCACCGACGCGGTCATCGGCCTCGGTGGCGGCGCGGTCACCGACCTGGCCGGCTTCGTCGCCGCGACCTGGCTGCGCGGTGTGCCGTACGTGGCCGTCCCGACCAGCGTGCTCGGGATGGTGGACGCCAGCGTCGGGGGCAAGACGGGCATCAACACGAACGAGGGCAAGAACCTGGTGGGCGCCTTCTACGCTCCACGTGCCGTCGTCGTGGACCTCGACCTCGCCCGCACGCTGCCCCGCAACGAGATCCTGACCGGGTTCGCCGAGATCGTGAAGGCCGGGTTCATCGCCGTGCCCGAGATCCTGGACATCGTCGAGGCCGACGTCGACCGGGTGACCGACCCGACGACGCCGGAGTTCCGGCGGGTCGTCGAGCTCGCCATCGCGCTCAAGGCCGAGGTCGTCTCGGACGACTTCACCGAGCAGGGCCGACGCGAGATCCTGAACTACGGGCACACCCTCGGGCACGCGATCGAGCACGCCGAGCGGTACCAGTGGCGCCACGGGGCGGCGGTGTCGGTCGGCATGGTGTTCGCCGCCGAGCTCGCCCGACTCACCGGTCACCTGGACGACGCCACGGTCGACCGGCACCGGGCGATCCTCGAGTCGCTCGACCTGCCGACCTCGTACGGCGTCGGGCGCTGGCAGGGGCTCCTCGCCACGATGCGTCGTGACAAGAAGGCCCGTGCCGGCATGCTGCGGTTCATCATCCTGGACGGCGTCGGCAAGCCCGTCGTGCTCGAGGGCCCCGAGGACCACCTGCTCTTCACCGCCTACCAGGAGGTCGGCGTCTAGCCACACCGGTCAGCGCAGGACCCGACGCGTCCTGCGCCACCACCAGGTGACACGCGTCGAGACGGTGACCACGCCGGTGCGCTGGGATTCCCGCCACTCATCGACGGTGGCGCCGTGGTCCCAGGCGAAGAGGACGTCGTCGTCCTCGTCGAGGTCGGGTGCGTCGGGGAGCGGTCGCAGGATCGACATCAGTCGGTGTCCCTTCGTTCGTCGTCGTGGTGTGCCTGGTCGGCGCTGGCTCGCCTGCGGAGCGCTCGGCTCGCGAGTCGGCGATCGGCCTTCGACCACCACGGTACGGTCTCCAGGTCTCGGAGCACCGTTGTCGAAATGTCGTATGTGTTCATGTCCGGCCGCTGTGTGACGGCCCAGGTGAACCGATGCCAGGCGTGGTCACGATCGGACGTCCGTCGGCTCTGGAACGCCCCGAACCAGCTGACGACGGCGGCGACGATCGCCGCTCCGGCGGCGATGCACGCCGCGATCAGTGCTGTCTCCACGGCGCGAGTGTCCACTGCAGGACCGAGCCCCCGCGCCGGGCCCGCGCCGACCTGTGGAAGCCGCGCCGGGCCTCCAGGCTGTGGAGGACGACGGCAGGGACGTGACGGACTGCGCCGGCCGCACGCTGCGGATCCAGCACCGGGGGGCAGACTGGCGGACGTGCCCACCCCACCCCGACTGAGCGACCTCTCCGGCCCGCGCGACGCCGACACCGGCTCGCTGCGGTCCCGGAGCCGGCGCTTCACCGAACTCCTCTCGATCGCCCGCCGCCACCACCTGGTGCCGTTTAGGCGGCTCGACTTCTCGCACGACCCCGCCACCTCGGACCTGCGCCGCGACCAGGCCGAGCACCTGCGCCGGGCGCTCGAGGAAGCCGGTGGCGGGTTCGTGAAGATGGGCCAGCTGCTCTCCACCCGCGACGACCTGCTCCCCGAGGAGTGGACCGAGGGGCTCGCGCACCTGCAGCGGAACGTCACGGCGGCCCCGGCGGACGAGGTCCGCGCGCTCCTCGAGCAGGAGCTCGGCGCCCCGGTCGACCAGGTCTTCGCGACGTTCGACCCGGTGCCCGTCGCAGCGGCGTCCATCGCGCAGGTGCACCGTGCCCGGCTGCCCGACGGCACCGCGGTCGCCGTCAAGGTGCAGCGGCCGGGGATCGACGCAGCGGTGCGCCGCGACGTGGACATCGCACTGCGGGTCGTCCGGTTCATGGCCCGGTGGTCGACCGAGGCACGGCAGGTGGGGGTGCAGGACATCGCGGCCCAGTACGCGGACGACCTGATCCGTCAGGTCGACTTCGTCTCGGAGCTCCGCAACCTCACCGCGCTGCGTGCGGCCCAGGCCCGCAGCGCGCGTCCGGACGAAGTCCGGTTCCCGGACCCCTACCCGGACCTGTCCGGCCGGCGGGTGCTCGTGATGGAGTTCCTGGAGGGCGACACGCTCAGCGCGATCCGCGCCGAGCGTTCCGAGCGCGACCTCGACGCGCCGATGCGCGCCATCCTCCGCGCCTTCCTGCGCCAGGTCGTCTTCGACGGCCTGTACCACGCGGACCTGCACCCGGGGAACGTCCTGGTGCTGCCCGACGGGCGGCCCGCGTTGATCGACTTCGGATCGGTCGGGAGGCTCGACCCGGGTCTCCGGGACACGGTCCAGGACCTGTTGGCCGCCTACCTGCAGGACGACACGTCGCGCATCGCCGATGCGGTCCTGCGGATGGCGCCCGTGCGCGATGCGCACGACGAGCCCGACTTCCGTCGGGACATCGCCCGGTTCGTCGCGGACGAGCTCGGCCCGGGTGCCCGCATCGGGGTCGAGACGGTGGACGACGCGGTCGAGGTCTTCGGCCGCTACCGGCTGAAGCCGCCGCCGGACTTCGTCGCCGCGGCCCGCGCCCTGGCCATCTTCGAGGGCACACTCCGCACGCTCGCGCCCTCGTTCGACCTGCTCGAGGAGTCCCGCGGGCTCGCCCGGGAGCAGATCACCGACCAGCTGCGACCCGGCAAACTGCGCGACCTCGCGGTGAAGGAGCTGCTCGGCGTCGTGTCGGCGGCCCGTCGGCTGCCGCGCCGGGTGGACCGCATCGGCGAGGCGATCGAGACCGGACGGTTCACCGTGAACATCCGGCTCTTCGCGGACAGCCGCGACCGGCAGCTCGTGTCCGGGATGATCCGGAGGATCCTGCTCGTGCTGCTCGGCGCCGGGGCGGGGGTCCTGGCGATCGTCTACCTGGCGCTCCCGGCACGGCCGACCGCTGCGCTGTCCACCGGCGTGGCCGGCGCGTTGCTCGGGGGAGCGGCGGTGGTGCTGCTCGCCTGGGCGGCGATCGACGCCTGGCGCGCCCGCCGGCGGCGCTGAGCGGGGCGTGCACGTCGCGCCGCAGTGGCGTGCACGCCCCGCCGCTGCGGCGTGGCGTGCACGCCCCGCCGCTGCGGCGCGCATGCTAGGCCGCTGGGGCGCGCATGCTCGGCCGCTGCGGCCGCCGCGCGGGCGTCCGCTACACTCGTCCGGGGCCGTCCGCGGCCCGAGGACACTTCACAACACGACCGAACGGGACACCGACGACTCATGGCCAGTACCACAGACATCAAGAACGGCGCCGTTCTCATCATCGACGGCCAGCTGTGGTCGGTCGTCGAGTTCCAGCACGTCAAGCCGGGCAAGGGCGGCGCGTTCGTCCGCACGAAGCTGAAGAACGTCGTCTCCGGCAAGGTCGTCGACCGCACGTTCAACGCCGGCGCGAAGATCGACACCGCCGTCGTCGACCGTCGTGACTACCAGTTCCTCTACGAGGACGGCGACTCCTACGTGTTCATGGACACCGACACGTACGACCAGATCCCGGTCTCGGCGACCGTGGTCGGCGACGCCAAGAACTACCTGCTCGAGTCCGCGATGGTCACCATCGCGATGAACGAGGGCAACCCGCTCTACGTCGAGCTCCCGACGTCGATCGTCACCGAGGTCGAGACCGAGCCCGGCCTGCAGGGCGACCGTTCCTCCGGCGGTACCAAGGACGCGACCATCATCGCGACCGGTCACCGCATCCAGGTCCCGCTGTACCTCGAGAGCGGCACCCTGGTGAAGATCGACACGCGCGACGGCAGCTTCCTCGGCCGCGTCAACTCCTAGGCGCTGACCGTATGAGTGCTCGTTCGAAGGCCCGCAAGCGCGCCCTCGACATGCTGTACGTGGCCGAGGTGCGCGAGCTGCCGATCGCCGACGTGCTCGCCACCGAGACGGTCCGGCACCTGGACCAGCCGGAGCGTGCCTCCAGCTGGGACTACGCACGCCAGATCGTCACGGGTGTCGACGACGCCCGGCACGAGATCGACGCCGTCATCGTCGACCACGCCCAGGGCTGGTCGATCGCCCGGATGCCGGTCCTCGACCGCTGCATCCTGCGCATGGCCGTCTGGGAGCTCCGGTTCAACCCGGAGGTGCCCGACGCAGTCGCGATCGCCGAGGCGGTCGAGCTCGCGCAGTCGCTGTCCACCGAGGACTCGGCGGGCTTCGTCAACGGCGTGCTCGGGGCCGTCGCCGGGGGTCGTGCACCGTCCGGTCGGACGGTCGCAGGAGACCAGGAGTCCCGGTAGGGTTGACCACGTCAGCATCCTTTAATGCCGTCCAGTGAGGCGGGGAAGGGGGTCGACGTGGGAACCAGAACGGTCCTGCAACAGCCCGACATCACGCGTGCCCTGACACGCATCGCGCACGAGATCCTCGAAGCCAACCACGGGGGCTCGGACCTCGTGCTCCTCGGCATCCCGACCCGCGGTGCCGTCCTGGCGGAACGCCTCGGCCGGATCCTCGCCGGCATCGAGCCGGAGTGGGCCTCGGCGGCCGGCGGCATCGGGACGGAGCGTGTCGGCACGCTCGACGTCACCATGCACCGCGACGACCTCGGCCACGGCATCGGCCGCGCGCCGCACCGGACGGTCATCCCCGCCGGCGGCATCGACGGCAAGGTCGTCGTGCTCGTCGATGACGTGCTGTACTCCGGCCGCACCGTCCGTGCCGCGCTCGACGCGTTGCAGGGCATCGGCCGGCCGCGTGCCGTCCGGCTCGCCGTGCTCGTCGACCGTGGGCACCGCGAGCTGCCGATCCGTGCGGACCACGTCGGCAAGAACCTGCCGACCGCGTCCGACGAGCGGGTCACGCTGCACCTGGCCGAGACCGACGGCGACGACACCGTCTTCATCGAGCAGGGGGTGGCGTGATGCGGCACCTGCTCTCCACCGCCGACCTGTCGCGTGACCAGGCCATCCACATCCTCGACGTCGCCGAGGAGATGGCCGAGGTGAACACGCGCGAGGTCCGGAAGCTCCCGGCCCTGCGTGGCAAGACCGTCGTGAACCTGTTCTTCGAGGACTCCACGCGCACGCGCATCTCGTTCGAGGCCGCCGCGAAGCGCCTGTCCGCCGACGTCCTGAACTTCGCGGCGAAGGGCTCGAGCGTGTCGAAGGGTGAATCCCTGAAGGACACCGTGCAGACCCTCGGCGCGATGGGCATCGACGGCATCGTGATGCGGCACGGCGCGTCCGGCGCCCCGCGGGTGCTCGCCGACGCCGACTGGATCGACGTGCCGGTGATCAACGCGGGTGACGGCACCCACGAGCACCCGACGCAGGCACTGCTCGACGCCTTCACCATGCGCCGCCGCCTGCACGGCGCCGGTTCGCGCGGCCAGGGCCTCGACGGCGTGCGGGTCCTGATCATCGGGGACGTGCTGCACAGCCGCGTCGCGCGGTCGAACGCCTGGCTGCTCAGCACCCTCGGCGCGAGCGTGACCTTCGCCGCGCCGCCGACGCTGCTGCCCGCCACGACGACGCCGTTCGGCGCCGCGGTGCACCACGACCTCGACGTCGCCCTGACCGAGGACCCGGACGTCGTCATGACGCTCCGCATCCAGCAGGAGCGCATGAACGACGCCTTCTTCCCGAACCCCCGCGAGTACACGCGGCACTGGGGCCTGACGGCGGCACGCTTCGGGCGGCTGTCCGAGCGCACGCTGATCATGCACCCCGGGCCGATGAACCGCGGGCTGGAGATCGCCGGCGTCGCCGCCGACGACCCACGCTCGACCGTCGTGGAGCAGGTCGAGAACGGCGTCTCCGTCCGGATGGCGGTCCTGTACCTCGCCCTGACCGGCAGCGCCGCCACCGGTACCGATCCGAAGGAGTCCGCCGTATGACCGCTCACCTGATCCGCGGCGCGCAGCTGGTCGACGGCTCGCGTGCCGACATCCGAACGGAGGGCGGGCGCATCACCGCGGTCGGGTCCGGTCTCGACGCGGCCGGCGCCACCACCGTGGATGCGGACGGCCTCATCGCCCTGCCCGGTCTCGTGGACCTCCACACGCACCTGCGCGAGCCCGGTCACGAGGAGTCCGAGACGGTCCTCACCGGCTCGCGTGCCGCGGCTGCGGGCGGGTTCACCGCCGTCAACGCGATGGCGAACTCGAGCCCCGTCGCGGACACCGCCGGGGTCGTCGAGCAGGTCCAGGCGCTCGGCGACGACGCCGGCTACGTCACGGTCCGCCCGATCGGCGCCGTGTCGCAGGGGCTGCAGGGCACGCACCTGTCCGAGATCGGTGCGATGGCGACCTCGCGGGCGAAGGTCCGGGTGTTCTCCGACGACGGGTCCTGCGTCGCCGACCCGCTGCTCATGCGCCGCGCACTCGAGTACATCAAGGGCTTCGGCGGTGTGCTCGCACAGCACGCCCAGGAGCCCCGACTGACCATCGGCGCGCAGATGAACGAGGGCCGGCTGTCCTCGGAGCTCGGCCTCGCCGGCTGGCCCGCCGTCGCGGAAGAGGCGATCATCGCCCGCGACGTCCTGCTCGCCGACCACGTCGGGGCACGCCTGCACGTCTGCCACGTCTCGACGGCGGGCAGTGTCGAGGTGATCCGCTGGGCGAAGTCCCGCGGCATCGACGTCACGGCCGAGGTCACCCCGCACCACCTGGTGCTCACCGAGGACCTGATCGCCGGGCACGACGGTGCCCCCGGGTACGACGCCCGTTACAAGGTGAACCCCCCGCTCCGCGCGAGCGAGGACGTCGAGGCGCTCCGTGCGGCCCTGGCCGACGGCACCATCGACATCGTCGCGACCGACCACGCTCCGCACACCGCCGAGGCGAAGTGCTGCGAGTGGCCCGCCGCCGCGAACGGCATGGTCGGGCTCGAGTCCGCACTCAGCGTCGTGCAGGCCGCCGTGGTCGACGACGGCCGGCTCGACTGGGCCGACGTCGCCCGGGTGCTGTCCGAGGCACCGGCGCGGATCGGCCAGGTCGAGGGGCACGGGCAGCGGATCGCCGAGGGAGCCCCCGCCGAGATCACGCTCTACGACCCGTCGGCCAGCCGCGAGTTCGCGGTCACCGACCTCGCCGGACAGTCGCAGAACTCGCCGTACCTCGGCATGACGCTGCCCGGCCGGGTCGTCGCCACCTTCCACCAGGGGTACACGACGGTGCTCGACGGCCGGGTCGTCGACGCGGAGACGATCGCGGCGCACGCTGCGGCACTGCGGACCGGGGCGCGCGCATGAGCGGCGACGCGCAGCGCTGGCTCCTCGGCGCGGTGATCCTGCTCGCCGTCGCCGCCCTGTTCGTCGCCATGGCACGCACCTGGCGGACCCGGACCGAGCGGCAGGCCGAGGCCGTGCCTCCAGTCCGTGTGCCGGCCGACCTGGCACCGGCGGTCGGGTCGTGGGACGGGTTCACCGTCGCGACGACCCGCGCCGACCAGCCGCTGGAACGCATCACCGCAGGCGGCCTCGGGTTCCGCGGCCGCGGCGGGGTGACGGTCCACGCGACCGGCGTGGTGATGCGCCTCGCCGGTACCGACGACCGCTGGATCGCGCGCGACGCGGTCCGTGGCGCCGACCGCTCCACGTGGGCGATCGACCGAGTGGTCGAGCCCGGGGGACTGGTCCGTCTGCGATGGACGGCGACCGGCGCCGCAGGTGCGACGGACCTGGACACCTACTTCCGGTTCCCGGAGGGCGACGCTGCTGCGCTGCACGCCCTGCAGGGACTGACCGAGACCGGGCCGCAGGCGACTGCGGCCGATGCTCCGCGAACCGCGGGCGAAGGGAAGAACGCATGACACGCGAACGGGCCGTCCTGGTCCTCGAAGACGGCACCCGGTACGACGGCTGGGCCTACGGCGCCCGTGGGCGCACGCTCGGTGAGGTGGTCTTCGCGACCGGCATGACCGGCTACCAGGAGACGCTGACCGACCCCTCCTACGCCGGACAGATCGTGGTGCAGACCGCGCCGCACATCGGCAACACCGGGGTGAACGACGAGGACCCCGAGTCCCGTCGCATCTGGGTCGCCGGGTACGTGGTGCGAGACCCCAGCCGCGTGGTGTCGAACCACCGTGCGAACGCCACGCTCGACGAGCACCTGGTGCGCGACGGCATCGTCGGCATCTCCGGCATCGACACCCGCGCCCTCACCCGCCGCATCCGCGACGCCGGTGCCATGAAGGGCGGCGTCTTCAGCGGTGCCGACGCGGCGCTGTCGGAGTCGGAGCAGCTGGACGCCGTCCGGTCGCAGGCCACGATGGCCGGTGCGAGCTTCTCGGCGGTCGTGTCCACCCCGGAGACCTACGTCGTCCCCGCCGTCGGCGAGCAGATCGGCACGCTGGCCGTGCTCGACCTGGGCGTGAAGGCCTCGACCACCCGGTACCTCGCCGCCCGCGGATTCGAGGTGCACGTGGTCCCGCAGGACATCTCCGCTCGCGATCTGGAAGCCCTGGCACCGGACGCCCTGTTCTACTCGAACGGCCCAGGCGACCCCGCCGCGTCGGACGCACAGGTGGAACTGCTGCAGGACAGCCTGCGCACGGGCCGCCCGTTCTTCGGTATCTGCTTCGGCAACCAGCTGCTCGGCCGTGCCCTCGGCTTCGGCACCTACAAGCTGCCCTTCGGCCACCGCGGCATCAACCAGCCGGTGCTCGACACGACCACGGGCAAGGTCGAGATCACGAGCCAGAACCACGGTTTCGCGGTCGACGCGCCCCTCGGCGAGGTCCTCGAGTCGCCGGCCGGGTTCGGTCGGGTCGAGGTCTCGCACTACTCGCTGAACGACAACGTCGTCGAGGGTCTCCGCGCGCTCGACGTGCCGGCGTTCAGCGTGCAGTACCACCCCGAGGCCGCCGCTGGGCCGCACGACAGCATGTACCTCTTCGACCGGTTCGCGGACATGGTGCGCGAGCGTCGCGACGGGGAGCCGCTCGACGCGGCCACCGCAGACGCCACGACCCCCGCAGCAGACATCACCAAGGAAGCGAACTGATGCCCAAGCGCGCAGACATCAACTCCGTCCTCGTCATCGGTTCCGGCCCGATCGTCATCGGTCAGGCCGCCGAGTTCGACTACTCCGGCACCCAGGCGTGCCGCGTCCTCCGGGCCGAGGGCGTCCGGGTCATCCTGGTCAACCCGAACCCGGCGACGATCATGACCGACCCCGACTTCGCCGACGCGACGTACATCGAGCCGATCACGAACGCGTCGCTCGAGGAGATCATCCGCATCGAGAAGCCGGACGCCGTCCTGCCGACCCTCGGCGGCCAGACCGCCCTGAACGCGGCCATCGCGCTCGACGAGGCCGGCATCCTCGCGAAGCACGGCGTCGAGCTCATCGGCGCCAAGGTCGAGGCGATCCAGCGCGGCGAGGACCGCCAGCTCTTCAAGGAGCTCGTCCTCGAGTCCGGCGCCGACGTCGCCCGCAGCCACATCGCGCACACGCTCGAAGAAGCGAAGGAGTTCGCGAAGGACCTCGGGTACCCGCTGGTCGTCCGTCCGTCGTTCACGATGGGCGGCCTCGGCTCGGGCTTCGCGTACAACGAGGAAGAACTCGTCCGCTTCGTCGGCGACGGGCTGCAGTCCAGCCCGACCACCGAGGTCCTGCTCGAGGAATCCATCCTCGGCTGGAAGGAGTACGAGCTCGAGCTGATGCGCGACAACTACGACAACACCGTCGTCATCTGCTCCATCGAGAACGTCGACCCGGTCGGTGTCCACACCGGTGACTCGATCACGGTCGCCCCCGCGCTGACCCTGACCGACCGCGAGTACCAGAACATGCGGAACATCGGCATCGACATCATCCGTCGCGTCGGCGTCGACACCGGTGGCTGCAACATCCAGTTCGCCGTCGACCCGTCCAACGGCCGCGTCATCGTCATCGAGATGAACCCCCGCGTGTCACGCTCGTCGGCCCTCGCGTCGAAGGCCACGGGCTTCCCGATCGCCAAGATCGCCGCGAAGCTCGCCATCGGCTACCGCCTGGACGAGATCGAGAACGACATCACGAAGGTCACCCCGGCGAGCTTCGAGCCGACGCTCGACTACGTGGTCGTGAAGACCCCGCGGTTCGCGTTCGAGAAGTTCCCGGCCGCCGACGCCACCCTGACCACGACGATGAAGAGCGTCGGCGAGGCCATGGCCATCGGGCGGAACTACGCCACCGCACTGCAGAAGTCGTTGCGCTCGCTCGAGAAGCGCGGATCGAGCTTCCACTGGGACACCCCGGCGGCCGAGCTCGACAAGGACGCCCTGCTGACGAAGTCGTCGATCCCCACCGACGGTCGCATCGTGACGGTCCAGCAGGCCCTGGTCGCGGGTGCCACCGCGGCCGAGGTCTTCGAGGCCACCAAGATCGACCCCTGGTTCATCGACCAGATCGTGCTCATCAACGAGGTCGCCGAAGAGGTCCGGGCCGCCGAGTCCCTCGACGCGGACACCCTGCGCTGGGCGAAGGAGCACGGCTTCAGCGACACCCAGATCGCGAGCCTGCGCAGCACGGACTCGGCGCCGGTCTCCGAGCAGCAGGTCCGTGACGAGCGGCACGCCCAGGGCATCCGCCCCGTCTTCAAGACCGTCGACACCTGCGCCGGCGAGTTCCCCGCCCTGACGCCGTACCACTACTCGTCGTACGACACCGAGACCGAGATCACGCCGAGCGACCGCAAGAAGGTCGTGATCCTCGGCTCCGGCCCGAACCGCATCGGACAGGGCGTCGAGTTCGACTACTCCTGCGTGCACGCGTCCTTCGCGCTGAGCGCCGCCGGGTTCGAGACGATCATGATCAACTGCAACCCCGAGACCGTGTCGACCGACTACGACACCTCGGACCGCCTGTACTTCGAGCCCCTGACCGCCGAGGACGTCCTCGAGGTCATCGAGGCCGAGGCGGCGTCCGGCGAACTCGTCGGCGTCGTCGTGCAGCTCGGTGGCCAGACCGCCCTCGGCCTGGCGAAGCCGCTCGAGGCCGCGGGCATCCCGATCCTCGGCACCAGCCCCACCGCGATCGACTCGGCCGAGGAGCGCGGGCAGTTCTCCGCCATCCTCGACGCCGCCGGTCTGCTCGCACCGCGGAACGGCACGGCCCACGACCTGGCGAGCGCCACCACGGTGGCCGAGGAGATCGGGTACCCGGTCCTCGTCCGCCCGTCGTTCGTGCTCGGCGGCCGCGGCATGGAGATCCTCTACGACTCCCCGTCGCTCGCGGACTACTTCGACCGGATGGCCGACCAGGCGATCATCGGCCCGGAGCTCCCGCTGCTGGTCGACCGGTTCCTCGACGACGCCGTGGAGATCGACGTCGACGCGCTCTTCGACGGCGAGCGGCTCTACATCGGCGGCATCATGGAGCACCTCGAAGAGGCCGGCATCCACTCCGGCGACTCGGCCTGCACCCTGCCCCCGGTCGGCCTCGGCCGCGCCGAGATCCAGGGCGTGGTGGACGCGACCGAGAAGATCGCCCGAGGCATCGGCGTGCAGGGCCTGCTCAACGTCCAGTTCGCCATCGGCGCCGGCGTGCTCTACGTCCTGGAGGCGAACCCGCGCGCCAGCCGCACGGTCCCGTTCGTCTCGAAGGCGCTCGGCATCCCGCTGGCGAAGGCCGCGTCACGCATCATGACCGGAACCACGGTCGCCGAGCTCGTCGCCGAGGGCATGCTGCCCGAGCGCGACGGTGCCTTCGTGCCCGCGCAGTCGCCGGTCGCCGTGAAGGAGGCCGTGCTGCCCTTCCGCCGCTTCCGCACCCGCGAGGGCCAGGTCGTCGACTCGGTGCTCAGCCCCGAGATGCGCTCGACCGGCGAGGTCATGGGCATCGACCGCGACTTCCCGCGGGCGTTCCTCAAGTCGCAGGACGCCGCCTACGGCGGCCTGCCGACCAGTGGCACGGTCTTCGTGAGCGTCGCCGACACCGACAAGCGCGCGATCGTGCTGCCGGTGCACCGTCTGCAGCAGCTCGGCTTCACGATCATCGCGACCGAGGGCACGGCGGAGATCCTCCGCCGCAACGGCATCGAGGTCGGGATCGTCGGCAAGTACAGCCAGGGCGGCGAGAGCGTCGTCGACCTGCTGACGCGCAACGAGGTCGACATCGTCATCAACACGCCGTCGGGTGCCGCCGGTCGTGCGGACGGGTACGAGATCCGTGCGGCCACGGTCGCCGCGGACAAGCCGCTGTTCACGACGATCGCGCAGATCGGCGCGGCCGTCGCGGCGATCGAGACGATCGGCACGCCGCTCAACGTCCGCAGCCTGCAGGACTACGCGCTCGAGCGCGCGACCTGGTGACGGCTGCCAGCGTGGGCACGACCCGCTCAGGAGGCCCGGCCTCCTTCGGCGATCGGCTCGCGTCCGCGATGCGCGAGCGTTCACCGCTCTGCGTCGGCATCGACCCCCACGCCGCCACCCTGGCGGCGTGGGGGCTCGCCCGCGACGAGCGGGGGCTCACCACGTTCGGCGCGACGCTGGTCGACGCGGCCGCCGGCCGTGCGGCGATCGTGAAGCCGCAGGTCGCCTTCTTCGAGGCGGCGGGGGTGCCGGGCTACCGCGCGCTCGACGCGACGATCCGTCGGGCACGCGATGCGGGCCTCCTGGTCGTCGCCGACGTGAAGCGGGGCGACATCGGGACCACCGGTGACGACTACGCGCTCGCGTGGCTGGACCGTGACGGGCCGTTCGCGGCCGACGCGATGACCGTGTCGCCGTACCTCGGCTACGGCTCGCTCCGGGGCACGATCGACGTCGCGCGCCGGAACGGTGCCGGGGTCTTCGTGCTCGCGGCGACGAGCAACCCCGAGGCCCGGGTGCTGCAGACCGCGGTGCTGGCCGAGGGACCGCGTACCGGCCGGACGGTCGCTGCCGGTATCGTCTTGGACGTGGCAGACGACAACCGGTCCGTGGGCGATCAGGCCCTCGGCGACGTCGGGCTCGTGCTCGGCGCGACCCTTCACCTCGACGACTTCGGCATCGACGCGGACGCGATCGGCACCGCGCCGGTCCTCGCCCCGGGCTTCGGCGCCCAGGGCGCCCGCATCGAGGACCTCCGCGCGCTGTACGGCAGCCGTGCCGAGCAGGTGCTCGTGAGCGAGTCCCGCGGCCTCCTGACCGACGGTCCGGACGGCGTCGCGGCGCTCGTCGCCGACCGTGCCGACCGCATCCGTACCGCTCTGGTGGCGGCAGCGTGACCGACGAGCACGAGGGCCTGCCTGCCCACCGCACCCCACCTGAGGTCGACCGCGTCGCCGCGGCGAAGGCCGCCGTCGCCGCGCGACGCGCCCGGGCCGCGGTGAAGACCGCGATCGCGTCGGGGGAGCGCTCCGCACTCGACGTCGCCCGTGCCGCCTGGGACGCCTCGCTGGTCGAGACGACCTCGGCCGAGCGTTCGCTCCGGGTCCGTGACCTGCTCGTCAGCCTGCCGGGAATCGGCCCCGCGCGGGCCGAGGCGATCATGGGGTCCCTGCGCATCGCACCGTCGAAGCGCCTCGGTGGCCTGGGCACCCGGCAGCGGACCGCCCTGGCGGACTGGCTCGCCGCCCGCGGTCGCAAGCGTGGCGCCTCGAAGCTCGTCGTGCTCGCCGGACCCACCGCGGTCGGCAAGGGCACGGTCAGCGCGCACATCCGACAGCACTACCCGGACGTCAACCTCAGCGTCTCCGCCACCACCCGGAAGCCCCGTCCCGGCGAGGTCGACGGCGTGCACTACTACTTCGTGGACGACGCCGAGTTCGACCGCATGATCCGCGACCGCGAGCTGCTCGAGTGGGCGACCGTGCACAACTCGTACCGCTACGGCACCCCGCGCCCGCCCATCGACCGCGCGCTCGACGCCGGCGAGAAGGTCATGCTCGAGATCGACCTGCAGGGCGCCCGGCAGGTCCGTGACGCCATGCCCGAGGCGGTGCTCGTGTTCCTGCTGCCCCCGACGTGGGAGGAACTGGTGCGCCGGCTCATCGGCCGCGGCACCGAATCCGCGGAGGAACAAGCGCGTCGTCTCGAGACCGCGAAGGTCGAGCTGGCCGCGCAGGACGAGTTCGACGTGCGGATCGTGAACTCCGATGTCGGCACCGCAGCACGTGAGGTCGTAGACTTGTTCTCTGCGCCCTGACGGGTGCACTGACTTCGAGGAGACACCATGGCCAACCCCCAGGGCATCATCGACCCGCCCATCGACGACCTGCTCAGCAAGGTCGAGTCGAAGTACGCGCTCGTCATCTTCGCGTCGAAGCGCGCCCGCCAGATCAACGACTACTACGCCGACCTGCACGAGGGCTCGCTCTTCGACAACGTCGGACCGCTCGTCGACTCGACGATCGACGACAAGCCGCTGTCCGTCGCGCTCCACGAGATCAACGAGGACAAGCTCACCGTCACCAAGCAGCAGCAGCCCACCGACTGATCCCGGTGACTGCAGCTGCTCTCCGCCTCTTCACGTCCGAGTCGGTGACCGAGGGGCACCCCGACAAGATCTGTGACCAGATCTCGGACAGCATCCTCGACGCACTGCTGACGGTCGACCCGAACGCGCGCGTCGCCGTCGAGACGATGGTGACCACCGGGCTCGTGCACGTCGCGGGCGAGGTCACGACCTCCGGGTACGTCGAGATCCCCAAGCTCGTCCGTGACGTCATCACCGGCATCGGCTACAACTCGTCGGACGTCTCGTTCGACGGTGCCACGTGCGGTGTGGAGGTCTCGATCGGCGCGCAGTCGCCGGACATCGCGCAGGGTGTGGACGAGTCGCTCGACTCCCGCACCGGTGCGGTCGACCCGCTCGACCGCCAGGGCGCCGGCGACCAGGGCATCATGTTCGGCTTCGCGACGAACGAGACCCCCGAGTACATGCCGGTCGCGATCTGGTTGGCACACCGCCTGGCCGAGCGTCTGGCCGCGGTCCGCAAGTCGGGCGAGCTGTCGTTCCTGCGCCCGGACGGCAAGACCCAGGTCACCATCGGGTACGACGGCGTCGTGCCGAAGACCGTCGAGACCGTCGTGCTCTCCACGCAGCACGCGCCGAGCGTCACGCTCGACGAGCTCACCGCGGCGATCACCGAGCACGTGATCCGTCCGGTCCTCGACCTGGTCGACCTCGACTCGTCGCACGTCGACGTCATCGTGAACCCGACCGGTCGGTTCGAGATCGGTGGCCCCCAGGGCGACGCCGGGCTCACCGGCCGCAAGGTGATCGTCGACACGTACGGCGGGGCCTCCCGTCACGGTGGCGGCGCGTTCAGCGGCAAGGACCCGTCGAAGGTCGACCGTTCGGCGGCGTACGCGCTGCGCTGGGTCGCCAAGAACGCGGTCGCCGCGGGGCTGGCCGACCGGCTCGAGGTGCAGGTCGCGTACGCGATCGGCCGCGCGAAGCCCGTCGGACTCTACGTCGAGACCTTCGGCACCGGACACGTCGACGACGCAACGATCGAGGCCGCCATCCGCCAGGTGTTCGACCTGCGTCCGGCCGCGATCATCCGCGACCTCGACCTGCTCCGACCGATCTACGCGCAGACCGCGACCTACGGCCACTTCGGCCGCGAGCTCCCCGGGTTCACGTGGGAGCAGCTCGACCGTGTCGAGGAACTCCGCGCCGCCGCAGGACTCGTCGCCGCGACCGTCTGAAGCACGCGTGACCACCGTCGCGCGCGTCGTCCTCGACTCGCCGCTCCCGCAGTTGGACCGTCTGTTCGACTACCGGGTGCCGGCCGAGCTCGAGGACGACTGCGTCGCGGGGGTCCGCGTGAAGGTGCCGTTGCGCACCGGTGCCCGCATGTCCGACGGGTACGTGGTCGAGATCGTCACCGAGGGTGAGTACCCGGGGGAACTCAGCCAGATCGAGGCCGTGCTGTCGCCGGTGCCCGTCCTGGCGCCGGAGATCTGGACCCTCGCGCGCGCCGTCGCCGACCGGGCCGCGGGTGTCGCCTCCGACGTCCTGCGCCTCGCCGTGCCCCCGCGGCAGGTGCGCGCCGAGAAGGCCTGGCTCGCCCGGGACACCGCGTGGTCGCCCCCGCCGGTGACCGCCCCGCCCGTCACCGGCTACGCCGACGGCGTCCTGGAGGCCGTGGTGACGGAGCACGGACGCGCCGCGGTCGCCGCCGTGCCCCAGCCCGTGGCGTTGGGTGACGCGGACGAGCCGGTCTGGGTGCCGGGGTGGGCCGCGACGCTCGCCCAGGCTGCCGCGCACACGGTGGCGGCCGAGCAGTCCGCGGTGATCGCCGTGCCGGACTTCCGCGACGTCATCGACCTCGAGCGTGCCCTGCTCGCCGTGCTGCCACCGGAGCGGGTGGTGCGGTTCGACGCCAAGCAGACGAACGGGCAGCGCGCGAAGGCCCTGCTGCAGGCCCGCACGCACCCGGTGGTCGCGATCGGCAACCGCACGGCGATGTACGCGCCGGCGACCGACCTGGGCCTCATCGCGATGTGGGACGACGGCGACGCCTCGTTCATCGAGCAGCGCGCCCCCTACGTGCACACCCGCGACGTCGCGCTGGTGCGGGCCGCACAGTCCGGTGCCGCGCTGCTGTTCGTGTCACACGCGCGGAGCACGGACGTACAGCGCCTGGTCGAGCTGCACTGGCTGCAGGACGTCGTGCCGTACCGCGTGAAGACCCCGAAGGTCATCCCCACCGTGCAGCAGACCGGAGCGGAGGGGTTCGCCGCACAGGCGCGCATCCCGAGTTCCGCCTGGCGAGCCGCGCGCGAGGCCAGCCAGCGCGGTGCCGTCCTGGTGCAGGTCGCGAGCCCGGGCTTCGGCACCGGGTTGGTCTGTGCCGAGTGCGGCGAACGCGCGCACTGTCGCGTCTGCGGCGGGCCGCTCGGCAGCCCGCACCGCGGCGCCACGCCCCAGTGCCGGTTCTGCGGCGCGCTGGCTGTCGGGTTCCGCTGCCCGACGTGCGGCAACGGCACCGTCAAGCCGGTCGGCCAGGGGGCGCAACGGACGGCCGACGAACTCGGGCGCGCGTTCCCGGGCACGCGGATCGTCGTCGCCGACGGCTCACGCCCGCTCGACGAGGTCCCCGCCCGCCCGTCCGTGGTGGTCGCCACCCGGGGGGCCGAGCCGTCGGTGCCGGGGGGCTACGCGTGCGTGCTGCTGCTCGACGGCGAGAAGATGCTCGCCCGCGAAGGGCTGCGCGTGCAGGAGGACGTCCTGCGCTTCTGGACGAACGCCGCGGCGAAGTCGGCTCCCGGCGCGGAGGTGTACCTGGTCGGGATCGGCGGGCCGCTCGCGTCGGCGATGGCCCTGTGGCGACTCGACGGGCCGGCACACGACGAACTGACCGACCGCCGTGAGCTGCACTTCCCACCGGCGGTCCGGGTGGCGACGATGACCGGCACCGACGAGGCCGTCACCGCCGCGGTCGAGGCCCTCGGCGACGCCGTCGTCGGTCCTGTGCTCGGGCCGGTGCCGGTGGAGGACGACGCCCTGCCCGGCACGGTCCGGGCGATCGTGCGGTTCCCGTACGCACACGGGGCGGAGGTCGCGGCGACGCTGAAGGCCGAGGTCATCCGGCGCTCCTCGACGCGGCGCGTGCTCAAGGGCGGCAACCGCCGACGGGCCGCCCCGACCCTCCGGGTGCGGCTCGACGACGCGGAGCCGTTCTCCGAGGTCTGAGCCGGCCGGTCCCGCGTGGGCCCGATTGCTGCCCGACGCAGAACGACACCGTCGACGTCGTGCGACGTCGGCGGTGTCGTTCGGGGTCTGCCGCATTGCTGCGACAGGGGATGTGCGGAAGCGTCAGGCGTTGGCCGGCCGACGGCGTTCGCGCGGCAGCACGACGCCGAGGGCGACCATGCCGATGGCGAGCACGAGGTGCAGCCAGTTGTCGGCGTTGTTCAGCGGCACGAAGTTCGCACCCGAGCTGTGGCCGGCGGTGAACAGGCCGTAGATCCACAGGACGAAGTAGACGATCCCGCCGATCACGAGGTACATCCGCGAGCCCGAGGCACGGGCGGCGGCGAGCAGGCCGACGACGCCGAACAGCAGGTGCACGATGTTGTGCAGGACCGACACCTGGAAGATGCCGAGCAGCATCGCCATCGACTCGTGCCCGGCCCCGGCCAGGTCGCCCGTGGTGATGCCGGGGATGAACCCGGCGATCCCGACGAGCAGGAACACGATGCCGACCACGAGGGCGGCCTTCTGGACGGACGAACCGGCGTAGCGGTTGGTGGCGGTGGTGACGTCGCTCATGGTGTCTCCTGGACGGGATTGGTGGGCGTGCCGTGCGATGGCGGGTTGATCTTCGGTCCGGCGGTCGCCGGGGTCACAGCCGAGGGGGACGATGCCCCCACGGACACTTCGGGCAGGTGCTCCGGAACGGAACCGGTCGGTTCCGCACCGCCGTCGATTGCATCGATCCGGTGGCGGATCCGTTCCAGCACCGGCAACCGTGCGCCGTGGGCGCTCTCGTGGTCGAGCAGCACCCGGAGCTGCTCGCGGTCGAGCGCCGTCAGGTGCTCGGTCAGGTTGCCGAGCGGGACGTGGTCGAAGTCCGGTATCGGGAGTTCTCGGTCGGTCATGGTGCTCCTTCCGTCGATGCAGCCAGAACGTACGCAGCCCGCGCTCTGCCGGCGCACAGGATGAGTCTGCCGCCGCGCGCTCCGGACAGATGTGCGGAGCGGGGCGGTCCCGTCGACGTGGGAAGATCGAACCCATGCGTCTCGTCGTCGCCGGCAGCCCCGCTGCGGCCGTCCCCACCCTCCGCCGTCTGGCGGCGTCCGACCACGAGATCGTCGCGGTGCTCACGCGGCCGGCCACCCCGCAGGGCCGCAAGCGCGTCCTCACCCCGACCCCGGTGGCCGTCGTCGCCACGGAGCTCGGACTGCCGGTGGTCGAGGCCTCGCGTGTCGACGAAGGCGTCACCGCGCGGATCGCGGAACTCGACGTCGACCTCGGCGTGATCGTCGCCTACGGCGCACTGCTCCGCCGCCCCGCCCTCGATGCCCCACGGCACGGCTGGATCAACCTGCACTTCTCCGACCTGCCGGCGTACCGCGGTGCGGCTCCCGTGCAGCGTGCGGTGATGGCCGGCGACGCCCGGACGGCCGCGACGGTCTTCCAGCTGGTCGAGGCGCTCGACGCCGGCCCGGTCTACGCCGCGCGCCCGTTCGCCATCGACCCGGAGGCGACCTCGGGCGAGGTCCTCGCCGCGATGGCCGAGGTCGGTGCCGACGTGGTCGCCGACGTCGTCGACGGCATCGCCGCCGGCACCGCCGTCGCGACCGAGCAGTCCGGCGAGCCGACCCTCGCCCCGAAGCTCACGATCGACGACGGCCGCATCGACTTCGCCGCGCCCGCCGACACCGTGCACGCGCGGCTGCGCGGCGTCACGCCCGAGCCCGGCGCCTACGCCCACCTGGGCGAGACCCGCGTGAAGCTGCTCCGCAGCAACCGACCGGGAGGCACGGGGGACCCCGCCCCGTCGCTCGCGCCCGGCGCACTCGCACTCCACGGCGGTCGGCTGCTGGTCGGGACCGCCGACACCCCGCTGGTGCTGCTCGAGGTGCAGCCCGCCGGCAAGAAGGCGATGGACGCTGCCGCCTGGGCCCGTGGCCTCGGCGAACTGGACGGGAAGGTCCTCGCATGAGCCCCCAGACGAAGCCCCAGGGTGCCCGCCGCGGGCCCCGACCCGTGAGCGCCCGCCGGGTCGCGTTCGACGTGCTCCGCGCCGTGCAGGTGGACGACGCCTACGCGAACCTGCTGCTGCCGACGCGTATCCGACGCGCCGGGCTCACCGCCCGCGACGCCGGGTTCGCGACCGAGCTCACCTACGGATCGATCCGGATGCTCGGTCGGTACGACGTGATCATCGCCCTCGCATCCGGTCGTCGTGCCGAGAACATCGAGGCGGACGTGCTCGACGTGATGCGCCTCGGTGCGCACCAGCTGCTCGCCATGCGCACGCCGACGCACGCCGCCGTCGACGCCACGGTCGAGCTCGCCCGCGAGGTCGGTGCCCGCCGCGCCACCGGGTTCGTCAACGCGGTGATGCGCAAGATCGCCGCCCGCACCGACGAGGAGTGGGACGCCCTGATCACCGAGGGCCGGGCCGGTGACGCCCTGCTCGCCACCCGCTGGTCGCACCCGGTCTGGGTCGTCTCGGCACTCCGCGACGCCCTGGCCGCCGAACGCTCCCGCGACGAGCTCGCCGCCCTGCTCGCCGCCGACAACGCCGCGCCCCGGGTGCAGCTCGCGGCCCTGCCCGGACTCGCCACCGACGAGGACATCGCCACCGCGACCGCCCGCACCGCCCCGGACGGCGACACCGACGCCGCGTTCGCCGACGCGACCGGTGCGGACGACGTGCCCGCGGCCCTGGTGCCGGCCGACGACGAACCGGAGGCCGACGGCGCGACGGGCACCGTGCCTCCCGTCCGGACCAGCGAGCCCGTCCTGCAGGCGGACGCCGCGCCGGTGTCGCCCGTCGGCATCCGCGGCATCAGCGGCGACCCGGCGCGCGTGCCGGGCGTCGCCGCCGGACGCCTGCGCGTGCAGGACGAGGGGTCACAGCTCGCCGCGCTGGCGCTCAGTCGCTCGTCTGCGGTGCGCGCGGGGGAGCGGTGGCTCGACATGTGCGCCGGCCCCGGTGGGAAGGCCGCGCTGCTCGCCGCCGAGGCGCAGCAGGGCGGCGCGACCCTGGTCGCCAACGAACTCGTGCCGGCCCGGGCCGGACTCGTGCGGAACGCCCTCGGCGTGTTCGGCGACCACGTGCGGGTCGTGGAGGGCGACGCGCGTCGGTACGGACGCGACGGCACCGGTATGACCTTCGACCGCATCCTGCTCGACGCCCCGTGCACCGGGCTCGGCGCGCTGCGGCGCCGGCCGGAGGCGCGCTGGCGGAAGCTCCCCGAGGACGTCGAGGAGCTCGCAGCCCTGCAGACCGAACTGCTCGACGCCGCCGTCCGGGTGCTCGCGCCGGGCGGGACGCTCGCGTACGTGACGTGCTCGCCGCACCTGGCCGAGACCCGCGGGCAGGTGGACGCCCTGATGGGGCGGCACGGCGACCGGCTCGAGCAGCTCGACACCGCGACGATCGTCCGTGGCGTCGCCGCACGCGACCCCGAGGTCGCGGACGGTGCCACCGCGCAGCTCTGGCCGCACCGCATCGGGACGGACGCGATGTTCATCGCGCTGTTCCGTCGCGTCGACTGAGGCGCGGGGCCTCCAGCGGCACGCCGGTAAGCTTGCCCGGTGACGATCCGCATCTCGCCGAGCATCCTGTCCGCCGACTTCGCGAACCTCGAGCGCGAACTCCAGCGCATCGAGACCGCTGACCTGGTGCACGTCGACGTGATGGACAACCACTTCGTGCCGAACCTCACGCTCGGGCTGCCGATCGTGCAGCGTCTGCAGCAGGTGTCGCCGGTGCCGCTCGACGTGCACCTGATGATCACCGACGCCGACTCCGAGGCGCCGAAGTACGCCGAGACCGGTGCGTCGAGCGTCACGTTCCACTTCGAGGCCGCCGACGACCCGGTGGCGACCGCCGCCGCGATCCGGTCGAACGGTGCCCGTGCGGCCGTCGCCGTGAAGCCCGGCACCCCGATCACGCAGGTGCTGCACCACCTCGACGCCTACGACATGATCCTGCTGATGACCGTCGAGCCCGGGTTCGGCGGCCAGTCCTTCATGCCGTCCGTGATGCCGAAGCTCGCCGACGCCCGTGCCGCGGTCGACGCCTCGGGGCTCGACGTCTGGCTCGAGGTGGACGGCGGCATCGCGGTCGACACCGTGCCCGAGGCCGTGCGGAGCGGTGCCGACACGCTGGTCGCGGGCTCAGCGGTGTACGGCGGCGAGCCCGCCGCGCGCATCGCCGACCTGCGCGAAGCCGCCGCCCGGGCACGCTCGTGACCGGGGGAGCGCCGGACGGAACCGGCGTCACCGAGGCGACCACCGCCTCCCGTCCGGACGGTGCGTCGGAAGCGTCAGCGGAGACCGGTAGCCTGGTGAGCGTGAAGACGTTCGACGACCTGTTCCAGGAGCTGACCGAGAAGGCGCAGACGCGCCCCGAGGGCTCCGGCACCGTCGCCGAACTGGACGCCGGCGTGCACCAGATCGGCAAGAAGATCGTGGAAGAAGCCGCCGAGGTCTGGATGGCGGCCGAGTACGAGGGCGACGAGCGCACCTCGGAGGAGATCTCGCAGCTGATCTACCACCTCCAGGTCCTCATGGTCGCCAAGGGACTCACCCCGGCGGACGTCTGGCGACATCTGTAGGAAGCGCCGCCCGGCGCACCCACCACCGCCGACGACCCCACAGAAAGCAGACCCCCTGATGCTCCGCATCGCCGTGCCCAACAAGGGTTCCCTGTCCGAGACCGCGTCCGACATGCTGCGGGAGGCCGGGTACGCCGGCCGCCGCGACCCGAAGGCGCTGCACCTGCTCGACGAGCGCAACGGCGTCGAGTTCTTCTTCCTCCGTCCCCGCGACATCGCAACCTACGTCGGGTCCGGCGCACTCGACGTCGGCGTCACCGGCCGCGACCTGCTGCTCGACTCCGGGTCCGAGGCGCACGAGGTCGACGCGCTCGGATTCGCGGACTCCACCTTCCGCTTCGCCGGCATCCCCGGTCGGTTCGCCTCGCTGCAGGATCTCGACGGAGTGCGGGTGGCGACGAGCTACCCCGGCCTCGTCGGTGCGTTCCTCGCCGAGCACGGCGTCACCGCGACGCTCGTCAAGCTCGACGGCGCGGTCGAGAGCGCCGTGCGGCTCGGGGTCGCCGACGCCGTGGCCGACGTCGTGTCGACGGGCAGCACGCTGCGGCAGGCCGGGCTCGAGATCTTCGGCCCGGTGATCCTCGAGTCGACCGCGGTGCTCGTCTCCACCGACGAGACCATCCCCGGCATCGACGTCCTGCGCCGACGGCTCCAGGGCGTGCTCGTCGCGCGTGGCTACGTGATGCTCGACTACGACGTCCCCACGGCCCTGCTCGAGCAGGCGACCGCGGTGGCCTCCGGCATCGAGTCGCCGACGGTCTCGCCGCTGCACGACCGCGACTGGGCGGCCGTCCGCGTGATGATCCCGCGCGACGACGCAAACCTCATCATGGACGCGCTCTACGACCTCGGCGCCCGGGCGATCCTCGTCAGCCCGATCCACGCCGCACGCCTGTGACCGCCGCGTCCGGCGCCGGCCCCGCCACGTCCGGCGGCGTGTCGGTCCGGGTCATCCCGTGCCTCGACGTCAAGGGCGGCCGGGTCGTCAAGGGCGTCAACTTCCTCGACCTGCAGGACGCCGGTGACCCGGTCGAGCTCGCGGCGCGGTACTACGAGCAGGGTGCCGACGAGCTGACCTTCCTCGATGTCGGCGCCACGGTCGAGAACCGCGCCACGATGTACGACACCGTCACCCGGACGGCCGAGCAGGTCTTCATCCCGCTCACCGTCGGCGGCGGGGTCCGCAGCGTCGACGACGTCGCACGGCTGCAGCAGTGCGGCGCGGACAAGATCGGCGTGAACAGCGCCGCCATCGCCCGCCACGAACTCATCGGCGAGATCGCCGACCGGTTCGGTGCGCAGGCCGTCGTGCTCTCGCTCGACGTCAAGCGGTCCGACCGGATGCCCTCGGGCTTCGTGGTCACCACGCACGGCGGTCGGACCGAGTCCGACCTCGACGCGATCGCCTGGGCGCGCGAGGCCGTCGAGCGGGGTGCGGGGGAGCTGCTCGTCAACTCCATCGACGCCGACGGCACGAAGAACGGGTTCGACCTCGAACTGGTGGCCGCGGTGCGCGCCGTGTCGTCCGTCCCGGTGATCGCCTCGGGAGGCGCGGGTCGCGTCGAGCACTTCGCCCCGGCCGTCGACGCGGGTGCGGATGCCGTCCTCGCAGCCAGCGTCTTCCACCGCGGCGAGATGACCGTGGGGGACGTCAAGGCCGCGCTCCGCGCGACCGGCCACGCCGTCCGCTGATCCGCCGCCGTAGGCTAGGAGTCTCATGACCGACAGCACCAGCACCGACACCGAGGCGGTCCTCGACCGCGCACGCTTCGGTGCGGACGGCCTGCTCCCCGCCATCGTGCAGGAGGAATCGTCGAAGGACGTCCTCATGCTCGGGTACATGGACCGGGAAGCCCTCCGCCGCACCCTCACCGAGGGCCGCGTGACCTTCTGGTCGCGGTCGCGGAACGAGTACTGGCGGAAGGGCGACACGTCGGGACACGCCCAGTACGTCCGCGGTGCCGCGCTCGACTGCGACGACGACACGCTCCTCGTGACGGTGCAGCAGGTCGGAGCCGCGTGCCACACCGGTGCGCACCGGTGCTTCGACGTCGACCCGCTCGCGCCCGTGACCGCGTCTGCCCCGGCCGACGCGGCCGTGGAGCCGACCCGATGACGACCGCGACGAGCCCCGAGGACCCGCACACGACCTCCCGGCCGGAGTTCGACGGCCTGCTCGCCGAGCACCGTGTCGTGCCGGTCGTCCGCGCGCTCTACGGCGACAGCGAGACGCCGGTCGGCGTCTACCGCAAGCTCGCCGACGGCCGCCCCGGGTCGTTCCTGCTCGAGTCGGCCGGCCAGGGCGGCCTCTGGTCGCGCTGGTCCTTCGTGGGCGTGCGGAGCTTCGGCGTGCTCACGCAGGACGGCGACCGCGCGGCCTGGATCGACACCGGCATCGACGCCGCGCGCGCGGTCGGGTCGCTCGACGGCGCACCGCTCGACGTGCTCGCGCGGCTGCACGAGCGCTGGGCCACGCCCCGGGTGCCCGGATCGCCGCCGCTCGTCGGCGGAACCGTGGGCTTCATCGGGTGGGAGGCCGTCCGCCAGCTCGAACACCTGCCGAACGTGCCACCGGCCGACTTCGACGTCCCCGGACAGGCCCTGTCCTTCGTCTCCGAGCTCGCCGCACTCGACCACCGCACCGGCCTCGTCCTGCTCGTCGCGAGCGTGCTGAACGACGGTGCTGACGACGCGGAGACGCTCTGGGCGGACGCGCAGCAGCGCCTCGACCGCATGCAGGGCGACCTGGTGCAGCCGAGCGTCGCGACCGTCGCCGAGGCGTTCGAGATCGCCGAGCCGACACCGACCCACCGGACGAGTCCGGCCGACTACATGGCCGCCGTCGAGCGTTCGAAGGGCTTCATCCGCGACGGCGACGTCTTCCAGGTCGTCATCTCGCAGCGGTTCGACCACGAGGTCACGGCCGACCCGCTCGACGTGTACCGCGTGCTCCGGACGCTGAACCCGAGTCCGTACATGTACTTCCTCGCGCTCGCGGACACCGCCGACGAGCGGTTCTGGATCGTCGGCGCCTCACCCGAGGCGCTGGTGAAGGTGCAGGGTGACCGCGTCATCACGCACCCGATCGCCGGGTCCCGCCCGCGGGGTGCCACGCCGGAAGCGGACGTCCGCCTCGGCGAGGACCTGCTCGGCGATCCGAAGGAGCGCGCGGAGCACCTGATGCTCGTCGACCTCTCCCGCAACGACCTGCAGAAGGTGTGCGAGCCGGGCACGGTCGCCGTCACCGAGTTCATGACCGTCGAGCGGTTCAGCCACATCATGCACCTCGTGTCGAGCGTCGAGGGTCGGGTGCGTCCCGAGGTCTCGGCGATCGACGTCTTCCGGGCGACGTTCCCGGCCGGCACGCTCTCGGGCGCGCCCAAGCCGCGCGCGCTCGAGATCATCGACGAGCTCGAGCCGGCGAAGCGTGGCGCGTACGCCGGTGTCGTGGGGTACTTCGACTTCGCCGGCGACGCCGACCTGGCGATCGCGATCCGCACCGCCCTGATCAAGGACGGCGTGGCCCGCGTGCAGGCCGGTGCCGGACTGGTCGCCGACTCCGACCCGGAGACCGAGCACGTCGAGGCGGTCAACAAGGCCGCGGCCCCGCTGCGGGCCGTCGCCACGGCGAACAGGATGCGGGAGGTCCGCTCGTGAAGCGCTCGCGTCCGATCGTCGTCGTCGCCGGGCTCCTGGTCGCCGGCGTCATCATGCTGGCCTGGACCCAGACCTGGTTCACCGTGCGCCTGCACGCGGGCGCGGCCGTGACCTCGACGGTCGCGGCCGACGGGGCGGCGGTCGTGCCGCAGTACACCGCACTGGCGATCGCGAGCCTCGCACTCTTCCTGGCGATGACCATCGCCGGGCGGGTGCTGCGTGTCGTGCTCGCAGCCGTCGAGATCCTGCTCGGCCTCGGCGTGGTCGTGAGCGGGATCGCCGCGCTCGGCGACCCGATCGCCGCCGCCCGGGGTGCCGTCGGCGAGGTCGCCGGTGTCAGTGACCTGAGCGCGGTCCGCGCCGTCGTGTCGAGCGTCAGCGTGAGCCCGTGGCCCGCCGTCGGCATCGCGGGCGGCGTGCTCGCCGTGCTGCTCGGCGTGGTCGTCATCGTGGTCCAGCGCGCCTGGCCCGGCCCGAGCCGGAAGTACGGCGCCGCCACCGCCGGAGCCGCCGCGGCGGCGCGTGCAGCAGCGCCCGTCCAGCGCGACGCCGTCGTCGACTGGGACGACCTGAGTGCCGGCGTGGACCCCACCACCGAGGTCGGCGCGGGCGCGGGGGCCCCGGACGACGACACGGTAGGATCGACAGGGCGTCGCTCGACCGACGACGCCGGAGCAGAACGAGGAGCACCGTGAGCAACACTGAGCCCGCAGAACTCGGCGAAGGCCACTCGCCGGCCGCCTGGACCGCCGTCGTGATCATGCTGATCGGATTCGCGGCAGGCACGCTGTTCTTCTGGTTCGACCAGCCGTGGGGCGTCTGGGCCTCCGCTGGCGTCGTCCTCATCGGCCTCATCGTCGGTGGCGTGATGAAGAAGGCCGGCTACGGCGTCGACGGTCCGAAGTTCGTCCCCAAGCACCACGGCGAGTAGGGCTCCGATGCCGAACGTGCTCGAGACCCTCGTCGCGGGCGCACTCGAGGACGCCGCCGCCCGTCGTGTCGACCGTCCCTACTCGGACGTCGAACGCGACCTCGACCGGGTGGCGTCGCCGCTCGACGCCCTCGCCTTCCTGAGCCCGGGCGACCGGGTGAAGATCATCGCCGAGGTGAAGCGCGCCAGCCCGTCCCGCGGGTCGATGGCCGCCATCGCCGACCCGGCCGCCCTCGCCGCCGACTACGAGCGGGGCGGGGCGTCGACGATCAGCGTCCTGACCGAGGGGCGCAAGTTCCTCGGCAGCCTCGCCGACCTCGAAGCCGTGAAGGCCCGCGTGGGCGTCCCCGTGCTCCGCAAGGACTTCATCGCCGACCCGTACCAGGTGATCGAGGCCCGGGCGTCCGGTGCCGACGTCGTGCTGCTCATCGTCGCGGCGCTCGAGCAGCCCCGCCTGGTCGAGCTGCACACCCTGGCCGAAGAACTCGGCATGCGCGTGCTGGTGGAGGCGCACTCCGGAGACGAGGTCACCCGTGGCCTCGACGCCGGCGCACGCATCCTCGGCGTCAACGCCCGTGACCTCACCGACTTCTCGCTCGACCGCGACCTGTTCGGATCGCTCGCCGACCGCATCCCCGACGGCGTCGTGCGCGTCGCCGAGTCCGCGGTCTCCGGTCCGGCCGACGTCGCCCACTACCGTGCAGCGGGCGCCGACGTCGTGCTGGTCGGCGAAGCACTCGTGACGGGCGACGACCCCGCCGCGACCCTGGCATCGTTCATCGACGCTGCCGGCCAGGCCTGACCGACACCTCCGCACCGAGGCTGCTCGACCCGCCTGACCGACACCCTCGCATCGAGGCCGCCGACCGCGGCCGCACGTTCCACCCGTCCGACGCGACCACACCGGCCGCGTCGGACTCGTCCCGGGAGACACATCGTGACCTCACTCCGCGACCTGCACGGCCCCTACTTCGGTGACTTCGGCGGACGCTTCGTCCCCGAGTCCCTCGTCCTCGCGCTCGACGAGCTCGAGGCCGCCTTCCGTCAGGCCTGGGCGGACCCGGCGTTCCGTGCGGAGCTCGACGAGCTGCAGCGCGACTACACCGGGCGCCCCTCGATCATCACCGAGGTGCCGCGGTTCGCGAAGCACGCCGGTGGCGCCCGCGTGATCCTGAAGCGCGAGGACCTGAACCACACCGGTTCCCACAAGATCAACAACGTCCTCGGGCAGGCACTCGTCGCCCGTCGCCTCGGCAAGACCCGCCTGATCGCCGAGACGGGTGCCGGGCAGCACGGTGTCGCCACCGCGACCGCTGCCGCGCTGTTCGGCATGGAGTGCGTGGTCTACATGGGGGCGGTCGACACCGAGCGCCAGGCCCTCAACGTCGCGCGGATGCGGCTGCTCGGCGCCGAGGTGGTCCCCGTCGAGACCGGTTCGCGCACGCTGAAGGACGCCATCAACGACGCCCTGCGCGACTGGGTCGCCAACGTCGAGTCGACGCACTACCTGCTCGGCACGGTCGCCGGTCCGCACCCGTTCCCCGAGATGGTGCGCGAGTTCCACAAGGTCATCGGCGAAGAGGCCCGGCAGCAGGTCCTCGACCGCGTCGGCCGCCTGCCGGACGCCGTCGCGGCCTGCGTCGGCGGCGGGTCGAACGCGATGGGCATCTTCGAGGCGTTCCTCGACGACGAGTCCGTCGCACTGCACGGCTTCGAGGCGGGTGGCGACGGCGTCGAGACCGGTCGCCACGCGGCGAGCATCACCCTCGGTCGCGAGGGCGTGCTGCAGGGCGCGAAGTCCTACCTCATGCAGGACGAGGACGGTCAGACGATCGAGAGCCACAGCATCTCCGCCGGGCTCGACTACCCGAGCGTCGGTCCGGAGCACGCCTACCTGGCGTCGATCGGTCGTGCGAAGTACCAGCCCATCACGGACACCGAGGCGATGGAGGCGTTCCGCCTGCTGAGCCAGACCGAGGGCATCATCCCGGCGATCGAATCGTCGCACGCCCTGGCCGGTGCCATGAAGCTCGGCAAGGAGCTCGGCCCCGAGGGCGTCGTGCTCGTGAACCTGTCCGGCCGGGGTGACAAGGACGTCGCGTCCGCCAGTCGCTACTTCGGCATCCTCGACGAGAACGCGGTGCAGCTGTGACCACGAACCGGACCGTCGCCACGACGATCGACACCGCCAACGCCGAGCGCGCCGGAGCCGTCGTCGGCTACCTGCCCGCCGGGTACCCGAACCTGCAGACCAGCGTCGACGCCGCCGTCGCCCTCGCCGAGAACGGCGTTGACGTCATCGAGTTCGGCCTGCCCTACTCGGACCCGGTGATGGACGGCCCCGTCATCCAGCGTGCGGCCGAGGAGAGCCTGGCGAACGGCTTCCGGGTCGCACAGGTCTTCGACGCCGTCCAGCAGATCACCGAACGGGCCGACGTCCCGGTGCTCGTCATGACGTACTGGAACCCGGTGCTGCGCTACGGCGTCGACCGCTTCGCCGACGACCTCCTCGCCGCAGGTGCCGCCGGGCTCATCACGCCGGACCTCATCCCCGACGAGGCCTCTGCGTGGACCGAGGCCTCCGAGCGCACCGGCCTCGACCGGGTCTTCCTCGCCGCACCGTCCTCGTCGGACGAGCGCATGCGCCAGGCGGTCGAGGCCAGCCGCGGGTTCGTGTACGCCGTCTCCACGATGGGCGTCACCGGCGCCCGCGCCGGGGTCGACGTGGCCGCACGCACCGTGGTGTCGCGCCTGCGCGACGCCGGGGTCGAACGCACCTGCGTGGGTCTCGGGATCTCGACGGCCGAGCAGGTCGGCGAGGTGCTCGAGTACGCCGACGGTGCGATCGTCGGGTCCGCGTTCGTCCGCGCACTGGCCGACCTCGGTGTGCAGGGCGTGGCCGACCGCGCTGCCGACCTCGCCACCGGCGCCCGCCGCCGCTAGTCCAGTTCCAGTCGGGCCCGCGACCCGCGCTACAGTGAGCGAGGCCGACGCCACGTCGACCGCGCCCCGTCAGTTCCGAAAGGCGACAGCACCTCCATGCCCCTCCTGAGCATCCCGAGCCCGAGCACCGCCTGGCAGTACTTCGACCTGACCGCCTGGCTGCGCGACGCGTTCGGCTGGTCGCTGCCCCTCGACTTCCGCATCCACGCGTACGCGATCTGCATCCTGATCGGGATCGTCGCCGCGGTCGTCCTGGCGAACCGTCGTCTCAACGCCCGCGGCGTCGAGCGCTGGATCATCATCGACATCGCGATCTGGGCCGTCCCAGCCGGCATCATCGGCGGTCGGCTCTTCCACGTGTTCACGCACGTGTCGGACTACTTCGGCCCCGGCATCGACCCGCTGTCGTTCCTGTACATCTGGGAGGGCGGGCTCGCGATCTTCGGCGCGTTGATCCTCGGGTCGGTCGGTGCCTGGATCGGTTGCCGTCAGGTCGGCCTGCGCTTCTCGTCGTTCATCGACGCCGTCGTGCCCGGCGTCCTGCTCGCGCAGGCGTTCGGCCGTCTGGGCAACTACTTCAACCAGGAGCTCTTCGGCATGCCGACGAGCCTGCCGTGGGGGCTCGAGATCGACTCGAGCAACGCCGCGTTCCCGAAGGGGCTGCCCGAGGGCACGCTGTTCCACCCGACCTTCCTGTACGAGATCATCTGGAACGTCCTCGGTGTCGTCGTCATCCTCTTCCTGGCGCGCAAGTTCACGCTGCAGTGGGGCAAGGTCCTCGGCCTGTACCTGATCTGGTACGGCGCCGGGCGCTCCGTGCTCGAGTCCATCCGCGTCGACACGAGCGAGACCTTCTTCGGGGTCCGCACGAACGTGTGGGTGGCCCTGGCCGCGGTCCTGATCGGCATCCTGATCTTCGTGGTGCAGAGCCGCCGGCACACCGGCAAGGAGCCGAGCCCGTACCTGCCCGGTCGCGAGCCCGGTCCGAGGTCCGTTGTAGACTCGGACGACACCTTCTCGGAGCACGACGACGACGCAGCAGACGGCGTCACGAGCGACGAACCGGTCACGACCACTCGCTGATCGCCGCGCGGGGACACCCTCTCCGACGACCACCGGTCACGCGCAGCAGCACCACCAGCAGCACCAGACGGACCCGCCACAAGCGGGGCCGGGCAACCTCGCCGGCCGGCAGGGCAACTCACTGACGGCGGGCACGGGCACCAGTCCCGCCCGCTCGGGCGGAACGCACCACCGGGCCACCGCTGTCCCTGTTCCACTTCCTCGTGAGGACGGTTCCCCATGGCGCTCCAGCCAACACAGCCCTCGGCATCGACGAACCTCGTGCCGCCGCACCGCCGGTTCTCGGCGATCCCGGACGCCACGGGCATGTACGACCCGGCGAACGAGAAGGACGCCTGCGGGCTCGCCATGGTCGCGACGCTGCGCGGGACCCCGGGCCACGACATCGTCGACGCGGCGCTCGGTGCGCTCCGGAACCTCGAGCACCGCGGTGCCGTCGGCTCGGACGCCGGCACCGGTGACGGCGCGGGCATCCTGTGCCAGGTGCCGGACGAGTTCCTCCGGGCCGTCGTGCCGTTCGAGCTGCCCGCCGCGGGGGAGTACGCCGTCGGGACCGCCTACCTGCCCCTCGACGAGGACGCCCGCCACGCGGTCAAGGGCGCGGTCGAGCGACTCGCCCGTGAAGAGGGCCTGAAAGTCCTCGGCTGGCGGGAGGTCCCGGTCCGCCCGGAGGTCCTCGGCACCCTGGCCCGCGCGGCGATGCCCGCGTTCGAGCAGCTGTTCGTCGCCTCGATCCGGCACGACGTCCACGGCGCGTCGTGGAGCGGAATCGCCCTCGACCGGCAGGCCTTCCGGCTCCGCAAGCGTGCCGAGCACGACAACGACCTCTACTTCATGTCGCTGTCCAGTCGGACCATGGTCTACAAGGGCATGGTCACGACGCTCCAGCTCGAGCCGTTCTACCCGGACCTCAGCGACGAGCGCTTCGCGTCGAAGCTCGCGATCGTGCACTCGCGCTACTCCACGAACACGTTCCCGTCGTGGCCGCTGGCGCAGCCGTTCCGGACGATCGCCCACAACGGCGAGATCAACACGGTGCGCGGCAACCGCAACTGGATGCGTGCCCGGCAGTCCCAGCTCGAGAGCGAACTGCTCGGCGACATGGCCCCGCTCCTGCCCATCGTGAGCCCCGGCGCGAGCGACTCGGCCTCCTTCGACGAGGTACTCGAGTTGCTCACCCTGACCGGTCGCACCCTGCCGCACGCGGTGTCGATGATGGTGCCGGAGGCGTGGGAGAACCAGGTCGGGATGGACCCGGACCTCCGGGCGTTCTACGAGTACCACTCGATGCTCATGGAGCCGTGGGACGGCCCCGCCGCCATCACGTTCACCGACGGCTCGCTCGTCGGTGCCACGCTCGACCGCAACGGTCTGCGCCCCGGGCGCTTCCTGGTCACCGACGACGGACTCATCGTCTTGGGCTCCGAGACCGGGGTCATCGACGTGCCGGCCGAGAAGGTCGTGCGCAAGGGCCGCCTGCGTCCGGGCCGGATGTTCCTGGTCGACACCGAGGCGGGTCGGATCATCGAGGACGACGAGGTCAAGCGTGAACTCGCCGCGTCGGGTCCGTGGGGCGACTGGCTCGAAGCCGGTCGGATCAACCTGAACGACCTGCCCGAGCGTGAGCACATCGTGCACACCCCGGCCTCGGTCACCCGCCGTCAGCGCGCGTTCGGGTACACCGAAGAAGAGGTCAGGATCCTGCTGCGCCCGATGGCGGCCGCCGGCGCGGAGCCGCTCGGTGCGATGGGCTCGGACACCCCGATCGCGGTGCTCTCGGAGCGCCCCCGCCTGCTCTTCGACTACTTCACGCAGCAGTTCGCCCAGGTGACGAACCCGCCGCTCGACTCGATCCGCGAGCAGGTCATCACCTCGATGGGGATGGGTCTCGGCCCGGAGCGCAACCTGCTGTCCGCCGGTCCCGAGCACGCGAAGCAGATCACGCTCGACTTCCCGGTGATCGACAACGACCAGCTCGCCAAGGTCCAGCACTTCGAGACCGAGTCGGGTCGCCACCTGACCGTCACGATCAAGGGCCTGTACCGCGTCGACGCCGGCAAGAAGGCGATGCAGAAGCGCATCGCCGCCGTGTGCGACGAGGTCGACGCCGCGATCGAGTCCGGCAAGCAGTTCATCGTGCTGTCCGACCGCGACGGCAACTCCGAGCAGGCACCGGTGCCGAGCCTCCTGCTCCTCGCCGCGGTCCACCACCACCTCATCCGCACCGAGCAGCGCATGAAGGTCGGGCTCATCGTCGAGGCCGGCGACGTGCGCGAGGTCCACCACGTGGCGACCCTCATCGGGTACGGCGCGTCGGCGATCAACCCGTACCTCGCGATGGAGACCTGCGAGAACCTGGTCCGCGCCGGCATGATCCCCGGGATCACCCCGGAGCAGGCCGTCAAGAACGTCATCAAGGCCCTCGGCAAGGGCGTGCTGAAGATCATGTCGAAGATGGGCATCTCCACGGTGTCCAGCTACGCCGGCGCGCAGGCGTTCGAGGCCGTCGGGCTCAGCCAGGAGTTCGTCGACAAGTACTTCACGGGCACCTCGTCGATCCTGGGCGGCGTCGACATCGACGTCATCGCCAAGGAGAACGCCGAGCGGCACGCCCAGGCGTACCCGCAGGACGGGGCGGTGCTCGCACACGAGCGGCTGCAGGTCGGCGGCGAGTACCAGTGGCGTCGTCAGGGGCCGCCGCACCTGTTCAACCCGGACACGGTGTTCCGGCTGCAGCACGCCACCCGTGCCCGCCGCTACGACATCTTCCGGGAGTACTCGAGCGCGGTGGACGACCAGTCCGAGCAGCTGATGACGCTCCGCGGGCTCTTCCGGTTCAAGCAGGGCGCCCGCAAGCCCATCGCCCTCGACGAGGTCGAGTCGATCGAGTCGATCGTGAAGCGGTTCAACACCGGCGCGATGTCGTACGGGTCGATCTCGAAGGAAGCCCACGAGACGCTCGCCATCGCGATGAACCGCCTCGGCGGCCGTTCGAACACGGGCGAGGGCGGCGAGGACGTCGACCGCCTGCTCGACCCCGAGCGCCGCAGTGCGATCAAGCAGGTCGCCTCCGGGCGCTTCGGTGTGACGAGCATGTACCTGACGCACGCCACCGACATCCAGCTGAAGATGGCACAGGGTGCGAAGCCGGGCGAGGGCGGACAGCTGCCCCCGGCGAAGGTCTACCCGTGGGTGGCCCGGACCCGACACGCGACCGCGGGCGTCGGGCTCATCTCACCGCCGCCGCACCACGACATCTACTCCATCGAGGACCTCAAGCAGCTGATCTTCGACGTCAAGCGTGCCAACCCGGCCGCCCGCGTCCACGTGAAGCTCGTGAGCCAGTCCGGCATCGGCGCGGTCGCCGCTGGCGTGACGAAGGCCCTGGCCGACGTCGTGCTCGTGTCCGGCCACGACGGTGGGACCGGTGCGAGCCCGTTGAACTCGCTCAAGCACGCCGGGACCCCGTGGGAGATCGGTCTGGCCGAGACGCAGCAGACGCTCATGCTCAACGGCATGCGCGACCGGGTCGTCGTGCAGGTGGACGGGCAGATGAAGACCGGCCGCGACGTCGTCGTGGCAGCGCTGCTCGGCGCCGAGGAGTACGGCTTCGCGACCGCGCCGCTCGTGGTCGAGGGCTGCATCCTCATGCGCGTGTGCCACCTCGACACGTGCCCCGTCGGCGTCGCCACCCAGAACCCCGAGCTCCGCAAGCGGTTCTCCGGCAAGCCCGAGTTCGTCGTGAACTTCTTCGAGTTCATCGCCCAGGAGGTCCGCGAGCTCCTCGCCGAGCTCGGCTTCCGCAGCCTCGACGAGGCCATCGGGCAGACCGACGTCCTCGACGTCGACCGCGCCGTCGACCACTGGAAGGCGTCGGGGCTCGACCTCGCGCCGGTGCTCAAGGGACCGCACTTCGACGACGCCGAGCCGCGTCGCCACCACCGCGAGCAGGACCACGAGCTGGACCAGCACTTCGACGTGCAGCTCATCCAGCAGACCGCCGACGTGCTCGACCACGGTGGCTCGATCGCGCTCGACCTGCCGATCCGGAACACCGAGCGTGCGGTCGGCACGATGCTCGGCCACCAGGTCACCCTGCGGCACGGCGAGCACGGGCTGCCGAACGGCTCGATCGACGTCACCCTTCGCGGCTCGGCCGGGCAGTCGCTCGGGGCGTTCCTCCCCGCGGGCATCACGCTCCGGCTGATCGGGGACAGCAACGACTACGTCGGCAAGGGGCTGTCGGGCGGCCAGATCGTCGTCCGGCCGGATGCCGGTTCGGGCTTCGACCCGGCCGAGAACGTCATCGCCGGCAACGTCATCGGCTACGGCGCGACCCAGGGCAGCATGTTCATCCGCGGCATCGTGGGCGAGCGGTTCCTGGTGCGCAACTCCGGTGCCACCGCCGTCGTCGAGGGCGTGGGCGACCACGCGCTCGAGTACATGACGGGCGGCCTCGCGCTCATCCTCGGTGAGACCGGTCGGAACCTCGGCGCCGGCATGTCCGGCGGCACGGCGTACGTCCGCGGGCTGCGCGAGGAGCACGTCAACACCGACGCGCTGGCCTCCGGCGAACTCCGGCTCGAGGCACTCGACAGTGCCGACGTCGAGATCGTCACCGACCTGCTCACCCGGCACGCCGACGAGACGGGGTCGACGCTCGCCTCGGACCTGCTCGCGTCCGGAGACCTGAGCGACTTCGTCAAGGTGCTGCCGCGCGACTACGCCGCGGTGCTCGAGACGCGCAGACAGGCCGTCGACGAGGGGCTCGACCCCGACGGTGACATCGTTTGGAACAGGATCATGGAGGTGACCGGTGGCTGAGCGTCACGCACGTCCGGAACAGGCAGTGCCCGACACGACCTCGGAGGTGACCGGTGGCTGACCCCAAGGGATTCCTGAAGGTCCAGGAACGCGAACTCCCGCCCCGGCGACCCGTGCCCGTGCGGCTCATGGACTGGAAAGAGGTCTACGAGCAGCAGGAGTCCGGCGTACTCAAGCGTCAGGCCGGCCGCTGCATGGACTGCGGCGTGCCGTTCTGTCACCAGGGCTGCCCGCTCGGCAACCTCATCCCCGAGTGGAACGACCTGACGTGGCGCGGTGAGGGCCGTCAGGCGATCGAGCGCCTGCACGAGACGAACAACTTCCCGGAGTTCACGGGTCGGCTGTGCCCGGCACCGTGCGAGTCGTCCTGCGTGCTCGGCATCAACCAGCCCCCGGTGACGATCAAGCAGGTCGAGGTCTCGATCATCGACCAGGCGTACCAGAACGGCTGGGTCACCCCGCACCCGCCCGAGCGTCTGACCGGCAAGACCGTCGCCGTCGTCGGGTCCGGTCCCGCCGGGCTCGCCGCCGCACAGCAGCTCACGCGCGCCGGTCACACCGTCGCCGTCTACGAGCGGGACGACCGCATCGGTGGGCTGCTCCGCTACGGCATCCCGGACTTCAAGATGGAGAAGCGCCAGATCGACGCGCGTCTCGCGCAGATGCAGGCCGAGGGCACCCGGTTCCGTGCCGGTGTCGAGATCGGCAAGGACATCACCTGGGACGACCTGAAGTCGCGCTACGACGCGGTCGTGGTCGCCACCGGTGCCACGGTGCCGCGCGACCTGCCGATCCCGGGGCGCGACCTCGAGGGCGTGCACTTCGCCATGGACTACCTGGTCCAGCAGAACAAGGCGAATGCTGGCACGACGGTCGACAACCAGATCACGGCCGAGGGCAAGCACGTCGTCGTCATCGGCGGCGGCGACACCGGTGCGGACTGCATCGGCACCGCCCACCGCCAGGGCGCATTGAGCGTCACGAACCTGGCGATCGGCAAGCAGCCGCCGCTCGAGCGTCCGTCCGACCAGCCGTGGCCGATGTTCCCGACCGTGTTCGAGATCACCAGCGCCCACGAGGAGGGCGGTGAGCGGCACTTCCTCGCCTCCACCGTCGAGTTCCTGTCGAACGAGGCCGGCGAGGTCCGCGCGCTGCGGGTCGCCGAGACCGAGTACCTCGACGGCCGACGGGTCCCGAAGGCGGGCAGCGAGCGGGAGATCCCCGCCGACCTCGTCCTCATCGCGATGGGCTTCACCGGCCCCGAGTCGGAAACCATCGAGCCGCAGCTCGGTCTGCCGACCACGGTGTCCGGGGCGCTCGACCGCCGTGCCGACTACGCGACCAACGAGGCCGGCGTGTTCGTCGCCGGAGACGCGGGCCGCGGGCAGTCGCTCATCGTGTGGGCGATCGCCGAGGGCCGTGCCGCGGCCGCGCAGGTCGACGAGTACCTCGAGGGCTCCACGATCCTGCCGGCACCGGTCAAGGCGACCGACCGCGCGATCTCCGTCTGATGTCGGACGGTCACCGGATGTCGGAACGCGGCCAGGCGGCGGACCGTCTCCACCAGATGCTCACGCTCCCGTGAGCGTGAGGCCACCAGCACTCGATAAGGTGCTGGTGGCCTCGCTTCGTTCCGCGCGGCCCCACAGCGCGGAAACCCAAGCTCCATCCACCACCACGAAGGAATCCATTGAGACGCGCAAAGATCGTTTCGACGCTCGGACCGGCAACGTCGGACTACGAGACCGTCAAGGAGATCATCGAAGCGGGCGTCGACGTCGCCCGCCTCAACCTCAGCCACGGTGACTACAGCGTCCACGAGGCCAACTACGTCAACGTCCGCCGTGCCGCCGAAGAGCTGGGCAAGCCCGTCGCGATCCTCGTCGACCTGCAGGGTCCGAAGATCCGTCTGGCCAAGTTCGCCGACGGCCCGCACGACCTGGCGGTGGGGGACATCTTCACCATCACGACGGAGGACGTGCCCGGCTCGAAGGAGATCTGCGGCACGACGTTCAAGGGCCTGCCGCAGGACGTCAAGCCCGGTGACCCGCTGCTCATCGACGACGGCCGCGTCCGCCTCCGTGTCCTTGACACCGACGGCGTGCGGGTCCGCACCGAGGTCGTCGTGGCCGGCACGGTGTCGAACAACAAGGGCATCAACCTGCCCGGTGTCGCCGTCAACGTCCCCGCGCTGAGCGAGAAGGACGAGGCCGACCTCCGCTGGGCGATCCGCCAGGGTGCCGACCTCATCGCGCTGTCGTTCGTCCGCAACGCGAGCGACGTCGTGCGTGCCCACGAGATCATGGACGAGGAGGGCAAGCGCCTGCCGGTCATCGCCAAGGTCGAGAAGCCCCAGGCCGTCGACGCGCTCGAGGAGATCATCGACGCCTTCGACAGCATCATGGTCGCTCGCGGCGACCTCGGTGTCGAGCTCCCGCTCGAGGCCGTCCCGATCGTGCAGAAGCGCGCCGTCGAGCTGTCCCGCCGCATGGCGAAGCCGGTCATCGTCGCGACGCAGATGCTCGAGTCGATGATCTCGTCGCCGATCCCCACCCGCGCCGAGACCTCCGACGTCGCGAACGCCGTCCTCGACGGTGCCGACGCGGTCATGCTGTCCGGCGAGACGAGCGTCGGTGAGTACCCGGTGCAGACCGTCCGCACGATGGCCCGCATCGTCGAGTCCACCGAGGACCACGGCCTCGAGCGCATCGCCCCGCTCGGCACGAAGCCGCGCACGCTCGGTGGTGCGATCACCCTCGCCGCCGTCGAGATCGCCGAGTTCACCGAGGCGTCGTACCTCTGCGTCTTCACCGAGTCCGGTGACTCGGCCCGCCGCATGTCGCGCCTGCGCCACGGCCTGCCGATCATCGCCTTCACCCCGAACGAGGCCACGCGCCGTCGGATGGCCCTCACCTGGGGCGTCCGCTCGTTCCTCGTGGAGCGCAAGACCCACACCGACGAGCTCTTCTCGCAGGTCGACGACGTCCTCCTCGAGAACGGCCTGGCCGCCCCCGGCGACCGCGTCATCGTGACGGCCGGGTCCCCTCCCGGCATCGAGGGCTCGACGAACGACCTGCGCGTGCACCGGGTGGGCGACGCCCACGCCGAGGCCGCCCCGGCCTACGTCCGCGACTGATCAGCAGGTTCCGTCGCCACCAGGGCGCGGACGGGAGGCACGGTGCGAGCAGCGCCGACCGCTTCCGGTCCGCGCCCTGCCGCGTCTCCACGGCCCTGGTGGCGACCCGACCTCGGCCGCAGGCGGCAGGATGGTCGCTGTGAGCCTCCGATCCGACACCCCGGCGTCGCGCGCCGACGTCCGCCGCTGGCGTCGCTACCTGGCCGACGAACGGGCCGAGGCGGCCGTGTACCGCAACCTCGCCGCCCGCCGGTCCGGCGAAGATCGCGAGATCCTGGCGGCCCTGGCCGAGGCCGAGGGGCGGCACGCCGAGCACTGGCTCGACCTGCTCGGCGACGACGTCGGACGGCCGCAGCGGGGGAGCCTGCGCACCCGGGTGCTCGCCGTGCTGGCCAAGCGGTTCGGGTCGGTCTTCGTCCTCGCGCTCATGCAGCGCGCCGAGGACCGTTCGCCGTACGCCGACGACGCCGACGCGACCGCACGGATGGCCGCCGACGAGCGCATCCACGGCGAGGTCGTCCGGGGGCTCGCGAACCGGGGGCGGATGCGGTTGTCCGGTACCTTCCGCGCCGCGGTCTTCGGCGCGAACGACGGCCTGGTGTCGAACCTGGCCCTCATCATCGGCATCAGCGCATCCGGGGCCGATCGCCACTTCGTGCTCCTCAGCGGCATCGCCGGTCTGCTCGCCGGCGCGCTGTCGATGGGGGCGGGGGAGTACGTGTCCGTCCGCTCGCAGCGCGAGTTGCTCGACGCGTCCACGCCGCACCCCGAGGCGCGCAGCGCGGTGTCCGACCTCGACGTCGACGCGAACGAACTCGCCCTGGTCTACCGGGCCCGCGGGATGTCCGAGGCCGAGGCGACCGAGCACGCCGCCCGGGTCCTGTCCGGCATCGGGGAACGGCGGCCGGCGACGGGCCCGGTCCCGGTGGGGGACGACCACGAGGCGGTCGGCACGGGCCTGAGCGCCGCGGTGTCCAGCTTCTGCTTCTTCGCCTCGGGCGCGGTCATCCCGGTGCTGCCGTTCCTGTTCGGGATGCAGGGATGGCCGGCGATCGCGGTCGCCGGGGGACTGGTGGGGATCGCCCTGCTCGGCACGGGCGCCGTCGTCGGTGTGCTGAGCGGTGCCTCGCCGGGCAAGCGGGCCTTCCGGCAACTCGCCATCGGGTTCGGTGCGGCGATCGTCACCTACGCGCTCGGGCTGCTCTTCGGCACCGGGTCGGCCTAGCGGCGGACGGCGGCACGCGGCGGCTACCGGCGGACGGCGGCGCGCGGCGGCAGGAGCAGCAGGGCCGCGGCCCCGACGACGATGAGCGCGATGCCGGCGAAGACCATGAAGACGGTCAGCGCGAGTCCGGGCGCGACGAGCACGACGATGCCCCCGATGATCGACAGCACGCCGCTGACGACCGTCGGGACGCGTGACGACCCCGGGTGGCCGACGAAGCCGCCGACGATCGCGGCGACCCCCTCGATCAGGAACCCGACCCCGGCGAGCACGGCGTAGACGACGAGCGGGATCGCCGGGTCGAGCAGGGTCACGAGCCCCGCGACCGCGACGAGGCCGCCGACGATGCCGGACGTCCACCGCCACACCGGACGGGTGCCGTGCCCCCGCACCGCGGCGAAGACCCGGAGCGCTCCGGCCACGACGAGGTACACGCCGAACAGCAGCGCCACGAGCACGAGCGACGGGCGGGGCCAGACGATCGCCACGATGCCCAGTGCGATGGCGACGACGGCGGTGACGACGACGAACACCCGGAACGTCCTGACGGCACGAGAATCCACGAGCGCTCCTCCCTGATCGCCAGCGCTGGTGTCCAGCACGCTACCCGTCGCGCCTCCGGGCCGTGCAACCACCTGCAACCCCCGCGGTCGTACCGTGCGGAGCAGGCGCGCGACCCGTGCGCCCCGACAGCGTCGTCGAAAGGGCACCACCATGACCATCGCACCCTCGCCCACCAGCTACGCCGCACCCGGCGAGGCCGGCTCCCTCGTCGAGTTCCGGTCGCGGTACGACCACTTCATCGGCGGCGAGTACGTGCCGTCCGCGAGCGGCCAGTACTTCGAGAACCCCACCCCGGTCACCGGCAAGGTCTTCACCGAGGTCGCGCGCGGAGACTCCACCGATGTCGACCGTGCAGTGGCGGCGGCGTGGAAGGCGTTCCCGGCCTGGGGACGGACGAGCGCGGCCGAGCGCGCGGTCGTCCTCAACAAGATCGCCGACCGCATGGAGGAGCACCTCGAGATGCTCGCCGTCGCGGAGACGTGGGAGAACGGCAAGCCGATCCGCGAGACCCTCGGCGCGGACATCCCGCTCGCCATCGACCACTTCCGGTACTTCGCCGGGGCGATCCGTGCGCAGGAGGGCTCCGCCGGCGAGATCGACCACGACACCGTGGCCTACCACTTCCACGAACCGCTCGGCGTCGTCGGGCAGATCATCCCGTGGAACTTCCCGATCCTGATGGCGGTGTGGAAGCTCGCACCGGCCCTCGCCGCCGGCAACTGCGTCGTGCTGAAGCCCGCCGAGCAGACCCCGGCGTCCATCCACGTGCTCGTCGAGCTCATCCGCGACCTGCTGCCCGCCGGCGTGCTCAACGTCGTCAACGGCTTCGGCATCGAGGTCGGCGCACCGCTCGCGCAGCACCCGGACATCCGGAAGATCGCCTTCACGGGGGAGACCACCACCGGGCGACTGATCATGCAGTACGCCTCGCAGAGCCTCATCCCGGTGACGCTCGAGCTCGGCGGCAAGAGCCCGAACGTGTTCTTCCCCGACGTGGCGGCCGAGAAGGACTCCTTCTACGACAAGGCGCTCGAGGGCTTCACGTTCTTCAACCTCAACCAGGGCGAAGTCTGCACGTGTCCGTCCCGGGCGCTCGTGGCGAAGGAGATCTACGACGGGTTCGTCGCCGACGGCCTGGAACGCGTCCGTGCCGTCAAGCAGGGACACCCGCTCGACCTGTCGACGATGATCGGGGCCCAGGCGTCGAACGACCAGCTCGAGAAGATCCTGAGCTACATCGACATCGGCAAGCAGGAGGGCGCGAAGCTCCTGACCGGTGGCGAGCGCGCAGACCTGGGCGGCGAGCTCTCCGGCGGCTACTACGTCACGCCGACGGTGTTCGAGGGCGACAACTCGATGCGGATCTTCCAGGAGGAGATCTTCGGGCCCGTGCTCGCCCTGACGTCCTTCAGCGGCTACGACGACGCGATCGCCACGGCCAACGACACCCTGTACGGGCTCGGCGCCGGGGTGTGGAGCCGTGACGTCACGACCCTGTACCGCGCCGGACGGGACATCCAGGCCGGGCGGGTGTGGTCGAACACCTACCACCAGTACCCGGCGGGTGCGGCCTTCGGTGGCTACAAGCAGTCCGGCATCGGGCGCGAGAACCACAAGATGATGCTCGACCACTACCAGCAGACGAAGAACCTGCTCGTCTCGTACGCCGACGGGCCGATGGGCTTCTTCTGATGCCCGACACCGCACGCGTGGCGGTGACGCCGGCGGCGGGGGAGCTCCTCCGGATCCTCACCGCCCGGCACGGCCCGCTGATGTTCCACCAGTCCGGCTGCTGCTGCGACGGCTCGAGCCCGATGTGCTACCCCGTCGGCATGTTCCGGACCGGCCCGGGGGACGTCCTGCTCGGTGCCCTGGAGGTCGACGGCCTCGACCCGGTCGAGGTGTACATGTCGGTGTCGCAGTTCGAGTACTGGAAGTACACGCACCTGACGATCGACGTCGTCGACGGCCGGGGCGGCGGGTTCTCGGTCGAGGTCCCCGAGGGCAAGCGGTTCCTCACCCGGTCGCGGATGTTCGACGAGGCCGAGCTCGCCGATCTCGGCCTGGTCCCGCGCGCGGCCCGGACGTAGGCTGACCGCACACGTCGCGACGGTGCGACGGGTGGGGCCGATCGGAGGACGCATGCGCGCACCCGGTCGGCTCCGCCCGCTCGTCGCCGCCTCGTGGCAGCGCTCCGCCCGGGTCGACCCCGACGCCGCTCCGGTGCTCGCCCTCGGTGCCGACGAACTCGACGCCGCGCGCCACGACGGGCCGATCGCCACCCTGCTGCCGGTGGTCCGCCGGCTGCTGCTCCACGACTCCCGCGCTGCCGGGTGCGTGGTCGCCGTCGGGGACGCCTCCGGCCGGCTCGTCTGGGTCGACGGCGCCCGCTCGGCCCGTCGCGCGGCCGAGGACATGGGGTTCGTCCCCGGGGCCGACTGGGCGGAGGACCGCGTGGGCACCAGCGCCCCGGGCACGGCGCTCCGCCTCGACCGTCCGGTGCAGATCCGCTCCGACGAGCACTACGCGAACGCCGTCAAACCGTTCTCGTGCACGGCCGTCCCGGTGCACGACGCGAGCGGTGCCACGATCGGGGTGCTCGACCTGACGGGTGACGACCGGGCCGTCGAACGGCACACGCTGTCGCTGCTCACCGCCACGGTCGCCGCGGCCGAGGCCCAGCTCGCCCTCGCCGCGGCCCGCACGCCGTCACGGCCGCCCCGCGCGCCGGAGGCCGCGGCCGAGCTGACGGTGCTCGGCACCGACACCGCCGTGCTCCGGCTCGCCGACCGCCGGGTCCAGCTCTCCGCCCGGCACTCGGAACTGCTGGTCGTGCTCGCCGCGCACCCGGGCGGCCTCGCGGCCCCGGACCTCGCCACCGCCGTCTACGGCGATCCGCGGGCCGTGGTGACCCTGCGCGCCGAGGTCGTCCGGCTGCGCCGGGTCCTCGCGCGCCACGCGCCGGACGTGACCGTGACGTCGCGGCCGTACCGGGTGACCGGGGTCCGGACCGACGTCGACGGCGTGCTGTCCGCGCTCGAACGTGGGGCGCGCCTCCAGGCCGTCGACCGGTACGCCGGACCGGTGCTGCCGGGCTCCGCCGCACCCGGCGTGGACGCCGTCCGTGACCTGGTGCGGCTGCGGTTCCGCGAGTCGGTCGTCGCCGACGGCGGCGTCGATGCCCTGCTCGCATGGGCGCGCACCCCGGACGGCGCGACCGACGCGCTCGTGCTCCGCGCGCTGCTCGCGGTGCTGCCGCGTCGGTCGCCGCGACGGGCCGGTCTCGTGGCGGCGATCGAGGCGCTCGAGGGCTTCTGAGACCGTCGACGACGGGCCGGGAGGCGCGGGTCGGGCTGGTAGTGTTGGCCTCCTCGCGAGTGTGGTGGAATCGGCAGACACGGGGCACTCAAAATGCTCTGCCTCACGGCGTGCGGGTTCAAGTCCCGCCACTCGTACGAAATTGCTCACGGCGTGCGGGGCAGTTCGGACCCGCGTCCCGCCACTCGTACGAAATTGC
>NZ_JAHEWN010000018.1 GCF_018598555.1 Curtobacterium aurantiacum
ACGTACGGGCGGTAGTTGCCATCCGGGGACCAGTAGGTGACCGACCCGGCGGTGATCGGGAACGACACCGACCCGTCTTCCAGGGTCGCGTCGCCGGAGACGCCGGGGGTGAGCTTCAGGGCGGTGAGGGCGTCGGTGAAGCCGGAGTCGAGCTTCACGGCGGTGGAACCACCGAGGACCTCGGGCACCGAAGCGACGGGTGCGGGGATCTTCGACTCGGACGAGGACACCGTCTGCACGTTCGGGGTCGCGGCCTGGGCGGAGGAGATCCCGAACGCGGCACCGCCGAGGACGAGGGCACCGGTCGTGGCGAGGGTGATGGAGGTCTTGAGGCTCTTACGCATCGTGATCAGTCCTTTGCTCTGTGGGCACTCCGGCCGGTGGCCGAACGTTCGCTCTGTACGCACGCTGAATGTCGGCCGAATTCGACCGGAGAGCGCCCTGGGCTTTTGCCCTGTGCAAGTGATTCGGCACGCCGACCCGAACGGTTTGGGACGAGTTTCCTGAGGCGCTGCGACCCGCTGTTTCGTACCGTGTACCCATGGCTCCAGCACACATCCCCACCACCGACCGGCTCCGGGCGGTCGACGCCTGGTGGCGCGCCGCCAACTACCTGACGGTCGGGCAGATCTACCTGCTGGACAACCCGCTGCTCAGCCGGCCGATCGAGCCCGACGACGTCAAGCCGCGGTTGCTCGGGCACTGGGGCACCTCCCCCGCACTGAACCTCGTGTACGCGCACTGCAACGCGCTCATCGCCGAGACCGGCCGCGAGTTCCTGTACATCTGCGGCCCGGGGCACGGCGGCCCGGCGATGAACGCGAACGCCTGGCTGGACGGCACGTGGAACGAGCTGTACCAGGACGTCGACCTGCAGCGGTTCTTCCGCCAGTTCTCGTTCCCCGGCGGCATCCCCTCGCACGCCGCCCCGGAGACCCCCGGCTCCATCAACGAGGGCGGTGAGCTCGGCTACTCGCTGTCCCATGCCTACGGTGCGGCGCTCGACAACCCGGACCTCGTCGTCGCATGCGTGGTCGGTGACGGTGAAGCCGAGACCGGTCCGCTCGCCGGGTCGTGGCAGGCGCACACGTTCCTCGACCCGGTGTCCGACGGTGCGGTGCTGCCGATCCTCAACCTCAACGGGTGGAAGATCGCGAACCCGACCGTCCTCGCCCGCATCCCCGACGAGGACCTCACCGCGTACTTCCGCGGGCTCGGGTACGACCCGATCGTGGTCGACTCCCGCCGCGTCGACGACGATGCGTACGCGGTCCACGCCCTGTTCGACGGCGCGCTCCGACGCGCCCTCGCCAGCATCGACGACATCCAGGCCGCTGCCCGCGCCCAGGCCGCCCGTGCCGCCGCGGGGCAGCCCGCCGGTGCCGCGGCCCTGCGCCCGCGCTGGCCGATGATCGTGCTGCGCACCCCGAAGGGCTGGACCGGCCCGAAGGAGGTCGACGGCGAGCAGGTCGAGGGGACCTTCCGCGCGCACCAGGTGCCGCTGCCCGCCGTGCGCGAGGACGACGGCCACCGCGCCCAGCTCGAGGAGTGGATGCGCTCGTACCGCCCCGAGGAGCTCTTCGACGAGGACGGCCACCCGGTCGGCATCATGACGACGATCCGGCCGACCGGTGACGAGCGGATGAGCGCCACCCCGCACGGCAACGGCGGGCGCATCCGCACCGCGCTCGACCGCCCCCCGCTCGAGCCGTACGCGGTCGAGGCCGGTTCCACGGCGTCGGCCACCGGGACCCTCGGCCCCTGGCTCGCCGCACTCATCGAGAAGAACCCCTCGACCTTCCGGCTGTTCGGACCGGACGAGACGATCTCGAACAAGCTCGACGCCGTGTTCGACGTCACCACGCGTGTCTGGCGCGCCCGCCGGGCCCCGGGCGACGAGCACCTCGCCGCCCGCGGCCGGGTCACCGAGGTCCTGTCCGAGCACCTGCTGGAGGGCATGCTCGAGGGCTACGTCCTGTCCGGTCGGCACGGGATGCTCAACACCTACGAGGCGTTCGCCCACATCATCGACTCGATGGTCGGGCAGTACGCCAAGTGGCTGGAGTCCTCGACCGACATCGACTGGCGCGTCCCGGTGTCGAACCTGTCGCTGCTGCTCTCGTCGCACGTGTGGCGGCAGGACCACAACGGGTTCTCCCACCAGGACCCCGGGTTCCTCGACGTCGTCGCGTCGAAGCAGCAGGACCTCGTCCGCATCAAGCTGCCCGCCGACGCCAACACGCTGCTCGCCGTCGCCGCGCACGCGATGGAGACCACGGACCGCATCGAGGTGATCGTCGCGGGCAAGCACCCGGAACCGGTCTTCCTGTCCCTCGACGACGCGGTCGCGCACGTGAAGGCCGGACTCGGCGTCTGGGACTTCGCCGGCACCGAGCAGGCCGTCGGCAAGGTCGACGTCGTCCTCGCCTGCGCCGGCGACGTCCCCACGGTCGAGGCGATCGCTGCCACGGACATCATCCGGAAGCACGCTCCCGGCGTCGGTGTCCGCGTGCTCAACGTCGTCGACCTGCTGGCACTCGGGGACCCGCGCAAGCACGAGCACCCGATCCCGGACGAGCAGTACGACGCGCTCTTCCTGCCCGGCACTCCCACGGTCTTCGCGTTCCACGGGTACCCGACCCTCGTGCACCAGCTGACGTACCGCCGGAACGGGCACGACGACCTGCACGTGCACGGGTTCCTCGAGCAGGGCACGACGACCTCGCCGTTCGACATGCTCATGCGCAGCGAGATGGACCGCTTCGCACTGGCCCACGACGCCCTGACGCGGGTGGACGCCGAGGCGCATGCCGACCTGCTCACGAAGCTGTCCGAGGCGCGTGACGCCGCGCGGACGTTCGCGTACACGAAGGGCGAGGACCACCCGTCGCTCGCGGGCTGGGAGTTCGCGGGCTGGCCCCAGGACGAGCCGGCCAGCGGCGGGACCGGCGGCGACCCGGGGGCGGGCGAGACCGAGGCTGCTGCGCCCGGCAACTGACGCGCTCCTCCACAGGCCAGGAGGCCCGGAACACCCTCCACAGGACCGGTCACGCCCGTCGCGTGGCCGGTTCCGTGCTGTCAGGGTTCCGGCATGGACATCGGCTGGATCAGCGCGCTCGTGTCGGTCACGAGCGCGTCCGTCGCGCTGGGGGCGCTCGTCGCCTCGGTGCTCGACGGGCGCGCAGGACGGCGAAATGCAGAGTTCTCGGTGCACCGCGACCTGTGGTGGCAGCGTTGGTCGTGGGTCGCCGACCGGGCGACCTCGGACGACGAAGGAAAGCGCGCGGCTGCCGGTGTGATGTCGGCTGCGCTGGTGACCCGCAGTTGGACGACCGACGACGACACGTGGACGTCCTCGGCGCTCGCTGACTCCGAGGCAGCGCGAACCGAAGCCCGGCGACAACAGGAAGGAGTGCTCGCAGATGATCTCGACACTGACTGATGATGAGTTCAAACGGTGGCTCGACAACCGCGAGATGACGACACCCCGGCTCCTGGCGAGCCCCCACTACGGTCCGCTCATGCGCGCGAAGGGCGCCGAAGCGGAACTCGCGCAGATGCGCATCGAGTGGCGCGAACGCCAGGAGCGCGCCCGGGCGCGGAAGCTCAGGTACGAGGCGTCCTTCGGTGAGGGCTGAACCGGTGGTCCGCAGGCCTGCCACGCTGGGACCGTGACCGAACTCGTCATCCCGGCCCCGAGCCTCCCGACCGTGCCCACGACGACGGGCGCACGTTTCCCCGTCCGCCGCGTGTTCTGCGTCGGCCGGAACTACGCGGCGCACGCCCTGGAGATGGGCCACGACCCGGACCGCGAGCCGCCGTTCTTCTTCACCAAGCCGGCAGACGCGGTCGTGGTCGACGGCGCCGACACTCCGTACCCGCCGCTGACGCAGCAACTGGAGCACGAGGTCGAGCTCGTCGTCGCGATCGGCACCGGCGGCACGGACATCGCCGTGGCCGACGCCCTCGCACACGTCTGGGGCTACGCCGTCGGGATCGACCTCACCCGACGAGACCTGCAGGCCGAGGCGAAGCGGCTCGGCCGTCCGTGGGACACCGCGAAGGGCTTCGACGCCTCAGCGCCCATCGGGGCGATCACCCCGGCGGACGGGGTCGACCCGACCAGCGGCGCGATCGAGTTGACGGTGGGCGGGGAGCTCCGGCAGTCCGGCGACCTGGCCGACCAGATCTGGTCGGTGGCCGAGACGATCGCGGCGCTGTCGCGGTCCGTCGTACTCGCCCCCGGTGACCTCGTGATGACCGGCACTCCTGACGGTGTCGGCGTGCTCGAACGCGGTTCGGTGCTCGTCGGCACGATCGCCGGCGTCGGCGAGGTCCGGACCCGGATCGTCTGAGCAACGTGTCGGCGATGTGTCGCCGGGCTGGGAGCGTTCGCAGCCTGTGCGGGTAGTTCTTGGGCATCGTCGCGGGTGGGGCCCGCGACGGACACGGGGCGGCGCATCGCGACGGGGCGACGCGGACACCTCGGGACTGCCGGAGGTACCACCGTGCTGGAACACGACCTGCTCGCCACGTCCTGGACGTGGGCGGGCGACGAGAGCATCCGCGACCGCGTGCACGCCGTCGGTGTCGCCGGGTTCGCCGGCCTGTCGCTGTCCCTCGACGCCCTGCACGAGGTCCGAGCGACGACGGGGTTCGCCGAACTGCGCCGCATGCTCGACGGAGCCGGCATCGTCTGGGTCCAGCTCGGCCCGCTCGACCGCTGGTGGACCTGCACGAGCCGCACCGAGGACGAGGACGCCGACCGCGGGGTCGTGCTCGAGGCCGCCGCGACCCTGAGCGCCTGGCAGGTGGTGGTGCGCGCCGACACCTCGTTGCCCGGAGCCTCCCCCGCGACGATGGCCGACGACTGGGTCGTGCTCGCCGACCAGGCCGAGGCGGTCGGGGCGCAGCTCGTGCTCGAACCGGAACCGTGGTCCAACCTGCCCACGATCGAACGGGCCTCCCGCTTCGTCGCCGCCGCCGGGCACCCGAACGGCGGGCTGCTCATCGACGCCATGCACGCGCTCCGCGGCGGTTCCACCCTCGCCTCGATCCGTCAGGGCGTCGCGCCGGGGGTCCTCGCAGCCGTCGAGCTGAGCGACGGACTACTGCACACCCCGAGCGGGATGACCCTCGCCGAGGAGTCCCGGACCGCACGGTACCTGCCCGGTGCCGGAGCGTGGGACCTGCCCGGCTTCGTCCGGACCGTCCGTGAACTCGGGTTCGACGAGCCGTGGGGTGTCGAGGTCCGGACCCCGGCGCACCGGGCGATGCCCGTCCGCGATGCGCTCCGGACGGCCGTCGCCGCCACCCGTGCGGTGCTCGACGCCGCCGATGCGTTCGGCGCCCCGGCCGCTCCGGCGATGCCCTCGACCCCCGCACCGACGTCCGCGGTGGACTTCGAGCCGCTGCACTCCGACCGCCGTGCACCGACGCACGGTGCCGGCCGACGGGACGCCGACACAGGGACGCCCGCGTAGGTTGCTGGCATGACTGATCAGGCAGCACACGACGACGACCTGCTCCGCCGTTCCCAGGAGTCCATCGACGAGGCCAAGGCCGCTGCGGCCGAGGTGGTCGAACCGGAGGAGGACACCCTCATCGACGAGGACGCCCCGGTGGCCGACCACGCCCAGCCGGCTGACGGCCCCGCGCCCGCGGCCTGACTCGGCCCCGCTCCACCGAACTCGCCGGGCACCCCACCGAGGGTGCCCGGCGAGTTTCTTTCCGTGGTTGCGTGACGAAGCGGCCGCTCGACACGTCTCAAGGACGGACCCGCCAGGTGCGCTTCGGTGCGCCTGGCGCGAGGGGTCGTGTCCGGTCTCCCTGAACCGACCGGTCACGCCTCCCGCCGACGGTCCGTGCGCTCCCTGATCCAGCGTGCGGACCGTGGGGGCCGTCAGCCCCGTCAGCTCGTTCGGTGCGCCGGCCCTCCGGCGTCAGCCGGTCAGCCGTCGCCCTCGTCGGCGAGGAAGTCCGCGTACCGGACCTCGGCCTCCGTGGTGCTGGCCACGGGCTCCGTCTTGCGCTGCGACCGGTCGTCCCCCGTGATCGCGACGCGCTCTGCTGCCGTGTACGGCGGCAGGTACTTGCTCGAGTCCATCCGCTCCAGCCCCCTTCGTCCCGGCGAACGTAACAGCCGTGCGCCGATCGTGGCCAGCGGTGCCGATAGTGTCCCCCGCGCGGACTCCGTACGGGGGACGGATGTTCGCCAGCGGCGGACCCCATGCGCACGCATGTGGAGCCGAGGGCGGAGCACGGGTCAGGTCTCCCGGACGACGTCCTCCGGGTCCTTGTCCGCCCGCCACCCTCGCCACGACGGCTGCCGGAGCCGTCCGTCGCCGGTCCACTCGGCGAACTCGACCTCGCCGACGCGCTTCGGGGTCACCCAGTGCGCGTCACGGGCGTCAGGACGCGGGACGTCGACGAACGGCGAGGTCTTCCGCTCCGTCGGACCGAGGAGCGCGGCGATCTCGTCGAGGTCACGGTCGCGGAACCCCGTGCCGACCTTGCCGACGTACTCCAGCCCGTCGGGTCCGGGCACGCCGAGCAGCAGCGACCCGATCCCGCCGGCTCGCCGTCCGCTGCCGGGTTTCCAACCGCCGACCACGACCTCTTGCGTGGCGTGGTGCTTGCGCTTCAGCCAGGCCTCGGACCGCCGGCCCTCGGCGTACTTCGACGACCGCTTCTTCGCGACCACGCCCTCGAGGCCCTGCTCGCGCGATGCAGCCAGCACCGCGTCGAGGTCGCCCTGCACCGCCGGCGGCACGTCGATCGCACCGCCCGGTTCCACGACCGTCTCGAGTGCCTGTCGCCGGGCGTCGTAGCCGAGCCGCGTGAGCTCGTGGCCGTCCGCCTCGAGCACGTCGAACAGCAGGAACCGCACGGGCGTGGTCTCCTGCGCGCTCCGGACCTCTCGTGCCTTGGTCAGGCCCATGCGGTTCTGGAGCAGCTGGAACGAGGGTCGGCCACGATCGTCGACGGCCACGATCTCACCGTCGAACACGCCGTCCACGCCGGCCCGCTCGCCCAGTTCCTGCAGCTCGGGGTACTGGGCCGTCAGGTCGTTGTCGTTGCGGCTGCGCAGGGTCACCGACCCGTCGCGGACCGTCGCCAGCGCGCGCACCCCGTCCCACTTCATCTCGAAGGCCCAGTCGGCCGGGTCCAGCCGGGGCTCACCCTTGGCCAGGGTCGCCTGCATCGTCCGGCGCTCCGACGGCGGGGTCTCGGCGTCCGCGGTCCCGCTGATCCGTCGCTTCCCGGCGCGGTGTGCATCGCCGTTCCCGTCCGACGTTCGGTCCGCCCGTCGCGCCACCGCCGGCCCGGCAGAGCCGCCGCCGTCCGCCAGCCGTTCGGGTTGCTCCTTCGTGCGGTGGATGAGCCAGTTCTTCTCGTCGCCACCGCCCCGACCGCGGGTGTGCAGGAGTGCGAGCCGGCGAGCGCCACCGGCCCGACCGTGCAGCGTCACGATGACCTCCTGCCCCTCGCGCCACTTCTCGAGCTCGTAGGTGCCGTCGTCCCAGATCGTCACGGTGCCGCCGCCGTACTCGTCCTTCGGGATCGTGCCCTCGAACGTGCCGTACTCGAGCGGGTGGTCCTCGGTCTGCACGGCCAGGTGGTTCTTGCCGGGGTCGGTCGGTTCGCCCTTCGGCAGGGCCCAGCTCACCAGCACTCCGTCGTGCTCCAGCCGGAAGTCGTAGTGGTCGCGGGTGGCGTGGTGTTCCTGGATCACGAAGGTCGGTGTGCCGTCCTTCCGCACGGTGGGAGCGCCTTCCGGCACGGGCTCCGGGGTCTTCGAGGCGTCACGCTTCGCGCGGTACGCGGCGAGCCGGTCGCGCGCGGGCTGCTCGGCGTCGTTCGCCCGCTCGGTGCGGTCGCTGTCCCAGTGACCGTGGTCGTCGCGCCCGACGGCCAGCGAGGCGGACGCGACCGGGTGCAGGAAGTCCCCACGGGCCTCCAGGCGTTCGAGGACCTCGTCCAACGTGAGCTGCGCGAGCCCGCGCTCCTCGAGCTCCTTCCAGGTGCGGGGCGCCGCGACCGTCGGCCGCTCGCGGCCGCGCAGCGAGTACGGGGCGATGGTCGTCTTGTTGCCGTTGTTCTGCGACCAGTCGACGAAGACCTTGCCCTTCCGCTCGGCGCGGCTCATCGACGACAGCACCAGGTCGGGCAAGTCCGTCTCGAGTGCCTTCGCCAGCTCGTGGGCGACCTCGGAGACCTGCGCCGTCGTCGCTTTGCCGTCGAGTGCCGCGTACAGGTGGATGCCCTTGGAGCCGGACGTCACCGGGTACGGGTCGAGGCCCATCCCGTGCAGGATCTCGCGGGCGGCCACGGCGACCTCGACGCACTCGGGCAGCCCGACGCCGTCGCCCGGGTCGAGGTCGAGGACGAGCCGGTCCGGGTTCTGCTGCGCGCCGCGGGGGCCGAACCGCCACTGCGGGACGTGCAGTTCGAGCGCGGCCTGCTGCGCCATCCACACCAGGGTCGGCAGGTCGTCGACGATCGGGTACTCGTTGTCGTGCTCCGAGTGGTGGATGGTGTGGTGCCGCACCCAGTCGGGGGCCGAGTCGGGCAGGTTCTTCTCGAAGAAGACCTTGCCCTCGACACCGTTGGCCCAGCGCTTCCGGGTCACGGGGCGGTCCTTGACGTGCGGGATCATCCACGGCGCGACCCGCTCGTAGTACTCGATCACCCGACCCTTCGTGGTGCCGGTCTCGGGGTAGAGCACCTTGTCGGTGTTCGTGAGCGCGAGCCGCCGTTCGCCGACGAGGACGACGGTCTTGCGCGAGGCGGGACTCACAGCGCCACCCCGGTCGCTCCCGCCACCGTCAGGGTCGTGCCGGACGTGTACGACGACTCGGGCCCGGCCAGGTAGACGTAGGCGCTGCCGAGCTCGACGGGTTGGGCCGGGCGCCCGAAGGGGGTGTCCTGGCCGTACGCGGCGATCTCGTCGCCCGGGTAGCTGATGGGCTGCAGGGGCGTCCACACCGGCCCGGGCACCACCGTGTTGGCCCGGATGCCCTTCGCCGCGAGCTGCCGCGCGAGCCCGTTCGTGTAGGTGATGATCGCGGCCTTCGTCGCGGCGTAGTCGATCATGCGGTCCTGCGGCTGGTACGCGGACACCGAGCTGGTCGTGACGATCGAGCTCCCCGGCGCCATGTGCGGGACAGCAGCGCGGACGAGCCAGAACAGCGAGTACAGGTTGACCTTCATCGTGCGGTCGAAGTCCTCGGTGCTCTGCCGGGTGACGTCCTCGTGCACCTGCTGGTGGCCCGCGACCAGCACGAGCGCGTCGAGACCCCCGAGCTGGCTGACGGCGTCCTGCACCAGGACGTCACAGAAGGCCTCGTCGGTCAGGTCGCCGGGCAGCAGCACGGCCTTGCGCCCGAGGTCGCCGATGACGTCGCGGACCTGCTCGAGGTCCTCGCGCTCTTCGGGCAGGGCGTTCAGGGCGACGTCGGCGCCCTCCTTCGCCATCGCGATCGCCGCAGCGCGCCCGATGCCGGAGTCCGCCCCCGTGACGAGCACCCGGTACCCGCGCATCCGCCCGGTGCCCAGGTAGCTCGTCTCGCCATGGTCGGGGGCGGGGTCCATCGCACTCGCCAGCCCGGACCCCTGCTGGGTCTGCGCGGGGAACGGCGGACGGGGGAACTGGTCGCGCGGGTCCTGCTTGTCGAGCTGGCTCATGGGCCCATCGTGCTCGCGCCGGCCTCGCGGTGGTCCAGCGAACCGGACATCCGTGGAACGATCCCCCCGACGGCGGACCTGTGGAGGACCCGTCGGCTCCGGGCACGCACGCGTGCGGGCGGGCATCATGTGCGCATGAGGTCGATCTGGAAGGGCTCCATCGCGTTCGGGCTCGTCAACGTGCCCATCAAGGTCTACGCGGCCACCGAGACGCACGACGTGTCCCTGCACCAGGTGCACGACGACGACAAGGGCCGCATCCGGTACAAGCGGGTGTGCGAGTTCGGCCACGAGGTCGAGTACGCCGACATCCAGCGTGCCTACGACGACGGTGACAAGACCGTGGTGCTCACGGCGGACGACTTCAAGCAGCTCCCCGAGGAGCAGTCGCACGAGGTCGAGGTGCTCGAGTTCGTGCCCGTCGAGCAGGTCGACCCGATGATGTTCGAGAAGACCTACTACCTCGAGCCGGACTCGCGCTCGCCGAAGGCGTACGTGCTGCTGCGCGAGACCCTGGCGAAGACCGACCGCCTGGCGATCGTGCAGTTCACCCTGCGGCAGAAGACCCGGCTCGGGGTGCTCCGGGTGCACGACGAGGTCATCCTGCTGCAGGGGCTGCTCTGGGGCGACGAGGTGCGCGCGGCCGACTTCAAGACCCTCGACACGACGGTGAAGGTCAGCGCCAACGAACTGAAGATGTCCTCCTCGCTCGTCGAGAGCATGTCCACCGACTTCGACCCCGACCGCTACACCGACTCCTACCAGGAGGAGCTGCAGCAGCTGATCGACGCGAAGCTCGAGGCGGGCGACGACATCGACACCGAGAAGACCTTCGGCGCGCAGGACGACGAGGACGACGACGACGAGGGCGGTGACGTGCTCGACCTGATGGCCGCCCTGCGTGCGTCCGTCGACAAGAAGCGGACAGGAGGCTCGGGGTCGCGTTCGTCGTCGACCTCACGGTCGTCGTCGGGTTCTGGCTCGGGCACGTCTGGCTCGGGCACGTCCGGCCCCGGCAGGAAGGCACCGGCGAAGAAGGCGCCCGCGAAGAAGGCCGCGGAGAGCACGACCGAGACGGCCCCCGCGAAGTCGGCGCCGAAGAAGGCGCCCGCGAAGAAGGCTCCGGCGAAGAAGGCTCCGGCGAAGAAGCCCGCCGCCAAGAAGCAGGCGAGCTGACCGCTGGCGAGGGTCAGGCCGCGGTCGAGCCGCCGCCCGCCAGACGCTCGAGCGTGGTGAACACCTCGGCGTACTGCTGCCGGAGCGCTGCCCACCCAGCGCCGGTGTCGATCGACTCCGGGTCCTCGACGGGTACCGCGTACCCGTACTGCGCCCGCGGGACCGGGTCACCCGGCAACCGGAGCTCCTGGGTGAACGCACCGCTCGCCGCCTCGAAGGTCAGGGTGTGCGATGCGACGTTCCGGCCCCAGTCCGCGGACGGCCACGACATGAACGCGACGTGCCGCATCCCCTCGGCGGGATCGGTCGCCGAGACGTAGCAGCCGTGGTGGTCCTCGCCCGGGGACAGGATCGTGTACGTGCCGTTGTCCCGGTAGACGAGCAGTGCCTCGGCGAAGGGCTTCGGTGCGTACATCGCGGTGTAGCGCAGCGCGTGCACGAACTGCGGCCGGCCCAGCGGGACCGTCACGAGCGCGCTGCGGGCCGGCCCTTCGCTCGGTGGCGCCTCGCCCGGGGTCGACGCCGCGACGCCTGCCGGAAGGTGGGCGACGTAGAGCAGTTCGGCGTCCTCCGTGCCGGTGCTGCGGCCGTCGTGCACCACGTGCGGCTCCTCGACCAGGGCCTCCCCTGGCCCGACGACCCGCGTGGCCTCTTCGGTGACGTGCGTCAGCGCACCGCGCACCACGAGACCCGTCTGGCGTGCGTCGTGCCGGTGCCAGCCGGTCGACGCGCCCACCGGGAGCGTCAGCCGCCGCACCTCGTAGGTGCCGCCGTCGGGCCCGTCGACGGTCGCGACGAGGGTGGTGGTGGGCTCGGGGTGGGGCATCGGGGTCCTCTCGGTGGTGCGTTCGCCAGATGATCGTCTTGCACCCGCCTGGGACGGTGGTCGAAGGACGACGCGGATCCGTTCAGCCGGCGCGCGCGGCACGTGTCACGAGCCGGAAACACGGGTCCGGGACACTGGTCGGATGACTCCACAAGAGCCTGGGAGCCTGCAGTCGTCATCCGAGACCGCAGGCCCGCCCGTCACCGTCTCCGTCACCCGCCTGGTCGAACCCGACCGCATCCCCGAGGCCACCCGCTGGGTGCAGTCCGGGGTGAACCTGGCGAACCGCTACCCCGGCTTCCTCGGCTCGGGGTGGGTGCGTTCCACCGCGCAGTCCCGCGAGTGGCACATGCTCTACCGGTTCGCCGACCACGACTCCCTGGCGACGTGGGAGAACTCCGACGACCGGCTGCGCTGGCTCGACCTGGGCCGTGACCTGGTGGTGGAGTCCCGCGTCGAGAAGCGCACCGGCATCGAGGGGTGGTTCGACGTCCCGCAGGACGCCCCGGCCTCGAGCGCTCCCCCGCGGTGGAAGCAGTCCGTGAGCATCTGGCTCGGCTTCTTCCCGGTGAACCTCGCGTTCACGTACCTGATGGCCTGGCTCGTCCCCGCGTTCGCGCACGTCGCGATCCTGCCCCGGGTGCTCATCACGACCGTCGTGCTCACGCCGATCATGACGTTCTGGGTGCTGCCGTTCGTGACGAAGCTGATCCGCCCGTGGTTGCTCGCACCCGCTGCCACACCAACCGGTCACACGAGGTGACGCAGCCCGTTCAGTCCACCTGCCGCAGGATCCGCTCGATGCCGTCGAGGCGTCGCTCGATGCTCGCGAGGGTGCTCGCGAGTTCGCGCTGCGCCGCCGCGTTGCGTTCGGTAGCCGCCCAGTCACCCTGACCGCGGTCTACCCCCCACTTCAGTCGGGCGATCGAGTACACGACCCCACAGATGATTGCCGTCACCGGCACCAGTACCCAGAGCATCCCAGTCCAATCCGTCGTGAAGTCCACGTAGTCCTCCATCGCTCAGTCCACGCCCTCACCAGTGACGTCCGTCGACATCGACGCTGCGACCCGGGTGTCGACCCGGACGTCGGAGTCGGCGAGCGTGTCGTAGCGGTACGCACGTCCGTCCGGGCCGAGGACCAGTTCGCTGGTCACCAGCCCGGTGGCCTCGAGCCGGGTCAGATGCATCGTCGCCAGCGGACGCGAGATCTGCAGTCGACGGGCCAGGTCGCTCGCGTGCATCGTCCCCTCGAACAGCAGCGCGAGCATCCGGAGGCGTGGCGCACTCGCTTGCGCTTGGAGACGCGCGAGCAACATCGCGTCATCACTCGGGCGTTCGCGCACAGTCCGTCCCGATACGTGTCGAGCCTCGGTCTCCTCATCTCAGCCGCAGCCCCCCTCGTGCCGGAGTGATCGGTACCGGTACGTGTTCTCTCGCACCATCCATCGCGGTGCGAGATCGACCCGCACCGTCTGTCCCCCCGTGAACATGGCTTACTCGGCTGACTTCCTGCGGGTGAAGCCCCGAGGCTCGCGCTCGGATGCCCACCGGAAGAAGGCGCCGGACAGGACGATGCCGATGACGGCCCACCCGAGCAGGATCAGGACTTGTCGACCGTCGCAGGCAAACGTGCCCTCGGAGAAGACCGCAGCGAACAGCTGGAAGAGCGGCGCACCGGGGAGGTAGGGGACGATGGCATCGACGACGGCACCGAGCGGCACCGTGATGAACGCGCCCGACAGGAACGCGAGCGGGAAGAAGATGCCGTTGACGATCGGGACTGCCGCGTCGGCGTTCGGCGGGAGCAGCGAGAGCGCCACGCCGATGGGCGACAGGGCGATGAAGCCGAGCACTGCCGTCACGACGAGCGGCACGATGCGGTCGGGGTCCATCGTGACCCGGAGACCGAGGAACCCGATCGCGGAGACCACCGCGAGCACGATGACCAGGGTGACGAAGATGTTCACGAGGAACGCACCCATGACGACCCACGGCGGTACCGGTGTTGTCCGGAACCGACGAAACAGGCCGTGTTCGCGGCGGATCGCCAGGCCGATCGCGACGTTCGCGAACGTCACGGACATCAGCGCGAACGTCAGCACGCCCGCATAACTGAGGTTTGCCTGTCGGATCTCCGCACCGTCCACGGAACGAATGCTGTCCGCAGCACTCAGGAATGCAACTCCGAACACGACGTAGAACATGACGGGCATGAGCACGATGAACGCGAGCGAGATGACCGACATCCAGAAGTCGACGAATTCTGATCGCGTGTGCAAGAGAAAACTCTTCACAAAGTTGTGCCGCTTTCCAACGGCTGCTGCGAGCGTCACGCGGAGACCTCCGGTTCACCGACGAGCTTGACGTACGCATCGTCGAGGGTGGGTGCGACGATCGTCAGGTCACCGAGGTTGTGCCCCGTGGAGGCCTCCCACGATCGCAGCTGTTCGAGGAGCTTGCCGTGGGACGGCGTGGAGTACCGGAGACGCTCGCCGACACGGACGGCTCCGGCTGGGAGCAGCTCGCGTTCGCCGGCGGGGAGATCGAACTCGACCCGTCCGGGGGCGGCTGACAGCCGCACGATGTCCCGCGGGCTGCCGCTCGCGGCGAAGTGGCCGTCGCGGAGGATGTGCACGGCGTCGGCCAGCTGCTGGACCTCGTCCAGGTCGTGGGAGGTGAGCACCACGGTCACCCCGGCCCGGTTCGAGTCGGCGATGAGCCCGCGGATCGAATGTCGGGAGATCGGGTCGAGACCGGTCGACGGTTCGTCGAGGAACAGGATCCGTGGGCGGCCGACGAATGCCAACGCAAGGTCGAGACGACGACGCATACCGCCGGACAGGGACCGGACCGGCTTCTGCGCGAACTCGTCGAGGCCGAAGCGGGTCACCGATTCTGTGAGCGGCACGGCGTCCGGGTAGTAACTGGCCTGCCGGAGAAGCAGATCGCGAGGCGTCAGTGCAGGTTCGAGGAGCGTCTGCTGCATGACGACGCCGATGACCGTCCTGAGCCGCCGGAAGTCCACGACGTGTCCGGGGTCGTACCCGAGGACCGACAGCGATCCAGAGTCGCGCCCCCGGTGCCCTTCGAGGATCTCGACGAGCGTGGTCTTCCCGGCACCGTTCGGCCCGAGGAAGGCGGCAACGCTGCCGTCTTCGACGACGACGTCGAGTGCCCGGAGGACGTCGACCCCGCGGTAGCTCTTGGTCAGCCCATCGGCTGTGATGGCGGCCATGGATGGGTCCTATCTGGTTGCTGGATCGGCGGTGATCGGATCAGTGCGGGGCTCTCACGCGCATGACAGCCCCGCACGCTGGATCAGCCGCAGGACCCCGACGAGCAGCACGAGCTGCTGCCACAGCAGGACGTCGAGGTGCAGCTGCTGCTGCCGCTCGTGGCCCCCGTCTCGGGAACGGCGACCGCCTCACGGACGGACAGGACCTCGAGACCGCTGAAGTCGAGATCTGGCAGATCAATGATTGAGTTGCGCTCCACGATGAAGTCCCCTTCGCCACGGAACCAGCCAATCCAGCACCTGGCCGTTAACATATTGCCGTTCTTACTCGGCGTCAACCACGGTCCCGAGTCCAGGGAAGTGCATGGGGTCCTTGGGTGACGACGGGGCGGCGCCGTTGCGCTGCCAGCATCGGGGGTGCGGCTCTGAGCCGTGTCAGACCAAGACCGACAGCTGGTCGAGCCGCTCGAGGATGACGCCCTCGCGCAGCGCCCACGGGCAGATCTCGAGGGCCGGCGGGTCGAAGATGTCCAGGCACGCCTCGGCGACGAGCGCCCCGGGCACCACCTGGTGCGCCCGGCTCGCCGAGACGCCGGGCAGCGCCGCGAGCTCGTCGACCGACATCGTCAGCAGCTCCGGCAGCCGCTGCCGCAGCACCGCGCCGTCGAGCGCCCGCGGCACCAGGGGCCCGGCAACCGACGGCGCGGCCCCGCAGATGCGGGCGATCGACCGGAACGTCTTCGACGTCGCCACGGCCCGGTCCGGCCGACCCGAGCGGAGCAGCCGTCCCGCGTCACGGGCGATCTCGACGCGGATCTCGTGCCGGATCCGGCGGACGTCGTCCTCGGTCGGGGTGCCTGCGGAGAAGTACGAGCGCGCGAGGCGTGCGGCGCCGATCGGCATGGACCACGCGACGTCCGGCGCCTCGTCGGCACCGCCGGCGATCTCGAGCGAGCCACCGCCGATGTCGAAGACCGCCAGGCGACCGGCGGACCAGCCGAACCACCGGCGCACGGCCAGGAACGTCAACCGGGCCTCGTCCGAGCCGGACAGGACGGCCAGCTCGACCCCGGTGGACGACTCGACGTGGGCGAGCACGGCCTCGGAGTTGCCGGCGTCGCGCACCGCCGAGGTGGCGAACGCGAGCATGTCCTCGCAGCCGCGCTCCTCGGCGACCCGGACGGCGTCGGCGACGAAGGTGGTCAGGGCGTCGATCCCCTGCTGCGTCACAGCGCCCGAGTCGTCCAGGTGCTCGGCCAGCCGCAGCGGCTGCTTGAACGAGGACGCCGGCAGCGGCGCGGCGCCGCCGTGGGCGTCCACCACGAGCAGGTGGCCGGTGTTGGACCCGATGTCGAGGACTCCCACGCGCATGCCACAACGCTAGCGGGCCGTGCAGTCACCGCACGGCCGGGAGGCCCGTCTCACACCCGCAGGAACGCCTCCAGCTCGGCGGTGGTCGGGTACGAGGCCTGTGCGCCCGGCTTGGTCGCGGCGTACGCCCCGACCCCCACCGCGAACCGAGCGGCGTCGACGAGGGTGTCCCCCGCGGCCAGGCGCAGCGCCACCGCACCCATGAAGGCGTCGCCGCAGCCCGTGGTGTCCACCGGATCGACCCGCACGGCGTCGATCGCGACCGGCTCAGAACCGCCGTCGTGCACGACGCAGCCGGCACCGCCGCGGGTGACGATCGACCGTGCGACGCCGTGGTCACCGAGCGCCACGGCCTCGTGCTCGTTCACCAGCAGCACGTCGGTCAGTTCGAGGAGCTCGGCCGGCACGGCACCGAACGGCGACAGGTTCGTGAGCACCGTGACCCCGGCGACGTGCGCGGCCCGGGCGGCGGCGAGGACGACGTCGATCGAGACCTCAAGGCAGAGCCCGAGCACCGCGGCACCCGAGAAGACGTCGGCGGGCACGTCGTCCGGCGTCAGCGTGCCGTTCGCCCCGGCGGAGATCACGATGGTGTTCTCGCCGGCGGCGTCGACCGTGATCACGGCGGTGCCGGTGGCCACGCCCTCCCGGACGGCGACGTGCGTGGTGTCGACCCCCGCAGCCGCGACGGAGTCGCGGAGCAGCGCACCGTTCCCGTCGTCGCCGACCGCACCGATCATGCGCACCGTGCCCCCGAGCCTCCCGGCGGCCACCGCCTGGTTGGCGGACTTGCCCCCGGGCAGGATGGCGAGGTCGGAGCCCTGCAGGGTCTCACCGGGCTGGGGGAAGCGCTCGGTGCGGACCACCAGGTCCGCGTTGAGCGACCCGACGACGACGATGCTCTCGGTCAACGGACGGTCTCCTTCTGCGGGGCGACGGACGTGGTCTCGGCGCCCTCCGGACGGGGGATGAGGAACGAGATCGCGAGCGCGACGGTCGTGATCGCGGCCCCGAGCAGCATGCCACCGGAGTACCCGGCGGTGCCCGCGGAACCGCCGACGCCGAGCGCGATCTGCAGCGCGGGCAGGACGGCGAAGCTGACCCCGGCACCGAGGTTGAACGCACCGGCGTTCAGGCCGGGCAGGAACCCGGGGTTCGACTCCGGTGACAGCACGATGCCCAGGCCGTTCAGGATGATGTTCGCGATGCCGGCGTAGGTGATGCCGATCAGCACGGTCGCGGTGACCAGCACGGGCAGCGAGTGCACGCCGACGAGTGCCATCAGGACGGTCGAGACGATGCTGCCGATCAGGCCGAAGCGGAGCACGGCGCGGTACCCGATGGTCGGGGCGAGGCGCCCGGCGAAGGGTCCGACGACCCAGCCGACCAGGGCGTACGGGGTGAGGAACACGAGCGACGCCAGGTCGGGTTCCATCCCGAAGCCGGCGTCACCGTTCTGCGCGAGCGAGGTGACCAGGCCGTTGACGACCGCGAAGACGCCCGTCATCGTCAGGAACGTCGTCGCCAGGAGCGCCCAGGTCGCCCGGCGCTTCAGGAACCGGGTCTCGACCAGGGGTTCCCGCACCCGCGACTCGACGGCCCAGAACACCGCGAAGGCGACGAGCGCGACGACGACGCCACCGACCACGAGCACGGGGTTCGCCGCGCCGAGCTTGCCGGCTTCGTTGAACGCCGTGAGCAGCGCACCGACGCTCACCACGAGGGGCACGACGCCGATCCAGTCCATCCGGGTACCGGCGGAGGGCTTCGACTCGACACCCCAGACGGCGACCAGGAACAGGGCGATCACGGTGACGACGGCGATGACCCAGAAGATCCCGCGGAAGCCGAAGTTCGTCGCGATCCACCCGCCGGCCAGGGCGTCGACGCCCGCGATGCCGCCGTTCACCGCGGTCAGCAGGCCGAGCGCTCCGCCGTAGCGCTTCGGGTCGCTGATCTCGTTGCGCAGGACGAGCAGGCAGATCGGGACGACCGGACCGGTGACGCCCTGGATGATGCGGCCGGCGAACAGCATCGGCACGTTCACCGCGAGCGCGGCGACGATGCTGCCGACGAGCATCACGGCGAGCATGCCGAGCAGCACGCGCTTGCGCCCGACGATGTCGGACAGCCGCGGCAGGAACAGCGAGAACAGCGCCGCGAGCGTGAAGTACAGGGTCTGCGACAGGCCGATGGTGGCATCGTCCGTGTCGAGCTCGCGCGCCATCGTGACGAGGGCGGGGCTGAGCATGCTCGCGTTCAGCTGGAACGCGATGCACGCGGCGAGGAGCGCGGCGGTGAGCGCGCCGATCGACTTCTTCGTCGAGGTGGTGGTCATGGGGTTCAGTGCTCCGGGGTCGTGGTGATGCCGGCTTCGACGGCGTCGGCGGCGGCACGCGGGGTCCAGCCGGTGTCGGCCGTCTCGCCGATGCGCTCGAGGGCGTCGACGACGAGGTCCCAGAACCGGCCGTGGTCGAGCTCCATCGCGGCGCTCGTGCGGCAGTCCTCGGGCGCGGGGGCGCGGAAGTCGGCGACGGTCATGCCGAGGGTCAGGGCGCCCTGGGTCTCGACGCGGATCGGGACCTTCACGGCACGGACGATCGTGGGGTCGATGACGTAGGCGACGGCACAGGGGTCGTGGACCGGCGGGGCGTCGAAGCCCTGGGCGTCCTTGTAGGTCTGGCCGAAGAAGTCGAGCAGCTCACCGACGAACGCGGCGGGGGCGGTGCCGACGCCGGCGATGCGCGCGGCGACCTCGGGGGTGGCGAGGGCCTGGTGCGTCAGGTCGAGGCCGACCATCACGACGTCCCAGCCGGCCTCGAACACGATGGCCGCGGCCTCGGGGTCGATGACGATGTTGAACTCGGCGACCGGGCTCCAGTTGCCGACGTGCACGCCGCCGCCCATGAGCACGACCTGCTTGACGCGCTCGACGATGCGGGGCTCCTTGCGGGCGGCGAGGGCGATGTTGGTCAGGCCGCCGGTCGGCACGAGGGTGACCGTGCCGGGCTCGTGGGCCATCACGGTGTCGATGATCAGGTCGACGGCGTGGCGCTCGTCGAGCTCGAACGACGGCTCGGGGAGCATCGGCCCGTCGAGGCCGCTCTCGCCGTGGATGTCCGGTGCCACCTCGATCTGGCGCAGCAGCGGGCGGGCGGCTCCGGCGGCGAACGGCACCCCGGTGATGCCGGCGATGCGGGCGACGGCCAGGGCGTTGCGGGTGACCTTCGGCAGCGTCTGGTTGCCGACGACGGTGGTCACGGCGAGCAGGTCGATCGCCGGGCTGCCGTGGGCGAGCAGGAGCGCCACGGCGTCGTCGTGGCCGGGGTCGCAGTCGAGGATGATCTTCGCGGCGGGCTGGGTCGCATCGGGCACGCTGGGCGCTCCACTTCTTCGGGGAATCGAGGTGAGTGCTCGACGTGGTGGGGATCCGCACCCCCGACAGAACGTCGGGCAGGCGGCGCGTCAAGCGTTTGACATCGAAACACGTCAAACGTTTGACGTCAAGTTCCGGCGGTGCGCTCGCTAGCATCGACGGGTGCCCTCCCCCGCCACCCCGAGCCGTCGCGTGACCGCTGCGATGGTGGCGGAGCGAGCGGGCACGAGCATCGCCACGGTCTCCCTCGTCGTGAACGGCAAGGACCGCGGACGGGTCTCCGGGCCGATCGCCACCCGGGTGCGCGACGCCGTGGACGAGCTCGGCTACGTCGTCGACCACGCGGCGAGCGCACTGGCGCGGGGCAGCGGCGACCTCGTCGTGTTCATCGCCCCCGACCTGTCGAACCCGTTCTTCGCCGAGGTCATCCGCGGTGTCCGCGACACCCTCGGCGACCGCTTCCAGCTCGTGCTCTCCGTCACCGAGCGGGGCGCACAGCCCGTCGCAGCCGACGTCCGGCGGTTCGAGCGACTGCGGCCAGCCGGCATCCTGGTCGACGCCCCCGCCGCCGGGGAGTCGATGTCGGCGAGCGTCCCCGTGGTGCTGCTCGACGCCCCCGGCGGACCCGACGCCGTCAACTACGACCTCTCGACCGGCGTCCATGACCTCGTCGCGCACCTGCACGACCGGGGGCACCGGCACGTGGGCTACCTCGACGGCACCTCGCGGGCGACGACCTTCGGTGTGCGGCGGGAGCTGTTCGAGCAGGCCTGCGCCGCCGTCGGCATCACCGTCTCCGAGGTCACCGCCCGCGCCGACCTGACCGTGGACGCCGCAGCTTCGGCCACCGAGCACGTCATCGAGGCCTGGCAGGACGACGACGTCACCGCCGTCGTCGCGGCCGCGGACACCCTGGCCTACGGAGTCCTGCGGGTCGCCGGTTCGCTCGGCATCGCCGTCCCCGGCGCACTCGCGGTCGCGGGCTTCGACGACCTGCCGTCGTCGTCGGTCACCGCGCCGGCCCTGACGAGCGTGGCGCTGCCCGGCGCCGACCTCGGCCGGGCTGCAGCACTGCGGCTCCTCGCGACGCTCGACGGCACGGCCGCCGAGCCCGCGGCGCTCCCCACGCGGCTGGTGCCGCGCGCGAGCACCGGCGCGTAGCGCCGGGTCACCGCGACCTCACGCGCTCAGCGACAGCTCACGCGCGCTGAAACGCGTGAGGTGTCGCTCAGCACGAAACGCCGGCCGCGGCAGTGAGCGCGACCGAACGACGGACGGGAGGCGCGGCACCAGCTGGCACCGCGCCTCCCGTCAGCACGCCGTCGTGTCCGCAACGCGCCCCGCGATCCGCCGGACGCCGCCAGATCCGGCGGCGTCTCGCTCAGTCCGAGGCGTCCCGGCGGGACGCCGGCGTCTCACCACCCGACGACACGGACTCCGCCGACACAGACTGCTCCGCACGGGCCGCACGCTGCGCGCGCTCGAGCTCGTCGGCCTCCTCGCCGCCGACGGCCTCGCCGCGGGCGACCATCCCGGCGGTGTCGGACAGCGTGATCTGCGGCAGGAACAGCGCGAGCAGGAACGCCACCGCGATGAACGGCAGGAGGTACCAGAACACCGGCGCCAGCGAGTCGGCGTAGGCGTTCACGACGCCGTCCTGCACCGCCGGCGGCAGCCCGGCGACGGTCGACGGATCGATGCTGCCCGCCGATGAGGCCGCGTCGGTCGCCGAGCCACCGGCGCCGCGGAAGACGTCGGTCAGCGACGTCGTGAGCCGCGCCGTGAAGAGCGCACCGAAGACGGCGGTGCCGAGGGAGGCGCCGACCTCGCGGAAGTAGTTGTTCGTCGAGGTGGCGGTGCCGACCTGCTCGGCGGGCACGGCGTTCTGCGCGACGAGGACGACGACCTGCATGATCAGGCCGAGCCCCGCGCCGAAGACGAACAGGTACGCGCAGATGAGCCAGATCGGGGTCTCCGCGGCGAGCTGGGTCATCGCGAGCATCGCGATGGCCACCAGGACGGTCCCCACGATCGGGAACATCCGGTAGCGACCGGTCTTGGTGATCAGGACACCCGAGGCGATGGACGTCCCGATCAGGCCGGCCATCATCGGCAGCATCAGCAGACCGGAGACGGCGGCCGAGGTGCCGGAGGCCATCTGCAGGAACGTCGGGACGAAGCCGATCGCGGCGAACATGCCGATGCCGAGCACGAGGCCGATGCCGGTCGCCAGCAGGAAGGTGCGGTTGCGGAAGAACGCCAGCGGGAGCACCGGGTCCTGCGCACGCGACTCGACGAACACCAGGAACGCTGCCGAGACGACCAGGCCGGCGAACCAGGCCCAGGTCTCGGGGGCGTCCCAGCCGTGGTCCCGGCTGCCGCCGAACTCCGAGAAGAACACCAGGCACGTCGTGGCGGCGGACATGAAGAGCACGCCGAGCACGTCGATGCGCTTCGTCGCCTTCTTGGTCGGCAGGGTCAGCGCGAACCACGCCACGAAGAACGCCGCGATGCCGACCGGGATGTTGATGTAGAACGCCCAGTTCCAGGTGAGGTGGTCGACGAAGAACCCACCGAGCAGCGGACCACCGATGGCGGAGAGGCCGAAGATCGCACCGAGCGGACCGAGGTACTTGCCGCGCTGCGAGGCCGGGACGATGTCCGCGATGATCGCCTGCGACAGGATCATCAGGCCGCCGCCGCCGAGCCCCTGCATGGCGCGGAACGCCACGAGCTGCGTGAAGTCCGCGGCGAACGCACACCCGGCCGACGCGATGGTGAACAGCGCGATGGCGATGAGGAACAGGTTGCGGCGCCCGAGGACGTCACCGAACTTGCCGTAGACGGGCATCACGATGGTGGAGGCGAGCAGGTACCCGGTCGTCAGCCAGGCCTGGTGCGCGACGCCGCCGAGCTCGCCGACGATGGTCGGCATCGCGGTGGAGACGATGGTCTGGTCGAGGCTGGAGAGCAGCATCCCCGCGATCAGGGCGGAGAAGATGATCCAGATGCGACGCTGCGTCAGGAGCAGCGGGCCGTCGGAGCCTGGGCGGGCACGCTTGGTCGTGCCCGGCGCGGTGGCGCTCATGTGGTGTGTTCCCGTTCGGTCGTGGTGACCGCCCTGAGCAGGCGGAGGTTCTCGGTGAGCAGGGCATCGAACGGCGGCCCGGTGGCCTCGTCGAAGGCGTCGTCGAAGTACGTCTCCGCGGTCACCTTCAGCAGTGCGGCCGCGGCCTCGGTCACCAGGCGCGCCCGGCGGTCGGCGGGGTCGTCCCACCCGAACCGGCGGCGCACGGCCTGGGTGACCCGGGCGAGCTGCACGTCGGTCGCCGAGAGGAACCGCGCGACGAGCGCCGGCTCACGCTCGAAGACCCGACGCATCATGGCCTCGTCGGCGCGGACGAACCCGACCCGGCTGAACTGGTCGATCGCCAGCGCGGTGATCGAGGCGAGCGGGTCGAGGTCACCGGGGACGATGCCGCCCGCGGCGTAGGCGTCGATCGCCTCGACGTCGGCGTTGAGCTCGATGCCGAGCACGGCGTCGTCCTTCGAGCCGAAGTGGTTGAAGAACGTGCGACGGGACACTCCGACGGTCTCGCAGAGCTGCTCGATCGTGAAGCCGTGCAGCCCGAGCTCGACCGTCGCCCGACGCGCTTCGGCGATCATGCGTCGGCGCAGCGCGCGGGTGCGTTCGGTGGTGCTCACCGAGCAAGAATTGCACTCTCCTGCCGAAAGTGCAATCCGGCCGACAGCCCTAGAGCGCCTTCTCGAAGCAGAACGACCACGGCATGGTCGCGACGTAGGGCTCGTAGACGTCGATCTGGTCCCAGCCGGTCTTGCGGTAGAGCGCCACGGCGTCGGGCTGCTTGTCGCCGGTCTGCAGGATGAGCCGCGGGGCGCCGAGTTCGCGACCGACGCGCTCGCACTCGTCGAGCAGCGCGGTGGCCACCCCCTTGCCACGCGCCGAGTCCAGCACGATGAGGCGCTTCAGCTCGACGTCGTCACCGAGGCGTCGGACCGCGATGTGCCCGACCGGCTCGCCGGACTCGTCGAGGGCCAGGATCGACGTGACGACGGTCGACGGGTCGACGCTCAGCGCACGGCCCCGCTCGGCGGTGACCGCCGGGTCCTCACCGGCGTTCGCCGACCCGTAGCGTTCGTGCATCTCGTCGTCCATGCGGGCGCGGAGCACCACGCTGCGAGGGTCGTCCCAGGACACGCGTTCGATCGTGATCACGAACGTCGATCCTGGCACGGGCGACCGACGTCGCGGAAACCGAGGCGACCGTCAGACGGTGACCGGCGTCGCCCGTCGGGCGCGACGGCGCCGCCCGTCGGGCGCGACCGGCGCCGCCCGTCAGGCGCGACCGGCGCCGCCCGTCAGGCGCGCCGACCGAGCGCCGCGATCGGGCCCTCGCCGGCGCGGAAGGCGGCGAGCAGCGCGGCAGCGTCGTCGTACACCTCGGCCGCCCCGGCACCGCGGAGCTCGTCGCCGCCGATCCCGCCGGTCATCACGCCGACGCAGGTCACGCCGACCTTGCCGGCCGACTCGACGTCCCACATGGCGTCGCCGACCATCACGGCGTCGTCGGCAGAGACGCCGGCCTTCTCGAGCGCGACCCGGATGATGCCGGGGTCCGGCTTCGCCTGCTCGACGTCCTCGGAGCTCGTCTCGGCAGTGACCCACTCCCCCGCGTCGAGCAGTTCGCGCAGGCGGGCGAGTTCGTGCTCGGGGGCGCTGGTCGCCAGCACCACGGCGTGCCCGGCCTCGGCGACGGCCTGCAGGAGCTCGCGTGCTCCGGGGAGCAGTCGGAGCCGTGGCATCTGCTCGGCGTAGTAGGCGGTGTGGAACTGCTTCGCGGTGTCGCGGGTCTCCTGGGACGCGTCCGGCAACAGCGTCTCGAGCAGCTTCGCCGAGTCCATGCCGATCGCGCGGTGGATCCGCCAGGCGTCGACGGACCCGCCGGCCGCCTGGATCGCTCGCCACCACGCGTCGATGTGGGCGTAGTTCGAGTCGGCGAGGGTGCCGTCGATGTCGAAGAGGACTGCTGTCATGGGTGCGTCGGCCATCCGTCCATGGTCCTCGGGAGGCCCGGGTCGCCTCCCAGGGGCAGCCCTGCCTCCGTCAGACGGTGATCGTCTCCCCCGCCGGCAGGATCAGGACGGGCACCGGCCCGAGACCGTCCGGGCCGAGGAAGCGCGCGGCGGACTGCTGGCCGAGTTCACTCAGCATCGCCTCGTGGATCTGCACCGCCCGCTCCGGTGCCACGGCCCGGACGTAGTCGACGGCCTGGGCGGTGTTCGTCCACGGGCCGCTCGTCGGCAGGAGCAGGGTCGACACCGGCACGCCGGGCTCGAGGTACGCGTCGCCCGGGTGGAACACCGTGTCGTCCACCAGGTAGCCGACGTTCGAGGTGGACGGGATGTCGGGGTGGATGACGGCGTGCTGCTCGCCGAAGACCCGGACGGAGAACGGCCCGACCGTGACCGTGTCGCCAGCGCGCACCGCCACGACCCGGCCGTGGTGTTCACCGAGCTGCTCGACGATGGTCTCCGGACCGCGGACGACGAGGTCCGGGTTCGCGGCGAGCCCCGCACGCAGGGCGTCGATGTCGAAGTGGTCGGGGTGGTCGTGCGTGACGAGGACGCCCGCTGCTCCGCGGACGAGGTCGACGGCCTCGGGCGTGAACACGCCGGGGTCGATGACGAGGGTGACGCCGTCCTGCTCGAGGACGACGGTGGCGTGGTTGTACTTCGTCAACTCCATGCGCACAACTGTACAACACTGTTGTAGAAGCAACGCCGGCCGGGAGGTGAGGAGCCGCTCAGTCGGCCCGGCGCGCGACCCGTTCGAACAGCTCCGGCAGGCGGCGGAGCAGCGCGCGTTCCTCGGCGTCGGTCTCCTCGCGGATCGCTGCGGCCAGCCAGTCCGTCCGGGCGTCCATGTCCCGCTGCAGGGCGGCCCGGCCCGTATCCGTGATGCCGATGACCGATGCCCGTCGGTCGGTGTCGGACGCCGTCCGGTCGACGTACCCGAGGTCGGCCAGCTCGCCGACGGTCCGTGACTGACCCTGGTGCTTCACGCCGCGGCGACGCGCCAGTTCCGCGATCGTCATCGGCCCCTCGCGGTGCAGGAACCCGAGGGTGGTGGTGTGCGTGGCCGGCAGCGCGTCCGCCTCGCGCCGAGCGGCGCGCACGACGCGTCCGATGGACTGCCGCAGCTCGGCGGCGAGCTCGTCGATCGGGTCCATTCCCGGAACGCTACCGCCTGACGGACGGGAGGCCCGTGGCGACGTCGCCACGGGCCTCCCGTCCATCGTGTGGTCCCGCTCAGCTGCTGCGGACGTCGTCCGCCGCACCCTGCGCGTTGTCCTTGACGTCGGACGCGGCCCCCTGCGCCTCGCCCTTGACCGTCTGCGCGGCGTCCTGCGCGGTCCCCTTGAGGTCCTGCGCGTGCTCCTTCGCCACGTCGCCGAGCTGCGAACCGACGTCCTTCGCCTGCTCCTTGACCTCGTCGACGAGCGGTGCTGCCTTGTCCTTCAGCTCACCGGCGAGTTCTTCTTCCTTGTCGGTGGTCGGCAGGAGCGACGACACGAGCCAGCCGGCGCCGAACGCGATGAGGCCGACGGCGAGGGGGTTGCCCTTCGCCTTCTCGACACCCTTCTGCGCGACGTCCTTCGCCTGGCCGGTCGCACCGGAGGCGGAACCGGAGGCGCTCGAGCGAGCCGACTGGGCTGCACCCATCACGGACTCGCGGACGTCCTGGAACCGGCCCTTCACCTTCTCGCTCTGGCGGTGGGCGATGGACGACGGGCTGACCTTGTCGGCGAGGGCGTCGACGTCGGAGCCGAGTTCGCCGCGGGTGCGCTCGATGTCGGCGCGGATCTCGTCTGGGGTGCTCATGGCTTCCTCCCGGTGTTGGGCTTGAGTGTCTCGGGGACTTCCTTGGCGGTCTCGACCGTCTGCGGGGCGCCCTTGATCTCCTTGATCTCCTTGCGTCCGCGGACGGCGAGGATCGCGGCGACGATGGCGTACACGACCGCGATGATCAGGGCGGACCAGGCGTTGCCGATGAGGTAGCCGAGGCCCCACCATGCGGCGATCGACAGGAACAGCAGGGCGAACACGGCGGTGAGTCCGGCGCCGCCGAACATCCCGCCTGCCTTGCCGGCCTTCTTCGCGGAGTCGGTCAGCTCGGCCTTCGCGAGGGCGACCTCCTGCCGGAACAGGCTGGAGAGATCGCGCGACACGTCGGACAGCAGCTCACCGAGCGGCGTGGTCGCGGCGCGCTCCTCGGGCGTCGGTTCGCCCAGTGGTGTCGCGCCGGGGACGGACTGGCTCATACGCCGCTCCCGGTCCCGGTGGTGCCGTCGCCGGCTTCCTTCTCGTGCTTGACCTCGGTCGCGAGGGCCTTCGTCAGGCGTCCGGCGAGCAGACCGGCACCGGCGGCGATCGCGATGAACGTGCCGGGGCGCTTCGCGGCGAAGGTCTTCACCTCGTCGAGCAGCGAGCCCGGGTCGCGGTTCTCGAGGAACCCGGCGGCCGAGGTCGCGCGGCCCGAGAGGTCGCGGACGACCTTCGAGGCGACGCCCTGTTCCTCGTCGTTCTCGGCCATGCGCCCGAGCTGCTCACCGAGGGTGCGGAGTCCACCGGCAGCGCGCTGCTGCTGCTCGCCCGCCTGCTGCTTGAGGTTCTCGGACGCCTGCCCGTAGAGCTGCTTGGCGTGCTCGGTGGCCTCGGAGGCGACCTTCGACGCCTGCTCCTTGGCGGTGCCGGCGACGTCGGACGCCTTCGCCTTGGCATCGCCGGCGACGTCCTGTGCAGCACCCTTCGCCGCGTCGGCCTTGCCGGAGCCGCTGCCCGAGTCGCTGCCGGTGCTGCCGGTGCTGCCGGTGCTGCCGGAGCCACCAACACTGCCGGCGGATGCGGCGGACGGGACGGCGGGGAGCTGCTCGTCGGCCGGGACGGCGTCCAGGGGCGCGTCGAACGGCACCTCGGCCGCGCTGTCGCCGTACGGGTCGTAGGTCTGCGGCGCTCCCGGGTCAGCGGGTCGCGCGGCGGGGGTGCCGCTGGCGTACGACGGCACGGTCACGCCGGGGGCGACCTCGTGCCCCTCGGAAGCTGCCGTGCGGTCGTGGATGGGCGTCCCGGAGTCGTTCCCGGGTGGGTTCGTGGTCATGGTCGGCCTTCCGGTTGTCGTCGTCCCCGGCGTGCACCGGGGGCGTGTTCCGCACCGAAGCTGCGCGCTGCTCTCTGGGTCAGGACCCAGGAATGCCGAGAAACGCGGACCGACAACCCGTACAGGCGACGGCCGGTTGGATCGACGGATGCCCAGCGTCTCGGTCGTCATCCCCGTGCGGGACGACTCCGTGCACCTGCGCCGCTGCCTCGAGGCCCTCGCGGCGCAGACCGTGCCCGCCGACGAGGTCGTCGTGGTCGACAACGGCAGCTCCGACGAGAGTGCCCTGGTCGCCCGGGCCGCCGGGGCGGTCGTGCTCACGGAGCCGGTCCGCGGGATCGCCCGCGCTTCCGCCCGCGGGTACGACCGGGCGACGGGCGACGTCATCGTGCGGCTCGACGCCGACTCGGTCCCGCCGCCGTCCTGGATCGCCGATGCCGTGCGCCTGCTGGAGGATCCCGAGGTGGCCGCGGTGACCGGCCCCGGACATCCGTACGACGGCGGACCCCTGGTGCAGCGCACGTGGGACGCGGTCTACATGGGGCCCTACTTCGTGCTGATGTGGGGCGCGCTCGCACACCCGCCGCTGTTCGGGTCCGCGATGGCGATGCGGCGGTCGACCTGGGCGGCCGTCCGGGGACGCGCACACCGCGAGGACGCCGAGGTGCACGACGACGTCGACCTCAGCATGCAGCTCGACCCGGCCTGGCGGGTGGTGGCCGACCCCGTGCTCACGGTGCAGGTGTCCGCGCGACCGTTGTCGGGCCTCCCGTCCGTCTGGGTGCGGACGCGACGTGCCTTCCACACGTTCCGGGTGAACGGCCGGCGGGCCAACCCGGTGCGCCGCTGGGCGCGACGGCTGCGGTCGGAGTCGCGGGCGCGGCGCGGGTGGCGCAGCCGCTGACCGACGGGGTCGGGGGACAACGAATCGGTGACGGTCCCAGCCATCGCGGCCCCCGGTCGGTACGTTCGTGAGCGACGGTCACGACCTGACGCGACCGGACGAAGGGGAACCATGCGCCACACGATCACGCTCGCTGCCCTGCTGGCGGCGGGCCTCGCCCTGACCGGCTGCGCACAGGCCGGACCGGCCGGACCGGCGAGCGACACCGCGACCACCGCAACCGACCCGACGACGGCACCGAGCCCCACCGACACCGGGGCCGCTCCGAGCCCCACCGACACCGAGGCCCCGAGCGACGACACCGCCACCGTGCCGGCCAGCTGCACCGACCTGATCACTCCCGGCAAGTGGGACAAGACGTTCGCATCGGCACCGCTCAACGATCCGTCGGTCGTCGGCGACCCGATCGCGATCCCGAAGAGCGCCTTCACCCCGGCGCTGCAGGGCGACGCGAAGCGTCTGTACTGCGTGTGGCGGGAGCCGCAGGCGGACACCTCGTTCCTGTCCATCGCGGTCGACGCCGTCGACCCGGCCGCAGCCCGCGATGCGCTCGAGCAGCTCGCGGCGAAGGGTTACGACTGCGGCGACGAGTCCGACGGGTACCTGTGCCAGAAGGCCTCGGAGAACACGCAGTACCCGGTCACCGACGGCGACACGTACTTCACCCGGGGCGACGTCGGCATCCACGTCCAGCAGTCGAACATCGAGACGACGGAGCTCCTCGACGACGTCGTGGCGCACGTGTTCACGGCGTAGCGCAGCCGGTCACCGGGTGGGTCGGGACCGCACGTGCGCCCGCTCGCCCTGCGGCCCGTACAGGCAGAGCACCTCGGTGACGGAGTCGGTCTCGTTGCCCATCCAGTGCGGCGTGTGGGTGTCGAACTCGGCGACCTCGCCCGGCCCCAGGTCGAGGTCGTGCTCGCCGAGCACCAGACGCAGCCGGCCGGACAGCACGTAGAGCCACTCGTAGCCCTCGTGCGTCTTGAGCGACGGTTCGCCGCCCGGCGAGTTCGGCGGGAACAGCTGCTTGAACGACCGCACCCCACCGGTGCGCTTGGTCAGGGGCACGACCACGCGGCCCCCGTGCACCTCGGGCTTCATGTGCACGCGCGGGTCGCCCGTCTGCGGTGCGCCGACGAGGTCGTCGAGGGGTACCTGGTACGCCCGGGCGAGGGGCAGCAGCAGTTCGAGGGTCGGCTTCCGCTGTCCGGACTCGAGCCGCGACAGCGTGCTCACCGAGACACCCGTCTCCTCGGACAGCGCGGCGAGCGTGACGTCACGGTGAGCGCGCAGCGCGCGCAGGCGGGGGCCGACGCCGTCGACGACCTCGGCCGTCGTGCGCGGGGCGGTCGGTCCGGGTGGGTGCTTCACACGCACCACCTTGCCACACCGGCAAACTTCGTTGCTGTTTCCCGCCCACCCGCTCCATGATCAGCGCATGTCTGAACACTTCGACGTCATCGTCATCGGCGGCTCGGCCGCCGGCCTCTCCGCCGCCCTCATCCTCGGCCGCTCGCGGCGTTCGGTGCTCGTCGTCGACTCGGGTGAACCCCGCAACGCCCCGGCGGCGGGGGCCCACAACTACCTCGGCCACGAGGGCGTCGCGCCCGCCGAGCTGATCCGCATCGGTCGGGACGAGGTCGCCGCCTACGGCGTCCAGGTCACGGCCGGGAGGATCGTGGCCACGTCCGCCACGACCGGTGACGGTCACGACCCGGTCGGCTTCTCGGTCACGCTGGACTCCGGCGCGGTCGTCACGGCACGCAGGCTGGTCGTCGCCTCCGGCGCCGTGGACGTCCTGCCGGAGGTCCCGGGCCTGGCCGAGCAGTGGGGGCGCGGGGTCGTGCACTGCCCGTTCTGCCACGGGTGGGAGATCCGCGACCAGCGGATCGGGGTCCTCGTCACGACGCCGAACGGCGCACACCACGCACTCATGTTCCGGGCGCTGAGCGATCGGGTGACCGCGTTCCTGACCGATCCGGCCCTGATGGACGACACCGCTCTGGCCGGTTTGGCGGCCCGGGGCATCGACGTGGTCGAGGGCCCGGTCGCCGCCGTCGTGTCCGAGGGCGACCGGCTGACCGGGGTCTCGCTCGGGTCCGGTGCGTTCGTCGGGCTCGATGCGCTGGCGACGGCCAGCCGCCCCGAGGCGCGTGTGGGGTTCCTGTCCGGGCTGGGCCTCGAGGCGACCGACCTGTTCATGGGCGACCACCGGTACGCGACGGCGTTGACCGTGGACGCTGGCGGGCAGACCGCGGTGCGGGGCGTGTACGCGGCGGGCAACGTGACGGCGCCGATGGCAACGGTCATCGCGTCGGCGGCTGCCGGCACCCAGACCGGCGCGGCGGTGCACGGCGACCTGGTGCAGGCCGACCTGGCGGCGGCGCTGGCCGGAGTGGGCGCTGGCGTCGGCGCGGGCGCGAGCTCGGGCGTCGGCGCGGCCGATGTTTCGCGCTGAGCGACAGTTCGCGGGGCCGGGCGGGCGTGCAGTGTCGGTGAGCGCGAAACCCGGGCTCGGTCAGTCGACGCGGTAGCCGGCCTGCGCGGCCAGGAGCGGCGCGAGCGTGTACAGCTGGTCGGCGCCGATCGTCGCCCCGCGGAAGCCCTCGAGCCGCTCGACCCGATCGAGGTCCGCCCCGCGCAGGTCCACGTGGTCGATGCGGGTGTTCGACCCCTCGGCGGCACGGATGCTGCTGCCGTCGAACGACACCCGCAGCAGCTTCGCGTCGGCGATGTCGAGCTCGTCGATGACGCAGTCGCGGAACACCACGTCGGTGATCGTCGATCCGCGCAGGTTCACGAACCCGAACTTCATGCCGACGAACTCGACGCCGTTCAGCCCGGAGTCGTACAGCTCCGCGGAGCCGACCCGACCGCCGGAGACCCGGACCTCGCGCCACGAGCTGCTCGATGCCCGCAGGATCGGGGCGTCGAGGGAGTCGATGACCGAGTCACGGACCCGGAGCCCACGGAAGTCCGCGTCGTCACCCCGGAGCGTGTCGATGACGCACTCCTCGATCTCCAGGTCGGGCAGTCGCTCGCCCGCCAGGTCGAGCATGTCGATGCGCTTGCCCTCGATGCGGTCACCCGTCAGGACGTCACCGGGTGCTGGCGCCCAGTCCTCGAGGTTCGTCGGTTCGGTCAGGGTGATGCGCGGGGCGTCGGTGCCGGAGGAGCGTGCCATGCCCCCAGTCTGGCGGTGACCGCCGACCCCGCGGGTCACGACCGAGGTCGGGTGAGGACGCTGTCCAGCCGGTAGTCCTTCGCCGGGCCGCGCGCTTCCCACCGCACGGTCCAGCGGTCTTCGTCACCGTCGAAGGCACCCGTGTAGTCGTCCGGAGCGCAGGCGTGCGCGACGTTCGTGCCCCACACCCAGTCGTGGAACACCCGACCGTCGGAGAAGTGCACGGTCCAGCCGCCGGTACTCGTCCGCCGCAGGACGAGGTTCCGTGACACCGGGGTCGTCCGGCCGTCGAAGGTCATCACGCCCGACTCGTCCCAGCGCACCTCGTCGTCACCGACCCGGGTCAGGGTGGTGGTCCCGGTGACGATCCCCGTGGCACCGGCGCGGTGGTCGTGCACGGTGCGGTGCAGGTCCCACACCCCGAGCAGGTCCGTCGGCAGCAGCACCCGCCCAGGCTAGCTGCGGAGGGCCTCGGCCCGCGCGGCTCGGCGCTCGTCGTCGCTGATGACCCCGCGGGCGTGCAGCTCGTCGAGTTCGAGGAGCCGCTGTTCCGGCGAGCTCCGGCGCGCACCGTGTGGGCGCCGACTGCGGACGACCGCGATGCACACGGCGACGATGACCGCGATGACGACGAGCGCCATCAGCACGGTCCAGACGAGGTCGTAGACCGGCGGGATCAGGGGGTTGTGCACTTCCTCGGAGGCCATCATCGTCCGCGCAGGGCCTCGGCTCGGGCGCTGCGGTGCTCCTCGTCGGAGATCACCCCGCGGGCGTGCAGGTCGTCGAGTTCGGCGAGCCGCTGTTCGAGCGGCTTGTCCGGTGCGAACGTGCGGCTCTGCATCACCTGGTACGCGATGTCCTCCTGCATGGTGAGCGGGTTCTGACCACGGTCGGCCATGCGCTTGCCGCGGTAGAGCGACAGGATGACGATCGTCAGGGTCGTGAGGATCGCCAACGCCGCGACGACCCCGAACGCGATGCCGAACCAGCCGTCGAACAGTTCGGTCCCCGGTCCACCCGGTCCCTCGATCTCACCGAACGCCGAACCACTGAGCACCATGGCGCTCCCCCTTCTCACAACGACGACCGAAGCGTAGCGCGAGACGGCGAACACGAGCGGGCGTTCCTTCCCAGAACGCCCGCGATGGAAAGCGGAATCGGGCGTACCTGGTCAGAACTTCCGACCCGGTACGCCCGACAGCACCCGGTACGCCCGATTCGACCAGGCAGCGCGAGCCCCACCACCCAGCCCGCCTCAGCCCGCTCAACCGCGCAGCGGCCCCGACCCCGGCACGTTCGCACCGTCCGCGAAGCCGGCCACGAGCGCACGCAACGCTTCTTCGGAGGTGTGTCGCGCCTCCCATCCGAGGACCGACCGGGCCCGGTCGGTCCGCATGATCGGCACCCCGGCCGCGATGTCGATCCAGCCGGCGTCCGTCGGCTGCAACCGCAGCCGCCACGTCACCGTCACGATCCCGCGCAGCAGCCGCAGCGGGATGCGGACCGCGCCGAGCATGCCGAAGGCCCGAGCCAGACGCGGCGGGTTGAGCACGGGCGACGCGGCGATGTTGAACGCCCCCGCTGCCCGTCGGTCGACGGCCCGCCAGTAGGCGTCGGCGACGTCGTCGGCGTGCACGGCCTGGAACACGAACGGGTACGGCAGCGGCAGCACGAGCCAGCGGATCCACCGGACGACCGACATCGGCACGAGGTGGCCGAGGAACAGCCCACGGATCTCGGCGGCGGCGTCCCGCTGGAAGATCAGCCCGGGCCGCAGCCGTGTCACCGTCACCGAGGGGTGGTCTGCCTCGAATGCATCCATCGCCGACTCGTTGGCGGCCTTGTGGATCGAGTACGTCGCCGTCGGGATGCCGTCGGCGGGCCAGCTCTCGTCCACGGGTGTGCGCTTGCCGTCGACGTCCACCCCGCGGTAGACACCCACCGAGGACGCGACCACGACCTGGGGCACCCCGGCGCGCGCGACGGCCTCGAGGACGTTCGCCGTCCCCGTCACGTTCGTCCGGTGCTGCGCCGGGATGTCGTGCGTCGGCTGGAGCGACCACGCCAGGTGGATCACGGCGTCGGCGCCCTGGAACACGGCGGCGAGCTGGTCCACGGCGTCCGCGGCACCGACGTCCACGGCGTGCCAGACGGCGGCGGCGTACGGCTCGGCGCGCAGGTCCGGCAGCCGCCGGGCGACGCCGACGATCTGGACGTCGGCGACGTCACGGCCGCCGGCGGACACAGAGGCGGACGCACCTGCGGGCGGAGGAGCAGCACCACCAGCGGAAGCACCACCGTCGCCGTCGGCGCGCACGGCCGCGAGCCGACGGAGCACCGCCGTCCCGACGTTGCCGGTCGCACCGACGACGACGACGCGCATCAGGCGGCGGGCATCGCGGGGTCGAGCACGACCTTGACGCAGCCGTCCTGCTTCTTCTGGAAGACCTCGTACATGTGCGGGGCCTCCTCGAGCGAGACGCGGTGAGTGGTCAGGTCGAGCGTGCCGAGCGGGTCCGACGGGTCGGAGACGAGCGGCATGATGTCGTCGATCCAGCGCTTCACGTTGCACTGGCCCTCGCGGATGGTGATCTGCTTGTCGAACAGCGTCATCATCGGCATCGGGTCGGCCATGCCGCCGTAGACACCGCTCAGCGAGACGGTGCCGCCGCGGCGGACCAGGTCGATGGCCGCGTGCACGGCGGCGAGGCGGTCGACTCCGGCGGTCTCGATCGCCTTCTGCGCGAGCTTGTCGGGCAGCAGACCGGCGGCGCGCTGTGCGAAGCCCGCCATCGGGTTGCCGTGGGCCTCCATGCCGACCGCGTCGACGACCCCGTCGGGGCCGCGGCCGTCGGTCAGGTCGACGAGCTCGGGCACCAGGTCCTTCGTCAGGTCGAACACCTCGGCGCCGTGCTTCGCCCCCAGGTCACGACGGACCTGCTCGGGGTCGACGGCGAGCACGCGGTAGCCGAGGTGCTTGCCGATGCGGGCGGCGAACTGCCCGACCGGGCCGAGGCCGAGCACCGCGAGCGTGCCGCCCTCGGGCACCTGGGCGTACTGCACGGCCTGCCACGCGGTGGGCAGGATGTCGCTCAGGAACAGCCAGCGGTCGTCGGGGGTGCCGTCGTCCGGTACGACGATGGGGCCGTAGTCGGCGTGCGGCACGCGCAGGTACTCGGCCTGGCCACCGGGGACCTGGCCGTACATCTTCGTGTAGCCGAACAGGGACGCCCCGCTGCCGTACTCGGTCACCTGGGTGGTCTCGCACTGCGACTGCAGGCCGTGCTGGCACATCCAGCAGTGGCCGCAGGAGATGTTGAAGGGGATGACGACCCGGTCGCCGACCTTGAGGTTCGTGACGCCGGAGCCGACCTCTTCCACGACGCCCATCGGCTCGTGACCGAGGACGTCGCCGCGGTCGATGTACGGGCCGAGCACGCGGTACAGGTGCAGGTCGGAGCCGCAGATCGCCGTGGAGGTGATCCGCACGATCGCGTCGGTCGGCTCCTGGATGGTCGGGTCGGGGACGGTCTCGACGGACACCTTCTCGGTGCCCTGCCAGGTCAGTGCGCGCACGTTGCGTTCCTCTCGTGGTCGCTTCGAGCCGGCCTGGAGGCACGACTCGCGTTCCCCTCCTCGGTACGCGCCCGCCCCGTGGACGCTCCCAGCCCCGCGTCCCCCTCGCGCGCGTCGGCGCGGCTGGTCACGCCGACGCGAGGACGGCTGCGAGGACCCGTTCGTGCTCGTCGCGACCGCCCGGCCCGGCACTGCCCGCGAGCATGATGAGCGCCTTCCACAGCGCCCATCCCCGGGCCCGCGCCCAGGTGTCGTCGTCGAGGTCGACCGCCTGCCGGAACACCTGCCGCGCCGGGGCGTCGAGCATCGTCCACGCGAGCACGAGGTCGCACGCCGGGTCCCCCACGCCGCACGTGCCGAAGTCGATCACGGCGCACAGCCGCCCGGCGTCGTCGACGAGGAGGTTGCCCGGGGCGACGTCACCGTGGAACCAGACGGCCGGCGCGTCCCACCGGGTGGCGAGGGCCTCGGCCCAGACCGCTTCGCACGCGCCGCGGTCGACGTCGGTGCCGCTGCCGTCGCCGCCGCCGCCGCCGCCGCTGAGCGTGTCGAGCGCCGCCCGCACCTCGGCGTCGTACACGGACGGGTGCTCCCCGCGGTGGAACGAGTGCGCGCCGGCGGTGGGTCCGCCCGTCGCGGGGATGCTCCGGAGCTGCCGGAGCACGGCGCCGACCTCGGCCGCGAAGCGCTCGTGGTCGAGGTCGTCGACCTGCTCGGCCGGCGTCCCCTCGAGCCACCGCAGCACGGACCACGGGAACGGATAGCCCTGGCCCGGTTCCCCGAGCGCCACGGGCTCCGGCACGGCGACGTCCAGCCGACGGGCGAGGTACGGCAGGACGTCCTGCTCCTTCTCGACCGCGGGCACGTAGCCGGCCGCGCTCGGCAGCCGCACCGACAGGGCCTCCCCGAGCCGGTACGTGCGGTTGTCCCAGCCCTGGTGGTCGACCTCGCGCACGGGCAGGCCGACCCAGTCGGGGAACTGCGCCGCGACGAGTCGTTCGACGAGTCCGGCGTCGATCCGGGGCACCTCGGTGTGCATGCCCGCAGCATAGGCGTCGGACCCCGCACGGGGGTGGGACCGGTGGGTGCCGGCGGCGAGCGGCGGGGCGGACCCGCACCGGGCCTCCCGGCCGTCGCTTCAGACGGGTTCTGCCAGGGCGAGCAGCGCGTCCCGCGCGACCGCGAGCTCTCGCTCGGCCAGGTAGGGCGGCATGCCGGCCGCGGCGGCGAGCCCCTCGGCCGCGTGCCGGACGACGAGCGTGCGGTCCTCGGGCAGGCCGTCACGGGCGAACAGCGTCCGCCAGTGCTCGGCGTCATCGGTGACGACCGCGGCGATCCCGGGGACGGCCATCAACCCGGTCCAGTGCGAGGACGGCGCGAAGAGCTCCATCGCCTGTTCGCTGCCGCCGCAGAGCGCCCGGACGTAGGCGCGGAGGACCTTGCCCGGTCGGTTCTCGGCGAGGTCCACGTGCCGCATGACCTCGTCGGTGAACGCGGCCAGTCCGTGCTCGACGACCGCGAGCAGGAGTTCGTCCTTCGACGGGAAGTGGTGCAGCAGCCCGCTCTTCGAGACGCCGGCGTCCGTCGCGATCTCGGCGACGCTCACCCGGGTACCGCGCTCGGCGAGCAGCCGGTGTGCGGACTCGAGCACGGCCTGTCGCGTGCGCTCGCGGTCACGGGACCCGTCGGTGCCCGTGCGGACGACGCCCGTGCGGCGGTCAGTGCTCATGCGGTCCATCCTGCCGGTTCGGGATGACCCGGAGCGCGACGACGGCGGCGACCGCGAGCAGCACGGCGGCACAGATCGAGGCGAGTTGCATGCCGCCGGTGAACGCCTCGCGGGCGTGCTCGAGCACGGGCGACCCCGGCTGCAGCACCTGGCTCGCCGAAGCCAACGACTCCCGGACCCGGCCGGCGACCCCCGAGCCCAGACCGTCACCGCCCAGTTCGAGGTTCGACCGGTAGAACGCGGTCTGCAGCGACCCGAGCACCGCGATGCCGAGCGCCACGCCGAGCTCGTACCCGGTCTCCGAGATCGCCGAGGCGGCACCGGCGCGCTCCCGGGGAGCCGCGGCGACGACCGCGTCCGTCGCCAGGGTCATCGACACCCCGACGCCGAGGCCGACCACGGCGAGTGCGATCGCGATGCCCCAGTACGTCGGCAGCCCCTCGGCGAACGCGAGTCCGGCCATCCCGACCGCGGCGACCGCGAGGCCGAGGCCGATCGACCGGCCGGGTCCGACGTGGCGGGACAGCAGCCCGATCACGGCGATCACCGCGATGGAGGCCAGGGTCGCCGGCAGCTCCGCCGCCCCCGCCAGCAGCGGCGGGAACCCGCGCACGAGCTGCAGGTACTGCGAGAAGAAGAACAGCAGACCGCTCAGCGCGAAGACGGACAGCGAGTTGGCGACCACCGCACCCGAGAACGCCGGGATCCGGAACAGCTGCAGGTCGATGAGCGGCGTGGTCAGACGCTTCTGCCGCCGGACGAACCACCAGCCCGAGCCGATCCCGACCAGCGCGGCGACCGGCACCGTCCAGTCGAACCCGTGCCCGGCGACGTGCTTGACGGCGTACACGAGCGGCACGATCGCGAGCACCGAGAGCACGGCGGACAGCAGGTCGATCGGGGTGCGGGCGCTGCCGCGTGACTCCGGCAGCAGGAACGCCCCGGCGACCACGATCACCGCGATGACCGGGATGTTGATGAGGAAGACGGAGCCCCACCAGAAGTGCTCGAGCAGCGCACCGCCGACGAGCGGTCCGGCGGCGGCACCACCGGTCGCGCCGGCGGACCACACGGCGATGGCGGTGGTGCGCTGCCGGGGATCGCGGAAGATCGTGCGGACCAGCGACAGCGTCGACGGCATCAGCGTGGCACCGGCGACGCCGAGGAGTGCCCGGGCGGCGATGAGCAGTTCCGGGCTCGACGCGAAGGCGGCGGTGGCGGATGCCAGCCCGAACGCGACCGAGCCGATGAGCAGCAGGCGCTTCCGGCCGATCCGGTCGGCGACGTTGCCCATCGTGACGAGCAGTCCGGCCAGGGCGAACGAGTAGACGTCGCCGATCCAGAGCACCTGGGTCGCGGTCGGGTCGAGGTCGGCGGTCAGGGAAGGCACCGCCAGGGCCAGCACGGTGCCGTCGATCGCCAGGAGCACCACGGCCAGGGTGAGGACGCCGAGGGACGCCCATTCCCGGACGGAGGCGCGGTGAGTCGGGGTGGCGCTGGTCTGGGTCGGTTGCACCCACTGACCCTAACCGACCAGATGGTCGGTAGCGCAGACTGCCCAGTCGGTTCACAGCACAGCGCCGCTGCGTCATCCCCGCAGGCGGTCGCGCTCCCCCGGCGGCAGGTGCTCGGTCGCCGTCCGTCGTGCCGCCGGGCTGAGGAACCGGCCGCTCCTCTCGAGGAACGCCACGAGCGCCGCCTCGGACGCCCGCTTCCCCGTCTCGCGCAGGACCCACCCGAGCGCCGACTGCACGGTCTCACTGCGTTCCCGCACCAGGCGACCGGCGATCCCGAGCGGCACCTCGGCGTCGCCCTGCTTCACGAACGCCAGGGTCGCCACGACCGCGATCCGCCGGACCATCGCCACGTCGGACTTCGCCAGCGCGAACAGCGGCCCCGTCGAACCGCCCACGAGCGGGGCGCCGACGAGTTCCTCGGCCGCCAGGTCGACGAGCAGCGGGTCCTCGAACCGCTCGGCCTTCGCCGCCGACAGGTACTCGTCGGTGAGCTCCGGATCGGGGTGCTCCCGCATCGCCTGCACGAGCAGCAGCACGGCGACGAGCTTCGCGCCGTCGTCCTCGCTCCAGAGCAGTGCCGAGCGCTCCCCCTCGTCGAGGCCCTGGAACTGCCGGGCGACCCTGCGGGCCGCCGGGACGTCGCCGGGGGTGCGGGCGAAGGCCGCCAGGACGGCTTCCGCGTCGTGCGCGTTGCGGTTCCCGTTGCCGTTGCCGTTACCGGCCTGGAGGCGCGTCATGCGACCTCCCCCACGGTCGCGTCGCTCCGGGGTGCGGTCCGCCGACCGCGGCTGAGCACGATGACCGCGACGACCACCAGGAACGCCGCGAACAACCAGGTACCGACCTGCGGGTCGACCAGGCGCGCGAGCACGGCCCCGCCCGGCGAGCACACCGCGGCGGTGATGCCGACCGTCAGCCCGATCCGCAGGTCGACCGCGCGGCGTCGCAGGTTCGCGACCGTCCCCGACACCGACGTCGGCACCATCGTGAGCAGCGACGTGCCCTTCGCCAGCAGGTCACCGGCGCCGAGGACGACCTCGAGCCCCGGCACGATGACCACCCCGCCGCCGACCCCGACGAGCCCGGACAGCACGCCCGACAGCAGCCCGAGCAGCAGCAGGACGATCGCCTCGACGACCCCGAAGTGCACCTCGCCGCCGCGGGTCGGCACCGTGGTGAACAGCGAGACGAGCACGACGGCGATGAACCCGACGAAGATCCACGGCAGCACCCGGAGCGGCAGGGCACGGAGCAGCCGGGCACCGAGCGGGGCGCCGACGACGCTGCCGACCGCCAGGGTCAGGGCCGCGAGCCAGTGCACATCGCCCTGCACCGCGTACGTGAGGGCACCCACGACGGCCGCGGGGGCGATCGCCACGAGCGACGTGGCGGACGCCCGACGCTGGTCCATCTGCAGGAAGGCCATCAGCGCCGGCACCACGATGACCCCGCCGCCGACGCCGAACAGCCCGGACAGGACCCCCGCGAGGATCCCGATCGCCACCAACACGAGCACCGTTCCGCCGCGCTTCCTCATCCCGCCCAGGCTATCCGCGCCGTGCCGCGTCCTCGCACCGTGCGAGCTCGCCCGCGCTCGGTGAGCAGAAATGGTCGGGTGCCCGTGGGCGACCCGACCATTTCTGCTCACGAAGCGAACACCGCGCTCGCCCCCACCCCGCCTCAGCGGAAGTGCATGTTCTTCAGCGGGTCCACGAGCGTGCCGTTGCGCCGGGTCTCCACGTGGATGTGCGGCCCCGTCGACTGCCCGGTGTTGCCGGACTTCGCGATCTCGGTGCCGAGCTTCACGATCTGCCCCTGCTTCACCTCGATCTTGCTGAGGTGCGCGACCAGCACCGCGGTCATGCCGTATGTCACGACGATGTAGTTGCCGTACGCACCGTCGTTCGCGACGGTCTTGGTGACCGTCCCGGTCCCCGAGCCGTACACGGGAGTGCCGACCGGCACCGGGGCATCGGCGCCCTGGTGGTAGCGCGGGACGTGTCCGGCGCCGCGGTCATCGCCGTACCGCCCGGTGATCTTCGTGCCGTTGACGGGCCAGGCCAGGCCGGTGACCGGTCGGCTCGACCAGACCCGGGTGTCCTTCGCGCCGTAGAGCACGACGTTGCCGTCGACCTGCACGAGCAGGTTGCCCGAGCCGGCGGTGCTGGTGCGGGAGCTCCAGAGCGCGACCTTCTTGCGCGCCGCGTCACGGGTCCAGATGACGAAGTTGCCCTTCGACTGCAGCTCGGCCCAGGCGCCGGGGTGCCCGCCGGTCCGCGACTGCCAGACGACGCGACCGCTGACCTTCTGCACCAGGTTGCCGTCGGTGCGCATGTTGAGGATGCGCGTGTTCGAGGTGTCGGACCGCAGGACGGTCCCACCCAGGATGGTGTTCCCCGACGGGACGCGGTCCTGGTACCCGCTCCAGCTCACGACGACGGTCTTGCCGGCGAGCAGGGCCATCGTGCCGTCCGCACGCACCTTCATCGCCGTCGAGTTCGCGGTGCCGGCCGAGGCCCAGCGGGCCACGCGCTTGCCGTTCTTGGTGATGTCGAGGGCGCGGTTCTTGCCGATCACGGCGATCGCACCGGAGTTGCCGGCGGTGTTCGACGCCCACAGCACGCGGTTGCCGATGCCGTACTCGACCAGGTTGCCGTCGCCCTGCATGATGAGCTTGAACTGGCCGTTCGGCGACGTGATCTGGTCGCCGGGCAGGATCTTCGTGCCGGCCGGCGCCGAGCCGACCCACACGGCGGAGGCCGCAGCCGGTTCGGCTGTCGCCACGAGCGTCCCCGCCGCGAGTGCCAGTGCCATGACGGCGCCGGCGATGCGTGGGAGTCGGCGCGCACGTGCGACGGTCGACGGAGTGGTGGTCATGGATCCCCTGCCCTGGAATCGACCACACGAGCGCGCGGCCGTCGGCGCTCGCCCTGCACGAGTCGCCGAACGATGTTCGCTTTTCTGCACGGGGTGCACAACCCCTTGGACTGGGGGTAGGCCGCGCGGGATCGATGCCCTCGGGACAGGATGGGACCATGCCGACGCCGAATCCCGCCTTCGTCCCGCCCACCCCGCACACCACGCGACCGGACCTGCAGGGCACGTTCGGCATGGCGGCCGCCACCCACTGGATCGCCACGGCGACCGCCCAGTCGGTGCTCGAACGCGGCGGCAACGCCTTCGACGCCGCCGTCGCCGGGGCCTTCGTCCTGCACGTCGTGGAGCCGCACCTGAACGGCCCCGGCGGCGACCTGACGGCGGTCTTCGCGACGGCCACGAACCCGGCGCCGACGGTACTGGTCGGTCAGGGTCCCGCCCCCGCCGCTGCGACACCCGAGCACTACCGCGCCGAGGGCCTCGACCTCGTCCCCGGCTCCGGCGCACTGGCCGCGGCCGTTCCGGGAGCGGTCGACGCGTGGTTGCTCCTGCTCCGTGACCACGGCACGTGGGAACTCGCGGACGTCCTCGCGCCCGCCGTCGGGTACGCCCGTGACGGCCATCCGGTCGCACCTGCGGTGGTCCGGACGATCACCGCCGTGCGGGACCTGTTCCAGCAGCACTGGCCCACCTCCGCCACGCAGTGGCTGCCTGGAGGCGCGGTGCCGGCCCCCGGGGACCTGGTGCGCAACGAGGCACTCGCCGCAGTGCTCGAGCGGCTGGTCGACGCCGGTGACGGCGCCGGCAGCCGGACCGGCCGCATCGACGCCGCCCGGTCGGAGTGGGCGGAGGGGTCCGTCGCCGAGGCGATCGACCGCTTCGTCCGCGAACCGCACCGGCACGCGTCGGGCACCGACCACGCCGGCGTCATCCGTGCGTCGGACCTCGCGGCGTTCCGGGCGTCGTACGAACCCGCGACGACCGCGGAGTTCCGCGGCTGCACGATCGCGAAGACCGGGCCGTGGGGCCAGGGGCCGGCGCTCCTGCAGACCCTCCGGCTGCTCGAACCGCTCGACGACGCCCTGCTCGACCCGTCGACCGAGCTCGGTGCACACACCATCGTCGAGGCACACAAGCTCGCGCTCGCCGACCGCGAGGCGTTCTACGGCGACGGCGAGGTCCCGATCGACGTGCTCCTGTCGGACGCCTACGCCGACGAGCGCCGCGCCCTCATCGGCGAGCGGGCGTCCGCGGAGTTCCGACCGGGCACGATCGCCGGGGCGGAGCACGCGCTGCCGCCGGTCCGCACGTCGCACGGGTCCGGCGTGACGGCCGGCCTCGGTGAACCCACCCTGCAGGTCGCTCGTGACGCCGAAGCCGACACCCAGGTCCCGCCTGCAGTTCCCCTCGAGGACCGCGGCGAGCCGTTCGTGGCCCCCGACGGCGAGACCCGCGGCGACACGTGCCACATCGACGTCGTGGACCGCTGGGGCAACATGGTCAGTGCGACCCCGTCCGGCGGATGGCTGCAGTCGTCGCCGACGATCCCCGAGCTCGGGTTCTGCCTCGGCACCCGCCTGCAGATGACCTGGCTCGAACCGGACACCGCGTCGACCCTGCGACCCGGCGAGCGCCCCCGCACCACGCTGACCCCGACCCTGGTGCTCCGTGACGGGCAGCCCGTCGCCGCGCTCGGTTCCCCCGGCGGTGACCAGCAGGACCAGTGGCAGCTGCTGTTCCTGCTGCGCTGGATCGTCGGCGGGTACTCCCCGCAGCAGGCCATCGACGCGCCCGCGCTCCACACGACGTCGTTCCCGGGCTCGTTCTGGCCGCGCACCTGGGAGCCAGCAGGCCTCGTCGTCGAGGACCGCCTCGGTGACGACGTCATCGCGGGGCTCGAGGCACGCGGACACGTGGTGACCCGCGGCGGCGACTGGAGCCTGGGCCGGCTGTCGTGCGTCACCCGCGACCCGGAGACCGGGGTCCTCGGTGCCGCCGCGAACCCCCGCGGCGCGCAGGGCTACGCCGCGGGACGCTGACCCCGCGGCGCGTTCCTTCCCAGAACACCCGCACTGGAAAGTCGAATCGGGCGTACCTGGTCAGAACTCCCGACCAGGTACGCCCGATTCGACCAGGTACGCCCGCGCGAACGCCCCGGTGAGCTACACCTGTTGCAGAGCGGGCTCAGGCAGCACACGCCGTCCGGCGAACAGGCCGCGGTCGAACCGGGCGCCGGCAGGACGCGACGACCGCGCCACCATGACGCCCAGCACGAGCGCTCCGATCGGTCCGGTGAACACGAGGAGCAGGATCCACAGCCCGGTGTGGTCCCGGTCGTGCAGTCGCCGCACGAGCAGCGACCACCGGGGCACGATGGTCAGGATCGTCGGGACGAGCAGCACCAGGTCCCACGCGTCCGGCCAGACCTCGCGGTCACCGGTCCCCCAACCGAACGACCCGTCCCGCCCGCGGTCGATCAGGTCGAACGAGACCTGCGGCGAGGGGACGACTCCGAACGGGTCGACGTACAGCTCCCAGCGTCCTCCGGTCCCGTGCACGCCGACGACCCAGAGCGCGACCCCGGCCAGCGCGAGCTCGAGCGCGATCACCCACCAGAACTCGGAGCGACTCGCCCGCCCGTGGAGCCGCCACCCCTGCGTCCAGAACCGGAGCCAGGCGACCACCGGGTTCGCCACGTCGGCCGGGCCCTGCTCGAGCACGGACTCGCGGAAGGTCGTCGCGGTGCTGTCCCCCATGCGCCCGATCGTAGGGCGGACCTGCGTCTTCACCGTGAGCCCGTTGCGAGAACGATCGTTCTCCGATTGACTCAGGAGCGGTGGTCCCGTTCGGGGCCGCTCCCCCACACGAAAGGAGCGGGCATGCCCACTCGCACCGCACGCACCGCCTGGAACGGCGGCCTCGAGGACGGTTCCGGCCAGGTCGAACTCTCGAGCTCGAAGGTCGGCACGTACGACGTCTCGTTCCCGAAGCGCACCGCCGAGGAGGCCGGTGGCACCACGAGCCCCGAGGAGCTCATCGCCGCCGCGCACTCGGCCTGCTACGCCATGCAGTTCTCCGCCGTCCTCGGCGAGGCCGGCGGCACGGTCGAGGCCCTCGACGTCAAGGCCGACGTCTCGCTCGGCCCGGACCCGGCCGGCGGCTTCCGCCTCACCGGGATCGTCCTGACCGTCAGCGGCGAGGTCTCCGGCATCGACGAGGCCGCCTTCCTCAAGGCCGCCGAGGACGCCAAGGCGACCTGCCCCGTCAGCAAGGCGCTGACCGGCGTCGAGATCACGCTGCACGCGACCTTCGAGCAGTAGCGAACGCAGCGCAGTACGCGCGAGACGCGACAACCGTCACCACGTGACGGACGGGAGGCCCGGTGCCAGCTGGCACCGGGCCTCCCGTCCGTCGTCCACCTACGCTGGGTGCCGTGCCCCGTTTCCTCGCCACCCCGACCCTCGTCGCCCTCTGGCTCGGCCTGCTGGCCGTCGTCGTCGGGATCGTGTTCGTGCTGACGGCTCCGCCGTCGTCCTTCGGGTGGTTCGCGTACGCCCCGCTGTCCGACTACGCGTTCGTCGCCGGTGACCGACCGTGGCAGCTGACCGTCGGACCGGTCCTCGTGCTGGTGGGCGCGGTCGTCGCGGCCTTCGCCCTCGGTCGACTGAGCACGCGCCGCCGGGGCTGATCCGAAGGCGTCCAGCGGACGTCCGGACTCGAGCCCGGCGGACTGGCACCATGGCGGGATGGCCGAGCAGCACCCCCCGGGCCCGCACAAGCCGGGCCGCCCGCCCCGGCCTCGCCGCCGCAGCCTGGCGCAGCACGACCTGCGCGACGCGCGGGCCCGCCTGCGCGGCACGATCTACGAGCACGTCGAGCCCGACGCCAAGGGGCGCGACCAGTACACGGCGACGCAGATCGTCGACTTCTGCCTCGACCTGGCCGAGGTGATGCTCGCCTCCGGTGCGGACACGCGCAGCGTCGAGACGGCCGTCGTCGCGGTCTCGACGAAGTGGAACCTCGCGCCGCTCGACCTCGACTTCTCCGGCAGCTCGGTGACGATCCAGTACGCGCCGGCCGACGTCCCACCGCTCGTCAAGGTCCGCACCGTGCGGTCGGACGGCTCCGACCTCGACAAGCTGGCACGGGCGAACCAGATCGTCGACGACCTGATCCACGACGACCGCGACATGACCTCGGCGGTGAACGCCCTCGTCGCCGTGCTGCGACTCCCGCCGCGGTGGCCGATGTGGTTGTCCGACGTCGGCCTGTCGATCCTCGGCATCTCGATCGCGGTGCAGGCCGGTGGCGGCTGGCGGGCCGGACTCGGGGCGTTCGTGCTGATGCTCGGGATCATCGTCTCCGGGCGCTGGCTGACCGACCGGGGGTACCCGCAGTTCTTCGTGTCCGGGGCGCAGGGCGCGGTGGCGTCGGCGATCGGCACGCTGGCGATCTGGGCCGGGGTGCTCAACGCGAACGGTGCCGCGACGATGGTCGCCGCGCTCGTCGTGCTGCTGCTGCCGCACCCGTCGCTCGTGACCTGGGCGCAGGACGCCATCTCCGGGTTCCGGGCGATGGCCGTGGCGCGGGCGTTCTACATCGGGCTGGTCATCGCGGCGATCGTGGTCGGGGTCCCGGCCGGGATCGCGATGACGCACTGGCTGAAGATCGAGGTCGACCCCTCCGGCATCGTGACGCAGACCCTGCCGCTCTGGGCATCGCTGTCGCTGACCGTCGTGTCAGCCGCTGCGAACTGCTTCGTCCAGCAGGCCAGCGCCCGTGTCATACCCGTCGCCGTGGTGTTCTCGGTCGCCGCCGGTGCCGCGCTGTGGGCGCTGCGGCAGGCGGGGCTCCCGCTCCTCGGCGCGACGTTCCTCGCGGCGGTCCTGCTCGGCGTGCTCTCGACCTACGCGGCCGTGCGGATGCGGACGGCGGTCGCGGCCATCGCGGTGCCGGCGTTCTGCGGAGCGCTGCTCCCCGGTGTCGCGGTGTCGAACGCCCTGCTGAACTTCATGTCCGGGTCGTCGAGCGCGGCGCTCGACTTCGTGGCGGCGGTGTCGGTGGCGCTGGGGATCGGCGCGGGACTCGTGCTCGGCGGCCTGTTCGCGACACCCGGTGCCCGTCGAGCTCTCCGGCGCACCCGCCGCGTCGTCGTGCACTCGGTCCACAACGACACGACCGCGCTCCGGGTCATCCGCGACACCGGGTACGACCCCGGCGACGGATCGGTGCCGCGCGGTTCGCGCTCCGGCGGAGGCGGCGGCGTTTCGTGAGCAGAAGACGTCGGGTGCGATCGTGCCACCCGACGTCTTCTGCTCACTGGACGCGATCGAACGCGCCGACCGACCTCAGCCCGCGTCGGAGACCGCGCTCGACACCGCGGTCGGAGCGTCGTACTCGCCGTCCGGGATCGCGCGGAGCGCCTCGAGGACGTCGTCCGGCGCCCCCTCCTGCTCCGCGGTGGAGACCACGTCGTCCTTCGACGCCGGGTAGTCGATGCCGCTCAGGTACTTCTGGACCTGGATGGGGTTCGGTGCTGCCATGTCGGTTCCTTCCGTCAGGTTGCGACTCCCTGGAGTACCCGCGGGAGCCTGCACGACGACGGAGGAACGCGCTCCGCGGACGAACCCCGGTCAGAGCTCCCAGCTGCCCGAGGCGTCGTCGTTCCACATCGCCAGACGCCGGGCGGCCTGCGGCTCGTACCGCTCCATCCAGCCCCGCTCGAGCCGGGCGACCGCACGGTCGAACGCCGGCACGAGGTCGAGCTCGGAGCGCAGCAGGGCCTGCAGCTGGAGCCCCTCGTACAGGGCGATGAGCTGCTCGGCGCCGCGGCGGGGGTCCATCGTGTGCGGCGCACGACCGATGGCGATGTCGCGCTCGAGACCGCGCTTGATCTGGGCGGCGAAGAGCTGGTAGCGGGACCGCAGGTAGGTCGCCATCGGGTGGGCGGGGTTGCCCGCGACGGACAGCAGGGCGACGAGCAGGCGCATCAGGGCCGGGTCCTCGGCGTTCGAGGCGACGATCGCACGGAGCAGGTCCACGGTCGAGCCGTCACCGACCTCGCGCGTGACCTCGTCCATCCGGGCGCCGTTCCAGCGGTCCAGTGCGGCGAGGACGAGACCGTCCCACGACGGGAAGTGCTGCTCGAGCTCGGCGACGCTGATGCCCGTGCGCTCGGCGACCTGCACCGCGCGGGCCTCGTGGAAGGGGACGTCCCGGAGCAGATCGACGGTGGCGCCCACGATCATGATCCGCAGGTGGAGGGTGGCCGCAGCGGCCGCAGCGGCCCGGGTGTCGGCGCTGGTGTGTTCGAGCATCGTGCCCTCCGTCGTCCCCGGACGTCCTGTCCGTGCCACCCCGGGTCCGGGGTCGGGTCCATCCAAACGCAGAACGGGGGACACCAGAATCCCCGGTACGGGTGTCAGCACAAGGGAGGACAGACCATCACGTCGAGCGGGTTCGCGGCCGTCCGTGCGACCATGCCGGACATGACCCCGAACGACCCCACCGCGCAGGGACTCGCGACCATGGCCTCGGCCGGGTTCGAGTTCGGCGGCGATCCCGACCAGGTGGCGCACGACGTCCGGGCCATGTGGGACCAGCTCGGACGGCCCGCCGGCGCGTTCGAGGCTGCGGCGCAGGCCATCGCCGTGCTGCCCCAGCGCCCCGAGGTGCCGATCGCCGACCAGGCCCGCCGTCGTGCGTTCGAGCACGCGATCGGCATCAACCCCGTCGAGGTCGAGCTGGCCGCCGCCCTGTCCGCGCGCGAGCTCCTGGAACGGATGGCGCGCTCGGTCAGCTGCTGACGCGGACCAGGCGCCGTAGGCCGGCCCACACGGACGACGGGAGGCGCGGTACCCACCGGCACCGTGCCTCCCGTCAGGGCCCCGTCAGGAGCAGGCGCCCTACGGCGTCGGCATCCCGCCGTCGACGTGCAGCGTCTCGCCCACGACGTACGACGACTCGCCGCTCGCCAGGAACACGTAGGCCGGCGCGAGCTCGGCCGGCTGCCCCCAGCGGCCCAGGTAGGTCTGCTCACCGGCGCTCGGCAGCGCCTCCGGCGGCTGGCCGCCCGCCGGCTGCAGGGGCGTCCAGATCGGACCGGGGGCGACCGCGTTGACGCGGATCCCCTTCGGCGCGAGCTGCGCGGCCAGACCCTTCGCCATGTTGTTCACGGTCGCCTTCGTGGCCGCGTAGTGCACCAGGTGCGGCGACGGCGCGTAGGCCTGGATCGACGTCGTGTTGATGATCGTCGAACCGGGCTGCAGGTGCGGGACCGCGGCCTTGGTGATGCGGAACGTCGCGTAGGCGTTCGTCTTGAAGGTCTCGTCGAACTCCTCGTCCGAGATCTTGGTGATGTCGTCGACGTTCTGCTGCTTGCCGGCGTTGTTCACCAGGATGTCGAGGCCACCGAGCTGCTCGACGGCGTCGGCGACGATCTGCTCGCAGACCTCGAGCGACGTGATGTCGCCGGGCAGGGTCACGGCCTTGCGGCCGGCCGCCTCGATGAGGCCGACGATGCGGTCGGCGTCCTCCTGCTCCTCGGGCAGGTACGAGATCGCGACGTCGGCGCCCTCGCGCGCGTAGGCGATGGCGACGGCAGCACCGATGCCGGAGTCGCCGCCGGTGACGAGCGCCTTGCGGCCGGCCAGACGCCCGGAGCCGCGGTAGGTGTCCTCGCCGTGGTCGGCGGGGACGTTCTGTGCCATCTCCGCGTCGGTGCCGGCACCCTCGAGGTACTGCTCGTCGGGCTTCTTGTCGGCGTACATCTTCGTGGGGTCCTGCATCACGTACTGGTCAGGCCCGGTCTGGTCGTTCTGCTGGTCCGTCATGCCGCCGACGGTACGCAGGGGGTCGCTGCGGACCGTCCAGGAGGCTGTCCCCCGGTGCGCCCATCGGCCTGCGCCCGCCGTCCGCACCGGTTCACGAGCCCCGGGTGCGTGATCCTCGTTTGTCACGGTCCGGTGACGGGCAGGCTCCGATTCGGTAACACCTGTCGTTCTGTCCTCGTCGAGGCCGTACCGTCGAACGGTGACTCCTCGGACCCTGCTGGCGCTCGGCGCCGCCGCGCTGGCCTTCTCGGCCGGTGCGCTCGCGTTCGACGGCGTCACCGGCATCGGCGTCGAGACCGCCGTCGCGGCCGAGACCTCGCACGACGCCGCCCCGGTGCGCGTGACGAAGGCGGATCTCCGGAGCGTCGACTCGATCGAGCTCGACGCCGAGGCGCTGGTCCTGCGCGACGGGGACGACACCGTGGTGAAGTCCTCGATGCGCGACTCCGGCCTGACCGTGAGCCTGCTGAACCGGCTGCTCGGCACGCCCTCGCGCACGCAGACGGCCGAGGGCGACGGCGGCGCGTGCTTCCCCGCCGGCACCACCTACACGTGGGGCGGCGCCATCCGGGTCGCAGCTCTGACGACCGACGCCGCGGCCGGCAACGCCGTCGAGATCCGGGTGCTGCGCGACTCGGTCCGCAGCATGCTCGGCGGGCGCATCGACCTGACCGGGCCGCACGGCGTCCAGGTGGGCGACGACATCGCGGACGAGATCGCCGACGCTCCCCGTTCGGAGCGGGTGTCCTACGGCTCGGACGACTCGCGTGCGTGGCAGCTGCTCCTGCGCGAGGGCTGGGCCGCCGAGCCGGACGACGAGCGCGCTGAGCAGGACACCGACGAGTCGAGCACAGACGAAGCGGACTCCGGCACCAACGGGGTCTCCGCCCTGACGAACGAGACGACCGTCACGGTGCTCGGTTCGCCGATGCCCGTCCACGCGCAGCGGAGCTGCTGACAGCGAGCAGAGCGCGGAGCTGCTGACCGCTCTCAGATGCGCAGCGTCGCAACCACCGGGAAGTGGTCGCTGGCGAACCAGGTCTCCGGTCCGTCGTGGTCGATCACGACACGGTCCACGCCGCCGACGTCACGCGTGAGCACCCAGTCGATCCGCTCCCCGGAGTCGACGGGCGGCTGCCAGCCGTTGAAGGTGGCGGTGCGGTCGGACGGGTCCCCCGCCGTCAGCCAGGCGTCGTCGAACCCGGCCTCGGCGAAGACCCCCGACGCCGCACCGGTCCCCGCAGGTTCGTTGCAGTCACCCGCGAACACGACCGGCCCGGTGGTCCCCGCCAGTCGTTCGGTGATGAGGGCGGCGCTCCGGCCCCGGACCTGATCACCGTGCGGACCGGGCTCGTGGTCGAGGTGGGTGGTGAGCAGGGTGAACGTCGGCCCGTCGGCGTCGAGGAACCTGGCGTGGTTCGCGATCCGCGGGTACAGGCTGCCCCAGGTGTTCGAGACGGGCTCGTCCGGGGTGTCCGACAGCCAGAACGATCCCTCGTCAGACGGACGGAACCGCTCGCGGCGGTAGAACACGGCCGCGTGCTCCCCGGCGTCGCCGCCCTCACGCCCCTGCCCGACGTCGGCGTGGTCCGGCAGCCCGGCGCGCAGGTCGTCCATCTGGTGCGCGAAGGCCTCTTGCACGCACAGCAGGTCGGGGTCGTGCCGGCGGATCACGTCGAGCACGACCGGCAGGCGGGCCGGCCAGTCGTGCGCGGGGTCCGGGTTCTTGATGTTGTAGGTCATCAGGACGATCGGGCGTGCGGCGCTGGTCACCCCACGAACCTACCGACCGGTTGCCCGGCGGGTTCCCATCAGTAGATGCAGGTGCTGTCGTTGCCGTAGTTGTGCACGTCGGTCGACTTCGGCGACGGCTCCTTCGCGGGCTTCTTCGTCGGCTTGGAACCCGAGTCGGACCCGCCGGTCGCCGGCGTCGAGGCACCGGTGCTCGGTTCGGTCGCGATCGGCTTCGCGGTCGTGCCGTCGGTGCCGAGCACGAGGGTGACCCCGGTGACCGCACCGGTGCGGACGGCGACGGCGCCGGGCACCGCGGACGCGACGGCCTTCGCCTGCGACTCCTGTCCGGCGGGGTACTGCACCTGCGTGGTCTTCGTGGTGGCGGACGAACCGGCCGGGGCGACCTGGAACCCGCGGGCGGTCAGGACCTGCCCGGCGGCCGTGGCGGCGCCCTCGACCCCGCTGCCGTTCAGCACCGTGACCGACGTGCTCGCGGGCTGCGCGCGGCCGGCCTTCGTGTACGCCTCGGGCTGGCCCACCAGGCCCTGCACGAACGCGGGCAGCCCGACGGTGTCGACCTCGACGATCGACAGGGCGGAGCCGTTCACGTAGATGGTGGGGGTGCCGAGCGTGGGGATGGTGGCGGACTGGATGTTGCCCGGCCGCAGGTTGCGCATCTGCGACGCCAGGGACACCAGGTCGGTGTCGGTCTGGATCGAGTCGCCGACCGCGCCGAGGATGTTGTTCATCTTCACCGGGTTGAGGAGCGTGCCAGCCGACAAGACCTTCCGGGCCTCCTGCGACAGGAAGTACTGCTGCCGCACGTTGCGGTCGAGGTCACCGTTCGGCAGACCGTGACGCTGCCGCACGAAGGACAACGCCTCCTTCGCGTTGAGCGAGGACTTGCCCGCGGGCAGGTTCAGCCCGGAGAAGGGGTCGTTGGTGGCCTGCTTCAGGCAGACCTGCACCGGCCCGAGCTCCTTGACCACCTGGTAGAAGCCGAGCAGCGAGACCCGGACGTAGTGGTCGATCGACAGGCCGCTCAGGTTCTCGATGGTCTTGATGAGCAACTTCGCACCACCGGTGTCCCCACCACCGTTGAGCGTGCCGTAGTAGAACGCGCTGTTGAGCTTGCCCTTGCCGACGTTCGGGATGTCGACGTACGAGTCGCGGGGGAACGAGATCATCGTCGCCTGGCTGCCGTCGGCGTTGATGTGCAGCACGATCATCGTGTCGGTGTTCGTCGCACCGCCGTCGTCCTCGGTGCTGAGCTCGGCGAGCTGCTCCGGGGTGGCGTTGTCCGGGCGGTGGTCGTCACCGACGAGCAGGATGTTCTGCGCCTTGCCGTCGACGTCGTCCTTGTCGCTCTTCGTGCCGGCGATCGCGTCGATGCGCGTCACCCCGCTCTGGAGGCGGTTGTAGGCGAAGGCCGCGTACCCGCCGCTCAGCAGGAGGGCCATGGTGAGCACCCCCGCCACCGCCGGGAACACGACGCCCGCGCGTCGCTTCTGGCGCCCGTGGCGCGGCGTCGCGGCACCGCGGTGTGCGGGCTCGGTCGTCTGCTCGGGTTCGTTGCTCACCGGGAAACCATAACCGGCGCACGCGCAGCCGACATGGGATGCGCCTGGAAGGTCACCCCGTACTCGCCGTCACCCCGGGACGGGAGGCCCGTGGCGGCGCCGCCACGGGCCTCCCGTCCGTCTCCTGGTCGCGCTGGTCGCGCTAGTCGCGCGACGGGAGCAGGTGGATGGCTTCCATGGCGAGTTCCGCCGCGATGGGGTCCTTCGCGACGACGGCGTCCTTCAGCTTCGTCAACTCGGGCAGGATCACGTCGGCCGGCAGGAGCTCGGCGAGCTCCGGCACGCGGAGCTTGAAGGAGAGCCCGTCCGTGGTGGAGTCGCAGAGCTGCACGAGCGACGGGTTGCCGCACGCGTCGGCCCACATCGAGTAGATGCCGGCTCCGTCGCGCGCGACCTGGTCCTGCTGGTCGGCGCTCACCCGTGCGTGCACGTCGTCGAGCATCTTCACGATCTTCTTGCGCTGCGCGTCCGTGAACCGGGGCACCGCGAGCCGCACGACGCCGCCGTAGATCACGCCGAGGGTGCGGTACGCGTCGAGGAGCTCGTCCTTCGTCGGCGCCGCGACGCGGGTGTAGCGGTTCGGCGCCATCTCGATCAGACCGGCCCGGGCGAGTTCGGCGAGGGCTTCGCGGATCGGGGTGCGGGAGACCCCGAGCCAGGCGATGAGGTCGTCGTCGTTGAGCCGTTCTCCGGGCTCGAGCGTGCCGTCCATGATGGCGTCGCGGATCTTGTCCTGCACCGTGTCGCGGAGGAGCTTGCGCTCGGCAGCGGGCTGCGTCGAGGGAACTGGCATGGGCCTAGCGTGTCACATGTCAGGGCTCGTGCGCGAGAGGCGCGACGGCCACCAGGCGCGGTGCCCGAGGTCGTACGCCAGCGCCGGCACGAGCAGCGACCGCACGACGATCGTGTCGAGCAGGACACCGAACGCGACGACGAACGCGATCTGCACGAGGAACAGGATCGGGATGACCCCGAGGGCGGCGAACGTCGCGGCGAGCACGATGCCCGCCGACGTGATCACCCCGCCGGTCACGCCGAGTCCGCGCAGGACGCCCTCTCGTGGACCGTGCCGCAGCGCCTCCTCGCGCACCCGCGTCATGAGGAAGATGTTGTAGTCGACGCCGAGGGCCACCAGGAACACGAACGAGTACAGCGGCACGCTCGGGTCGGCACCCGGGAAGTGGAACACGTGGTCGAAGACGAGCGCGCCGACACCGAGGGCCGCCGCGAAGGACACGATCACGCTGCCGATCAGAACGAGCGGCGCGACGATGCTGCGGAGCAGGAGCATCAGGATCAGCAGGATCACGACGAGCACCACGGGGATGATGAGCGTGCGGTCACGGATCCCGGTGTCGTTCGTGTCGACGGCCGTCGCGGTGACGCCACCCACGACCGCGTCGGGGTCGACCCGTTCGACGGCGGTGCGGAGGGCACGGACGGTCTGCTCGGCGGCGTCCGAGTCGGCCGGGTCGGACAGGGTGGCCTCGAGCAGGACGTCCCCCCGCGAGACGGTGGGCGTGCCGCCGCCCGGGGTGGCGTCACCGGTCACCGGCACGGTGCCGGCCGGGGCGTCCTTCGCCGCGGCGACGACGCCGTCGACCCCGTCCACCGCGGTGATCGCGTCGACGAGCTGGTCGAGGTCCCGCTCAGCGCCGATGACCTGCGCCGGGCTGCCGGAACCGCCCGGGAAGTGGTCGGCGAGCACGTCCTGACCGTCACGGGCCTGCGACGCCCCGATGACCAGGTCGCTCTGCGGCACCCCGTCCGCCTTGAGTCCGAACAGGCCGGCGCCCATCGCGAGCAGACCGACCGTGCAGACGATCCACACCACGCGGGAGCGACGGGCGACGAGCCGGCCGACCCGGGCCCAGACGCCGCGGGCGTCCGGACCGGTGAGCACGGGGTGCGCACTGCCGTGGACCGGGCGCAGCGGCCAGAACGCCGCACGGCGGAAGGCCAGCAGCAGCGCGGGCAGGAGCGTCAGGGCGGCGAGCAGGCTGAACGCGATGCCGATCGCCGCGACCGGGCCGAGCGCCTTGTTCGAGTTGAGGTCCGAGAGCAGCAGGCAGAGCACCCCGACGATCACGGTGCCGCCCGAGGCCAGGATCGGCTCGAGGCTCCCTCGGAGGGCCGCCTTCGTCGCGTCCCAGCCGGTGCGGTGGTCGCGCAGGGCCTCGCGGAAACGTGCCGTGTAGAGGAGCGCGTAGTCCGTCGCCGCCCCGATCACCAGGATCGACAGGATGCCCTGCACCTGGCCGTTCACGGTCACGACGTCGGCCTTCGCGAGCCACCAGACCACCAGGATCGAGGCGCACAGGGCGAAGGTGGCGGTGCCGAGCACGAGGATCGGCAGCAGGGGTGAGCGGTAGACGATGATCAGGATCACGAAGACCGCGGCGAGCGCCACCCCGAGCAGCAGCCCGTCGATGCCCGCGAAGGCCTCGGTCAGGTCGGCGGTGAACCCCGCTGGGCCGGTGACGTAGCCGCTGACACCGGACGGGAGCGCGTCGTCGACGTCGGCCCGGATGGCCTCGACCGCCTCCCCGGTCTCGGCGTCCTGCGTGAGCGTGGCGACGATCTCGACCGCGTCGCCGTCCTCACTCGGGATCACCGGGCTGACGGCCTCGACGTCCTCGCGGTCGGACAGCGTGGTGGCCAGCGTCTTCGCGGCGGCGAGGTCGTCCGGCGACAGGCCACCGTCGCGCTCGAGGACGATGATCGCGGGTGCCCCCGACTCGTCGCGGAACTCGGAGGACCGCTCCTGCACCGTCGTGGCGTCGGCCGACGCGGGCAGGAACGAGGTCTGGTCGTTGGTGGAGACCTCGGAGATCTTGCCGAAGAAGGGACCGCCGACCGAGGCGATGCCGAGCCAGACCACGATGACGAGCGCGGGGAGGACGATGCGGAGGAAGCGGGACACGTCGGCGAGCGTACACCGATCGTCAGCATGCTGATTACTTGACGGTCGGGCGCATCTGCCGACCATAGAATCACGACATGGAGGACACGACCGAGCAGTGGCCACTCGGGCGCCTGCTGTCCGCGGCCGCGCGGTCCGTCGAGCGGGACTGGGACGAGCGACTCCGCGCCATCGGCCTCTCGCACGCCGCGGTCGTCGCGATCGACATCCTCATCCGGACCGGGCCGACCGGGGCCGACACCATCGCGCGCACGGCCCGGGTCCAGCCCCAGACGATGTCCCGCACGCTGGAGCGGATGGAGCGGGACGGACTCGTCGAGCGCTCCCCGCACCCGGCCGACCGCCGGCGCCGCGTGGTGAACGTCACGCCCGCAGGCCGGACCGCCTGGGAGACCGCGCGACACATCGAGCGCGAGGTCCTGCCTGAAGACCCGGCGCTCCGGACGGCACTGGGCGAACTGCTCGCCGGACCGAAGCCCGAGTGAAACACTGTTCCTGAAATACCACATGCGATAAGATCCTGTGGTCGGTGCGCGCCGACCTGACCACAGGAGCCCCGCATGTCCGAACGCCGAGCCGCCCGGGCGGCCGCAGCACACACTCTTCGCGCCACCGGACGCAGCACGCGGCGACGGCGACCGTTCCTGGTCGCCCTGGTCGCGACGCTCGGCTCGCTCGTCGGTGTCGCCCTGGTCATCGCCGTCGTGGCGAGCGTGTTCGTCAGCGGTCTCGCGCGGAGCTTCGACGCCGGTCGCGACACCATCACCGACCCGTTCCCGAGCGGTGCGCGGCCGAGCACGACCAGCGGTGAGAACATCCTGCTCATCGGGTCCGACACTCGCGCGCAGGGCGGCCCCGAGGGCGCGCGGCCCGAGCTCGGCGGACGCTCCGACACCTTGATGCTGGCGCACGTCCCCGCCGATCGACAGCACGTGTACCTGATGTCGATCATGCGCGACTCCTGGGTCGAGGTCCCCGGACACGGACGCGCGAAGATCAACGCCGCCTACTCCTGGGGTGGGGTCGCCCTCACCACGGAGACCGTCGAACAGCTCCTGGACATCCGGATCGACCACGTGGCGGAGATCGACTTCGCCGGGTTCGAGGGCATGACCGATGCCCTCGGCGGCGTCACGGTCGACTCCCCCCGGGCGTTCTCGGCGCGCGGCCACGACGTCACGGCCGGGGCGAACCGGCTCGACGGGGCCGCAGCACTCGCCTTCGTCCGGGAGCGCTACGCCTTCGCCGACGCCGACCACACCCGGGTCCGCAACCAGCAGGCGTTCATGCGTGGCGTCGTGGACGGGCTGCTCTCCCGCGGCACGGTCACGAACCCCGGGCGCATCCAGGACTTCGTCGCCGCGACGAGCGAGCACCTGTCGGTCGACGCGGGGTTCTCGTTCGCACGGATGGTGGAACTCGGGTGGTCGCTCCGGGCCGTCCGGGCGGACGACCTCGTGACCTTCACCGTGCCGACCGCGGGCTCCGGGACGTCACCGGACGGGCAGTCGGTCGTCACCCTGAACGAGCTCGCCGTCGGGTCACTGTCCCAGGCGCTCCGCTCCGACGACGTGGCTGGCTGGCTCGCCGACAACCCGCAGTAGCGCCGCACGCGCGACGGCGCCCCACGACTCGGGGTCGTGGGGCGCCGTCGCGTTCGGTCTGCGGAGAGATCAGGCGGGGAGCTGGAGCTCCTGGCCGGAGTAGATCAGGTTCGCGTCGTCGATGGTCGACGTGTTCGCGGCCCAGAGCTGCTTCCAACCGCCCTCGATCCCGAGCTTCGTCGCGATCGTGTCGAGCGTGTCACCCGAAGCGATCGTGTACGTCTTGCCGCTCGTCTTGACCGGGGCCGGCTTGCTCGGCGTCGTCGCTGCCGGGGCCGGCGTCGACTCGGTCGTGCTCGGCGCGGCCTGCTGCGGGGCAGCCTGCTCGGCGGGAGCCGGTGCCGGAGCGGCGGGCTGCGGGGCGGCCTGCTCGGCGGGGGCCGGAGCCGGCGCGGGGGCCGGAGCAGCGGCGGCGGGGGCCGCACCGCTCGTGCCGCTCAGCCCGAGCTGGGCGGAGCAGGCGGGCCAGGCACCCCAGCCCTGCGAGGCGAGGACGCGCTCGGCGACGGCGATCTGTGCCTCGCGGCTGGCGGAGGCGGGGTTGCCCGCGCCGCCGTTCGCCTGCCAGGTGCCGAGGTTGAACTGCAGGCCGCCGTAGTAGCCGTTGCCGGTGTTGATGGCCCAGTTGCCGCCGGACTCGCACTGCGCGAGCTGGTCCCAGGTCGAGCCGGACGCTGCGTTCGCGGGCGTCGCCGCGAGGCCGACACCGGTCGCGGCGATGCCGGCGAACGCGAGGCCGCCGACGATGGTGCGGGTACGGGAAAGCTTCTTCATGTGATTGCTCCACCGGGGTCACGAGCCGCATCTGCTGCGGGATCCACTGCCCACCCCGACCGATCGCGGTCAGTTGTGGGGTGCGCCACCGGGGGCAGTGGTCATCGGGCCGGCGGCACCTCGGTCGGCAACCATAGGAAACTCTTCACCGTTATCAAACCGAGACAAACGGTTCTACCCGTTCATGCTATGTACCCCTACCCCGAACCTGAACGTCCCGATCCCCGCGCCCATGGTGATCGGGACGTACCCGGGTACGTGTCCTTGGCAATTCCCTGGCAATGCCGATCGGGTGGTCGCGATCAGGACCGGGAGAGCAGGGTCACGGCCTCGAGGTGCCCGGTCTGCGGGAACATGTCGAGCACCCGGGCCCGCCGCAGCCGGAACGACGGCATCCGCGCCAGGTCCTTCGCCAGGGTGACGGGGTTGCAGCTCGAGTAGACGACGTGCTGCACGTCCGACTCCTCGAGCCAGGTCGACAGCCGCTCGCCGATCCCACGGCGGGGCGGGTTCACGACGACGAGCTCGGGCACCGCGTCCGGACGGGTGCGGAGCGCGTGCTCGGTGGCGTCGTCCGCGGCGAACCGCAGGCCCTCGAGCCCGGCCTCACGGGCGGACTGCGCTGCCGACCGGATCGCCTCGGCACTCGTCTCGATGCCCGTCACCGCACGGCCCGGGCGCGCGGCGTGCAGGGCGAACCCACCGACGCCGCAGTACAGGTCCCACATCGACGCAGGGTCGAGTTCGTCGATCCACGCTGCTGCCTGCGCGTACAGCTCGGTCGCGACGCCGGTGTTCGTCTGGAAGAAGCTCTGCGGGCGCAGGTGCATCGTGATCCCGCCGAGACGCATCGGCAGGGTCTCCTGCTCGGTCAGCACGATCTCCCGGTCACCCTCGGTGACGGCCTTGTGCTCGGGCAACAGGTTCGCGGTCACCACCACCACGTTCGGCAGCGCGGCGCGCAGGGCGTCGAGGTGCCGGCGGAGCCGTGGCAGCTGCCCCTCGGACCGCAGGACGAACCGGACCATGAGTTCGCCGTCGGGCGACTCGGTGACCAGGACGTACTTCAGCTCACCCCGGCGAGCGCCGACGTCGTACGGGATCAGCCCCGCGGTCGAGACGAACTCGGCCAGGACGGGCAGCGCGTGCCGGATGCCGGGCGTGCAGATGCCGCAGTGCCGCAGGTCCACCCCGCGCTGCCGGTGGTCGAGGATCCCGACGGTGGGGTGCTGGACGGACCCCCCGACGACCATCTTCGCCTTGTTCCGGTACCCCGACTCCGGGCTCGTGATCGCCGGTGACCACGTGACCGCACCGGGGCCGCCAGCGGCCTCGACGGCGTCGTGCAGGAGTTCGCGCGTCCGGAGTTCCTTGTCGAGGACCTGGTCGGCGTAGGGCTGACCCATGAGCGTGCACGACCGGCACACCCCGCGGTCGAAGTAGTCGCACTGCATGGCCGAGTCAGGATACGGCAGCGTCCCGCGTCGTCGTGGCGATCCGGTACACCGACGTCGTCGCCGTCAGGAACAGCGTCGTGCCGTCGTCGCCACCGAAGCACAGGTTCGACACGACCTCGGGAACGGCGACCTCGCCGATCCGCGCACCCGCCGGGTCGAACACGACGACGCCACGGTGGGACGACGACCAGACGTTGCCGTGCACGTCGACCCGGATACCGTCCGGGGCACCTTCGCCCGACTCGAGCCGAGCGAACACCCGGCCGTTCTTCAGCAGCTCGCCGCGGCGGTCGTACGCACGGATGACCGGTTCGTCGCCCGAGGAGCTCGCGATGTACAGCACCCGCTCGTCCGGGTCGAACGCCAGGCCGTTCGGCTCGTCGAGGTCGGTGGCCACCGGGCGCAGGTCGTCACCCGTGGGCCCGCAGCGGAACACCCAGTGATCGCCGTACTCGCGCACGCCCGGGTGCCCCTCACGCGGCTGCGTGATGCCGTAGGCGGGGTCGGTGAACCAGACGCCGCCGTCCCGCGCGACCACCACGTCGTTCGGGGAGTTGAACCGTCCCCCGTCCCACCCGTCGACGATCGACGTGACGACGCCGTCGCGGTCCCGCTCGACCCGACGCAGACCGTGCGAGCACTGCACGACGCTGCCGTCCCGGTCGAGGGTGCGGCCGTTGGTGAACTCGACACCGTCGGCGTACACCGAGGTCTCCCCGGAGTCGGCGTGCCACTGCAGGATCCGGTCGCCGGGGATGTCCGACCACCGCAGTGTGCGTGTCGACGGGATCCAGCAGGGCCCCTCAGCCCAGGTACTGCCCGTGGCGATGCGCTCGAGCGCGTCGGGGTCCGGGACGAGGTCGACGAGCAGCACGGGTTCTCCTTCGAACGGGGTGCCCAGCCTACGTTCGTCAGGCCGCGGCCGTCGCCTCGCTGCGTCGTCGCACGGCCTTCTCGATCGCGGAGATCGCGAGGCCGAGCAGGATCGACGCCACGACCGCGAGGGTCGTGACGAGGAAGGGCTGCTCGCGACTCCAGCGCCCAGTGGCCGAGGCGATGCCCACGCAGTACGCGGCCCACACGACGTCGGCGAGCACGCAGCTGACCAGGAACCGCCGGAGGTCGAGCCCGCTGTCCGCGCCGACCAGGTTCGTCGTCAACCGGCCCATCGGGATGAAGCGTCCGAGCACCGCGATGCGACCGGGAGCAGCACGGTACCGACCGTCGATGGCGTCCCGGGCCGCGCGGATCTTCGGACGCGCGAACCACGACCTCGAGCCGAGGTCGACCGAGCGCGCCAGGTGGTACAGCCCGAGGTCGCCGAGGACCATGCCGATCGAGGCCGCGACGACGAGGAACAGGACCGGCAGGAGGCCACCGTCACCGCCCACCAGGAGCGTGCCGATCGCGACGACGAGCGCCTGGCTGGGCAGGAAGACCGCGACGCTGCCCACGGCGAGCACGAGGCCGACCACGAAGAACGCCCACGGCGTACCGACGAGCTGGACGACCAGGTCCTGTGCTGCGTCCACGACTCACCCTCCACGGGCACCGGAGCGGCACACCGGGTCCCATCCTCGCAGGTCCGAGGCGCTCCACTCACGTGCGGTCGACGATCGCCCGCATCGTCGAGGCCGCTTCGTCCGGGCGACCGTCGAGGACGGCATCGGCGAGTGCGAGGTGGAGGCCGACGTCGTGCCGGTCCGGGCGGATGCTCCCGCGTTCGCGCAGCACCTGGCCGACGACCTGGTGCAGCCGTCGGTACAGGGCGTTGCCGGACAGGTCGAGCACGAGCGCGTGGAACCGCACGTCCGCGGCCACGAAGTCGAGGCGGTCGTCGCGGGTCGCGGCGGCGGCGAGTTCGTCCGCGGTCGTGCGGAGGGCCTCCCGTCGGTCCGCGCAGTCGTCCAGCGCTGCCCGCCGTGCGGCAGCGGCAGCGGCGACGGGCTCGACCGCCGCACGCAGCTCGCGGAGCTCGGCCGCCACGCGTTCGCCGTCGGGGCCCCGCAGACGCCACCGCACCACGCGCGGGTCCAGGACGTCCCAGTCCCGCACGCCGAGGACGGTCACGCCGACCCGGCGCCTGGCGGTGAGCAGGCCGAGGGCGACGAGGACACGGACGGCCTCGCGGACGATGCTGCGACTGGCGCCCGTCCAGACCACCAGGTCGTCGACGCTCCGGCGGCTGCCCACGGCCACCTCACCGGAGACGACGGCGGCACCGACCTGGTCGAGGACCCGGTCGAAGGTGCTCGTCACCGCTGCGACACCGGGCTGACCACGAGTTCGTCGACTCGTACGTGCTGCGGGGCTTCGAGCACGAACGACACCGCACGGGCGATGTCCGCCGGCTGGAGCATGACGGACCGTGCGGTGGAATCGGGCACCGAGGGCCGCTGGTCGAGGAAGTCGGTCGCGACGTCGCCGGGGCACAGGTGCGTGGCACGCACGCCGTGCTCGGCCTCCTGCTGGTTGAGCGTCCGGACGGCCGACGCGAGCGCGGACTTGCTCGCCGAGTAGGCGACACCTGCCCCGGGCTGGAAGGACCACCCGGCGTAGGACGACACGACGACGACCACGCCGCCGGACGACCGGAGTGCCGGCAGCGCGGCGTCCACGACCGTGACGACCGCGGTGAGGTTCGTGTCCACGATCGCGCGGAAGTCGGTGAGCGACTGGTCGTCCCACCGGCGCCGCGGGGCGTTGAGCCCGGCCGCCAGCAGGAGCCCGTCGAGCCGCCCGTGCCGCTCGAGCACGGTGTCCCGCGCGGCTGCGACGGCGTCGGGCTCGTTCGCGTCGAGGGGCAGGACGTCCGCGGTTCCCCCGGCGTCGCGGATGACACCCGCGACCTGCTCGAGCCGGTCGGCACGGCGCCCGCTGAGCACCACCGTCCAGCCGTCCCGAGCCGCCGCCTCGGCGCTGGCGGCTCCCATGCCGCTGCCCCCACCCGTGACCCAGAGCACGCGCTGATCCGTCATGCTCGAATAGTATGCCTATTCAAGGCACCGACGACGGGAGCAACGATGCACCTCGACCTGACCGACCGCGTGGTGGTCGTGACCGGCGCAGCGCGCGGGATCGGCCGCACGCTCGCCGACCGCTTCGTCAGCGAGGGGTGCCGTGTCGTCGCACTCGACCTGGCCTTCGAACCGGACTTCCCGCTCGACCACGTCGTGTGCAACGTCGCCGACCCGCAGTCGGTGCACGACGCCGTGGACGAGGTCGTCCGGCGGCACGGCACGATCGACGTGCTGGTGAACAACGCCGGCATCAACGTCACGGGCACGGTCGCCGAACTGGAGTGGGACGCCTGGCGCCGCTGCATGGACGTCAACCTCGGTGGCACGTTCCTGATGAGCCAGGCCGTGGCTCCGGTGATGCAGGCGGCCGGGCGCGGTCGGATCGTCAACGCCGCCTCGTTCGCGGCGATCGTACCCAGCGTCGGGAGCGCGGCCTACGCGGCGTCGAAGGCCGCCGTCGTCTCGTTCACCCGGGTCCTGGCGTCGGAGCTCGGCCCGTGGGGCATCACCGTGAACGCCTACGCGCCGGGGATGGTGCCGACGGCGATGAACGGCTTCGCGACGATGCCGGCCGACGCGCAGGAACGTCTGCTCGACACGCTGTCCCTCCGCCGGTGGGAGACCCCGGACGACGTCGCCGACCTGCTCGTCTTCCTGGCGAGCGACGCCTCGGGGTACATCACGGGCACCCTGCTCGACGTCTCCGGCGGCAAGCTCGCGACCCAGATCCCCGCTCGCGCGCACGGCCGGACCTGAGCGGGCGGCTGTCCGGCCGCACAGGTTCTCCACATGGCCGCTTCCGTAGGCTGTGAAAGCCCAGTGAGCCGGACTGCAGCCCGACCCCGAGGAGGTGCCCGATGGTCCTCGTCCTCGTCGCGTTCGCGATCGTCGCCCTGATCGTCCCCGCCCTGACCCCCGTCCTCGGCCGCCGCGTGTTCTTCGTGGCGGCCCTCGCCCCCGCCGCGGCGGCGGTGCTGACGATCGCCCAGACCGACGCCGCCCTGCACGGCAGCGTCGTCGAACGGCACCAGTGGGTCCCCCAGCTCGACCTCGACGTCACGCTGCGGATGGACGCCCTGTCGTGGGTGCTCGCACTGGTGGTGTCGATCGTCGGTGCCTTGGTGCTGGTCTACTGCGCCTCGTACTTCGAGCGGGACGAACCCGGGCTCGGTCGGTTCGCCGGGGTCCTGACCGCCTTCGCCGGCTCGATGTACGGACTCGTGATCGCCGACGACGTCATCGTGCTGTTCGTCCTGTGGGAGGCCACGACGGTCTTCTCCTACCTGCTCATCGGGCACGACGCCGCGAAGCGTGCCAGTCGCGCCGCCGCCATGCAGGCGCTCGTCGTGACCACCGCCGGCGGCCTCGCGATGCTCGCGGGCCTCGTGATGCTCTCGGTCGCGTCGGGCACGACCTCGCTGTCCGCGATCGTCGCCGATCCACCGAGCGGCACGGTCGTCTCGGTGTCCGTGGTCCTCGTGCTGCTCGGAGCGCTCACGAAGTCGGCGATCGTGCCGTTCCACTTCTGGCTCCCCGCCGCGATGGCCGCCCCGACCCCGGTCAGCGCCTACCTGCACGCCGCGGCGATGGTGAAGGCTGGCATCTACCTGGTGGCCCGGCTCGCCCCTGCGTTCGCACTGCTCGACGGCTGGCGCGAGACGATCACGCTGCTCGGCGTCGCCGGGATGCTCGTCGGCGGGTACCGGGCACTGCGGCAGACCGACCTGAAGCTCCTGCTCGCGTACGGAACCGTCGCCCAGCTCGGGTTCCTCGTGCTCGCAGCCGGCTGGGGCGCCCCCGCGGTCGCCCTCGGCGGGGTCGCGCTCCTCGTGGCGCACGCCGCCTTCAAGTCCACGCTCTTCCTGGTCGTCGGGGCGATCGACCACGTCGCCGGCACGCGGGACCTCGGGCGGCTCAGCGGGCTCGGCCGCGCCCGACCGTGGCTGGCGGTCGTCGCGGTGCTCGCGCTGCTGTCGATGGCCGGCATCCCCCCGACGATCGGGTTCGTCGCGAAGGAAGCCGTGCTGACCGGGTTCACCGAGTCACTGCACGGCCCCGACGCCGGCTGGGCCTGGTTCGCGCTCATCGGCGTGACCGTCGGTTCGATCCTGACCGTGGCCTACTCGCTGCGTTTCCTCTGGGGCGCCTTCGCCCGGAAACCCGGCGTCGCGACGACCGAGCCGCACGCCCTGCACGGGCTCGCCGTCGTCCCCTCGGTCCTCGCGTTCACCGGCCTCGCCCTCGGCCTGCTCACCCCGGTGGTCGCGCACGGCATCGAGCCCGCGGCGACGACCGCCGCGCTCGGCGGCGAGGAGGTCCCGCACCTCGCGCTCTGGCACGGCCTCGAACCCGCCCTCGGCCTGTCCGCGATCACCCTGGTCGGCGGCCTCGCGCTGTTCGCCCTGCGCCGTCCGGTCGAGGCGCTCCAGCACCGGCTCGCCGGGTTCCCGAGCGCCGCGGGCACGTACCGGCACGGCATGCGACTGCTCGACCGCGGAGCGACCGGACTCACCGCGAGCCTGCAGCGCGGTTCGCTCCCCTACTACCTGACGGTGATCCTGTCGGTGTTCGTCGCCGGGGCACTCGCCAACCTCGTGCTCGGCGGCCCGTGGGAGTTCCACGTCCGGTTCGCCGACTCGTGGGGCCAGATCCCGGTGATGATCGTGATGTCGATCGCCGGCATCGCGGTGCTCACGGCGAAGACCCGGTTCGCCGCGGCCGTCCTGGTCGGCGTCACCGGCTACGGGCTCTCCGTGCTCTTCGTCCTGCACGGTGCGGTCGACCTCGCCCTGACGCAGCTCGTGGTCGAGACGGTCACCCTCATCGCCTTCGTCCTGGTCCTCCGCCGGCTGCCCCCGCGCATCGCGACCACGAACCCGTCGCGGTTCCGGGTCGTGCGGGCGCTGTTCGCCGGGCTGGCGGGACTCACCCTGGCGATCGTCGTCGTGGTGGCCGCCTCCGCCCGCACCGCCCGGCCGCTCTGGCCGGACCTGCCCGCGCTGACGAGCTCGTTCGGGCACGGCCTCAACGTCGTGAACGTCGCCCTCGTCGACCTGCGCGGCTGGGACACCCTCGGTGAGCTGACCGTGGTGGTCGCCGCGGCCACCGGTGTCGCGAGCCTGATCTTCGTGAACTCACGCGAGGACACCCTGCCCCGGCTGCGCGACCTCCCGGAGACCCTGACCGCGAACGGCGAGCGCACCGACGGCGAGCCCCGGGCCTGGCTGCCGACGAGCGCCGCGATCCCGACCGGCCGCTCGGCGCTGCTCGACGTGGTCGTCCGCCTGCTCTTCCACGGCCTCATCGTGCTGTCGGTCTACCTGCTGTTCGCCGGGCACAACTCGGCCGGTGGCGGGTTCGCCGGTGGCCTGGTCGCCGGCATCGCCCTCGCCGCCCGCTACCTGGCCGGCGGCCCGGCCGAACTCGGGGCCGCGGCTCCGGTGCGCGCCGGTCGCCTGCTCGGCCTGGGGGTCGCGACGGCGGCCATCACCGCGATCGTGCCGCTGTTCTTCGGCCGCGAAGCCCTGTACTCCGAGTTCTTCGAGGCCACCGTCCCGGTCCTCGGGCACGTCGAGTTCGTCACCGCCACGTTCTTCGACATCGGCGTCTACCTGGTCGTCGTCGGCCTGGTGCTCGACGTCCTCCGCAGTCTCGGCGCCGAGGTCGACCGCCAGCGTCTCGAAGACGCCTCGGAATCGTCCCGTGACACCAGCGAGGGCTCCGTCCGGGACGCCATCGATGCCCCCACCCCGGAAGGGAGCGCCACATGACCGTCACCCTCGTCCTCGTGATCGCCATGGCGGTGCTGTTCTCGTGCGGCGTCTACCTGCTGCTCGAACGCTCCCTGACCCGGATGCTCCTCGGCTTCCTGCTGCTCGGCAACTCGCTCAACCTGCTGCTGCTCGTGATGTCCGGTGCCGCGGGCGACCCGCCGATCGGCAAGAGCGCCGAGGGCATCACCGATCCGCTCCCCCAGGCGTTCGCCCTCACCGCGATCGTGATCACCTTCGCCGTGAGCGCGTTCCTGCTCGCCCTGATCCACCGGTCCTGGCAGCTGTCCCGCGCCGACGAGGTCGAGGTCGACGAGGCCGACGCCGCCATCGGCCGCGACCGCGACGAGCCGGCCGACGAGGACCCGGAGACCACCACTGACGCAGAACAGGAGGCGACCCGATGACCTGGCTCGTCCCGCTCCTCGTCCTCGTCCCGCTGCTCGGTGCCGCGGTCGCGCTCGGACTCCTCCGCCACCAGAAGCTCCAGCGCGCGATCACCGTCGTGGTGCTCGTCGTGGCCCTGGCCGTCGCCGCCACGCTCATGGTCCTGGTCGACCGGCACGGCACGATCGTGGTGCAGGTCGGCGGCTGGGACGCCCCGTACGGCATCTCGCTCGTCGTCGACCGGCTCAGCGCGCTCCTGCTCACCGTCAGCGCGAGCGTCCTGCTGCTCGTGCTGCTGTTCTCGATCGGGCAGGGCCTGGCGGCCGACGACGAGGACGCCCCGGTCACGATCTTCTACCCGACCTACCTCGTGCTGGCCGCCGGCGTGCTCGACTCGTTCATCGCGGGTGACCTGTTCAACCTGTACGTCGCGTTCGAGATGCTGCTGGTGGCGAGCTACGTGCTCATCACCCTCGGCGGCAGCGAACAGCGCGTCCGGGCCGGCACCACGTACATCGTCACGAGCCTCATCGCGTCGGCGATCTTCCTCGCCGCCATCGGCCTGGTCTACGGCGCCACCGGCACGGTGAACATCGCCCAGATCAGCGAGCGCGTCGCCGACCTGCCCGAGCACGTCCAGCTGCTCCTGCACACGATGCTGCTCATCGGGTTCGGCATCAAGGCGGCCGTGTTCCCGCTGGCGTTCTGGCTGCCGGACTCGTACCCGACGGCCCCGGCGCCGGTCACCGCGGTCTTCGCGGGCCTGCTGACCAAGGTCGGCATCTACGCGATCATCCGGCTCGAGACGGTGATCTTCCCCAGACCGCAGCTGAACGAGGTGCTGCTGGTCGTCGCGGCGCTGACCATGGTGGTCGGGGTGCTCGGCGCGGTGTCGCAGACCGACGTGAAACGGTTGCTGTCCTTCACGCTGATCAGCCACATCGGCTTCATGGTGATGGGCGTCGGCCTCGGCACCGTCGCGGGCACGGCGGCCGCGGTGTTCTACACGGTGCACCACATCGTCGTGCAGACCACGCTGTTCCTGGTGTCCGGCTTGATGGAACGTGTCGGCGGGACGACCTCGACCCGGTCGCTCGGCGGGCTGCTGAAGGCCGCACCGCTGCTGGCCGCCCTGTACCTGATCCCCGCGTTCAACCTGGGAGGCATCCCGCCCTTCTCCGGCTTCATCGGCAAGCTCGGCCTGTTCCGCGCCGCCGCCGAGGACGGCTCCCCGATGGCGTACGTCACCATCGGCGCCGGTGTCGTCACCTCGCTGCTCACCCTGTACGCGCTGATGCGGGTCTGGGACGCCGCCTTCTGGCGGCCGAAGCCGGCGGCCGAGGCCGCGGCTCCGCACGCGACCAGCGCCGAACCGCACGCCCACCTGCGCTCCCCGGAACCGGCCCCGCTCACCGTCTCCGAGGAGACGGGCGAGGCGTACCACCCGGGAGGCTCGGTGACGGTCACCGACGCACCGCACGCAGCCAAAGCCTCTCCCATCCGGCACGGCCGGTCCGCCGCTGGCGCGTCGGACCGGAACCGGCGGACGGGGCCCAGTCCGACCACCGGCGCGACCGAGGCGATCGGCGAGGCTCCCGAGAAGGTGCGCCTGCCGCGCATGCTCGTCGGCGTGACGACCGTCGCGGTGCTCGGGTCCGTCGCGCTCACCGTCGTCGCGGGGCCGCTCTACGGCTACGCGACCCGCGCGGCCGAGTCCCTCGAATCGCCCGACCGCTACGTGCAGGCCGTGCTCGGAGGGGAACGATGACCGACGTCCGCCGCATCTCGAACGCCCGACGGATCGCGCTGGCGTGGCGCTACGACGTGCCCCTCGTCGCGGGGCTCACCGTGCTGTGGGCGCTGCTCTGGGGATCGTGGACCCCGCTGACGCTGCTCTGCGGCATCGTGGTGGCGCTCCTCGTCACCCAGGCCCTGCCGCTCCCGCCGGTCCCGCTGTCCGCGCGGTTCTCGATCGTGCACGTCCTGCGGTTCCTGGTGGTGTGGTCCGGGCTCGTCATCGTGGCGTCGTTCCGGGTCGCCTGGGTCGCGTTCCGTCCGCGCGGTGTCCGGCGCAGCTCGATCACGCTCGTGCAGCTGCACTCCACGTCCGAGATGACCTTCACGCTGGCCACCCTCGCGATCTCACTCGTGCCCGGGTCGTACGTCGCCGACGTCGACCTGCGACGCCGTCGACTGCTGCTCCACGTGCTCGACACCGAGCGCATCGAGCAGGTCGAGGACGAACGCCGTGTGGCGCTCCGGATCGAGGCCATGGTGATCCGAGCGCTGGGGTCGAAGCAGGACGTCTCCGAACTGTCCGAGCCGCTGCCGGAGGTGACCCGATGAGCCCCGCCGTCGTCGTGATGGGCATCGCCGTCGCGCTCGTGCTCGCACTCCTCGGGGTGACCTTCGCCCTCGCGGTGTTCCGCATCGTGCGCGGGCCGACCATCCTCGACCGCATGATCGGGTCGGACATGGTCCTGACGACGGTGCTCGTGGTCATCGCCGCCGCGATGGTCGTCCGACAGGACCTGACCGGCATCCCCGTGCTCGTGGTCATCGCCGCGACGAGCGTGTTCGCCACCGTCGCCGTGGCCCGGGCGGTCACCCCCTCGGCGGATCCGTCCGACGAGGGCCTGACCGTCACCACCCCCGAGCGCGCAGAGGAGGACCGGTCGTGATCGAGATGATCGAGTCGTTCGTCGACGAGGCCGGCGTCCGCGCCTGGATCGCGATCGGGCTGCTGCTCGTCGGGTCGGTGCTGTCGCTCGGCGCCGGGGTCGGCATCGTCCGGTTCCCGGACCCGCTGGTCCGCCTGCACGCGATGGCGAAGCCCCAGGTGCTCGGGCTCGCGCTCGCCCTGGCCGCCATCGTCGTGGCGGTGTGGACGTGGACGGCGTTCTGGGTCGTGCTGCCGATCATGGTGTTCCAGCTGTTCCTGGTGCCGGTGTCGACGCACATGATCGCCCGCGCCGGCCTGCGTGCCGACGACTACCGGCATGAGGACCTGCTCGTCGACGACACGGAGTCCTGACGCGGCTCCGGACCCGCTCACCTGACGGACGGGAGGCCCGTGGCGGCGTCGCCACGGGCCTCCCGTCCGTCAGGGGGGTCACGTTGGTGATCAGGCGGTCGCGACCCGGCGCGGGAGCAGCAGGTTGAGGACCGCGGCGACCACGACGATCGCGGCGGAGGCCGCCGGCAGCAGCATCGCTGCGGCCGTGCCGTGGTGCTCGGCGACGTCACCCGTGATGGCGGAGGCGATCGACTGCCCGACGATGACGGCCGAACCGAGGATCGTCATCGTGGTCGCGGACCGGCCGACCGGTGACCGGTCCGAGCCGAGGCTGTACTGGGCGACCAGGGTGGGGCCGATCCCGATGCCCATGATCGCGAGGACGACGCCCGCGGCGACGACCGAGTCGGCACTGGCGAACGCGATCGCGCCGGCGAGGAGCACGACGCCGAACACGAGCCAGCGCCAGCCGAGGCCGAACGCGCGGGGGAACGCCGCCGACCCGAGCGCGAGTCCGGCGGAACCGATGCCCATCAGGCCGTAGAGCAGGCCGGCCTGCGAGGCCTCGCCGTGGGTCTCCATGAACGCCGTCAGCGAGGTGAGCGTCGAGCCGAAGAACAGGCCGATGCCGAGGATGCCGACCACCACGACGACGAGCCTCGGGCGCAGCAACTGCCGCGCGGGTGCCTGCGTCAGCTCCGCGTGCTGGCCCACCACGAGCTTGCCGGTCGGGTGCAGCGCGAACGCCGTGACGAACACGAACGTCAGGACCGATGCGCCGGCGACGGCCACCCACGGGGCGATCGCGCTGGCGAGGATGCCGACCAGGAACGGGCCGATGATGAAGACGGTCTCGTCGGCGGCGGACTCGTAGGCCATCGTGCCGCTGAGGGTCTTCTCGCGCCGCGCCGGGGCCATCCGCTGCCGGATGATCGCGACGAGCCGGGTGCGGGACATCGGGGCGACCTGCGGGGCCGAGGCGCCGATGCAGAACGCCACCGCGAGGACGGCGAGGTCGGGCGCGGTGCCGCTGACGACGAACGGGAAGAACCCGAGCAGCGCCGCGTTCGCCAGGCCGACGGGGACGAGCACGACCCGCTGGCCGAAGCGGTCCGCCGCGGCGCCGACCATCGGGCCGAAGATGGCCGAACCGATGCCGACGGCGGCGGAGTTGATGCCGCCGAGCGCGACGGAGTCACGGGCGGCGACGACCAGGGTCAGGACGCCGACCACCATCATGGCGAACGGGAGCCGGGCGATGAACGCCACGGGGAAGTACCAGCGGCCGGCGAGGGAGACGAGCGAGCGGTCCGGAGCGGGCGGGGCGTCGGTTGAACGGGTCTGGAGCATCGGGGTTGTGCCTTCTCGGCCCGCCCGGTTCGGTGGCGGCGGACCCATCGGGTGCCGCCGTTGTCCGCCGGGATGCCGGCGGCCGGTAGATACACACTGCGTGTTGTCGAACGCTGTCGATGGTACCAACCGGCCGCCGGGTCCCGAAGGAGTTCGGTCCAGAGCCGCCCCGCCGGTCACGACACACCGCCGGCCGTCCGCGGCGCGGTCGCAGACCGTCGCCTGCGGCGCCGCCAGCCGACGGTTCCTGACCGGTCGGCGGGCGACCCGCGACGTGTCGCGACCAGCCGGCGGGGTCCGGTGACGCGATGAACGCGACCGGACGACGGACGGGAGGCGCGTGGCGGGGTGCCCCGCGCCTCCCGTCCGCCGCACCGCCCGCCCAGGGCCCTGCAGCGGTCACGACACCCCGTCGGCCGTGCGCGGCGCGGTCGCAGGCCCGTCGCCTGCGGCGCCGCCAGCCGACGGTTCGTGACCGGTCGGCGGGCGACCCGCGACGTGTCGCGACCAGCCGGCGGGGTCCGCCGAGCAACGAGATGCGACCAACCGAGAGACTGTTGCGGCGCGGTGCTCGGGTCAGGAGACCTCGCCCGCGCGGGCTCCCGCCCACAGGTCGACGTCGGTGATGCCGACCGAGTGCTCGTCGATGACGCGGAGCTCCTCGTCGGTGAACGACGTGTTCGACAGCGCGGCGACGTTGTCCTCGAGCTGCGACACCCGCGAGGCCCCGATCACGAGCGAGGTCACCCGCTCGTCGCGGAGCGCCCAGGCGAGGGCGAGCTGCGCGAGGGACTGTCCGCGAGCGGCCGCGACGTCGTTCAGGGCTCGGAGGTGCTCGACGACCTCGGGCGTGATGCTCGACGCGTCGAGGGACTTGCCCGCTGCCGCGCGGGAGTCCTCGGGCACCCCGTTCAGGTACTTGCCGGTGAGCAGCCCCTGCGCCAGCGCGGTGAAGCCGATCACGCCGAAACCGAGCTCACCGGCGGCGTCGAGCAGGCCCTCCGTCTCGATCCAGCGGTTGAGCATCGAGTACGAGGGCTGGTGGATGAGGAGCGGGGTGCCGAGGTCACGGAGGATCTCCGCTGCCTGCCGGCTGCGTTCGGCGTCGTACGACGAGATCCCGACGTACAGCGCCTTGCCCTGCTGGACGGCGGTGTGCAGGGCACCCATCGTCTCCTCGAGCGGGGTCGAGGCGTCGAGACGGTGCGAGTAGAAGACGTCGACGTAGTCCAGGCCCGTGCGCTGGAGGGACTGGTCGAGCGACGCGAGCACGTACTTGCGCGAGCCACCGCCCTGGCCGTACGGCCCGGGCCACATGTCCCAGCCGGCCTTGGTCGAGACGACCATCTCGTCACGGTACGGCCGGAAGTCCTCACGCATCAGGCGGCCGAAGTTCACCTCGGCGGCACCGTAGGGCGGGCCGTAGTTGTTCGCGAGGTCGTGGTGGGTGATCCCGAGGTCGAACGCCCGACGGCTGATGGCGCGCTGGTTCTCGAAGGGCATGTCGTCCCCGAAGTTGTGCCAGTAGCCCAGGGAGAGCAGCGGCAGGTCGAGGCCCGAGCGGCCGGTCCGGCGGTACGTCATCGAGTCGTAGCGGTCGTCACTGGCGATGTAGGTCATGGGTCGAGCCTGGCACTCGATCGGACCCGGGCCTCGCATGCTTCGCTTCGCGGACCCATGATGGGTGCACGAGACCACGAGGAGACGACGATGGCACGGACGACGAAGACCGAGACCACCTTCACCGACGAGGAGCGCGCGGCGATGCAGGAGCACGCCGCGGAGGTCAAGCGCGCCCGCGGCACGAAGGGCACCAAGGCCGAGAAGGCCGCTGCCGACGCCGCTGCGGTGGAGGCCAAGATCGCCGAGATGCCCCAGCCTGACCGGGGTCTGGCGGAGCGCATCCACCGCATCGCGCTCGAGGTCGCGCCCGAGCTCGCGCCGAAGCTCTGGTACGGCATGCCCGCCTACGCCCGGGACGGCAAGGCGGTGTTCTTCTTCCAGGACGCCGCGAAGTTCACGGCCCGCTACGCGACGCTCGGGTTCCAGGACTCGGCCACGCTCGACGACGGCACCTTCTGGCCGACGTCGTGGGCGATCACGCCGGAGTTCTCCGAGGCCGACGAGGCACGGGTGGCCGAGCTGATCCGCCGCGCGGTCGGTTGACGGTGCTCGGGCTGGGCGCCGCTCCCGTCTTCGCCCTGCTGTTCCTGGTGCTGTACGTCCTGGGGCGCCGCCGTGACCCGCGGATGCTCCGCAACGGGGTGTTCCTGACCGCGGCCGTGCTGTTCGGGCTCGCGACGGTCGTGGCCGTCCTGACCAGGGTGGTGCCCGGGTTCAGCCTGCTCGTCGCCGTGGTGCTGCTGCTGGTGCCGCTCGCGGTCGTGGTGCTCGGGGTCGCCCTCGTCGCGAACGGCCTGCAGATGCTCCGCGCCGAGGGACGCAGTGTCGGCAACCTGCTGTCGCTCGCCGCCGGGGTGGCGGTGTTCGTGCTGCCCGCGGTCGCCATCGCGCTGCTGGTCTCGGGCAGCGGCGCGGGCTTCACGCTCTGGGACGGCACGAAGATCGCGATCGCCGTCCTGATGGTGTTCGTCTGCGGGTACTTCGCGCTGTCGCTGGTCGCGTTCGCCCTGTACTCCGTGGTCTACGGGCGGACCCGGCACGGAATCGTCCCCGACACGATCGTGGTCCTCGGCTCCGGGCTCGTGCACGGCGAAGTCCCACCCCTGCTGCAGAGCCGACTCGACCGGGCGCTCGGGGTCTACCGGGCAGAGCGGGCCGACGGTCGCCGGCCGCTCCTCGTGCCCTCCGGCGGGCAGGGTGACGACGAACCCCGCCCCGAAGGCACCGCGATGGCCGAGTACCTGGTGGCGAACGGCGCCGACCCGGACGACGTGGTGGCGGAGACCGCGTCGCGGAACACCCGGGAGAACCTACGGTTCTCGCGGGACGTGCAGACGGCGGCCGGGCGGGACGGCCAGATGGTCGTCGTGACGAACAACTACCACGTGCTGCGCGCCGCGACCCTGGCCCGCAGGCTCGACCTGCCGGCACAGGTCGTCGGCGCGCGCACGGCCGCCTACTACGTCCCGAGTGCGTTCCTGCGGGAGTTCGCCGCGGTGATCGTCGAGCACCGCTGGCTGAACGTGCTCGCCTGCACCCCGTTCGTGCTGTTCACCGGGTTCCTGCTGTGGGAGTCGTTCCAGCACTAGGATCTCCACCATGGTCGAGATCCAGCCACCGCGACCGACCGACCTGCTCCCCATCGGCGAGATCGTCCGTCGGACCGGGGTCGCGGCCTCGGCCCTGCACTTCTACGAGCGCAAGGGCCTGATCCACCCGGAGCGCACCGACGGCGGCACCCGGATGTACCCGCGGCACGTCGAGCGGCGGATCGCGATCATCCAGGTGGCCAAGCGTCTCGGTATCCCGCTCAGCGAGGTCGCCGAGCAGTTCGAGGCCCTGCCCGCCGACCGGATGCCCTCGCTGCGCGACTGGAACCGGCTGAACGAACGGTGGCGCGCACGGCTCCGGGCCCGCCAGCTCGAGCTCGAGCGGCTGCAGCAGGAGATGACGCAGTGCATCGGCTGCGGCTGCGTCTCGCTCGGGGCCTGCTCGGTCGTGAACCCCGGTGATGCGCTGGGTGACGAGGGGCACGGTGCGCGTCGCCTGCTGCCGATCCAGGACGATGCCGACACCACTGCCGACGACGCCGACGACGCCGACGACCCCGCCGTCGCCGCCGCCGTCGCCGCCGCCGCCGCGGAGGACGCTGTCGCCTAGCTGGCGCGCAGTCCGTCGTCGATCCGCTGCAGCAGTTCCAGCGCCTCGATCGCACCCCGTTCGTCGCCACCGAGGGCCGTTCGGAGCTTCCCGGACCAGTGCCGGTAGAGCCGGTCGACGCTCTCCTCTGCCAGCGCGGTCGGGTGCAGCTGCACGGTCCGGGCGTCCGCCGGGTCCTGACGCCGCTCGACCATGCCCTTCGCCACGAGCGACCGGAGTGCGACGCTGAGGTTGCTGCGCTGCAGGGCGGTCGCCTCGGCGGTGGCACTGGGCGAGGTGCCGGGGTTGCGGTTGATCCAGCGCATCACGAGCGCCTCGGTACCGGTCAACGGCACGATGTCGAGGGTCTCCGAGCCGTGCGGGTCGATGTCGCGCGCGATCCGGAGCAGGACGTCCGCGAACTCGGCGAGGACGTGGTCGGACACGGCGGAGGACATGACCGTACTGTACCGATCTCCGGCGATGAGTTATGCTTTCATAACAATGACCACGGACACCGGAACCATCCGCGCGACGATCGCGACACCCACGACCAAGCAGCAGGGCATCACGACCGCGCTGCTCCTGGTGCTCGGCCTGCTCAGTGCCGTCGCCCCCTTCGCCACCGACCTGTACCTGCCGGCGTTCCCGCAGATGACCACCGAGCTCGGGGCGAGCGCCACCGCCGTGCAGCTCACCCTCACCGCGTTCCTGGTGGGCGTGACCGCCGGCCAGCTCGTGTTCGGCCCGCTGTCCGACCGGTTCGGCCGCGTGCCGCCGCTCATCGCCGGCGCGGCCGTGTGCGTGCTCGCGAGCATCGCCGCGGTGCTCGCGCCGAACATCGGCGTGCTCATCGCGGCCCGCCTGCTGCAGGGCCTCGGCGGTGCGGCCGGCATGGTGATCAGCCGTGCGGTCATCTCCGACCTGGCGACCGGCAAGTCCGCCGCCCGCGCGTTCTCGCTCATGATGATCGTCGGCGGCGTCGCCCCGGTCGTCGCACCGCTGCTCGGCGGGCTGCTCACCGGCCCGATCGGCTGGCGTGGCCTGCTCTCGATCGTGCTCGGCCTGTCGGTCGTCATGCTCGTCGCGGTCCTCGCCGTGATCCGCGAGACCCACCTGAAGGAACACCGCGACGCCCTGCGCGAGGAACGCCGTGGCTCGGGCTCGGCCCTGCGTGCCCTGCGCTCCCGCACGTTCCTCGGCTACACCGCGGTGTTCGGCTTCGCGTTCGCCGTGATGATGGCCTACATCTCCGCATCACCCTTCCTGTACCAGGACATGATCGGCTTCGGCACGGTCGGCTACGGCCTGGCCTTCGGACTGAACGCGCTGGCACTGATGGGCGTGAGCATCCTGTCCGCCAAGCTCACCGCGACCCGGTCGGTCACCGGCGTGCTGTCGCTCGGCATCGTGCTGGTGCTCGCGTCGACCGTGGCGTTCGCACTGCTCGTCGTGTCCGGCGCGCCGGTGATCTGGCTGGCCGTCCCGCTGTTCACCGCGGTCGGCTCGCTCGGCCTGGTGCTCGGCAACGCCACGGCGCTCGCCCTCGGTGCCGTGCCGTCGGCCGCCGGCAGCGCCTCAGCCGTGCTCGGCGCCCTGCAGTTCGGGCTCGCGGCGCTCGTGTCGCCGCTCGTCAGCATCGGCGGCTCGGACACCGCGGCGCCGCTGGCGATCGTGATGCTCGCGGCCGCCGTGGTCGCCGTCGTGGCGCTGCTCGCGGCGCGGGGCCGGACCAGCACGCTCCGCTGACCCGGAACGACACCTCCCGCTGGCCTGGAACGACACTGTCGACGTCGTACGACATCGACAGTGTCGTTCCGCGTCGACCACCCCACCCAACCCGTTCCGCGTCGACCAGACCCGGACCCACCC
>NZ_JAHEWN010000019.1 GCF_018598555.1 Curtobacterium aurantiacum
CGCCCGGCCCCGCGCACCCCGGCGAGCCGCACGCCCCCGCGCCCCGCTCCCGACATACGCTCATCCCATGGCAGTCCCCGTCCCGCTCGGCACCGAGGACCGCACCGCCCGCCTCACCCTCCGCCGCCCGGACTCCTGGCGCCGCGAGGACTCGGCCCAGGCGGACCTGCGCGTCACCGGCGACGACGTCGTCCTCACCGTCCGATCCCGCCCCAGCGACCGCGCGATCGGCGACGAGAACACCGGCCTGCTCGAACGGCTTCCCGGCTCCGTCGAAGGCCTGCTGCTCGTCGGCTGCGACCCCTGGACGGCCGCCGGCGCCCCGGCCCGGCTGGTCGAGTACGTCCGCCCCGACGAGCACGGCGACGTCGCCGGCACCCACCTGCTCTTCGTCACCGGTCGGCACCGCGTCGACCTGACGATCGAACGACCGCTCGCCCGGCTGCTCGAGACCGACGACCTCGTGCTCGCTGTCCTCGAGAGCGTCCGCGCCACCGAGTCGGTCCCGGTCCGCCCCGAGCGCGACCTCGAACCCCTGCCCGCTCCCGCTCCGGCATCGACGCCCGACGGGCCCCGGCTCAGCGCGGACGCGATCGGCACCCTGCAGAGCCTCGCCGGACGACGATGGAACCCCACGCTCCTCCGCACCGTGGCGGGCCGCGAACTCATCGAGGCGGGCCTCGTCGGCCGCCTCGGCACCCTGCCGGAGTCGACCCAGACCCTCCTCGAGCCCTGGCAGGGCGATGCCCAGCCGGTCACGCTGGAACAGCACCTGCCCGACGGGGGCGAGTCGCGCCTCCAGGCCTGGTCGCAGACCGTCGTCGACGGAACCGACGCGGCGGGCGCCGTGGTCGCCTCCGTCACGCCGGACCGGGTGGTCGCGCTGATGGCCGGGAGGCTCGGCATCGGTCCGACGTGGACCTTCCCGTTCCGCACGGGGTCGCTCCCAGGGCACCTGGTCGGCCGCAAGCTGGCCGGCGGTCCCGACGCACCGGACCTGCCCGAGGCCCTCGCAGAGGCGGACCCGCGCCTCGCGCGGTTCTGGGCTGCGCCCTGGACCGTCTCGTACCTGCGTCGCCCGGGCAAGCCGAAGCCGATCACGATCGTGCGGGCCGAGAGGCTCGGGTTCGCCCGCGTGGGGACGACGAAGGCCGGGGAGACCGCCTTCCGGACGGACTCCCCGGCGAACGTGTACCGGTCGGTGGTGCGGGCGCTGCTCGGCTGAGCGCGCCTGAGTTCTCCCGCTACGCGGCGGGGCCGGCGGTCAGGGTGACGGTGACGCTCTTGGCGGCGCCGGTGCTGTCGGTGTAGCGGACGCTCACCTTGTCTCCCACCGAGTGCGACTGGACGACCTCCGTCAGCTGGTCCGAGCTCGTGACCGCCGTGCCGTCGATGCTCGTGATGGTGTCTCCGGCGGCCAGGCCGGCGCTCGCGGCGCCGGAGCCCTCGACGGTGCCGGCGACGGGGACGCCGCCCGTGGTGCCGGAGGTGTTGCTGACCTGGACCCCGAGGAACGCGGGCAGCCCGATGGTGATCGTGCTCGACGACTCCCCGGCGAGGATCTTCTCGGCGATCGTCTTCGCGGTGGTGATCGGGATGGCGTAGCCGGTGACGTCGGCCGTGCCGGCGGACGCTGCCGTGGCCATGCCGACGACCTCGCCCTCGCTGTCCAGCACCGGTCCGCCGGAGTCACCGGAGACGATGTCCGCCGAGATCTCGATCAGGCCGGTCAGGGACTCGGTGCCGGTGCCGGACTCGCTCTGCACCTGGATGTCCTGGTCCGTCGCGGTGACCGTGCCCTCCGCGGCGACGAGGTTGCCGGTGCCCTCGGCGTTGCCGACGTCCTTCACGGTGTCACCGGTGCTCGGCTCGCCGTCGTCGTCGAGCGTGACGGTGGACAGCCCCGAGGCGTCCTCGAGCTTCAGGACGGCGACGTCGTTGGTGGCATCGGCCCCGACCACGTCGGCCTTGTACTCCTTGCCGGTGGTCTCGTCGGTGACGGTGATGCTCGTCGCGCCCTGGATCACGTGGTTGTTCGTCAGGATCGTGCCGTCGGAGGTCAGGACCATGCCGGTGCCGGCCGCCTGCGACGACTCGTCGTAGTTCAGGACGGTGTTGATGGTCACGACGCCCTTCTTGTCGGCTGCCGTCGCTGCGGTGGCGGGGGACTGGGTGCTCGTGCCGGTGCTGCCGTCGCCGCTGGTGCCGCTGCCGCTGCCGTCGCCGGGCACCGTGAAGCCGTTCGTCCCGTCGCTGCTGCCCGTGCCGCCGGTCCCGTCGGTGCCGGATCCGGTGTCGGGCAGCGTGGTGGTGCCCTGCGACTGGCTCGACGTCGTGGTCGTCCCCTGCGAGGACAGGCCGAGGGCGGTGCCACCGGCCGCACCGACGATGGCGAGCGCGGCGATGCCGGAGCCGATCATCAGGCCGAGCCTGCGCGGGCGCTTCGCGGTGCCGGGGCGGGTGGCGGTGCCGAGGTGGTACGCGGTGCCGGGGTGGTTCGCGGTCGCCGCCGAGGACGCCCAGGCGTGGTTCGCGCCGGCGAGGGCGGGGCTGCCGATCAGGTACGGGCCGCGGCCGTCCGGCGTGTAGGCGTAGGGGCCGGAACCGTCCGGGCCGTAGAGGTAGGGACCGGAGCCGTCGAACGCGTAGGCCGGGCGCAGGGAGGCCGGGTCAGCGTGCGGCGCCTCCCAGTGCGTCCCGGGAGCCTGCTGCTGCGAGGCGGGGGTGCCATCCTCGTCGTGGTCGGCGGCTGCGGGGTTCGGGGTCTCGTTCATCGGTGCTCTCCGGTCGTCCCTCGACGGCCCGGTCGGGCGTCGATGGAGACCAGTACAGAGCGCTTCCCCATGACGAGCCTATGAGCGAACCCTGCGCACGCTCCGGGCTTGCTCGGGGGACGCCGAGTGGGACTCCGGCGTTAGGGTGGCCTTACTTCCATGCCTCCGTCGACGCCCACGCCCCCGGCTCCCAGCTCCGTCCCCCGACTCGTCGGTGCGACCGTGCTGGCGGTCGTCGTCCTCGCCGTGGCCTGTGCGCTGTCGATCGCGTACGGCTCGCGGCCGATCCCGCTCGGCACCGTCCTCGACACCGTGTTGCACCCCGGCCGGAACGACGAGGTCGGGCTCATCGTGCTCGGCAACCGTGTGCCCCGCACCGTCGTCGGGCTGCTCGCCGGCGCCGCGCTCGGTGTCGCCGGAGCGGTGATGCAGGGCGTCACACGGAACCCGCTCGCCGACCCGAGCGTGCTCGGCATCAACTCCGGCGCCACCCTCGCAGTGGTCGCCGGCATCGCGCTCTTCGGGGTGAGAGGCACGGCCGCCTACCTGCCCTTCGCGTTCGTCGGGGCCGCCCTCGCCGCCCTGCTCGTGTACGGGATCGCCGCGGTCGCCCGTCGCGGTCTCTCACCCGTCGGACTCGCGCTCGCCGGAGCCGTGGTCGCCGCGGCGCTGGCGTCGGTCACCACCGCGGTGCTCGTGACCGACCAGAGCCTCCTCGACCAGCTGCGCTTCTGGCAGGTCGGTGCCCTCGCAGGCAAGGACCTCGGCACCGCGGGCGTGATCACGGTCCCGGTGCTCGTCGGCCTGGTGATCGCGTTCGCCCTCGGCCGGTCGCTCAACACCCTCGCGCTCGGCGACGAGCTCGCGGCGTCGCTCGGGCAGCGGGTCGTGCTCGTCCGCGCCGTGGGCGGTCTGGTCGCGGTGCTGCTCGCCGGGTCCGCGGTGGCCGCCGCCGGGCCGATCGCCTTCGTCGGGCTCGCGGTGCCGCACGCCGTCCGTCGGCTGAGTGGCCCCGACCACCGCTGGACCATCCTGCTGTCGGCGATCGTCGCCCCCGCACTCCTGCTCGTCGCCGACGTCATCGGCCGCGTCGTGGCGTACCCCGGGGAGCTGCAGGTCGGCATCGTCACGGCGCTCATCGGGGCGCCGGTGTTCATCGCGCTCGTGCGGTCGAGGGCGGTGCGGGGACTGTGAGGCGGTTGTTCGGCTCCGGCCGCCCGCGGTCCGGCGGGCGCCCCCGGTCTGGCGGTCTGCGCCGCTTGGCCGGCCTGCGCCGCTCGGCCGGCCTGCGTCGTGAGTTCGCGGTGCTCGTCGCCGTGGTCGTCGTCATCGTGGTGCTCGTCCTGGTCGGGCTCGGTGCGGGCTCGATCCCGCTCACACCGGGTCAGGTGCTCGCCGCCCTGTTCGGCCAGGGGGACCGGATCTCGGACTTCGTCATCGGGCAACTCCGCGGGCCGCGGGTGTTCGGTGCCGTGCTCGTCGGTGCCAGCCTCGGTGTCGCCGGGGCGATCGTGCAGAGCGTCGTGCGGAACCCGATCGCGAGCCCGGACGTGATCGGGATCACCTCGGGAGCGAGCGCCGCCGGACTCACCGCCATCGTGCTGTTCGGTGCCAGCGGCGGCACCCTCTTCTCCGTCGTGCTCGTCGGCGCCGTGGTGGTCTCGATCGTCATCGCCGGGCTCGCCTGGCGACGGGGGATCAGCGGCAACCGGGTGATCCTCGTCGGCATCGGCGTCGCGGCGATCTGCCTGAGCATCACGGGCTGGATGCTCACGAGCGGCACCGTCACCCAGGCCGGCACCGCGCTGCTCTGGCTCTCCGGCAGCCTGAACGCCGTCGACCGCGACCTGGTCGGGGTGCTCGGCGTCGCGTTCGTCGTGCTCGGCGTGCTCGCGCTGCTGCAGTCCGCCCGTCTGCAGGTGCTGAGCCTCGGGGACGAGGTCGCCGCCGCGCTCGGACTCCGGCCGGACCGGGCGAAGGTGCTCCTGCTCCTCACCGCCGTGTGCCTGACCGCCGCAGCCGTCGCGACCGCCGGGCCCGTCTCCTTCGTGGCGCTGATGGCCGCGCCGATCGCGCGACGCCTGGTCGGCGGCGGACGGGTGGCACTCGCACCCGCCGCAGCCGTCGGTGCCGCGATCACGCTCGGCAGCGACCTGCTCGCCCAGTTCGCGATCCCTGGCAACGCGCTGCCGGTGGGCGTGGTGACGGGCGTCGTGGGGGCACCGTACCTGCTCTGGTTGCTCGCGCGGGGTCGGTGACGCAGGGTCGCAGGTGACGCTGTGGCCGCTCGTGCGTTCGCGGATCGCGGAAGTCGCTCCACAGTCCCAGATCAGGGCTGCCGCTCGGGGGTTCGTTTCCGATACGCTGGTGGGCCAAGAGGAGGAGGTCCACCGATGCCAGATCCAGTGGTCCCGCAGCCGGGCGGTCAGAAGACCCCGGAGCAGCGGCTGGTCGACACCACGCTGACCTTCAGCATGGACATGGGAGCGGCGCTCACCGCCGAGTCCGGTGTCTCGACCGAAGAACGTGAAGCCGTCAACGCGCTGCCCTCCGGGTCGGCGTTGCTCGTGGTCCGTCGTGGTCCCAATGTGGGGGCCCGGTTCCTGCTCGACTCCGACGTCACGACGGCCGGTCGTCACCCCGACGCCGACATCTTCCTCGACGACGTCACCGTGTCGCGCAAGCACGCGCAGTTCCTGCGCCACGGTACGAGTTTCAGCGTCAAGGACAACGGTTCCCTGAACGGCACGTACTTCGACGGTGTCCGCATCGACGAAGCACTGCTCACCGACGGGGCCGAGGTCCAGGTCGGCAAGTTCCGCCTGACGTTCTACGCATCTCGGGTCGACCTGGCGCGCCTGGCGAACGCGTAGTGGCCGCACGGTCCGCTGCGGCCCGGGCGGGGTCCGCGGCACCGGACCTGCTCACGATCGGGCAGGTCCTCGCTCGCCTCAAGCCCGAGTTCCCGGACCTGTCGAGCTCCAAGCTGCGGTTCCTCGAAGAGCGCGAGCTCGTCACGCCGATCCGCACGGCGAGCGGGTACCGCAAGTTCTCCGCTGCCGACGTCGAGCGACTCCGCGTGATCCTCGGGCTGCAGCGCGACCACTACCTGCCGCTCAAGGTCATCAAGGACTACCTGGTCGACCTCGACGCCGGGCGCGAACCCGTCCTGCCGGGTGGCGGGGACGCGCCGAAGCCGTCGATCCTGGGCCGAGAGCGCCGCTACACCCGTGACGAAACCGTCCGGGCCGCGGGCGCCTCGCCGATGCTCCTCGCCGACGCGGTGTCCGCTTCGCTGCTCCCGGCAACCGACACCTACGGCGACGACGGCGTCTCCGTGCTGAAGGCCCTGGTCGAACTGCAGCGAACCGGCATCGAGCCGCGGCACCTCCGCACGCTGCGCAGCACCGCCGAGCGCGAGGTCGGTCTCATCGAATCCGCCCTCATGCCGGTCTCCCGACGGGGTGATGCCACGTCGAGGGCGAAGGCCACCGAGCTCGCGCGTGAGATCGCCGGACACCTGGAGATCATCCGCTCGAACCTCATCCGCCAGGCCATCGGACGTCTCGACGCATGACACCATCGGGCGCTCCGACAGGGCTTGTGTGTCAGGGGTCGGGGCGTATCCTCGACACGCCGGACGCGCCGGGTCGGATGTCCCGCGCGGGAGCGGTCGGAGTCGCTACCGTGGACCTCGGAACAACTCTCAACCCGTCGTTGAAGCTTCGGGTGGGAGCTCGATCGTCGTGGAAGGCAAGCTCATGAGTGGGAACGACACCCCTGGCACCGAGTCTGATGTGACCCGGTACGACCTCGGGCTGCTCTTCACCGATGGTCTGCCCGAGCACGACGAGCAGAACGGCTACCGCGGCACCGTCGCCGCACGGGCAGCCGGCATCTCGTACCGTCAGCTCGACTACTGGGCCCGCACCGAACTCGTGCAGCCGACGATCCGCGGGGCCGCCGGCTCCGGGTCGCAGCGCCTGTACGGCTTCCGCGACATCCTCGTGCTCAAGCTCGTGAAGCGCTTGCTCGACACCGGCATCTCGCTGCAGCAGATCCGCACCGCCGTCAACCAGCTCCGTGAGTCCGGCGTCTCCGACCTGGCCCAGACCACGCTGATGTCCGACGGCGCCTCGGTGTACCTGTGCACCTCCGACGACGAGGTCATCGACCTCGTTTCCCGCGGCCAGGGCGTCTTCGGCATCGCGGTCGGCAAGGTCCTGCGCGAGGTCGAGAGCTCCCTGGTCGAGCTCGACGCCACCGCCGCAGCTGACCCCTCCGACGAGCTCGCCGCTCGTCGGGCTTCTCGCGCTTCCTGACCCGCGCTTCCCGCTTCCCGCTCCCTCTCTCGCGCCCGGCCCGGGCTGAGATCTCACGACCTGCCGCGTGCGTGTCGCCGAGGTGTCGCGAACTGTCGCCTCCGACGCTGCCGGCCGACAGTTGGTGACCGCTCGGCGGACGTGAGCGGCATGTCGTGGACCCCCGGCGAACCGGGCCGGGTGTGTCCGCCGGGGCTGGGGCGGGCCTGCCAGCTGCCCGAGATCCCACGAACCGCCGCGTGCGTGTCGCCGAGGTGTCGCGAACCGTCGCTTGCGACGCCGCCGGCCGACAGTTGGTGACCTCTCGGCGGACGTGAGCGGCATGTCGTGGACCCCCGGCGAACCGGGCCGGGCGTGTCTGCGCGGCTGGGGCGGGCCTCCCGGCTGTCCCAGAGCGGTCGCGACCCGCCGCGTGCGTGTCGCCGAGGTGTCGCGAACCGTCGCTTGCGACGCTGCCGGCCGACAGTTGGCGACCGCTCGGCGGACGTGAGCGGCATGTCGTCGACCCGCGGCGAACCGGGCCGGGCGTGTCTGCGCGGCTGGGACGGGCCTCCCGGCTGTCCCAGAGCGGTCGCGACCTGCCGCGTGCGCGTCGCCGAGGTGTCACGAACCGTCGCCTGCGACGCTGCCTGACCACAGTTGGTGACCACTCGGCGCAAGTGAGCGGCATGTCGTGACCACTCGGGCGACGAGCGCGACGAGCGCGACGAGCGCGACGACCTCGCCCGCCCGACCGCCAGAGTGCAGCGACCTACGCGGCGCCGCCCTCGGCGTACGGGCCGATCTTGCCGGTGCGCATGATGCGCTCGAGCAGCTGGTCGAAGTTCTTCGCCATCTCCTGCGCGGACTCACCGGGCCACACGTGCAGCGGCTTCGCGGCACCCTGCGCCTGCTGGAGCGAGGTGCGCTCCGGCAGCTGCGGGGAGAGCACGAGGGGCCCGAACATGTCGCGGAGCTCCTTGATGCGGAACTGGTGCTCGAGCGACTGCACCCGGGCACGGTTCACGATGATGCCGAGGGGCTGCAGGCGCGGGGAGAGTCCGCGGCGGATCTCCTCGATGGCGCGCAGGGCGCGGTCGGCGGCGGCGACGGAGAACAGGCCGGGCTCGGTGACGACGGTGACACGGTCGGACGCGGCCCACGCGGTGCGGGTCAGGGCGTTCAGCGACGGCGCGCAGTCGATGAGCACGAGCTCGTAGTCCTGCTCGACGTTGGCCAGGGCCTCTTCGAGCTTCCAGATGTCGCGGATCGACGGGTGCGGGCCGTCGAAGTTGATCGCGGAGGGCGACCCGACCATGACGTCGATCTTGCCCTGCGACCCCTTCGTCCAGCCCGAGGGGGCGATCGCCTGACGGACGATCTTCTCCTTCGGGTTCTCGAGGACGTCGGCGACGTTGAGGTGGCCGGCGAGGTTGATGTCGAGGCCCGTGGAGACGTCGGACTGCGGGTCCAGATCCACCACCAGCGTGCGCAGTCCCTTGGCGAACGCGGCCGAGGTCAGGCCGAGCGTCACCGTCGTCTTGCCGACACCACCCTTGAGGGAGCTCACGCTGAGTACATGCACGTTGAGCAACGTTACCGCCACTAGGGTTGTCTCACCTCAACCCGGGCTGAAAGGGACGTCGTGTTCACGAAGATCCTCGTTGCGAACCGTGGCGAGATCGCCATCCGCGCGTTCCGTGCCGCCTACGAGTTGGGGGCCCGTACGGTCGCCGTCTACCCGTACGAGGACCGGAACTCCCTGCACCGGCTCAAGGCCGACGAGGCCTACCTGATCGGGGAGCGGGGCCACCCGGTCCGGGCGTACCTGGACGTCTCCGAGATCATCCGTGTCGCCCGCGAGTCGGGTGCCGACGCCATCTACCCCGGGTACGGCTTCCTGTCCGAGAACCCGGAGCTCGCCGCCGCTGCCGCTGCTGCCGGCATCACGTTCATCGGTCCGGGCGAGCACGTGCTCGAGATGGCGGGCAACAAGGTCACCGCGAAGGAGCACGCGATCGCGGCCGGCGTCCCGGTCCTCGCGAGCACCCCCGCGAGCCGCGACATCGACGAACTGATCGCCGGTGCCGACGCGATCGGGTTCCCGGTCTTCGCCAAGGCCGTCGCCGGTGGTGGTGGGCGTGGCATGCGTCGCGTCGAGACGAAGCCCGAGCTGCGTGACGCCCTCGAAGCGGCGATGCGCGAGGCCGACAGTGCCTTCGGCGACCCGACGATGTTCCTCGAGCAGGCCGTCATCCGCCCACGGCACATCGAGGTGCAGATCCTCGCCGACTCGACCGGCACCGACGCGGGCACGATCCACCTGTTCGAGCGGGACTGCTCGGTGCAGCGGCGCAACCAGAAGGTCGTCGAGATCGCTCCGGCACCGAACCTCGACCCCGCGATCGCACAGGCCCTGCACCGCGATGCCGTGGCCTTCGCCCGGTCGATCGGGTACGTCAACGCCGGCACCGTCGAGTTCCTCCTCGACACCGAGGGCGAGCGCGAGGGCCAGCACGTCTTCATCGAGATGAACCCGCGGATCCAGGTCGAGCACACGGTCACCGAAGAGGTCACCGACGTCGACCTCGTCCAGTCGCAGATGCGCATCGCGGCGGGGGAGAGCCTCGCCGACCTCGGCCTGTCGCAGGACAGGGTGCACGTGCACGGCGCGGCCCTGCAGACCCGCATCACGACGGAGGACCCGACGCAGGGCTTCCGCCCGGACACCGGCCGGATCAGCACCTACCGCAGCCCCGGCGGCGCGGGCGTCCGGCTCGACGGCGGCACCGTCGCCACCGGCGCGCAGATCAGCCCGCACTTCGACTCGATGCTCGCGAAGATGACGTGCCGCGGTCGCGACTTCCCGGCGGCGGTGTCCCGGGCCAAGCGCGCCCTCGCCGAGTTCCGCATCCGCGGCGTCAGCACGAACATCCCGTTCCTGCAGGCCGTGCTGGAGGACCCGGACTTCGCCCGCGGTGACGTCTCGACGAAGTTCATCGAGGAACGTCCGCAGCTCTTCGGCGGACACGTCTCGAAGGACCGTGGCACGAAGGTCCTCACCTGGCTCGCCGACGTCACGGTGAACAAGCCGAACGGCGAGCGGTCGCCGCTGGTCACCGATCCGGCCGACAAGCTCCCTGCCCTCGACCTGACGACGCCGGTGCCCGAGGGTCAGCGTGACCGCCTGCTGGCGATGGGTCCGGTCGAGTGGTCGAAGGCCCTCCGCGCCCAGACGGCCCTCGCGGTGACCGAGACGACGATGCGGGACGCCCACCAGTCACTCCTCGCCACCCGGGTCCGCACGAAGGACCTCGTCGCCGTCGCGCCGCACGTCGCGCGGCTCACCCCGCAGCTGCTGAGCGTCGAAGCCTGGGGCGGTGCTACCTACGACGTGGCGCTCCGGTTCCTCGGCGAGGACCCCTGGGAGCGCCTGACCGCCCTCCGTGCGGCGATGCCGAACATCCCGATCCAGATGCTGCTGCGCGGTCGCAACACCGTCGGGTACACGCCCTACCCGACCGAGGTCACCGACGCCTTCGTCGACGAGGCGGCTCGGTCCGGCGTCGACGTCTTCCGCGTGTTCGACGCGTTGAACGACGTCAGCCAGCTGCGTCCAGCCCTGGAGGCCGTGCTCGCGACCGGCACGGCCGTCGCCGAGGCGGCGCTCTGCTACACCGCCGACCTCCTCGACCCCGCCGAGGACCTCTACACGCTCGACTACTACCTCCGCCTGGCGGAGCAGATGGTCGAGGCTGGCGCGCACGTCATCGGCATCAAGGACATGGCGGGGCTCCTCCGTGCCGGTGCGGCCGAGAAGCTCGTCACCGCCCTGCGGGAGCGCTTCGACCAGCCCGTGCACGTGCACACCCACGACACCGCCGGCGGCCAGCTCGCGACCCTGCTCGCCGCCGCGCGGGCCGGGGCCGACGCGGTCGACGTGGCCGCGGCGCCGATGGCCGGCACGACGAGCCAGCCGAGCATGTCCGCCCTGGTCGCAGCCCTGGCCCACACCGAGCGCGACACCGGCCTGTCCCTCGACGCCGTCGGTGACCTCGAGCCGTACTGGGAGTCGGTCCGTCGTGTCTACGCCCCGTTCGAGTCCGGTCTCGCCGGTCCGACCGGGCGTGTCTACAAGCACGAGATCCCCGGCGGGCAGCTGTCGAACCTCCGCCAGCAGGCCATCGCCCTCGGACTCGGCGACCGGTTCGAGCAGGTCGAGGACTGGTACGCCGAGGCGAACCGGATCCTCGGACGCCCCACCAAGGTGACGCCGTCGTCGAAGGTCGTCGGAGACCTCGCGCTGCAGCTCGCCGCGGTCGGTGCCGACCCGGTCGACTTCGAGCAGAACCCCGACAAGTACGACATCCCGGACTCCGTGATCGGGTTCATGGCCGGCGAGCTGGGCGACCTGCCCGGCGGCTGGCCCGAGCCGTTCCGCTCGAAGGTCCTGGCCGGGCGCGAGGTCCGACTCGAGATCACACCGGTGCCCGCGGACGAACGGGCACACCTGGAGGCGCCCGGGCCCGATCGGCAGCAGGCCCTCAACCGTCTGCTCTTCCCACAGCCCACGCAGCAGTTCGCGCGGGTCCGGGAGCAGTACGGCGACCTCTCCGTCGTGCCGACCGTCGACTACCTGTACGGGCTGCGCCCCGGGCAGGAGCACAGCGTGCCGCTCGGCAAGGGCGTCGACCTGTTCGTCGGGCTCGAGGCGATCGGCGAGGTGGACGACAAGGGCATCCGCACGGTCATGGCGACGATGAACGGGCAGCTCCGCCCGGTCGCCGTCCGCGACCGTTCGGTCGAGGTCGAGACGAAGGCTGCCGAGAAGGCCGACCCGTCCGACCCCAAGCACGTGGCCGCGCCGTTCTCCGGCGTGGTGACGCTCAAGGTCGCCGTCGGTGACGTCGTCGAGGCCGGTGCGGCCGTGGCGAGCATCGAGGCGATGAAGATGGAAGCGGCCATCACGGCGCCCGTGTCGGGCACCGTCGGCCGACTCGCGATCCCGGTGACCCAGCAGGTGGACGCCGGCGACCTCCTGGTGGTGCTGCAGTAAATTGACCGTCCGTCCCATCCGCCTGTTCGGCGACCCCATCCTCCGTTCGCCGGCCGACCAGATCCGACCCGAACTGCTCGGCAGCCCCGGCGTCCGTGACCTCGTGCAGGACCTCGTCGACACCGTCGAGGAACCCGGGCGTGCCGGTGTGGCCGCGCCGCAGATCGGCGTCGGGCTCCGCGCGTTCTCGTACAACGTCGACGGCGAGGTCGGCTACGTGCTCAACCCCGAGCTCGTCGAGGTCTCCGGGGAGCCCGAGCTCATGGAAGAAGGGTGCCTCTCCGTCCCGGGGCTCGGCTACCCGACGCGCCGGTACCCGTACGCGAAGGTGCGCGGCGTCGACGTCGACGGCGACGAGGTCGTGCTCGAGGGCACCGGCCTGATGGCCGAGGCGCTCCAGCACGAGTGCGACCACCTCGACGGCACGGTCTACGTGATGACGCTCGACCCCGAGATCCGGCGGCAGGCACTGCGCGACATCCGCGCGCAGGACTGGTTCCACTGAGCGCTCGCACAGGCCCGCGTTCGCGGGCTGTGAACTCGGGTGTGACACCCCCACGGGGGATTGTCGCTTTGTCCTGACGAGGAGGTACCGTGCTGCTGTCGGCCTCCCACCGACACACCATCCCATCCCCCCCAGGACTCCCGCATGACCAGTCAGAACGACGAGCTGAGCTCGCACCGCACCCGCACCAACCGTCGACCTGCCGAGACCACCGTCACGACCGGTTCGACCGCCGTCCTCGACGCCCCCGCGACGGAGCAGTCGCAGGAGGCCTGACCCCCGCAGGCGCCCCCGGCGCCCGCTGAACGGCCTGGAGGCCCGGACCACGTCCGACGGACGTGGTCCGGGCCTCCAGGCCGTTGCGCTGCACCGCCGCGCGCACCTGGCGGAATCGGGCGTACCTGGTCGGAAGAATCGACCCGGTACGCCCGAATCGACCCGGTGCGCCCGGACCGACCGGGTGGCGGGGGCGGCCCCGCGCGTACCTGGGGAAACGGGGCGTACCTGGTCGAAAGAACTGACCCGGTACGCCCGGAACGACCCGGATCGACCCGGTAGGCCCGAAACGACTAGGTACGCCTGACTGCGCCCGGTCATCGGGGTCGCGCCCCGCGCGTGGCAACCCCTGGAGGCCCGGCGCAGGTCCGCCGGACCGGCACCGGGCCTCCAGGCGTTTGCGTCTGCAACCCGCGCGTGCCTGGCGGAATCGGGCGTACCTGGTCGGAAGAACCGACCTGGTACGCCCGGATCGACCCGGTACGCCCGACGCCCGACGCCCGACGCCCGCTACGAGCGGTTGCGGCGCCGGCCCTCGATGACGGGCGTCGCCGTCGTCTGCACCTTCGACCCGGAGTAGATGTGGTCGATGTCGGCGGCGAAGTCCTTCAGGATCACCGGCCGCTTGATCGTCAGCTTCGGCGTGAGGTGTCCCGAGCCCTCGGTGAGGTCCGTGTCGAGGATCGTGAACGACCGGACCGACTCGGCGCGCGAGACCCGACCGTTCGCGGCGTCGATGGCCTCCTGCACGGCGGAGAGCACCCGCTCGTCGTAGGCGGCCTCGTGCGCGGACAGGGCCGGCGTGATGCCGCGGGTCTCGCACCACCCGGGCAGCATCTCCCGGTCGAGGGTCACGAGGGCGGCGACGAACGGCTTGCCCTCGCCGACGACCACGACCTGGCCGATGAGCGGGTGCTCGCGGATGCCGTCCTCGAGCGGTGCCGGCGCGACGTTCTTGCCGCTCGCGGTGACGATGAGTTCCTTGGCGCGGCCGGTGACCGTGAGCACCCCGTCCGCGTCGATCCGGCCGAGGTCGCCGGTGCGGAACCATCCGTCGACGAATGCCTTCTCGGTCGCCTCGTCGTTGCGCCAGTACCGGTCGAAGACGTCGACGCCGCGGATCAGGATCTCGCCGTCGTCGGCGATCCGGACCTCGATGCCGGGCAGCGCGCGGCCGACCGTCCCGATGCGGAGCTCCCGGGCGCGGTTGACCGTGGCGGGGGCCGTCGTCTCCGTCAGGCCGTAGCCCTCGAGGATGAGCACCCCGATCGACCGGAAGAAGTGCGAGAGCCGCGGGGAGAGCGGAGCCGACCCGCTGACCGCGTACTCGACCCGGCCGCCGAGCGCGTCGCGGAGCTTGGCGTACACGAGCCGGTCGAACAGCTTGAACTTCAGCCCGAGCAGGAACGGCACCTTGCCGGCTGCGAGGGCCTCGGAGTGCGCGACCGCGGTGTCGGCAGCGGCTCGGAAGATCCTGCCCTTGCCGCCGAGGTCGGCCTTCTGCTCGGCGGAGTTGTAGATCTTCTCGAACACCCGGGGGACCGCGAGCAGGAACGTCGGCTTGAAGGTCGAGACCGCGCGCATCAGGTCCTTGGTGTCCGGCTCGTGGCCGACGAGGACGCCGGCGGACACCGACATCGCGGCGATGAACCGGGCGAAGACGTGGGCGAGCGGGATGAACAGCAGGGTGGACGCACCGTCGGCGACGACCTCGGGCATCGCCTCGCTCGCGCCCTCCACCGTGGCGGTGAAGTTGTCGTGCCGCAGGACGCAGCCCTTCGGGCGGCCCGTGCTGCCCGAGGTGTAGATGATCGTGGCGTCGTCGTGGCCGTGCACGTTCGCGGTGCGGGCGTCGAGCTGGTCGTCGGAGACGTCCTCGCCGAGTCGCGTCAGGTCGTCGAGGCCGCCGCCGTCGATCGTCCAGTGCTGACCGAGGGCCGGCAGGTCGGGTGCGATGGAGGCGACGCGGCGGGCGTGCTCCTCCTGCTCGACCACGATGGCGACCGCCTCCGAGTCGGACAGGATCCAGCGCACCTGGTCGGGGGAACTCGTCTCGTACACGGGGACGGACACCAGGCCGGCTGTCCACACGGCGAAGTCGACCAGGGTCCACTCGAGGCGGGTGCGCGACAGGATCGCGACGTGCGCGCCCGGTTCGAGACCGGCGGCCACGAAGCCCTTAGCGATGCCGCGGACCTTCGCGAGCGTCTCCGCTGCGGTGAAGGTCGTCCAGGTGTCGCCGTGCCGCTGGGCGAGGATCGGTCGCTCGGGCGTCAGGCGGGCGCGGTCGCCGAGGAGCCGCGCTGCCGAGCCGTGGTCCGGTGCGACCGGACCGCTGTGGGCCGCGGTGGCCGGGTGGTCCTGGGCCGGGGCGGCCGGGCCAGCGCTGGGCGGTGTGGCGTGCCTCCCGGCTGACGGCGTGGTCCCGGTGGCCGCGCTGCCAGCGGTGGCCGTGTCGGTGGAGGCGCTGCTGCGTGCAGGACGCTGATCGTTCACGGTGACTCCCTTGTCTGCCGGTTCGACTCGAGTGCGCCTCAACACCGAGGCGACACCGCCAGCATAGGACGCCTGACCGGGCGTTCCGTGACTTCGCGGCGAACCGGTAGGCTCGTTGCTCGTGCACGCCATCGGAATCGACATCGGGGGCACCAAGATCGCGGGTGCGGTCGTGACGGAACTGGGCGAGATCGTCGCCGAGGACCGCGTGGCCACCAACGCTGCGGACCCGAACGCCATGCTCGACGACGTCGTCTCGATGGTCGAGCGACTCAGCTCGCTCCACCAGGTCGGCGCCGTGGGGGTCGCAGCCCCCGGGTTCATCGACGCCTCGCAGTCGATCGTCTACTACACGCCGAACATCCGGTGGCGGAACGAACCGCTCCGCCAGAAGCTGCAGCAGCGCCTCGGCGACCTGCACATCACGGTGGACAACGACGCGAACGCCGCCGGCTGGGCCGAGTTCCGCTTCGGTGCCGGTCGGCTCGTGTCCGACATGACCATGCTCACCATCGGCACCGGCGTCGGCGGCGCCATCGTGACCGAGGACCGCCTGTTCCGCGGCGGCTTCGGCACCGGCGGTGAGATCGGGCACCTCCGCATCGTTCCGAACGGCCTGCCCTGCGGCTGCGGCGCCCGCGGCTGCATCGAGCAGTACGGCTCCGGCCGTGCCCTGCAGCGCATGGCGAACGACGTCGCCGACGCCGGCGGTATCGGGTCGGCCCTGGCCGACGCCCGCGCCGACAACGGCGGCCAGCTCGACGGCAAGATCGTGGGCGACCTCATCCTGGCCGACGACCCGGGTGCCCTCGCGGCCCTCCGTCGGCTCGGTCGGCACCTCGGCGAGGCCTGCGCGTCGCTGTCCGCGGTGCTCGACCCGCAGCTCTTCGTGTTCGGCGGCGGCGTCGCCAGCGCGGGGGACCGACTGCTCGACCCCATCAAGCAGGCGTACCTCAACAACCTGCCGGCCCGTGGCTACCACCCCGAGCCGGACTTCGTGATCGCCGAGCTCGTCAACGACGCCGGCGCCGTCGGTGCGGCCGACCTCGCCCGCATCCACGCCCGCACGGCGTAGCATCGGGCCTCCCCACCACCCGGGCCACCCACCACCTGGAGTCGTCGATGACCTACTGGCTGCTGAAGAACTTCGTGCTCGGTCCGCTCATCCTGACCCTGTTCCGGCCCTGGGTCGTCGGCCGCGAGCACGTGCCGGCCAAGGGGCCGGTCATCTTCGCGTCGAACCACATCTCGTTCATCGACTCGGTGATCCTGCCGGCGGTGCTCGACCGTCGCCTGTCGTTCCTGGCGAAGAGTGACTACTTCACGGGTCGCGGACTGAAGGGCTGGGCGACGAAGACGTTCTTCAACGCCATCGGCCAGCTGCCGATCGACCGCTCCGGCGGCAAGGCGTCCGAGGCGTCACTCCGCACCGGCCTGCAGGTCCTGGCGCGCGGCGAGCAGCTCGGCATCTACCCCGAGGGCACCCGCAGCCCCGACGGCAAGCTCTACCGCGGCCGCACCGGCATCGCCCGGATGATCCTCGAGGGGCGCGTGCTCGTCGTCCCCGTCGCAATGGTCGGCACGCGCGAGGTGCAGCAGATCGGGCAGCGCTTCCCGAAGATCAAGCGCGTGGGCGTCGTGTTCGGCAAGCCGCTCGACTTCTCGCGGTTCCAGGGCTTCGAGACCGACCGCTTCATCCTCCGCAGCGTCACGGACGAGGTCATGCACGAGCTCGCCGGGCTGAGCCGCCAGGAGTACGTGGACGTCTACGCGACCAGCGTGAAGGAGCGGGCGAGCTCCGCGCGCGAGGCCGTCATGCGGGAACGGAAGTCGACGCCTGCACGTTAGGCTCTGATGGTCCCGGCACCCCGCCAGGACGCCCATCGACGACGCGCGGCCACGTGCCGGTCAGCGTCGCCGGGCCGCCCGCACAGAACACCGAGGTAACGCCCTTGTTCGAGTCGACCGACTTCGTCGCCCTGCAGGATCCGGACGTCATCGAGGGGCTCGACTATTGGCGGACGCTCCCGATCAAGCAGCAGCCGACCTGGCCGGACGCCGCAGCTGCCGAGGCCGCCTCGGCCGAGATCGCCACGCTCCCGCCGCTCGTGTTCGCGGGCGAGGTCGACAAGCTGCGCGAGCGGCTCGCCGCGGCCGCCCAGGGCAAGGCCTTCCTGCTGCAGGGCGGTGACTGCGCCGAGACCTTCGCCGGTGCCACCGCCGACTCCATCCGCGACCGGGTCAAGACGATCCTGCAGATGGCCGTCGTGCTGACCTACGGCGCCTCGATGCCCGTCATCAAGATGGGGCGCATGGCCGGGCAGTTCGCCAAGCCCCGCTCGAGCGACTTCGAGACCCGCGGCGACGTCACGCTGCCCGCCTACCGCGGCGACATCGTCAACGGCTACGACTTCACGCCGGAGAGCCGGACGGCCGACCCGCGCCGCCTGGTGCAGGGGTACCACACGGCCGCTTCGACGCTGAACCTCGTCCGCGCCTTCACCCAGGGGGGCTTCGCCGACCTGCGGCAGGTGCACTCGTGGAACAAGGGCTTCGCGTCGAACCCGGCGAACGCCCGCTACGAGCACCTCGCCAAGGAGATCGACCGAGCGATCCGCTTCATGGCCGCCTGCGGTGCCGACTTCGAGGCGCTCAAGCACGTCGAGTTCTACGCCTCACACGAGGGGCTGCTGATGGACTACGAGCGCCCGATGACCCGCATCGACTCCCGCTCCGGCCTGGCGTACGACACGTCCGGCCACTTCATCTGGATCGGTGAGCGCACGCGTGACCTCGACGGTGCACACGTGGACTTCCTGTCGCGGGTGCGCAACCCCATCGGCGTGAAGCTCGGCCCGACGACCAGCGTCGACGACATGAAGGCACTGGTCGACAAGCTCGACCCGAACCGTGAACCGGGTCGCCTGACCTTCATCACGCGCATGGGTGCCGGCAAGATCCGCGACGAGCTGCCCAAGCTGCTCGAGGCGATCAAGGGCATGGACGCCAACCCGCTGTGGGTCACCGACCCCATGCACGGCAACGGCCTGACCACGCCGACGGGCTACAAGACCCGTCGGTTCGACGACGTCGTGGACGAGGTCCTCGGCTTCTTCGAGGCGCACCGCCAGGTCGGCACGTACCCGGGTGGCATGCACGTCGAGCTGACCGGTGACGACGTCACCGAGTGCCTCGGCGGCTCGGAGCACATCGACGAGGCCACCCTCGCCACCCGCTACGAGTCGCTGTGCGACCCGCGCCTCAACCACATGCAGTCCCTCGAGCTCGCCTTCCTGGTGGCCGAGGAACTCGGCGCGCACCAGCCCGACCGCTCGTAGCGCGGGAACCCCGGGACGGGAGGCCCGGTGCCAGCTGGCACCGGGCCTCCCGTCCGTCGTGTCCGCACGTTCCGGACCGCACCCGCGTTTCGGGGTGAGCGACACTCCTCGCGCCCGACGGCGCGTGAACTGTCGCTGGGCGCGAAACGCGCCCGGGCCCCTACTGGTCGTAGGACAGGGTGACCGTGTCGCCGCGGTACACCGTGGCACCGGCGCCCGGGTCGGTGCCGGTGACCGGCAGCGTCGACTTCCAGTCGTAGAAGCCGCACAGGATGTTGGTGCAGTCCGGCACGGCGACCTTGAGCCCGAGGTCCTCGAGGGTCTTCGTCGCCTCGTTGATCGTGGGGCGATCGGCAGCGATGTCCGGCAGCGTGATCGGCGCCGGGCCCTTCGACACGACGACGTCCACCGCGGTGCCACGGACGGCCGGGGAGTCCTGCACGGCCGCGGAGATGACCTGGCCGGCGGGGACGGTCTCGCTGAACTCCTCGGTGCGGGCACCGAGGATCAGTCCGGCCTCGTCGAGCGCCGCGGAGGCCTCGTCGACGGTCTTCCCGACCACGTCCGGCACCGGGCCGAGCGACACCGTCAGGGTGACCTGCCCGGTCTCGCCGTACGCCTGCACGGTCGTCAGGTCGAGCGCCTTGCCGCCCGGGGCCCGACCGGTCGCCGCGATCACGGTGTCCTTCGGAGCGTCGGCGGAGAACTCGTACCGGTCGTCCTGCAGCTCGAAGTCGTCGTCGAGCGCGGCCGTCACGGTGGAGAGCGGCTGCCCGACGATCGCCGGCAGCGGGATCATCCGCGGGCCGTTCGACACGACGATCTGCACCGACGTGCCCTTCTGGACCTCGCGCTCGGCGGCCGGCTTCGTCGTGGAGACCTGTCCCTTCGCGACGACGGCGTCGAACCGGGTTCCGGTCTTCGACGCCGCCTGCAGGCCCTGTGCTTCGAGCAGCTGCCGGGCCTGCGAGACCGACTTGCCCGTGACTTCCGGGATCCGCACGTTGCCACCCGGCCCGGGGCCGAAGTACCAGCCGAAGCCGGCACCGATCAACGCGAGCACGACGACCACGGACAGCAGGACCCAGCCGCGCTTCCGGCGCTTCGCCGACTGGTCGGCGAGCCGCTGTCCGGCGGGGGAGAGCACGCCCGGCTGGGCACCGGTCCGGCGGGGACCGGGGGCGTTGCCGCGGGGACGCGCGGGGGCCCGCCCGCGGTCGCCGGTGTCGCGGTCACCGGACCGGTCGATGATGGCGGTCTCGTCGGCGGCAGTGGCCCCTGCGGCTCCGGCCGTCGCCGCGGCCGCTGCGGCGCCGAGCGTGCCCCCGCCACCCGAGGGCAGGATCGCCGTCCCGTTCTCGGGCCGGAGCACTGCGGTGCGGTACTGGCCGGTCGCACGCTGCTGGTCGCCCGACATGTGGTCGAGCATCTCGCGGGCGTCGCGTGGGCGGTCCTCGGGGTCGCGTGCCGTCGACCAGGCGACCAGCTCGTCGAGCTCCGGCGGCACCCCGGCGACGGCGGCACTCGGCGCGGGCACGGAGTCGTTCGCGTGCTGGTAGGCGATCTGCATCGGCTGCTCGCCCTTGTAGGGCTGCTCGCCGGTGAGCATCTCGTACAGCATGATGCCGAGCGCGTAGATGTCGCTGCGGGAGTCGGCGGCGCCGCGGGTCACGAGCTCGGGGGAGAGGTACGCGATCGTGCCGAGGAGCGCCGCGCCCGTCGCCGTGTTCGCGGTCGTGGCCCGGGCCAGGCCGAAGTCGCCGAGCTTGATGCGGCCGTCGTCGGCGAGCAGGACGTTCTCGGGCTTCAGGTCGCGGTGCACGATGCCGGCGCGGTGGGCCGAGGCGAGCCCCGCCAGCACAGCGCGCAGGATGTCCGTCGCCTGCTCGGGCGTCAGGGCGTGGTGCTCCTGCAGCAGGTCCCGCAGCGTGATGCCGGGGATGTACTCCATGACGATGTACGCGGTCTCGCCCTCGGCGCCCTGGTCGTACACGCCGACGAGGTTCGGGTGCGACAGTCGGGCCGCCGACCGGGCCTCCTGGATGAAGCGCTCACGGAAGGCCTGATCGTCGGCCAGGTGCCCGTGCATGATCTTGATCGCGACGCGTCGCTCGAGGCGCACGTCGGTCGCGAGGTAGACGGTCGCCATGCCCCCGCGCGCGATGCGGGAGCGGACGCGGTACCGCTGATCGATCATGCGACCGATCATCGGATCCGTGGCGGCGTTGGTGGTCATCGGCGGCATTCTACGAATCGAGACTGCGCGAGGACGCACCGGCGCACCGGCCGTGACCCAATCTCGATCTTCCGGATGAGACTCAGAGGGTCGCCAGCCAGCCCTCGGCGGCGCTCGCCCAGTTGGCGTAGGCCTTCGGGTAGGCGGAGAGCTGCACGGCCTGGGCCGCGTCGGTGATGCTCATCGACGACCAGCCGGGCACGTCGAGCAGCCCGCGGGTCGTGCCGGCGTTCGGGTTGTTCCGTCCGCCGAAGAACAGCGCGGTGGCGTGCGCCGGGTCCTGCAGCTTCGCGGCACTGCCCCAGCCCTGGCTCGGACGCTGCTGGAACAGCCCGACCGAGTCACGGTCGCCGTGCGCCAGGTTGCGGAGGCTCGACTCCTGCATCGCGGCCGCGAGGGCGACGACGATGCCGCGGTCGGGCACCCCGAGCGAACGGCCGACGGCGACGATCGTCGCGGCGTTCTGGCGCTGTTCGGCGCTGAGCCCGACGGCGCCGCTGACGTGGGCGCTGGTCGACACCGCGGGAGCGGCCGTGGACGACGACGGGATGACGAGTGTCTTGCCGGCGTAGATGGTGCTCGTGTACGACAGGCCGTTGGCCGACAGGAGCGACCGGACCGAGACGTGGTGCGCAGCGGCGATCGACGCGACGGTGTCGCCGGCGCTGATCTTCACGCTCGACTTCGTCGACGGGGCGGACGCGGTGGACACCGAGGCCGTCGACGAGGACGAACCGTGCGGCACCCGGAGGGTCTGGCCCGGGTAGATGACGCTGCGCTGGGACAGCTTGTTGGCGCTGAGGAGCGCCGTCGTCGACACGCCGACGCGGGACGCGATGCCGGAGACCGTGTCGCCCTGCTTCACGTGGTAGCTCGACGTGGCCGAGCCGGAGTCGGTCGTCGACGTGGACGTCCGCACCGCGGCGGTGGTGACGGCGGGGGTGGACGCGAGGTGCAGCGTCTGACCGGGGTGGATGATCGTGTTCCATCCGAGGCCGTTGCGCACGAGGATCTCCTGCGCCGACAGACCGAAGCGGGCGGCGATGCCCGAGACCGTGTCGCCGTGATGGACGGTGTAGGTCGTGGGGGCCTTCGTGGTGGCGGAGACCGTCTTCACGACGGTCTGCGACGGCCGTGCTACGGCGGTGCCGAACACCGGGCGGTCGGTGACGACGCGGTCCTGGTCGACGTGGCGCTTGTTGTTCGCGTCGGCGTCGTCGTGGCGCGGCTCCGCGTGCGCGACCGGGCCGGTGAGGCCGGCGGTCACCGCGATCGTGCCGGCGAGGACGATGGGCATGGTGGCGAACCGGGCGGATCGTGCGCGCCGGGCGACTTCGTCTGCAGCGTGGTCCACGGGTTTCTCCTGATCTCGACTGAGCCGTGCGCGCGCAGGCGCGCACTCACAGGTGCCACAACGCTGGCATGGCCTGATTCCCAAGTCAACCAGAGAGTCAGATGTGATGGATGTGACGAATGTGACGAACGGTGCGGATTCAACCAGGCGGTCACTCTGGCACCATGGGCGTGTGAGTGCCGCACCCGCCGACGACCTGACCCTCTCCGAACGCTGGCTGACCGTCCCCGAGCTGGTGGACATGTTCAGCACGAGCCCCGGACGGATCCACCGACTCTTCGAGCAGAAGACCCTGCTCGCAGCCCGCGTCGGCGGTGTCCTGCGGGTGCCGGTCGAGTTCCTGGAGGACGGGGAGCCGATGCCCGAACTCCGCGGCACGCTCATCGTGCTCGGCGACAACGGCTTCACCGACGACGAGGCGGTGCGCTGGATGCTCACCGTCGACGACGCGATGGGCACCACGCCGATCGCGGCGCTGCGCGCCGGTCGCAAGGCCGAGGTGCGTCGCATCGCCCAGTCGCTGCTCTAGACACGTTCCGGACGGACGGGAGGCCCGTGGCGGTGTCGCCAGGAGCCTCCGGTCCGTCCTGGGGTCGCGTCTAGGCGGAGCGGCTGCTGACCGTGTCCGCCAGCGACGCGAGCTGCTCGCGTGCCGACGGCGTCAGCGGCGAGGCGTCGAGCGCGGCCTTGGCGCGCTGCACGTGCCGTTCGATCGACCGTTCCACGGCGGCCACGGCACCGGACTCGGTCAGGGTCGCGCGGAGCATCTGCACCTGCTCCTCGTCGAGGTCCGGGTCGCCGAGGAGTTCGTCCAGCAGCTGCCGCGGGCCGCTCGCCAGCGTCTTGCGCGCCGAGGCGATGAGGACGGTGCGCTTGCCCTCGCGCAGGTCGTCGCCGGCGGGCTTGCCGGTGACCTCGGGGTCGCCGAACACGCCGAGCATGTCGTCGCGGAGCTGGTACGCCACGCCGAGGGGGAGTCCGAAGGCGCGGAGGCCCTCGAGCTGGGAGTCGCTCGCACCGGCGACGAGGGCGCCGATGACGAGCGGCGCCTCGATCGAGTACTTCGCCGACTTGAAGACGATGACGCGCTGGGCGCGGAGCAGGTGCTCGGACTCGTCGATGACCGGCCAGGCGGTCTCCTCGTGCACGTCGAGGTACTGGCCCGCGGTGACGTCGAGGCGCATGGCGTGGAACTCCTGGCGGACGATGCGGGCCCGCACCGGGTCGAGGAGCGCGAGGCCCTCGTCGAAGACCGCGTCGCTGAGCGAGAGCAGGAGGTCGCCGAGGAGCAGGGCGGAGTTCGTGCCGTACTGTCCGCGGTCGCCGACGAAGCCGGACTCCTCGTGCAGGGACTCGAAGCGGCGGTGCGCTGCGGGGCGCCCGCGGCGGGTGTCCGAGCGGTCCATGATGTCGTCGTGCACCAGGGCGGCGGCGTGGAAGACCTCGAGCGCGGCGGCGACCGTGACGATCGCCTCGGCGGTGGTCTGCCTGGACCCTTCGGCCAGCGGGTCGAACGAGCCCGAACGGCCCGCCACCGACTGCCATCCCCAGTAGCAGAACAGGGCACGGAAGCGCTTGCCGCCGGACAACAGGTCTCGGGCGTACCGGTCGAACGGCGCGAGGTCCGGGCTGATCGCGAGGAGCCGTTCACGCTGCTCGTCGAGTGCCCGGTCGATACGCGCCGATACGAGGTCCACTAATCGCGTACTCTCAGCCACGATCCCTACCCTAGTGGAGTGGTCGAGGCATAGAATCGGTCCACTCAACCCGCGTTTTTCAACCCCGCGTCGATCCCAGGAACAGAGGGAACCAAGATGCCGCTCTCGGAACAGGAGCAGCGCCTTCTCGAAGAGATGGAGCGCAGCCTCTACCAGAACGATTCCGATTTCGTGGCTCGTGTCACACGTCGACAGGGTCGTCCGACGTACACAGCCATCACGCTCGGGGTCCTCGGCGCTCTCGCCGGGGTCGCCATCGTCATCGTCGGCCTGGTCATGAAGGCGCCGCTGCTGGGCATCCTCGGCTTCGTCGTGATGCTCGCCGGTGTCCTGTTCGCGCTGCGCCCGGGCATGCGTGCCCCGAAGGCGAAGCCCGCGCGACCGGGGCGACCCGCTTCCGGTGGGTCGGCGCGTCCGTCCACCGGCGGTGGCAGCGGCAACGGCTCCTTCATGGACCGGTTGAACGAGCGCTGGGACAAGCGCAACGACCAGAGTCAGTAGCTGACGGGGGTCAGCAGGACTCCCTCCACACTCCTCCACGGGGTCGGCCTTCGGGTCGGCCCCGTTTCGTGTTTCCGGGGCCGGGCTCGGGCTCGGGCTCGGCGGGGCGCCTGCGCGAGTGGTCACGACATGCCGCGCGGTCGACGGCGAGGTCGCACGAACTGTCGGCCGGGGCCCGCGCGAGCGACAGTTCCTGACCACTCGGCGTCGCGGCGCCGACGCGTCGTTGACCGTGCGCTGACCGGCGGCCGGGCGTGGTGGAGCCGGCCGTGCGCCCGCGTGAGCACCGCGGCGGACGTGGGACGGGCCTCCAGGCCGGGGTGGACCGCCGCCGGTGTGTGCGCGAGTGGTCACGACATGCCGCGGGGTGGATGCCGAGGGCGCAGGAGCTGTCGGCTGGGGCCAGCGCGAGTGACAGTTCGTGACCACTCGGCGTCGTGAGCCCGCGGCGCGCCCCGGGACGCTCCATCGGCTGCGAAAGTCCTCCACTTTCCTCCACGCGTCTTCCCGTGCCGCCGAACCGCATGAATCCGGGCTTCTTGCTCCGAAGGCGGGCCACTCATTCCGCGTCAGACGCCCCCAGTAGGGGTGTCGTGGCCCGAAAAGGGAGCGTAGACCTGGGCAGAGGGAGGGGAGTGGAGTAAAGTGGGGCTCGCAACGGTCCGGTGGAGCGGAGGGGAGGCCCGACGTGCTGCTCGGTACTCATGCCCCGAAGCTCGACGAGAAGGGTCGCGTGATCCTCCCCGCCAAGTTCCGGGACGAACTGTCCGGCGGGCTCGTGATGACCCGCGGCCAGGAACGCTGCGTCGTGGTCTTCAGCGCCCGGACGTTCGAGGAACTCCACGAGCGCATCCGGACCGCTCCGATGACGTCGAAGCGCACCCGCGACTACATGCGCCTGTTCCTCTCGGGGGCCAGCGCCGAACAGCCCGACAAGCAGAACCGCGTGACGATCCCGCAGAACCTCCGTGAGTACGCGGGGCTCGAGCGGGACCTCACGGTCATCGGCAGCGGTGACCGTGCCGAGATCTGGTCCACCCCCGCGTGGGAGGCCTACTACGCCGAAGCCGAAGAGGCATTCGCCGACAACGACGAGGAGGTGATCCCGGGGATCTTCTGATCCGCGGATCGGGACTCCCAGCCGTGAAGCCCTGACATCACTTCCCCGGTGTCAGGTCGCATGGATGGGGATCCGGACCCACGGCCCAGGAGACGAGGGGCTGCACATGGCCGACAACGACAACGAGACGCCACGCTTCCCGCACACGCCGGTGATGCTCCAGCGCATCGTCGACCTCTTCACGCCGACGCTCGAGGGACCGGGCAAGGTCGTCGTCGACGCCACGCTCGGCATGGGCGGCCACTCCGAAGGGCTGCTCGAGCGGTTCCCGGAGCTCACGCTCATCGGGCTCGACCGCGACACCGACGCACTCGGCATCGCGGGCGAGCGCCTGGCCCGCTTCGGTGACCGCGTCCGTCTGGTGCACACCGTGTACGACGGCATCGTCGACGCGATCGAGGGCGAGGGCTTCTCGAAGGTCGACGGCGTGCTCTTCGACCTCGGGGTGAGCTCGCTGCAGCTCGACCGCGCCGAGCGCGGGTTCGCCTACAGCCAGGACGCGCCGCTCGACATGCGGATGGACCGGACCGAGGGGCAGACCGCCGCCGACGTCCTGGCCACCTACGACGAGGGCGAGCTCCGTCGCATCTTCCAGCGCTACGGCGAGGAGAAGCTCGCCGGCCGCTACGCCCGGTCCATCGTGGAGCGACGGGCGACCAAGCCCTTCGAGATGTCCGGCGACCTGGTCCAGGTGCTGCACGACGCGACCCCGGTGGCGATCCAGCGCCAGGGGCACCCGGCCAAGCGGGTCTTCCAGGCCCTCCGCATCGAGGTGAACGCCGAACTCAGCGTCCTCGAGCGGGCCATCCCGGCGGCGCTCGACGCCATCGCGGTCGGCGGACGGATCGTCGTCGAGTCCTACCAGTCCCTCGAGGACCGCATCGTCAAGCGGGCCCTGGTGGAGCGCACGAAGTCGAGCGCCCCCGCCGGCCTGCCGGTGGAGCTGCCCGAGCACGCCCCCACCTTCTCCCTGATCGTCAAGGGCGCCGAGCTGGCCGACGAGGCCGAACGCGCCGCCAACCCCCGAGCAACCCCCGTGCGTCTGCGCGCGGCCGAGCGGATCCGGAACTGACATGAGCACGAACCTCGCACTCGTCGACCCCGCGGTCGTCCCGTCGCGGGCCCCGCGCCCCGACCGTCAGCACCGCCCCGAGCTGGTCGAGGTCACCCCGACCGCGGCGCAGCGCCGGGCACGGCCCCGCATCGGGTACGCGGTCGTGGCCGTCGCCGCACTCGGGATCCTGCTGCTGGCCCAGCTCGGCATCAGCATGGTGCTCAGCCAGGGGGCGTACACGCTCAACTCGCTGTCGGCCGAGCAGACGGCCCTGTCCCGCACGCAGCAGTCGCTGTCCGAGGAGCTCCGGGTCCTCGACTCGCCGCAGAACCTGGCCCGCAACGCACAGTCGCTCGGCATGATCGCGAACTCGACACCGGTGTACCTCGACCCGAAGACCGGTCGCGTGTACGGGACGCCGACCCCGGCGAAGCCCGACGAGGCCACGGCGTCGACCGAGAACCAGGTGCCGAACTCCCTGCTGAACGACGTGCCGCTCGCCACGAAGCCGGGCGACACGTCGACCAGCAAGGAGACGAGCAGCACCGGCAGCACCGGCAGCACGGCCGGCGCAGGCGCGTCGGGAGCCACCGACAGCCCCGCCGCGTCTGAGAAGACGAGCGGCGCCAGCGCGTCGGACCAGGGGACGGCGAAGTCGTCCGTAGAGTCCGACGCGAACCCGCTCCAGGCGCCCTCCACCCGGTGACCGGCGGGTCCGCCGCAGCCTCAGCACCGCCCGGGAAGGACCGCACCGCGTGACGAAGACGATCCGCAACCGACGCCTGCGATACAGCATCGTGATGCTCGCCGTGATCGCCCTCGTCGGGGTGTTCGTGGTCCGGCTCGTCGACATCCAGGTCGTGCAGGCGTCGGAGCTGAACAAGGCGTCGGCCCAGAAGCGCAGCATCCCCGTGACCATCTACGGCACCCGCGGGTCGATCGTCGACCGTACGGGCACCCAACTCGCCGACAGCGTCACCCGGTACAACATCACGACCTCCCCGCGCCTGGTGAAGGGCTTCAAGGGCAAGCTCGGCGGCACCCGCATCAAGGAGGTCAGCGTCGGCACCGCGCTCACTGCGCTGGCGAAGGCCTCCGGTGGCGACGTCGCGACCATGCGGAAGAACATCGCCGCGAACCCGAAGTCCGACTTCGCGTACCTGGTCAAGGGCCTCGACGTGTCGCACTACGAGGCCGTGACCGACCTCGGCATCCCCTGGATCTACAAGGAGCAGCAGGCCTCGCGGGTGTACCCGACGGGGGCGACGACGGGCAACATCACCGGGTTCATGGGGACCGACGGTGCGCAGGCCGGCCTGGAGTACGCGTACAACAGGTGCCTGTCGGGCACGAACGGGTCGCAGACGTACGAGCGCGGTGAGGACGGCGTGCAGCTGCCCGGCAGCACCGTGACCACCAAGAAGGCCAAGGACGGCGGCACGCTCCAGACCACGATCGACAGCGACCTGCAGTACATGGCGCAGCAGACCATCGCGTCCGCCGCCAAGACCCTGCAGGCCGAGTCGGCGACGGCGACGGTGACCAGTGTCAAGACGGGCGAGCTGCTGGCGGTCGCGGACTACCCGACGGTGGACCCGAACGACGTCGACGCGACGACGGACAAGGGGGCCTTCGGCTCCCGGGCGCTGACGGACTCGTACGAGCCGGGTTCCACGATCAAGGCCGCGATCGCCGCCGCCCTGATCGACCAGGGCAAGTCGAGCCCGACCGACCAGGCCGTCGTGCCGTACTCGCGCACGTTCCCCTGGGGCGGCACGATCCACGACTCCGAGTTCCACCCGACCGAGAACCTCACGCTGACCGGCATCCTGCAGAACTCGTCGAACGTCGGCATCACCGAGCTCGGTGCGCGACTGACGCCGCAGCAGCGCTTCGACTACATGAAGAAGTTCGGCCTGTTCGAGCCGGAGACCGCGATCGACTACCCGGGCCAGCCGGCGATGGACTACGGCACGAGCCCGAACTGGGACCAGCAGACGAACATCAACTCGATGTTCGGGCAGGGCATCTCGACGACCGCCGTGCAGGTCGCCAGCGTGTTCCAGACCATCGCGAACGACGGTGTCCGGATCCCGCTGCACTTCGTCAAGGGCTGCACCACGGCCGACGGCACGACGATCGACGCGCCCGACGTGCAGAAGCAGCGCGTCGTGTCCGCCGCCGCCGCCACGCAGGTCACCGACATGCTGCAGAGCGTCGTCACGGGCGGCACACTGGTGGGGATGAAGCCGATCTCCGGCTACAACATCGCCGCCAAGACCGGCACGGCCGAGGTGGCCGAGAGGGCGCAGGGCTACGGCGGTCAGCGCATCACGTCGGTGGCCGGAATGGCACCCGCCGAAGACCCCCAGTATGTTGTCACGGTGACGTTCACGAAGCCGCAGACCAACAAGTGGTCCAGCGGAGCGGCTCCGGCGTTCCGCACACTCATGTCCCAGGTGCTCGAGAAGTACCGAGTAGCCCCCTCCGCGTCCGAGGCGAAGCTCTACCCGTCCACGTGGTGAGGAAGAAGGAACACTTGTCCGCACGGATCCCCCCGGTCCTCCGACCCGAACACCCGACCCCGAGGGCCGTCGCCGAACTCGCGAACGCGTTCGGTCTGCGTGTCGTCGGCTCGGTCGACAGCCTCGAGACCACCGGGGTCACCCTGAGCGCCACCGAGGTGCAGCCGGGTGACCTGTTCGTCGGCGTGCACGGTGCGAACCGGCACGGCGCGCAGTTCGCGACGGAGGCCGCCGAGCGCGGTGCCGTCGCCGTCCTGACCGACCAGGACGGCGTCGCACTGGTCGAGCCCTCCGGGCTGCCGGTGCTCGTGGTCGACGATCCCCGCGCCGCCCTCGGCGACGTCGCGGCGTGGGTCTACCGCACGCACCCCGACGAAGCCACCGACCTGCCGCAGCTGTTCGCCGTCACCGGCACGAACGGCAAGACGAGCACGTCCTACATCCTCGAGGGCATCCTCAAGCAGCTCGGCCTGGTCACCGGTCTGAGCTCGACCGCCGAGCGCCACATCGGCTCGCTCAGCGTCACGAGCCGCCTCACCACGCCCGAGGCCAGCGAGATGCACGCACTCCTCGCCCGGATGCGCGAGAGCGAGGTCCGCGCGGTCGCCGTCGAGGTCAGTGCCCAGGCCCTGAGCCGCCACCGCGTCGACGGCATCGTCTTCGACGTCGCGGCCTTCACGAACCTGTCGCACGACCACCTCGACGACTACGCCGACATGGAGGAGTACTACCAGGCGAAGCTCCCGCTGTTCCAGCCCGAACACGCCCGTCGCGGCGTCGTCTCGCTCGACACCGACTGGGGCCACCGCGTGGTGCAGGACTCCCGCATCCCGGTCACCACCATCACGGTGCACCCCGACGTCGAGGCCGAGTGGCACGTCGACATCGTCGAGGCGCACGCCGCCTACACCGAGTTCCGCCTGACCGGACCCGAGGGCCGCGAACTGACCACCCGTGTGCCCCTCATCGGCTGGCACATGGCGGCGAACGCGGCACTCGCGATCGTCATGCTGGTCGAGGGCGGGTTCGAGCTCGGTGCCATCGCGCACGCGCTCGAGAGCAACCACCGTCGCTACGCCGACGAGGACGACACGACCGATCGCGACGGCGAGCCGAACCGGGTCTCCGCCATCGAGTGCTACCTGCCCGGTCGCACCGAGCGGGTCTCCGGCGAGCACGGGCCGAGCGTCTACGTCGACTTCGGCCACAGCGCCGACGCCTTCGAGAACACGCTCGCCGCGGTGCGCCAGTTCACCGCAGGCAGGGTCCTCATGCTGTTCGGCGCCGACGGCGACCGCGACACGACGAAGCGCGGCGACATGGCCCGCGTGGCCGCGGCCGGCAGCGACATCCTCGTCGTCACCGACCACCACCCCCGCTTCGAGGACGCCGCGTCGATCCGCAAGACGCTGGTCGACGCCGCCCGTGCTGCCTACCCCGACCACGAGATCCACGAGGTCAGCCCGCCCGAGGCCGCGATCCGCACCGCGGTGAGCCTGCTCGGCGAGGGCGACTCGATCCTCTGGGCCGGTCCCGGTCACCAGGACTACCGCGACATCCAGGGCGTGCGCACACCGTACTCCGCCCGTGACGAGGCCCGTGCGGCCCTGCGCGAGGCCGGTTGGGAGCCGAACTCCGGTCCGGCGGAGGACGTCCGATGATCGCCATGACCCTCGCCGAGATCGCCACCGCGGTCGGCGGCGAGCTCATCGGCGGTGCCCAGGCGACCGACGTCGCCCAGCCGGGCGACCTGGTCGTCGATGGCTCGGTCGAGACCGACTCGCGCCTGGTCGGCCCCGGCAGCGTCTTCTTCGCCCTGCCCGGTGAGGTCACCGACGGCCGGCGTTTCGTGCCAGCAGCGGTCGACTCCGGTGCCGCCCTGGTGATCACGCCCGAGCGCGTCGACACCACCGCGCCGCAGATCGTCGTCGCGGACGGCTACGAGGCCCTCGCCGCGCTCGCACACGAGGTCGTCACGCGCGTCCGGATGAGCACCGCGGACCGTGTCGACGACGACGGTCGCCCGGCACCCCTGCGGGTCGTCGGCATCACCGGCTCGAACGGCAAGACGAGCACGAAGAACATGCTCCGCACGATCCTCGAGCAGCACGGCGCGACCATCGCGCCCGAAGGCTCGTTCAACAACCACGTCGGCGCCCCGATCTCGATGCTCCGCGTCACCTACGACACGCGGTACCTGGTGGTCGAGATGGGTGCGAGCGGCGTCGGTCACATCGCCAAGCTCGTCTCGATCGCCGAGCCCGACGTCGGCGTCGTCCTCAAGGTGGGCCTCGCGCACGCCGGCGAGTTCGGCGGCATCGAGGCGACGCAGCGCGCGAAGTCCGAGATGGTCACCGACCTGCCCCGGACCGCCACGGCCCTGCTCAACGTCGACGACGACCGCGTCGCGTCGATGCGCGAACTGACGGCCGCGCACGTGGTGGGCTTCGGCACGTCGGCCGAGGCCGACTACCGCATCACCGGCATCGAGACGGACCGCAGCGGCACCCGCTTCACGCTCACCGCGCCTCCCCTCCGTCCGGAAGGTGACCGTCCGACGGACGCGACCCTGTCTGGAGGCCCGGATCACGTCGACGTGCGCCTCGCGATCCTGGGTGAGCACCACGCCATGAACGCGTCCGCCGCGCTCACCGTGGCCCACCTGTGGGGCGTCCCGCTCGCCGACGGCGCCGCGGCGCTCGCGTCGATGACGCGCGCCGAGCGCTGGCGCATGGAGCTGCTCCAGGGCGGCCCCGAGGGCGTCACCGTCATCAACGACGCCTACAACGCCTCGCCCGACTCCACCGCGGCGGCGCTGCGGACCCTGGCGCAGATCGTGCGCCCGGGGGAGCGGACCGTCGCCGTGCTCGGTGAGATGGCCGAGCTCGGGGAGTTCTCCGTCGAGGAGCACGACCGCATCGGTCGGCTCGTCGTCCGGCTCGGCATCGGACAGCTCGTGGTCGTCGGCCGCGGTGCGATGCCGATCCACCAGGCCGCCACCCTCGAGGGATCGTGGGACGGCGAGTCCGTGTACATCGAGGACGTCGACGACGCCGTCCGTGCCATGCAGGAGATGCTCCGCCCCGGCGACGTCGTCCTCGTCAAGTCCTCGAAGTCTGCCGAACTGCGATTCCTCGGCGACCGCCTCGGAGGTGTCACCGAATGATCGCGCTCCTCGTCGCCGGCGCCACGTCGCTGGTGTTCACGTTGCTGCTCACCCCGTTCTTCATCAAGCTCTTCCACCGTCTCGGGTGGGGGCAGTTCATCCGTGACGACGGACCCCAGTCGCACCACACCAAGCGCGGCACCGCGACCATGGGCGGCATCGTGCTCATCATCGGTGCGGTGATCGGGTACTTCGTCGGGCACCTCGCCGGACGTGACTCGATCACGCTGTCCGGACTGCTCGTGCTGTTCCTGATGGTCGGCCTCGGGTTCGTCGGCTTCATCGACGACTTCCTCAAGGTCCGGCGCCAGCGGAGCCTCGGGCTCGGCGGCTGGGCGAAGATCCTCGGCCAGGTCATCGTCGGCGTCATCTTCGCCACGATCGCCCTGGTCGTGCCGACGTCGAACGGCAAGCCGCCGGCGTCCACGATGATCTCGGCGATCCGCGACGTGCCGTGGCTCGACTTCATGGCGCTCGGCACGGTCATCGGCACCGTGCTGTTCCTCGCCTGGATCGTCCTGCTCACGGTCTCCACGTCGAACGGCGTGAACGTGGCCGACGGGCTCGACGGCCTGGCCACCGGGTCGAGCATCCTGGCGATCGGCTCGTACGTCATCATCGGCTTCTGGCAGTCGAACCAGATCTGCGGCGGTGCCCGGCTCGACGCGAGCACCGAGCACGCCTGCTACACGGTGTCGAACCCGCTCGACCTCGCCGTGGTCGCGGCCGCGGTCTGCGGTGGGCTCATCGGGTTCCTCTGGTACAACACCTCGCCGGCGCAGATCTTCCTCGGCGACACCGGTTCGCTCGGCCTCGGTGGCGCCCTGGCCGGTCTCGCGATCCTCAGCCGCACCGAGCTCCTGCTCATCCTCATCGGTGGCCTGTTCTTCATCGTCACCGGTTCGGTCATCCTGCAGCGGGCGTACTTCAAGATCACGCACGGCAAGCGCATCTTCCTGATGAGTCCGCTGCACCACCACTTCGAACTGAAGGGGTGGGCCGAGGTGACCGTCGTCGTCCGCTTCTGGATCATCGCCGGGCTCTTCGTCGCGGCGGGGGTCGGGCTCTTCTACCTCGAATGGATCGCACGCGTTGGTTGACCCGGTGTCCTCGCCGTCCCGCCTCCAGTCCCTCGACAGCTGGTACTCCGAGGGGTGGAAGGGGCTCAACGTCGCCGTCCTCGGCCTCGGTGCCACCGGGTTCTCGGTCGCCGACACGCTCGTGGAACTCGGCAGCGAGGTGACGGTCTACTCGTCCGACGCCCCCGCCGACAGCGTCGAGCTGCTCGACGTGATCGGTGCCCGGTTCCTGCAGACGCCGCTCGACACCGTGCCGGACGTGCTCGTCGCGCAGGCACCGGACGTCGTGATCGTGTCGCCCGGCCTGCCCCCGCACAACCCGACCGTGCGGTGGTCGGTGGCGAACAGCACCGTCTGGGGCGACATCGAGCTCGCCTGGCGTGTGCGCGACAAGGTCGTCCGCGGACCGGCCGCCGCGCCGTGGATCACGATCACGGGCACGAACGGCAAGACCACCACGACCCAGCTCACGACCGCCATGTACGAGGCCGGCGGCCTGCGCGCCGTCGCGTGCGGGAACATCGGCGTGCCGGTGCTCGACGTCGTCCGCGACCCGATCGGGTACGACGTGCTCGTCGTCGAGCTGTCGAGTCACCAGCTGCACTACGCGGCGACGTCCGGCGACGGCGCCGTCGTGCCGCTCGCGAGCGCCTGCCTGAACATCGCCGACGACCACCTCGAGTGGCACGGTTCCGCCGAGGCGTACCGCGCCGCGAAGGCCAAGGTCTACGAGCGCACCGTGATGGCGTGCGTGTACAACACCTCGGACGAGGTCACCCGGCAGATGGTGCAGGAGGCCGACGTGGTGGAGGGCTGCCGCGCGGTCGGCTTCACCCCCGGCGTCCCCGCCCCCGGCGACGTCGGCATCGTCGAGGACGTCCTGTGCGACCGGGCCTTCACCGAGGACCGACGCAACAGCGCACTCGAGCTGTCGACGATCGCCGACCTCGAGGCGGCCGGGCTCGCCAGCCCGCACATGACCATGAACGTGCTCGCCGCCGCCGCCCTCGCCCGAGCCGGCACCGTCCAGCCGAGCGCGATCCAGTCGGCCGTCCGAGCCTTCCGCGCCGACCACCACCGCACCGAGCTCGTGGCCCAGGCGGACGGCATCGCGTGGGTGGACGACTCCAAGGCCACGAACCCGCACGCCGCCACCGCGTCCCTGGCGTCCTTCGACACCGTCGTGTGGATCGTCGGCGGCCTGTTCAAGGGCGTGGACATCGACGGTCTGGTCGAGCGCTTCGGCCCCGGTGTCCGCGCCGTCGTGGTGATCGGCACCGACCGGACCCCGGTCCTCGAGGCATTCGCGCGACACGCGTCCACGGTCCCGGTGCTCCAGGTGGAGACGACGGACACTGATCAGGTCATGCGCGAGGCGATCCGGCATGCCGCATCGGTCGCGAGGCCGGGCGACACCGTCCTCCTCGCCCCGGCGGCGGCGTCGTTCGACCAGTTCGGCTCCTACGCCGACCGGGGGCAGCGTTTCGCGGCCGCGGTCAACGAGCACCTGGGAGGAGAAGTCGATGGCGACGACACCGACGGATCTTCCGAACAGCCGTAACGGCCGGACCGCGTCGACCCCACGACGGACGAACGGCGCGATCGTCGCCGTCAAGAACGTCTTCGTCGCGGAGTCGAGCACCTTCTACACGATCCTCGGCGTCACGCTGTTCCTCGTCGTCTTCGGCGTCGTGATGGTGCTGTCCTCGTCGAGCGTCGAGGAGTACGCGGCGACCCACGACTTCTTCGGGGCGGCGTCCCGCCAGGGCCTGTACGCCGTGCTCGGCGTGCCGCTCATGCTCGTCGCCAGCCGGGTCCCGACCCGGATCTGGCGCAAGTGGGCCATGCGGCTGCTCGGCGCTGCGCTCGTGCTGCAGCTGCTCGTGTTCACCCCGCTCGGCATCGACATCCAGGGCAACCGGAACTGGATCGAGCTCGGTTCGTTCACCGCGCAGCCGTCCGAGGTCGTGAAGCTCGGCCTGGTGCTCGGCATCGGCGCGATCATCTACGTCAAGCGGGACAAGCTCGACGACTGGAAAGAGGTGTTCATCCCGATCGGGATCGCCTCGATGCTGTCGCTCGGGCTCGTCGTCCTCGGTGGCGACCAGGGCACCGCGATGGTCATGCTCATCCTGGTGTTCGGTGCGCTGTACATCGGCGGTGTCCGCGCCCGGCACCTGCTCGTCGGCCTCGCCGCGTTCGCCGTGCTGCTGCCGTTCGTGACGATGGCCTCGGCCTCGCGCTCCACCCGCATCAGCGCCTGGTTGTCCGGCTGCACCGACACGAGCCAGTACCAGGACATCTGCTGGCAGCCCGTCCACGGCATGTGGGCGCTCGCGTCCGGCGGCGTGTTCGGCGTCGGCCTCGGCAACTCGAAGGCCAAGTGGTCGTGGTTGCCCGAGGCGGACAACGACTACATCTTCGCCATCATCGGCGAGGAGCTCGGTCTGATCGGCGCCGTCGTCGTGCTCAGCCTGTTCGTGGTGCTCGCCGTCGGCATGATCAAGATCATCCGGCAGTCCCGCGACCCGTTCGTGAAGACCGTCACCGGTGGCGTCCTGGCGTGGATCATCGGGCAGGCGCTCATCAACATCGCCGTCGTCCTGGGCCTGCTGCCGGTGCTCGGCGTCCCACTCCCACTCATCTCGGCCGGTGGTTCGGCCCTCATCATGACCCTGGTGGCGATCGGCGTCGTGCTCTCCTTCGCCCGTGACCTGCCCGGCAAGAACGACCCCGGCCTGACGAACGCCCCACTCGGCCGGACCTCCACGAACGGATCACTGCGGTGAGCAAGTACCTCTTCGCCGGCGGCGGCACCGCCGGTCACGTCAACCCGCTGCTCGCCGTCGCCGATCGGCTGACCGAGCGCGAGCCCGACGCCGAGGTGCTCGTGCTGGGCACCGCCGAGGGCCTGGAGTCCCGCCTCGTCCCGATGCGCGGGTACGAGCTGCTGACGATCCCGCGGCTGCCCTTCCCGCGCAAGCTGAACGGCGCCGCCCTGCGCTTCCCGCAGCGCTTCGCCGCGGCCGTCAAGCGGACCGAGCAGATCATCCGCGACCACGAGATCGAGGTGGTGCTCGGCGTCGGCGGCTACGCGGCTGCCCCGGCGTACATCGCCGCGCGCCGCACCGGCACCCCGATCGTCGTGCACGAGCAGAACGCGAAGCCCGGGCTGGCGAACCGCCTCGCAGCGTTCCTCACCGAGCACGTCGGGCTGACCTTCTCGAACACGCGTCTGCGTCACGGCCGCGTCGTCGGCATGCCGCTCCGTCGTGAGATCGAGTCGCTCGACCGCCGTGCCTCCCGGGCCGAGGGCCTTGCCGAGTTCGGGCTCGACCCGGACCGTCCGGTGCTGCTCGTGACCGGCGGGTCCTCCGGAGCCCGGAGCATCAACCGGACCATCAACACGTCCGCCGCCACGATCGTGGGTGCCGGCTGGCAGGTGCTGCACGTCGTGGGTGCCGCGTCGGACATCGGTCCGAGCGACCTCGACGGCTACCACGTGCTGCCGTACTGCGACCGGATGGACCTGGCGTACGCGGCGAGCGACTTCGTCGTCTCCCGCTCCGGCGCCGGGATGGTGTGCGAACTGACGGCCGTCGGGCTGCCGAGCGTGCTCGTGCCGTACCCCGTCGGCAACGGCGAGCAGCGCCACAACGCGAAGGACGTCGTCGACGCCGGGGGAGCCGTCCTGGTGGCCGACGGGGAATTCGACCAGGACTGGGTGACGTTCCAGCTGCTGACGATCCTGCAGGACCGGTCCCGCATCGCGGACATGACCGTGCGCTCGGGCAGCGTCGGCCACCGCGACGGCGCCGACCGGATGACCGACCTCGTCCTCGACGCCGCGAAGCCGGCACCCGCGCGGTCCGACCCGGACAGCGCCAGCACCACGGAGGAACCATGACCATCAAGCCGGACCTGACCCAGCCGATCCCGGACGACCTCGGCACGGTGCACTTCGTCGGGATCGGCGGCTCCGGCATGAGCGGCATCGCCCGGATGTTCCTCGCCGCCGGGCACCGCGTCACGGGCAGCGACTCCCGCGAGACCGCGACCACCGAGGCGATGCGTGACCTCGGCGCGACGGTGCGCATCGGGCACGACGCCGCGAACGTCGGGCAGGCCGACACGATCGTCGTCACCAGCGCCCTCTGGCCGGACAACCCCGAGCTCCTCGAGGCGCAGCGCCGCGGCCTGCCGGTCCTGCACCGCTCGCAGGCCCTCGCCGCCCTGATCGCCGAGCACCGCCTCGTCGCGGTCGCCGGTGCGCACGGCAAGACCACATCGACCGGGATGATCGTCACCGCGATGGTCGAGCTCGGCCTCGACCCGAGCTTCGTCAACGGCGGCGTCATCCAGTCCCTCGGCACCAGCTCGGCCCCGGGGTCGAGCGACCTCTTCGTGGTCGAGGCCGACGAGTCCGACGGCTCCTTCCTGCTCTACGACGTCGCCGTGGCCCTGGTCACCAACGTCGACGCCGACCACCTGGACCACTACGGCAGCGAGGAGGCCTTCACCGAGGCCTTCGTCGACTTCGCCGCGAAGGCGAGCGAGCGCGTGGTCATCTCGAGCGACGACGCCGGCGCGAAGACGGTCACGGCCGGCATCCGCCAGCGCCCGGGCGCGCCGGAGATCGTGACGTTCGGCGAGGCCGTCGACGCCGACGTCCGCATCGAGTCGATCACCGAGTCCGCCGGCGTCGAGGTCGACTTCCGCGCCGGTGGCGAGGCGCACCACCTGACCCTGCGCGTGCCCGGACGGCACAACGCGATCAACGCGGTCGGCGCCTTCGCGGTCCTCACCGGTCTCGGGGTTGCCCCCGCCGACGCGATCCGCGGGCTCGAGGCCTTCGGCGGCACCCAGCGCCGCTTCGAGCTGCACGGTGTCGAGCGCGGGGTCTCGGTCTACGACGACTACGCACACCACCCGACCGAGGTCGCCGCCGCGCTCAAGGCCGCCCGCAACGTCGTCGGTGACGGCCGCATCATCGCCATCCACCAGCCGCACCTGTACTCGCGCACCCGCCTGATGGCCGGCGACTTCGCGAAGGTCTACGAGGAGCTCGCCGACCACACGGTCGTGCTCGACGTGTACGGCGCCCGTGAAGACCCGGAGCCCGGCGTGACCGGCGCCCTGGTGCAGGAGCGGTTCGCCGACCAGTCGCGGGTGGAGTTCCTCCCGGACTGGGACGAGGCAGCGGCCCGCGCGGCCGCGGTCGCCCGGGACGGCGACATCATCATGACGCTCAGCTGCGGCGACGTGTACCGGATCATCCCGCAGGTGCTCGGCGCCCTGGGCACCGACGGAGCGTCGTCCCGGTGAAGCGCCCGGAGGGGTTCGACGAGGGGGACGCCCGCAGGGACGTCCCGGCCGAGGGTGCCGAAGCGCCCCGGCAGCGTCGTGGTCCCTCGAAGCCGCGGCTGCCGTTCCGCGGACGGGTCGCGGACGACCGGGAGGCCCGTCCCGCGTCCGCCCCGGAGGCTCCGCTCGACGAGACGGTCGAGCCCACCCCCGCCGACCAGCCGGACCCCGACACCTCCGGTTCGCACCGTGACCGCGTCGGCGCCCTCGCCGGTGCGGCCGGCCGTCGGTTCGGTGCCGGGCTCGGCGTCGTCGCCGACCGGCTCCGCGAGTACACGCCGAACGAGGACCACCGGGACCCGGAGGCCGACCGACGCGACGCGGAACGACGCGCCGCCACGAGCGGTGGAGCCGACCACGACGCGACGGTGACCGACGTGCTCGACGCGGGTGGGGCCTCCCGGCCGGACCCCCACGCGGAAGCGCCCATCGGCGCCCGGGTGCGGGCGGCGGAAACCGCGCGCGAGGCGCGGATCGCGAAGCGCCGACGCCGGTTGCTCGAGCGCGCCGAGGTCCGCCGCTTCACGCGGCGCAGTCGGCACCGGCGTGCGGCCTGGACCACGGCGGCGAGCGTCGTCCTGGTGCTCGGGGTCTCGATCCTCGTCGCGGTGTTCTCACCGCTGATGGCGCTCCGCACGATCGAGGTGAAGGGCACGAACCGCGTCGACGAGGCGGCCCTGCGGCAGGCCCTGTCCGACCAGATCGGCACTCCGCTCGCGCGGCTCGACTTCGACGCGATCAAGCGTGACGTCGCCGGGTTCCCGCTCATCGAGAGCTACGTGACCGAAGAGGCGCCGCCGCACACGCTGGTCCTCACCGTGACCGAGCGCACGCCGGTCGTCGCGGTGCGCTCCGGCAGCACGTTCGACCTGGTCGACCCGGCCGGCATCGTCGTGCAGTCGTCGCCGAAGCGGCCCGCCTCGATGCCGCTCGCCGACATCGGCCGTGCGCGCCTGGGGTCCTCGAGCTTCCGCACCATGACCGAGGTCGTGCTGGCGCTGCCGTCGACCGTGCGGTCCCAGGTGACGCGGGTCGCGGGTTCGACGGCGGACGACGTGACCCTGACCCTGAAGGACGGTTCGACCGTCGTGTGGGGGAACCCGGACGAGTCCGACGCGAAGGCCGCGCTGCTCGCGGCGCTGGTCAAGGACCACCGGGCGCGGAACCCCGGCGTCGTGGTCGAGTACGACGTCTCGTCGCCGGACAACGGCGTGATCCGCGCGAAGGACTGACGCGTGTCCGCGGCGGAGATCGAATTGCGCCACCTGATCGGCGACACGCGGCGTGGCGGGGCGACACTGCGCCGAACGCACCCGTAGCGTCGGAGCCAGCACCACATCTACCAGCATTGCCCCTGAACTTCAAGTAGAGGTTGAGGGTTCTACCGGAGGCCTGACTGACGTGACCACGAACCACAACTACCTCGCCGTCATCAAGGTCGTCGGTGTCGGCGGCGGCGGCGTCAACGCCGTCAACCGCATGATCGAGCTCGGTCTCCGTGGGGTCGAGTTCATCGCGATCAACACCGACGCCCAGGCGCTGCTGCTCAGCGACGCCGACGTCAAGCTCGATGTCGGCCGCGAGATCACCCGTGGCCTCGGTGCCGGCGCGGACCCCGAGGTCGGCCGTCGTGCCGCCGAGGACCACGCCGAGGAGATCGAAGAGGCACTGGCCGGCGCCGACATGGTGTTCGTCACCGCTGGTGAGGGCGGTGGCACCGGCACCGGCGGCGCACCGGTCGTCGCGCGCATCGCGAAGTCCATCGGCGCACTGACCATCGGCGTCGTCACGAAGCCCTTCAGCTTCGAGGGCAAGCGTCGCCAGTCCCAGGCCGAGAACGGCGTCGCGGGCCTCAAGGACGAGGTCGACACGCTCATCGTCGTCCCGAACGACCGCCTGCTCGAGATCAGCGACCGCGGCATCTCCATGGTCGAGGCCTTCGCCACGGCCGACCAGGTGCTCCTGGCCGGTGTGCAGGGCATCACCGACCTGATCACGACCCCGGGCCTGATCAACCTCGACTTCGCCGACGTGAAGAGCGTCATGCAGGGTGCCGGTTCCGCACTCATGGGCATCGGCTCGTCCCGCGGAGCCGACCGTGCGATCAAGGCGGCCGAGCTGGCCGTCGCGTCGCCGCTGCTCGAGGCCTCGATCGACGGTGCGCACGGCGTGCTGCTGTCGATCCAGGGTGGCTCGAACCTCGGCATCTTCGAGATCAACGACGCCGCGCGTCTGGTGCAGGAAGCCGTGCACCCCGAGGCGAACATCATCTTCGGCGCGGTCATCGACGACACCCTGGGCGACGAGGTCCGCGTGACCGTCATCGCCGCGGGCTTCGACGGCGGCGAGCCGGCGCAGCAGCAGAAGGAACGTCGCTCGAGCTACGTCGACCCGGAGTCGAGCGCCGCGGCACCCGTCGCCGCCTCGACCGGCGCGATCGAGGACTCCACCACGTCGAGCCCGTCCTGGGCCTCGCAGGAGCACCAGCCGCCGGTGCAGCGCGCCGCTGACCCGGCGTTCGACGACGACGACGAGCTCGACGTCCCCGACTTCCTGAAGTAACCCACCCTTGGTAGCCGACACGCGCCTCCAGGCCTCGTCTCACGACGACGGACTGGAGGCGCGCGTCGCGTCCGTCCGGAGCGGCATCGCCGACGCGGCGCGCGCTGCAGGGCGTTCACCCGACGAGCTCACGCTCGTCGTCGTCACGAAGTACCACCCGGCGTCGCTCGTGCGCGAGCTCGCCGCACTCGGCGTGACGGACGTGGGGGAGAACCGCCACCAGGAGGCGCAGGCGAAGGCCGCCGAACTGGCGGACCTCGGCCTGACCTGGCACTTCGTCGGGCAGCTGCAGTCGAAGAAGGCCCGGCAGGCCCGTCGGTACGCCCACGTCGTGCAGTCGCTCGACCGGACCTCCGTGGTGGATGCCTTCGCGCCGACCGAGGCCGAGCCGGAGCCGCCGGTCATCGACGGGTTCGTGCAGGTGAACCTGACCGACGACCCCGGACGCGGCGGTGTACAGCCCGACGACGTCGAGGGGATGGCCGTGCGTGTGCTCGAGACCGGCACCGTCCGGCTGCGGGGTGTGATGGCCGTCGCACCCCTCGACGAGGAGCCCCGAGCCGCCTTCGCCCGACTCCGCTCGATCTCCGAACGGGTCGTGGCGCTCGAGCCCGGTGCCACCGACATCTCCGCCGGCATGAGCGGGGACTACGCCGAGGCGATCCTCGAGGGCGCGACACACCTGCGGATCGGCACCGCAATCACGGGAAACCGGCCGCTCGCACCCTAGCCTCGTTGCAGGGCACCACGAGCACGAACCCCGGAGGAACCATGGCCAACCCGCTGAAGAAGACGATGGTCTACCTCGGCCTCGCCGACGAGGAACTCGACTACGAGGACGAGCAGCAGGCCGAGCCCGCGCGCCAGCAGGCAGCCCCTGCTCGCCAGGCCGCAGCGGCTGCTCCGGCACCTGCGGAACCGCAGGAGGCTCCCGCGGCAGCAGCCCCGGCGGCCGCTCCCGCGGCGGCTCCGGCCCCCACCAAGACGCACACCCACCAGCGCGGCGCCCAGGTCACTCCGCTCCGCCGCTCGCACACGACCGCACAGAAGGCGACCCCGGTCCAGGAAATGAACGAGATCCTCACCGTCCACCCGCGCGAGTACAAGGACGCCCAGTCCATCGCCGAGAGCTTCCGCGACGGGATCCCCGTCATCATCAACCTCTCGCAGATGACCGAGGGCGACGCCCGCCGCATGATCGACTTCGCCTCGGGGCTGTCGCTCGGCCTCTACGGCAAGATCGAGCGCGTCACGAACAAGGTCTTCCTCCTGTCGCCGGCGCACGTCGCAGTGAGTGGTGAGCCCGCTGAGGTAGAGTCCGACATCGAGGCGAACTTCTTCGCCCAGTCCTGAGCCGTACCGGCCCACCCGCCCGTGAGGGCCGTCGCAGCACGGCCTTCGCCCGAGACGAGCGAGCCCCATCGTGTCCGCGATCTTCACGATCCTGTACTTCCTCCTCCTGCTCTACTTCTTCACGATGTGGGGGCGGTTCGCCCTCGACCTCGTGCAGAGCTTCAACCGGTCCTGGCGACCGCGCGGGGGGATGCTCGTGGTGTCCGAGTTCGTCTACACGGTCACCGATCCGCCCATCCGCGCGGTCCGACGGGTCCTCCCGCCGCTCCGTCTGGGCCCGGTGGCGCTCGACTTCGGCTGGACGATCGTGATGCTCGTGGTCATCATCGCGATGTCGATCGTCCGGACCATCAGCTAGTCGCGGCCATCCGCGACGCGCCACGCCAGGGGCGTGGTCACGGTTCCGCCCCATCGTCGGTGTACGGTGGTCGGGATCGATGCTCGCTCCGGCGGCGCATCCGCACCGCACGGCTCGACTGGTAGATTCGGTCGCACCGCACGCGGTTCCACACGTTCAGCAGTTCTATTGAGGTGACGGCAATGGCTTTGACGCCGGAAGACGTAGTCAACAAGCGGTTCCAGCCGACGAAGTTCCGCGAGGGCTACGACCAGGACGAGGTCGACGACTTCCTCGACGAGGTCGTGGTCGAGCTCCGTCGCCTGACCGCGGAGAACGACGAGCTCCGCCAGCGCCTGCAGGCGGCCGAGTCGGCCCCGCAGTCGGCGCAGGCCGAGCAGCCCGCTCCGGCGGCCGAGCCGGAGCCCACGCCGGCCCCGGTCGAGGCAGCACCGGAGCCCGCTCCGGTCGCCGCCGCGGCACCGGCCACGACGGTCCCCGCCGACGAGGACACCGAGGGCACCACGAACCTCCTGACCCTGGCGCGTCGTCTCCACGAGGAGCACGTCCGCGAGGGCATCGAGAAGCGCGACGCGCTCATCGCCGAGGGCACCGCCCAGGCGGCTCGCCTGGTCTCCGAGACCGAGGCGAAGCAGCGCCAGATCATCGCCGACACCGAGAACACGAACCGTCAGCGTGTCGCGGTGCTCGAGCAGGAGCAGCGCCAGCTCGAGGGCAAGATCGACGAGCTCCGGACCTTCGAGCGCGACTACCGTGCGCAGCTCAAGAGCTACATCCAGGGGCAGCTCTCCGAGCTCGACTCCTCGGGCGAGCAGTCCGGTCTCACCCCGGCGCCGGCTTCGGCGCAGGGCTTCGGCAACTGACGTTGTCGCGACCAGCATCACGAGCGAAGGTCAGTGTCCGCGCGATCGCGGCACTGGCCTTCGCCGCTGTCGTGGTGGTGGCGTTCGACCAGGTCGCCAAGACTCTGGTCGTCGCGAACCTGCCGTACGGCACCCCCGTCCCGGTCCTCGGCGGGGCGTTGCAGTTCCTGTACGTCCGGAACCCGGGGGCCGCGTTCTCGTTCGCGGTGAACATGACCTGGGTGTTCTCGGTCATCTCGGCTGCGGTCGTCGTCGCGATCATCGTGTACTCGCGTCGCATCCGGTCGATGTGGTGGGCGATCGTACTCGGCATGCTGCTCGGCGGCGCGCTCGGCAACCTGCTCGACCGGCTCTTCCGTGAGCCGGGCTTCGGCCGTGGCCACGTCGTGGACTTCATCTCGACGCCGTGGATGATGCCGGCGATCTACAACGTCGCCGACTCCTTCATCTGCATCAGCATGGTGGTCTTCGTGCTGCTGGTGATCCTCGGCGTGAACCTCGACGGCACCCGCACGCTCTCGGCCAAGCGCCAGGCGCAGCTCGACGCGGCGGAGCCGCTCGACGGTGGGGCCGCGTTCTCGTCGACTGATGCGGCTCTCGACGAGCCGACCCGCGCCTCCAGGCTGGACGACCGCGACCGTCGCGACACGCTGGGCCACGACGCCACGTGAGCGAATCGCGTTCTCTTCCCGTGCCCGACGGGCTCGCCGGTGAGCGCGTCGACGCCGCCATCGCGAAGCTCCTCGGGTTCAGCCGGTCGTTCGCGGCCGACGTCGTCGCCGTAGGTGGTGTCCGCGTCGACGGTGTGCCCGTCGAGAAGTCCGACCGGCTGCACGCCGATTCCTGGCTCGAGGTCGAGTGGACGCCCAAGGAGCCGCCGCGCATCGTGCCGGCATCCGTTCCCGGCATGACGATCGTGCACGACGACGAGGACATCGTCGTGGTGGACAAGCCCGTCGGAGTCGCTGCGCACCCCTCGCCGGGGTGGGACGGCCCGACCGTGCCCGGGGGCCTCGCCGCCGCCGGCTTCACCATCGCGACCTCCGGCGCCGCTGAACGCGCCGGGATCGTGCACCGCCTCGACGTCGGCACGTCGGGCCTGATGGTCGTCGCGAAGACCGAGTTGGCGTACACGCACCTCAAGCGGGCGTTCAAGGAGCGCACGGTCGAGAAGGTCTACCACGCGCTCGCGCAGGGCCACCCGGACCCGACCTCGGGCACGATCGACGCGCCGATCGGCCGGCACCCGTCGAGCGACTGGAAGTTCGCGGTCACCTCGGAGGGCAAGCCGAGCGTCACCCACTACGAGACGCTCGAGGCCTTCCGCTCCGCGACCCTGCTCGAGGTGCACCTGGAGACCGGGCGCACCCACCAGATCCGCGTACACATGGCGGCGACACGCCACCCGCTCGTCGGGGACACGATGTACGGCGCCGACCCGGTGCTCGCGGCCGAACTCGGGCTGACACGCCAGTGGCTCGACGCCGTCCGGCTGGGCTTCGCCCATCCGCGGACGGGGGAGCGGGTGTCGTTCGAGGCGCAGTACCCCGCCGACCTGCAGGCCGCGCTCGTGCAGATCCGGAGCGCGTCCGTCTGACGCGCCCGGGCGCTTGCGCCGAGAGGGCACGAACTGTCAGCTGCGGCCCCGCCAGGTGACACTTTCTGCACCCGCCGCGGCTCGTATGCGGCGTGTCCTGCCCTCTCGGCGCCGCGCCCCGCGCGTGTCGCGACCCGCTGCCGGCCTGGAGGCGCGGGGCGGCCCCGCCCCGCGCCTGGCCTCCGGCACGCCCGGGCGCTTGGGCCGAGGGGGCACGAACTGTCGGCTGCGGCGCCGCCAGGCGACACTTTCTGCACCCGCCGCGGCTCGCATGCGGCGTGTCCTGCCCACTCGGCGGCGCGCCGCGCGCGTGTCGCGACCGGCTGCCAGCCTGGAGGCGCGGTGCGGCCCCGCCCCGCGCCTGACGTCCGCCCCGACGCGCGCGGGAATGTGGGCGGCCGCGGTTAGGCTGTTCCCACCCCGAAGCAGACCGTACGAACCGGAGGTTCCGTGTCGGATTCCGACTCCTTCGTCCACCTGCACGTGCACAGCGAGTACTCGATGCTCGACGGTGCCGCCAGGCTCTCCGACCTCGTGGCGGAGACCGCCGCGCAGGGCATGCCCGCCGTGGCGGTGACCGACCACGGCAACATGTTCGGCGCGTTCGAGTTCTGGAAGGCCGCGAAGGCCGGCGGCGTCAAACCGATCATCGGGACCGAGGCGTACATCACGCCCCGCACGCACCGCTCGGACAAGACCCGTGTCCGCTGGGGCGACGGCGGTGGCGACGACGTGTCCGGCGCCGGCTCGTACACGCACATGACGATGTTCGCCGAGAACACGACGGGCATGCACAACCTGTTCCGGCTGTCGTCCAAGGCGTCGCTCGAGGGCTACTACTTCAAGCCCCGCATGGACATCGAGCTCCTGCAGGAGTACCACGAGGGCATCATCGCCACGACGGGCTGCCCCTCGGGGGAGATCCAGACGCGCCTGCGCCTCGGCCAGTACGACGAAGCCGTCCAGGCCGCGGCGGACTACCGCGACATCTTCGGCAAGGAGAACTACTTCGCCGAGGTCATGGACCACGGCCTCGAGATCGAACGCCGGATCATGAGCGACCTGATCCGTCTGGCGAAGGACCTCGACATCCCGCTCGTCGGCACGAACGACCTGCACTACACGCACGCCCACGACGCCAAGTCGCACGCGGCCCTGCTCTGCGTGCAGTCCGGCTCGACCCTGAACGACCCGAACCGCTTCAAGTTCGACGCCGACGAGTTCTACCTGAAGACCCCGGCGCAGATGCGGCACGTCTTCCGCGACAACCTCGAGGCCTGCGACAACACGCTGCTCATCGCGGAACGCTGCAACGTCGAGTTCGACACCTCGGCGAACTACATGCCGAAGTTCCCGGTGCCCGAGGGCGAGACCGAGCACTCCTGGTTCGAGAAAGAGGTCGCGAAGGGGCTGGAGTACCGGTACCCGGGCGGCGTCTCGAAAGAGGTCCAGGACCGTGCCGACTACGAGGTCGGCATCATCAACCAGATGGGCTTCCCCGGCTACTTCCTCGTGGTCGCGGACTTCATCAACTGGTCGAAGAACAACGGCATCCGCGTCGGTCCGGGGCGTGGCTCCGGTGCCGGCTCGATGGTGGCGTACGCGATGCGCATCACCGACCTCGACCCGATCCGGCACGGCCTGATCTTCGAGCGGTTCCTCAACCCGGACCGCGTCTCGATGCCCGACTTCGACGTCGACTTCGACGACCGGCGCCGCGGTGAGGCGATCAAGTACGTCACCGAGAAGTACGGGTCGGAGCGCGTCGCGCAGATCGTCACGTACGGCACGATCAAGGCGAAGCAGGCGCTCAAGGACTCCTCGCGTGTCCTCGGGTTCCCGTTCGGCATGGGCGAGAAGCTCACCAAGGCGATGCCGCCGCCCGTGATGGGCAAGGACATCCCGCTCACCGGGATCTTCGACAAGGACCACCCGCGCTACAAGGAAGCGGTCGACGTCCGCACCGTGGTCGAGACGGACCCCGAGGCGAAGACCGTCTTCGACACCGCGCTCGGGCTCGAGGGGCTGAAGCGCCAGTGGGGCGTGCACGCGGCCGGCGTCATCATGTCGAGCGACCCGCTCATCGACATCATCCCGATCATGAAGCGGGAGCAGGACGGCCAGATCGTCACGCAGTTCGACTACCCGGCAGCGGAGTCGCTCGGCCTGATCAAGATGGACTTCCTGGGGCTCCGGAACCTCACGATCATCAGTGACGCCCTCGAGAACATCAAGACGAACCGGGGGATCGACCTCGACCTCGAGACCATGGGGCTCGAGGACCCCGAGGCGTACGCGCTCCTGCAGCGCGGCGACACGCTCGGCGTGTTCCAGCTCGACGGCGGGCCGATGCGTGGGCTCCTGCGCCTGATGAAGCCCGACAACTTCGAGGACATCTCCGCGCTCATCGCCCTGTACCGTCCAGGCCCCATGGGTGCGAACTCGCACACGAACTACGCGCTGCGCAAGAACGGCGAGCAGCCGATCACGCCGATCCACCCGGAGCTCGAAGAGCCCCTGAAGGACATCATCGGCACGACCTACGGCCTGATCATCTACCAGGAGCAGGTCATGGCCATCGCGCAGAAGGTCGCCGGGTTCTCCCTCGGCCAGGCGGACATCCTCCGCCGCGCGATGGGCAAGAAGAAGAAGTCCGAGCTCGACAAGCAGTACGCGGGCTTCCAGCAGGGCATGAAGGACAACGGGTACTCCGACGCGGCGATCAAGACGCTGTGGGACATCCTGCTGCCGTTCTCCGACTACGCGTTCAACAAGGCGCACTCCGCGGCGTACGGCGTGGTGTCCTTCTGGACCGCGTACCTCAAGGCCCACTACCCGGCCGAGTACATGGCCGCCCTGCTGACCTCGGTCGGCGACGCCCGCGACAAGCTCGCCCTGTACCTCAACGAGTGCCGCCGCATGGGCATCAAGGTCATGCCGCCGGACGTCAACGAGTCGATCGGCTTCTTCGCCGCCGTCGGTGACGACATCCGCTTCGGCATGGGCGCGATCCGCAACGTCGGGTTCAACGTCGTCGACGACATCGTGAAGGCCCGGACCGAGAAGGGCGCCTTCGAGTCCTTCCACGACTTCCTGCGCAAGATCCCGATCTCCTCGGCGAACAAGCGCACGGTCGAGTCGCTCATCAAGGCGGGTGCCTTCGACGAGTTCGGGGACACCCGGCGCGCCCTGGTGGAGATCCACGAGGGCGCCGTCGAGGGCGCGGTCAAGGTCAAGCGCGACGAGGCCCACGGCAATGTCGGCTTCGACTTCGACTCGCTCTTCGCCGAGGCCGCGGAAGACGCCCCGAGCGCCGCGGTGTCCCAGGTGCCGGACCGCCCGGAGTGGTCCAAGCGCGACAAACTGGCGTTCGAGCGGGACATGCTCGGCCTCTACGTGTCCGACCACCCGCTCGCCGGGCTCGAGATCGAACTCGCGAAGCACCAGTCGATCACCATCGCCGACCTGCTGACCGCCGACGACTCGATCGAGGGCGAGACGGTCACCGTCGCCGGCCTCCTGACGAGCGTGCAGCACCGGGTGGCGAAGACGAGCGGCAACCCGTACGGCATCGTCGACATCGAGGACTTCGGCGGCCAGATCGGCGTGATGTTCCTGGGCAAGACGTACCAGGAGTTCGGCCCGTCCCTGGTCCCCGACTCGATCGTCGTCCTGCGCGGTCGCGTCAACGTCCGCGACGACGGCAAGGCCCTGCACGCGGTGAGCATGTTCCAGCCGAACGTCGGCGACGCGATGGGCTCCGGCCCGCTCACCCTGTCCCTGCCCGAACGCCAGGCCACGACGACCACGGTGACGGAACTCGCCGCCGTGCTCGGCCGCCACCAGGGCGACACCGAGGTCCGGCTGAAGCTGCTCAAGGACGACGTCGCGCGCACCTTCGAACTGCCCTTCCCGGTGAACCTCACGCCCGACCTGTTCGGCGAACTGAAGAGCCTGCTCGGACCGCGCTGCCTGGTGTAGCGACGGACCACGGCCGGAGGGGACAGCCGCCGGCGACCACGAGGCCTCGGTAAGATCGTCCCCGATGATGCAGCGAATCGACCTCCGCGGCGGCCTCCCCGCCCGTGCCGAACTCCTCCGACTCATGCCCCGTGCCGCGGGTGACGTGTCGCACGCGGTCGACGCCGCGCGCGAGCTCGTCGAGGACGTCCGACACCGTGGTGCCGCGGCGCTGCACGACCAGGCCGAGCGCTTCGACGGCGGGGCCCCCGCGACCGTGCGGGTGCCCGCCGCCGAGATCGCCGCAGCAGTGGCCGGACTCACCCCCGAGCTCCGCGAAGCACTGGACGAGGCCATCCGCCGCGTCCGCGCCGCGAGTGCCGCGCAGATCCCCGCCGCCGCCGTGACGACCCTGGCCGACGGCGCCGAGGTCCACCAGCGCTGGCAGCCGATGCGCCGCGTCGGGCTCTACGTGCCCGGTGGCAAGGCCGTCTACCCGTCCAGCGTCGTGATGAACGTCGTTGCGGCCCAGGTCGCGGGCGTTGCCTCGATCGCCCTGGTGTCGCCGCCGCAGCGCGACCACGGCGGTGCGGTGCACCCGACGATCCTCGCCGCGGCGGGGCTGCTCGGCGTCGACGAGGTCTACGCGATGGGCGGCGCCGGAGCCGTCGGCGCGCTGGCGTACGGCGTCGCCGAGATCGACCTCGAGCCGGTCGACCTGGTCACCGGGCCGGGCAACAACTACGTCGCCGCAGCCAAGCGCCTGGTGCGCGGTGTGGTGGGCATCGACTCCGAGGCGGGGGCGACCGAGATCCTCGTGATCGCGGACGACACCGCCGACGCCGGGTTCGTGGCCGCCGACCTCATCAGCCAGGCCGAGCACGACGAGCAGGCCGGCAGCGTCCTGGTGACGACGTCCGCGGCGTTCGCCGACGCGGTGGAAGCCGCCATTCCGGAACGCACGGCGGTGCTCGGGACGGCCACGCGCCTCCAGACCGCCCTGGACGGCCCGCAGTCCGCGATCGTCCTGGTGGACTCGCTGACCGACGCGGCGACCGTGAGCAACGCGTACGGGCCGGAGCACCTCGAGATCCAGACGGTCGACGACGACGCCGTGCTGTCCGAGATCGACGCCGCCGGTGCGGTGTTCGTCGGGCCGCACACACCGGTGAGCCTGGGGGACTACCTGGCCGGGTCGAACCACGTGCTGCCGACCGGCGGCCAGGCCCGCTTCGGGTCCGGGCTGTCCGCATCGACGTTCCTGCGGCCCCAGCAGATCGTCCGGTACACGCCCGAGGCGCTGGCCGAGGTCGCGCCGCACATCGTCGCGCTGTCCACCGAGGAGCAGCTCCCCGCGCACGGGGCCGCGGTGACGGAGCGGACGAACCGATAGCCTGGGGAACGACATGTTCTGCCCCTTCTGCCGCCATCCGGACTCCCGCGTCGTCGACTCACGGACGAGCGACGACGGAACCTCCATCCGTCGCCGTCGCCAGTGCCCCAACTGCGGTCGGCGGTTCTCGACGACCGAGACCGCATCGCTCAACGTCGTGAAGCGCAACGGCGTCACCGAGCCGTTCAGCCGCGACAAGATCGTCTCCGGCGTGCGCAAGGCATGCCAGGGACGCCCGGTCACCGACGGCGACCTGGCCGTGCTCGCGCAGCGCGTCGAGGAGACCGTGCGGTCCTCGGGCTCCAGCCAGATCGACGCGAACGACATCGGCCTCGCGATCCTCGCGCCGCTGCGCGAGCTCGACGAGGTCGCCTACCTGCGGTTCGCGAGCGTCTACCAGGCGTTCGACTCGCTCGAGGACTTCGAGGACGCCATCGGCCAGCTCCGTCGCGACCACCACGGGGCGGCCGACACGGCCGCCGGGTCGTCCGCACCGTCCGGCACCCGCGCGTGAGCGGCATCGCCGAACGCATCGTGCGTGGCGGCTACCGCGTCGTGTTCCGCTCCGTGTTCGCGAACATGGACCCGGAGCGCGCCCACCACCTGGCGTTCGCCGTCATCGCGGGGCTGCCGCGCGTGCCGTTCCTGAGCGGCGTCGTCGAGCGCTACTGCCGTCCCCCGGCGGCCGACGGCGTCACCACGATGGGCATCCACTTCCCGTCGCGTTTCGGCCTCGCGGCCGGGTTCGACAAGGACGCCCGCGGCATCGCCGGTCTCGGCCTGCTCGGTTTCGGCCACGTCGAGGTCGGCACCATCACCGCCAAGCCGCAGCCCGGCAACGAGCGTCCGCGCCTGTTCCGACTGATCGGCGACCGCGCCCTGATCAACCGGATGGGCTTCAACAACCACGGGGCCGCAGCGGCCGCGCGGCGTCTCGAGCGTGCCCGCCGCAACCCGGGTCGACCCGTCATCGGCGTGAACATCGGCAAGAGCCGGGTCGTCGCGGTCGAAGACGCCATCGACGACTACCTCGAGTCCACGCGACGCCTCGCGACGTTCGCCGACTACCTGGCGGTCAACGTCAGCTCGCCGAACACGCCCGGGCTGCGCGGACTGCAGGAACTCGACCAGCTCCGGCCGCTGCTGTCCGCCGTCCGCGATGCCGCCGGACGAACTCCGGTGCTCGTCAAGATCGCGCCGGACCTGACCGACGAGCAGATCGACGCGATCGCGGGCCTCGCGGTCGAGCTCGGGCTGTCCGGCGTGATCGCGAACAACACGACGATCTCCCGCGAGGGCCTGACCACCGACCCGTCCGACGTCGAGGCGATGGGTGCCGGGGGCCTCTCCGGTGCGCCCGTCGCCGCCCGCTCGCTCGAGGTGCTGCGCCGCGTCCGCTCCGTCGTGCCGGCGGACTTCTGCGTCATCGCCGTCGGCGGGGTGACCACGGAGCAGGACGTGCAGGACCGCATCGAGGCCGGAGCCACGCTCGTGCAGGGCTACACCGCCTTCCTCTACGAGGGACCGACCTGGGCCGCCCGCATCAACCGCCTGCGGCGTCGTCGGCTGCGTCGCGCTGCGCGGTAGACGCGACCACACGACGGACGGGAGGCCCGTGGCGACACCGCCACGGGCCTCCCGTCCGTCGTGGGGGGCGCGCCCACGGCCGCTTCGTGAGCAGCGGTGGTCGGGTGCGCCGCGCCCACCCGACCATTCCTGCTCACGAAGCACGAGCGGGGGAGTGGGGAGTGGGAACGACGAAGCGCCGCCCGGCAGGCCGGGCGGCGCTTCGTCGTGTGCGTGTGCCTAGAGCGTGGGGTACTGCCCGCGCCGGACCTGGGGCTTCGGCAGCCGCAGGAAGCGCAGCTGCCACGCCCGCGTGAGGATGTAGAGGAACGTGCCGCGCTGGAACTCGCCGAACTTGGTGGTGAGCTTGCGGCGGAGCGACAGCCAGAGCACCACGCAGTCGATGATGAACAGCGCCACGAACGCCCACACCAGCAGGAGCGAGTAGGACGCCACGACGGTTTGCGCGGCCGCGAACCCGACGATCAGGAACAGCACGAGCACGGGCATCATGACCTCGCCGACGTTCCAGCGGGCGTCGATCCAGTCGCGGACGAAGCGTCGCTGCTCACCGCGGTCCTTCGCGGGCAGGTAGCGCTCTTCGCCGTTGGCCATGCCGACCCGGGCGCGCTCGCGCTCCGAGTTGAGACGGGCGCGGGCGGCCTTCTTGTCGACCGGCGTGTTGCCGACGAGGGGGCGGCGGTTCGCTGCCTCTCGCTCGCGGCGGGACGGCGTGGGGCGGCCCTTGCCCTGCTCGAGGAGCTCGGCCTCGGTCGGGTTCACGGTCGTGTTGGTCTTGGGGGCTGCCTTCGCCACGGTGCGTTCCTAACGGCGGTGTGCGTGCGGGATCTCCTCTAGATTACCGGGCATGACCGACACCGAACAGCACAGCCCCGCGACCGACCCCGCGCTCCTCGACGCCCTGCGCGAACACGTGCAGGGGGCGCTGCCCACGACGATCGCCGACCTGTCCGCGCTGGTGCGCCTGCCGTCGGTGTCCTGGTCGGCCTTCGACCCGGCGAACGTGCGCGCGAGTGCCGAGGCGGTCGCCGACCTCGCACGGTCCACGGGGGTCTTCGGGGCGGACGACGTGCGCATCGTGCGCTCGGCGGTGTCCGGGGCGACCGCGGACGTCGCCGAGGCGGACGCCGAGTCCGAGCTCGGTCAGCCGGCCGTCCTCGCGGTCCGTCCGGCTCGGAACGGGAAGCCGACCGTGATGCTCTACGCGCACCACGACGTGCAGCCGCAGGGCGACGAGGCCCTGTGGGAGACGCCGCCGTTCGAGCCGACGCTCCGCGGTGACCGCCTGTACGGTCGCGGCGCCTCGGACGACAAGGCCGGTGTGATGACGCACATCGCGTCGCTCCGTGCCGTGCACGCCCAGTTCGGTGACGACCTCGACCTTGGGATCGTGCTCTTCGTCGAGGGCGAGGAGGAGTTCGGCTCCCGCTCGTTCCGCACGTTCCTGCGCGAGCAGAAGGAGCACCTCGCCGCCGACGTCATCGTCGTGGCGGACAGCGACAACTGGTCGACCGAGGTGCCGTCGATCACGGTCTCGCTGCGCGGCAACGTCACCTTCAAGCTCACGCTGACCACGCTCGAGCACGCCAGTCACAGCGGCATGTTCGGGGGAGCGGCCCCGGACGCGATGATCCCGATGGTCAAGCTGCTCGCCTCGCTGCACGACGCCGACGGGTCGGTCGCGGTCGACGGGCTGACCTCGTACGAGGCCGACGTCCCCTCGCGCACGGACGAGGAGCTCGCCGCCGATGCCGCCCTGGTCCCCGGAGTGCGCCCGATCGGTACCGGCGCCGTCCTGTCGCGCATGTGGTTCCAGCCGTCGATCACGGTGACGGGCATGGACGTGCCGAGTGTCGCGAACGCGTCCAACACCTTGCTGCCCACGGTCTCCGCACGCGTGTCCGTCCGCGTCGCCCCCGGACAGGACGCGCGCGAGGCCTCCGCGGCCGTCGAACGGCACCTGCGCGAGCACGTCCCGTTCGGTGCGCGGATGGAGATCACCGAGCCGGACAGCGGCGACGGCTTCCTCGTCGACACCGCAGGCTGGGCCGTCCAGGAGGCCCGCACGGCGATGCGTGAGGGCTGGGGCGCCGAGGCGGTCGAGCAGGGCATCGGCGGGTCGATCCCGTTCGTGTCGGACCTCGCCGCGGAGTTCCCGGAGGCGCAGATCCTGGTCACCGGCGTCGAGGACCCGGACACCCGGGCGCACAGCCCGAACGAGTCGCAGCACCTCGGTGTCCTGCACCGTGCCATCGCGTCCGAGACGATCCTGCTCGCCAGGCTCGCGACGCGCAGCTGAGGGTGCTTACAATCGACGCCAGGCGCGGTGACCAGCACCGCCCGGAGGGAGACGCGCGATGAGCGACACCATCACCGAAGCACCGGCGACCGGAACCCCGTCGCACGGCGTCCTCCTGAGCGACGCCGCTGCCGGCAAGGTGGCGAGCCTGCTCGAGCAGGAGGGCCGCGACGACCTGCGCCTGCGCCTCGCCGTCCAGCCCGGTGGCTGCTCGGGCCTGATCTACCAGCTGTACTTCGACGAGCGCATGCTCGACGGTGACGTCACCGCCGAGTTCGACGGGGTCGAGGTCGTCGTCGACAAGATGAGCGTCCCGTACCTCGACGGTGCGACGATCGACTTCGAGGACACGATCCAGAAGCAGGGCTTCACGATCGACAACCCGAACGCGCAGGGCAGCTGCGCGTGCGGCGACAGCTTCCACTGATCGCCAGCTGATCCGACACGCGAGCGG